>DEML01000017.1:0-8788 GCA_002359185.1 Planctomycetaceae bacterium UBA2671
CAGGGTTATGCAGGGACGACTAAGTTAGACATGTACGAGGCCTGTTTGCCTTTACAAATTCTCCGACTTGGGTGGTGATCCCCAAAGCCCAATCACGATCAACGTCAGTTGACTGAACACAAATAGAGCCAGATTAAACAAAACCCCTTCGGTAAAACCGTACGAATGCAATCCAACCCCAAGTTCGTTGACACCGAACCAGCTCCAGGCAGTGGTGATATTACCCGCGATCGCCAGTAAAGCCAGACCACGATCACCCACAATCCGATCCCAGCGGGCGTGCAATACCAGGGCATTCCACAGAACAATAATCAAGGCTCCGTTTTCTTTCGGATCCCAGCCCCAGAAACGACCCCATGAATCATCAGCCCATAAGCCACCCAGAACCGTTCCAACAAAGCTGAACCATAAGGCGAAGCAGAGTGTGCCGTAGATCATGCGTGGCAATTGTTTCTCAATTGAGGTCGGCAATTTCAACTGCGGTGCCCCAGTGAGCAGCGTCAGCGGAATGATGCTCAGGGGAATCGCCAGCAGGAATGGTCCCAGGTTTCGCAAGACGAGGGGAATGGAGTCGTACTCTCTGAGACCAACCGCACATCCGGCTGCTGCAATCAGCGTGATCATCGCCAGCGGATTTCGTCGACAGACATAATACATGCCGAGCAAACCAGCTATGAAGGTCGCCGAGTATCCCAACGTAATACAAACCACATGCGTGCTGAGCCAGAACTGCGTATCGAGAACCGCTTGCAGAACCGTAAAGGTATCTCCGTCACCCGCCAGTCCATGAGCAATCCACAACGAGGCAAACCCGGCGACTGCGGCCACCACATTTCCAATGCCCCGCTTGAATAGCCACTCACAGATCAATCCAAACAGCACCCCGGCCCATCCAATAAACACGGCTGAAGAATACAGATTCGTCACCGGTGGTCGACCGGAAATCTGAATTCGCATCCAGATCGCCCAGCTATGCACTGCAAAAGTCAGGAAAATCAATCCCATAGCAGCACGATTGGCCGGTCGATCAATCTGAGGCAGCATCCAACTGATGGCTGTCACGACAAAAGCGAAGATATACAGAAAACCGGGATAGAAGAACGGCGAGAAATTATTGAACCGTGCCTCATTCGCCAGTTTCGGAACGCTGACTTTCTCAATTTTATATTCCTTGAGCAGTTTCTGATAATCCCGCACCGCCTGATTAAAGGCCTGAGGATCCTGATCCTGATACGCCAGAATGATTTCAGCAAACTTGCCCGAGAACGGATTCGGTTCCGACTTGAACGCACCCGGATAAATAATATCTCGCAGGAAGGCCTTCGAATAAGTTTCCCATTGATCCCGTTTCAAATTCGCCTCGTCTGGCCCCATTGCTTCAGGAACAGGGGGAATCAACAAAGGCGGCTGACGGGCATCGAGCTGTTTCGCTTCGGACAGAGCAAACATGAACTGCTCAGTCACTTTATCGCTCGAGAGATCAAACGATGGCGAGACAAACGAACGCGTCACCAGATCGACACGGCCGATTTTGCCTTCAAGATCCAGCAATTTTCTCTGATAAATCGACAGCGACTCGGGCGATTTCTCTTTCAACTCCCGAGCTTCCCCAGCAGCCTTAGCCAGTTCCTGGATGTTGGGTTGAATTTCCTCCAATGAAAACCGATGCGACTTTCGACGGTCGAGTTCAAGAGTCGAAAGAATTTCATCATTATCAATGCGAATGACAGGACGCTCAAAGGCTTTCTGTGACCCCGATGCCAGTTCAAGCAGCCACTGTGTCCCCAGAATCGTCTCAGCTTCTTTGCTCTCTCCTTCAGACTTCTCCTCGCTGTCCGCATATTCCGGCTCGGTACGAATCGTTTCGCGACTGCTCAGAATTCGCAATGTATTTCGAGCAAGAGTATCAATCGGTTTGATACGCCCATCGTAAACAACGGGGATTTTTCCAAACTCGTAATAATTGAATTCATCAGCTGCAGAATCTGGCACTTTCGATAGGGAAACCAACCAGTAACCGCACAGTACCATTAATACAACAGCTGGCACGTAATTCGTCACATAGCCTGTAGATCCCAGGTGTTCGTCTTCTTCGCCAGACTCATTCATGCCCGACAATCGACCGGAAGCATAGCGGTTCAGGAATCGCAGCAATGTCAATGCAAACTGATACAACATCCCAATCGCCACAATCATGCAGGCGACATACGGGATCATCCAACCTTCATTCGTCACGACTTGCAGCGTCGTCACTTCTTTGTCGCCAAGTTTCTGATATCCACTCTGGTAGAATGTTTCGCCCGCAAACCGCAGCGGATTGTTCATCCAGATTTTGATGTGTCGATCTTCATTGCGAGTCTTATCGACCAACCGGATTTCAGAAGAGTAATTCATCGGTGTCGATGTGCCGATGTAATCATCTTTGCGAACGTCAATCAAATGAATCGAATACGGTTTATAATTCCGCTTAAATCGCAGAGCGACTTCATATTCTTTATCACCGATTTTGACAGTATCCCGACGATCAACCTGAGAAGCGAGAGCCGAGACGAGCAGCGTGTGAATTTTTTTGCCCGATTTCTTGTCGATCAAATCGATGTAGGCTCCCGCGTAATCGGCGGAACTATCCATGCCGGATGAGGGTTTCATCGGCTCGATAGTGTGAGTCAAACCAAATCCGAAATCGGCTGGATTGACGTCCTCTTTTGTACGAGGTTTCAAATCCGCATTTTTTACGAACTCACGAACCTTAATATCGAACGGCAATTGCTCACTGGAAATCGGTGTCTCTGCATCTGCATTCTTCACCAGCAGTTTATCCGGCACAACGGTCTGCTGATCTTCTTTCGGATCGGAATGGTCAATCACTGCCAGTTCAGAAGAGCGAATATCCCGGACGAAATTGGTAGTTTCTCCTTCTGAAATCACCATATTGGCTTCATCATGCAGAGAGTAGACGACGATTTCGTTCGACATCAACAACAGTACGCCAGCATGCAGCAGCACAATCCCGGCTCGCTTCTTAAAGAGCAGCAGGCAGCCCCCCAGCAGAACCCCACCGGCTACAGTCGCCTGAATCAATTGCCACAAAATTCGCATGGCAGAATTGTTCAAACGAACCGATTCCCCACCGGCTATCAGAAATGAGGAGGTTCCTAACAGGATGAGGCCGATGACGGAGTATGTATAGAACTCGGCTCGTTTCGATTTGTCGTTCGCCTGATAACTGGCCGCCACGCCACAACCAATTGCGGGAACAAGTAAGCCATAACAAAGCAGATTCCAGTAAGTCGACCAATCGAGACCGGCTGTTTCATAGACCGCTTCCCGAGTGGTGCCGAATTCAATCATCGCCCAGGTGAGAATGATACCCAATGCAGTCACGACCAATCCCCAGATCATTCGTGTCCCTTTGGCCTGCACCTTGAACCGCAGGGCATGGGCAGTCAGCAGATTGAGTGCCATCAGGCCACCAATCATCCAGCCACCGGGAAACCAGAAGCCTCCCGGAATGTTCTGCATGTTGGGAACCCATGTCTTTGGAAAGAAGACCTGAAAATCGATCCAGGCGACCCAGCAGCGGAAATAACTGGCGACAACATCCCAGATATCTTTCTCGACTTGCGCGAGCGTTCCCGCCAGCACCAGAAAGATGCCGCAGGCGAAGAGAAAGACGCTCAACTTAAGCGAAGCGAGCGGCTTGACGGCCTCACGGAAGGCAGCGACACCCTCCGAGAATTGCGTCTCGTCGATTGATGATGAGGATCGAGTTTCCTGAACACTGGCCATGAGTCGTTCCCAGACTGGCTGATATCGATACTGTGATCGATGTGAGTTATGTTTGATGTCTTCGTTGGTATTGCTTTGGAGATAACGAGGTAGGACAGGCTTCCAGCCTGTCCTACCAAAGTTGTTTACCTTGCAAATGGTGGTCGCATTCCCATACCACCCCCTGCTTGCTCGCCCACAATATTGATACTGTAAACGGTTTTCTCGCCCGCTTTTGTTTTCGCAAGCTTGGCAGTCGCATCCTCACTGGCAGCTTCAAGATCAGAAGTCGTAATTTCTCCCAACCCCAACTGACCATTCCAGCGATTAATGTTGATCACAACATCGGTGGAAATGTCCCCCGAGGCTGGCAATGCAGAAACGGTAAATTCCTGAGTGGCATCTCCAACGGGTACAACCAAAGTTGCATATCGAAACTGATTCCCCGGCTGTTCCTGCCAGCCTTCCGGCAATGTCCACACCGGCTTACCCTCATTGTACGTAACGGAACGAACGAATTCAGCCAGCTGTGGGACAATTTGTCCGACCGGTTCCACAGGACCAGTCATTTTATAAAACCAGTTCTGATCGCCATCGGGCACGATAGCCGCATACATGCGGGCTGGCTTGGGGGCTTCCTCATTTTGAGCAGGCGGAGTCGCCGCCGGAGCGGTTCGCTCGGGACGTTCACTCTCAGCCAGATGATTCTCCGCATGGACATCATCGGGTTTGGGAGTTGTATAGGAACTGATCTCCGCTTCCTGGCTGCAACCAGCCAAACCAATCGGCAGAAGCGTGGCGAAAACGATCAGGCAAAACATCTTCACAGGGGCGAACTGTGTGAAAAGTACATTCACGGTCATTAATTCTCCAAAGTTTTGTAATTTTCAGAACGGGAGCGGAGTCAGGGCGGTCAAAGGCAGGACAATTCAGGGAGGATTGATGTATCGTACCGCCAAAAGACTGTCGGGAACAGGATTTTACAGCGATATTTGCAAGATTCGTCTGGTTTGATGGATTTCCCATCATTTCGGCACTACTTCTGCATACATACCTCTTAATTCGCAATTTGTTGAACGTCAAAAAATTGCACACCATGTGTAAGTTGTTGTTATTCAGGGAGTTAAAATTTTAATCGCCATTTGTCGGATTTACAAATTCCCCTTTTCAGGAATTGGAAATTGTAATAGTGTCCGCCCGGGCGATGTAAAGTCTACAAACCGATGATGGATCATCGGCTTTACAGACACTGAGAAAATCAGACTCAGAAGTTTTTCTGAAACAGATTTTCACAGCGATTGAATTTTCGAAAAGATAGTCTCATCGCCGTCGATTCGATGCAAACTTACCAATCTGCCGCTCCTGGCGAATGGATTCCCGGAGAAATCTATGAAATATACTGCCCGTCCGATCGTGTTCTCGATCGCCGTCTTGTCTGCACTCGCGATTGCCAATCAGGCACAAGCTCAAAAAGCAGTTCTCTATGACTTCACCGCCACGTGGTGTGGTCCCTGTCAGCAGATGAGTCCCATTGTTCACAAGCTGGAACGTGAGGGGTTTCCGATTCAGAAGGTCGATATCGACCAAAATCCGAATCTGGCTCGTCAATACTCGGTCACTTCCATCCCCGCTTTTGTCCTGGTTGTCGATGGCCGCGAAGTTGGCCGCGAAGTCGGTCGCACCTCAGAACATCAACTCCGACGCATGCTCGCTTCTATCCCTCAGGAAAAGCCAGTTGCTCAACAAACGATGATCGCCTCCAACACTGCTGAACAATCACAATCACGCGGCAATACCGGTTATGAACAACCCAATCTTGGACAACCCGGTGCGTTTCCGAACATGAACCCCCAGCCACCACAACAGACAATGGCTGCTCAAACTCAAGCTCCTGCAGTCTTAAACTCTCCTCAACCTTTCCCGGATATGAATCAAACTCAACCAGTCGCCAACTCAGCAGTGGTTGCTTCAAACACACAGAACACTCCCGTCATCCGTGCTCAATTCGATGAGCGAACCAACGTCACCAGCCCGACACCACACATCAATTCCGCTGCCGCCAATGTTCGCTTAAGAATTCGCGATGAAAAGGGAATCAACTACGGTTCCGGAACAGTCATCGAATCAAAACCCGGACTCACTTACGTTCTAACCTGTGGCCACATTTTCCGCTCACTCTCCGAATCTTCCAAAGTCGATATCGATA
The DNA here is from genome assembly GCA_002359185.1 of Planctomycetaceae bacterium UBA2671. GTDB lineage: Bacteria > Planctomycetota > Planctomycetia > Planctomycetales > Planctomycetaceae > Rubinisphaera. The sequence goes on from DEML01000017.1 coordinate 5,975, forward strand.
TCTTCGTCGACGACCGCTTCGAAAGCTTCGTCGGTAAAGTCGAAAAGTACGATCTCGATTCCGATGTCGGTTTGGTTTCACTGCCAACCGACGGTGTTCTGCCCGTCGCCAAACTGGCCAACGCTCCCACGACCCTGAAACAGGGACAAACTGTCATTAGCGTCGGCTGCAGTGGTGGTCAGAACCCGACTGTTGAAAATCTGGAAGTCACCGCTCTGAACCGCTACACAGGACCAGATAACATCGAATGTACGGGAATTCCAGTTCAGGGACGCTCTGGTGGGGGACTGTTCAACGAAAACAACGAAATTGTCGGTGTCTGCATCGCAGCTGATCCTAAAGAAAAACGGGGACTGTACTGCGGATTAAATCCCGTCGTGGAACTGCTCGAAGGTTGCGGCCTCACTCACATTATTCGCCGCAGTAGTATGACCGGCGAAAATCAAATCCTCGTCGAAACCAATGCCAGTCAACCCAATGATCCCGCAGCTGCTTTCCTTTCCAGCAACTCAACCGATCAGGCATTCGCCAATACGATGGCAACCAGCAACAACGCATTCGCCAACAACAGCGGAAATACTCCCGTCAGTGCACCAGCCATCGATCCCCAATATACGAACCAGATGCTCCAGACCCTGAACAACTCAGAAGGGGCAAAACTGACCATCATCATCGAAAAACCAAACGCACCCGGTCAAACCCAGGTCGTCATCATCCCGGCTGCTACTGCTCGCTTGCTGGCTGATTTAACTGGCGAACTTAGCCCGTCACAATCTGTCGCAACAAATCGTCCACTCTCAATGGAGCCCCCTGTCACCCGACCAGTCGGCTTCACCGCAATCATGCCCGTTGCTCCAGTCACACGACAACTCCGCGAAGAAGACCGCTCAGAAACACTGCCAACGGAATTCTCAGTCGCACAACCATACCGCCGACTTCGCCAGTAATCACTAATATACAAGCACGAAGCGCAAGCGAGTGTGTCAACAGATCATCATCGAAAGACACACTCGCTTGCGCTTCGTGCTTGTAGATCTTTTCCTCTGTTCTCGCTGTAAAACGAAAACGACTGGAAAATATTTGCCTTTTCTGCCGATTTTGCCGATAATCCGGAGAGACAGCCGTTCAGAATGACGTTGCGTGGATGGACTCAGGCTATAAAATTGCACTGAACGACTGACGATTTCACGATGGATAGTAATCGCTTGCCAAAGACACGGAGGAAACGCAGTGCCCATTTTTGAAGACAATTCGCTTACGATCGGACGGACACCACTCGTCAAAATCAACCGACTGACCGAAGGTCTCGGAGCCACAGTACTGGCGAAAATCGAAGGTCGAAACCCCGCTTACAGCGTGAAGTGCCGCATTGGCGCGAACATGATATGGGAAGCCGAGCAATCCGGCAAGCTCAAACCTGGCATGAAAGTCGTTGAACCAACCAGCGGAAACACCGGAATTGCCCTCGCATTTGTCTGTGCCGCTCGCGGCTACGATCTCACTCTCTGCATGCCTGACACGATGTCTGTTGAACGTCGGATGATGCTGCGTGCCTTCGGTGCCAATCTGCATCTCACTCCCGGAGCAGACGGCATGAAGGGTGCAATCAATACGGCGACCGAAATCGCCGAAAATCCAGAATACTTCATGCCTCAACAGTTTAAGAATCCGGCGAATCCTGCCATTCATTTCAAAACGACAGGCCCGGAAATCTGGGAAGATACCAATGGCAAGATCGACATCTTTGTCGCAGGTGTTGGCACCGGCGGGACAATTACCGGGGTCACTCGCTACCTCAAAGAAGAGAAAAAGCATCCCGTGAAATCGATCGCTGTCGAACCAACGGGAAGTCCGGTTCTCTCGGGCGGCTCACCTGGCAAGCATAAAATCCAGGGAATCGGAGCAGGCTTCATTCCCGATGTCCTCGATATGTCGCTCATCGATGAAGTCGTTCAGGTGACAGATGAAGAGTCTCTGGAAATGGCTCCCCGAGTGGCCACCGAAGAAGGGATCATCTGCGGCATTAGTTGTGGAGCCGCCATGGCTGCTGCATTGAAAGTCGCTGCCCGTCCGGAATCCAAAGGCAAAACCATCGTCGTCGTCCTACCCGACTCCGGCGAACGATACCTCTCAACACCAATGTTCGACTTCGCTCGCGAATAAGAATATTCAGCTCGAAATAATACGAAAAAAGGGACGGTTAAATCAAAACCGTCCCTTTTTCAACGCATATTGGTCTCCAATGTGGACTACATCATAACCGGAAGCGTCAGCGAGGGGACGGCGTTCAATCAACAATAGAGTCACACTCCTACTCAAAAACGTCCACAAGAAGTCTTCAGTTTGATGATAGAGTTCTACATCGGGCTTCTTGCGGGTGGCCCCGAAAGAATCTTTCAGGGCGGTATTGAAAACTAGGCTCTCAAACCCCTTATATTGTAGTATTTGAGCGTATTGTGCATTTTTAATGTACCCCGCTTGCCCCGTTTTTGTCCCTGTTGAGATTTTCCACTGCGGAATGGGATTGTATTGGGTTTCCGAGGATTCCCACCAGCATTATCGTGCTCAGAATCGCGAACAAACTGTTCATTGTCGTAACCTCCAAATGGGTGAGTGATGACTCATTAGAGTCGTTTCGTTTTGAATGTTGAAAATTGTATCGGGCCATCGGAGTATTCTCTGATGACCCGATACTCAGAATTTAATATTCGATTAGGCTTCCAATTCCTTCGAAGTGTCTGGTGTTAACTGAATTCCTATCGGCTGAAGCCGATTGGTTTTTTGGCCGTAAGCTTCGGACTGAAGTCCTTTCGC
>DEML01000017.1:8921-19474 GCA_002359185.1 Planctomycetaceae bacterium UBA2671
TTTGAACCCACGAAAAAAGAACCAAAAGGTTTCGCCTGAAGGCAAGGGTTTTAGACCCATCGCATGGATAATAACTCCGAGGCAAAGAGCGCTAATGTCACAAGTAAAGCGGTCATGGAATATATTCGCGACCGAGCGGATCTGAGCCTGATGCAGGTGACAACTTTCTTCGCGTACCTAATTCGTGAGTGAATGATTTTTGGTCGTATCCAAAGAGCCTGAATTTGCCATAGAAAATTTGTTGGTAGTACTTGCATGTTTCCATCTGAGGAATTGACATATATTGATGCAATCAGTAAGATGTCAGACATCTGTTGGAAAACTTGGAGTAAAATCAGGATACAGGTGTTATTCTAAAACACCTTTCTCAGGTTGTTATCAGGTACTTTTAACATGTTCAATTGTCATAATCAGATAACCTCAGATCGCTCCAGTTATTTGCAAAATTTCATTTTCGGATACAACGTTTATTTGAGGCAGGTGACTGCATTAGATACTGATGATATATTTTTCAGTCTAATTCCATGTATTATCTATTCACTCTGATTTGGAGAGAACTCATGTTTTCAGGGCAAGTCGGATCTCGCAGGGGATTCACGCTGATAGAGCTGCTGGTTGTCATAGCGATTATTGCCATATTGGTCGCTTTGCTCCTACCGGCTGTGCAGCAGGCACGAGAGGCGGCACGCCGGAGTCAGTGTAAGAACAACCTTAAGCAGATTGGGTTGGCACTGCATAACTACCATGATGCCCATGGTAAATTCCCTCCCGGAATGCAATATCGGGTCAATTCTTCGAGATCAAACATACGACAATCTTTCTTTATTCATTTGTATCCATTTCTTGAGCAATCTGCGGCTTATGATCAATATAACTTCAATGTGAATTGGCATGACGCCATTAATAGGCCTGTGCGAGTTCTGCATGTGCCGGTAATGATTTGTCCCACCGATAAGACTGAGCTTTGGACGACTGATGCCAGTACAAGTATTCGGGGGAATTACGGGCTCAACTGGGGCAAAGGTACGTGGTCGGACCGTGACGGCGACGGCACTGCCGAGAGTAGCGGCGGGACGATTGATAGTTTTCGTCCCAGTTCGCCTCCTTTCGGTAACTGTTTTGGGGCAAGGATTGCAAATATGAGGGATGGGACAAGCAATACCTTGCTCGTGATGGAAATGATTCAGATGTATACTGGAGATAATGATTTCAGGGGCTGGTTCTGGAATGATGAGCCGGATGCCTACAGTATTTATACGCGATTGACGCCAAATACTTCCGCTCCAGATATCGTTCCCCGATGTGTGAACAGGCCTTTGGAGAATCAGCCCTGTGTCACCGCTAGCTCAAACCCGAATTCCGTGAGCGTCGCCTCCAGGAGTATGCATTCCGGTGGTGTTCAAGTCTTATTGGGCGATGGAGCGGTACGGTTCATTTCTGATAATATCTCCCTGGAGATTTATCAGGGCCTTTCAACAATGAACGGCAAAGAGGTTATTGGTGAGTTTTGATTCACAACTATGTCGCTCGTTGATTCGTTCTGAATTAAGTTGTCAGATAGATCAGCCCTTTGTATGCCTGAGGGATTTCCCCATGAATATTTCGGTGGAGTTGGTATTGTGAATAGTTGTTTGCAGGGTGTGCTTCTGGGATTGTGCTCGTTGATTATGATAGGCTGTGGCGGAGATGGAATCGATCGAGTGGACGTTGTAGGCAAGGTTACACTCGATGGTGCTCCTTTAAACGAAGGTGCATCAATAACGTTTATTCCAGTCGGTCCAGGGCCTGCTGCCGGAGCAGTAATCGAGGGTGATCAGTACACGATGCTAGGTGACCGAGCGCCAGGCCCTGGGGAGTATCGGGTCGAGATCCGGTCCCCCCGGCCAACAGGCAAACAGGTTTTGGGGACCGATGGCGTGACCATGGAGCCTTCTTTTGAGGAAGCTGTTCCGGAAAAATACAATACGAATACCGAACTCAAGGCGAATCTTAGTTCAGGCGAAAAGAATACAGTTGATTTTATCTTAACAAAATAACTGCGGATTTGTGGGCTATGCCTCTTCGGGTTCGAAGGCAGGAGCCTTAATTACATTTTTATACTTTTCATTAGAAGTGAGAGACTCATATGTCTGGTCAGCGAAACAAGGTCCGGCTCGGGTTTACATTAATCGAGCTTCTTGTGGTGATCGCAATCATTGCGATACTGGTTGCATTATTACTGCCTGCAGTTCAGCAGGCAAGAGAGGCGGCTCGCCGTAGTCAGTGTAAGAATAATCTGAAGCAGATTGGCTTGGCGCTGCATAATTATCACGATACCCACGGACGTTTCCCGATGAACTGCATTATTTCATCCGGGACTTGGGGGGTGGATCACGCAACCCATAAAGGAAGCCCATATGTTAAATTGCTACCTTTTTTAGAGCAGGGGCCATTGTTCGACAGTTGTAATTTTGATGTGGATACGGTCCTCCATAGCATGACACCTGACGGCAAGCCAGTTCACTCCGTAGTGATTTCAACATTGATCTGCCCCTCGGATGATCATGACGGCATCTGGACTGGTGGTGCAACACATACGACCGATTCCAATGGGCAGCGGCGTGCGTTGGCGAACTACTCTTTCAGTATGGGAAGCCAGGCCAACAGCCCGTGTGGTACTCATAATAATTACTTTGGGAATGGTCCAACGGTAAGAGGAGACTCACTGGACAGTAAGAATATTTCCGGAGTCTTCAGTCACTGGGCCTGGGCTGCCAAATTCAAGGATGTTCGTGATGGAACTTCCAACACGATCGCTCTGGGAGAAATTCGTCCACGCTGTGCAAATCATACCCGTGATGGCTGGATGGCAGAAAATGCATTGTATACCGGGACGGGAGTCGCCATTAATTTCAATACTTGTGAGGGAGAGCCGGGCACGGGAACCGGTTGTAATCAGTACACGGGGCAATGGGGAGCTTCTCAGGGATTTAAATCCAGTCATGACGGAGGTGCCCAGTTCCTCTTATGTGATGGTTCTGTACATTTTCTGAGTGAAAACATTGACATGGTAACATACCAGAAATTGGGCGATCGCCGGGATGCGCAACCGCTTGGTGAATTTTAGAGGGTATAGCTGTGCAATTTGCCGTAGTTGATATCAGAATCAGCTCTTCAGTCAGAAGTTGTATCGAGGAGTCTAAACAGTGTTGAAGTTGAAGATAGTGAGTATGGCAATTCTGTTCTTGGCAGGCTGCGGTGGCGGCGTGAACCGAGATGCGACTTATGCTGTTAAGGGGAAAGTCATTTATAAAGGGTCGCCCGTTGCTCAGGCAAATGTGATGTTTATCCCAGAAAATGGTCGGCCAGCATCTGGAACGAGCGACGATCAAGGCGAATTCACATTAACGACTTATTCGAATAGTGATGGAGCTCAGTCCGGTGAACATCAGGTACTGATTACTAAGCTGGAACCAGCATCACCCAGTGACCCGTATGCGACCAGAAAGTCTCTGATTCCAGAGAAGTATGGAGAACTCAAAACATCCCCGCTGAAACAATCGATTAAGGCTGGTGATAATCCCGAAATTACAATTGAACTCAAGGATTAATGCCTCATCCAAACCAATCTTTCTCACACAGAAGTAATTTTATCAGAGAATATTGTCAAGCAGAAATTAGCCACCTTCCTCACCTGGCATTGCATTCAGTTCCAAGTTTACTGCTTCGGGATTTTGTTTGCGGTCAAACGTTACTATGTAAACGACCTCGGAATCCTCACTCAGTTCTACACACACTATTTGAGAATCAAAAATGCGACTTGACGATTAGACCATTTTCAAATGGTTTCTGCAGTCGCTTGGACCTCAAATGCCCTGAAACGCTGTATTTGCTCCTGCCGGACGCTGCAGGTAATTTTTTGAAAATGCTATAGATGAGAATTGAAAGTGATCGTTACCTGAACCATTGCCATGATTGATAAGGTGAGGAAAGATCCCCGTATTGGGTGATGTATTGGATGTTATCATGAGTACAAACCTGAAGTCTCCTCAGCGAAAGTCTTCTGTCGATCAAGTGGTTGAACGGATTCGCGATGTCATCCAGAAGCAAAAGCTAACTGCTGGAGCACGCCTGCCAGGTGAATTGGAACTGGTCGAACAGTTGCAGGTAAGCCGTTCGGTATTGCGTGAGGCACTTGCTCGGTTACAGGGTTTGGGGTTGGTCGAAATTCAACGAGGCAACGGTACTTTTGTTGCTGGAAAAGAGAAACTGGCTCATTGTGTGCAATTGTTGCAATCTGCCGTGACCCTTGCGCCTCGGGAATTGCTTTCCTACGCCGAACTCCGGGCAGCTATTGAAGTGCAAGCCGTTCGTCTGGCAGCCGAGCGTGCTAGCGAAGACGATCTATCGGACTTGCGAACGCTCCTCAAAGAACTCGATTCTATTGACCGTCCCTACGAAGAATTGCTTGATGTCGATTTCCGCTTTCATCGCCGAATTTTAGAAGCTGCTCAAAATGAGTTGATGCAGAATCTGATGGAAGTGATCTACGAATTTGTCGTCACTCAAATGGCCAAGACGACACCAACACCTCGTGAGAATAAACTGGGGCGCCGTCTGCATCGTGAGATTTATTCCGCCATCGAATCTCATGATCCCGATGCTGCAGAACGGGTTATGCGAGAGCACATGGAAGTCGTTTTGAATCGATTAAAGAAGGAGGTAGGGGTATGAAATTTCAACGGACTCTCTGCGTCCTGATTATCCTGGCAATCTGCTCTCCACTAAGTGCTGACGAAACGCCTATCAATTTTAAGAAGCAGATTGCACCTATCTTTGTCGAACATTGTCTCCGCTGCCATTCTCCCGGAATTGATAAGGGAGATCTTTCGCTGGATACGATTGAGGATCTGAAAGCCAATGATTACCTCATTGCCGGCGCCCCCGACAGCAGCTATTTGATGGATTTGGTCACTTCACATAATGGTGAGGCACCCGCCATGCCAAAGGAGGCAGAACCGCTTTCCGGTGATCATGTGACCTTACTTCGAAAATGGATTCAACAGGGAGCGACCTGGCCTGATGACGTTGTATTGAAAGAGAAGTCAAAAGCGGATTTTTCCTGGTGGTCGTTACAGCCGCTTCGCCAGTTTAACGACTCGACTGAATTACAGATTGATGACTTCATTAAAGCGAAGCTCCGTAAGAATGGTCTCTCGTTGAGTCCACAGGCTGATCGTCGGACATTAATTCGCAGGCTCTCTTTCGATTTGCATGGTCTGCCTCCCACACCCAAGGAAGTGCAAGAGTTTGTGAACGATCCGGATCCGGATGCTTACACTAAGTTAGTCGATCGGATGTTGGACTCGCAGCACTACGGCGAGCGTTATGCGCAGCACTGGCTGGACCTGGCACACTATGCCGATACGCATGGCTTTGAACGCGATAAACGCCGCGATAGTGCGTGGCGGTATCGAGACTACGTGATTAACTCCCTCAACGAAGACAAGCCTTACGATCGATTCCTTCAGGAGCAGATTGCCGGGGATGTCTTATGGCCTGAGGATGAGCAGGCTGTGATTGCGACTGGTTTTCTGGCGGCTGGCCCGTGGGACTTCGTCGGTCAGGTTGAAACAAAAAGCGAGGAACTGAGGCGATCTGCTCGATCACTGGATCTGGATGATATGGCGACGCAAGTCATGACCAGCACGATGGCTACAACGATCAACTGCTGTCGCTGTCACGATCACAAGCTCGATCCGATTACTCAGGAAGAGTATTACCAGCTACGAGCGGTGTTCGCAGGGATCAAACGTGAAGAACGTGTTGTCAGTGATGACGCAATGACTCGATATGAAAATATCAAAACGGAATTGACCAAAACACTACAGAAAATTGACACTGAGATCGGCAAGCTGGAAGGTTCCGGGCTTAATCTCGCCGACATGGTTGGTGGAGGCAATGGACTGGGCAGTGGGACTTTTCGGAAGGGAATCGATGTACGTAGCGGTGAGAGTCAAATCCGCAACTTAAGTGGTCTTGATAATGTTGTGACAAACAATTTTGTCACCACCAGTTCCGAATTCATTGATGGGGTTTTCGTTCCCGATGGCCAGGACGGTCTTGCTGAGATTACCGTCAGTTCGACTGGGCTGACAGTTTCCGGTTTGAATAAAACATCGGGTGCTGCATGGGACCTCATTCGAAATGGACCTGTTGCCAGTCAGCATTCACCAGAGTTGGGTGGTATCGACTTCACCAAAGAGGGACACAGTCTGCTTGGTCTGCATGCGAACTCGGGGATTACCTTTGATATTGAAGCCATCCGCAAATCTCATAATGCATCCAATCTGCGATTTACGGCAAAGGTCGGATATTTTGGTGCCTCGGGTGGCTTTCGTGCTGATGCGTGGATTTATCTTGATGGGAATTTACTTGCGAAGTTTTCGCATCTGGGACGCGATCAGGGTCTGCAGGAGATCGATCTTGAAATACCGCTCCACTCAAGATTCCTGACACTCATTTCGACCGATGGTGGTAATGGTTACGGGCACGATCAAATCGGATTTGGCGATCCCGTTTTGAAGTCGGATGAATCCGTTGAGTTGAGTACGGAAGATCAGCAGCGATTAACAGACCTGAGACTCGAACGTATCTCGACTCAGCAGCAACTTTCTTCGCTCGAAGCACCGCCGAAATTTTATGGGGTTGTTACTAAGAAAGACTCAACTCCGGTGTACTTGCTGACTCGCGGTGATTCCGAGTCACCCTCAGGTCCTCCGCTTGCACCAGGGGCACTGAAGTCACTTTCGATGCTCGATCCTGATTTAGGAACTCTTGATTCAGCCGAAGGTGAACGCCGTGTGGCTTTAGCGAAATGGATCACGCATTCAGAGAATCCACTCACGCCACGGGTGATTGTGAATCGGTTGTGGCATTGGCACTTTGGACAGGGAATCGTCAACACTCCCAGCGACTTCGGTTTCGGAGGTGATCGGCCCTCGCATCCTGAATTGCTCGACTGGCTCGCGATGCGACTCCAGCAGGAAGGCTGGTCGCTCAAAGCGATGCATCGCCTGATTCTCAACAGTGAAACGTACAAACAACAATCCCGTCACAATGAGGATGCAAACGGCATGATGATCGATGCAGATAATCGATTGCTCTGGCGACAGAATTCCCGTCGACTCGAAGCCGAAGCCATTCGGGATGCTGTCTTGATGGTGAGTGGCTGTCTGAACCTGGAACGCGGTGGTCCCGGTTTTGAAGACTTCACTTACCAGGAGGCTTACGCACCAATTTATCAATACATCACGGCAGACGAACCGGCTCTCTTTCGACGTAGTATTTATCGTTATGTCGTCCGTACGACGCCGGATCGTTTTTTGACGACATTAGATTGTCCCGATCCCGCCAACTTGACGGCTAAGCGGATGACAACGACAACTCCGCTGCAATCGCTGGCCCTCTACAACAACGATTTCATGCTGCGACAGGCGCGATATTTTGCCCAGCGCATTGAAGCGGAAGCGGGCGAGGATGTTTCCGGGCAAGTGAACCGAGCGTTTGAATTGTCACTTTGCCGACTGCCGCAGGGGCAGGAGCAGCAATTCGCGATTTCATTCGTCAAACAATACGGATTATTCGCGCTTTGTCGATCACTCTTTAACACCAATGAGTATTTGTATGTCGATTAACAACTCCAATTGGACAAGCAGTTCAAGCCAGTCTCCTCAACACCGCTGGTGGCGAACTGCGTTCGTGGTCTTGATTCCGATACTCTCATTAACCTTATCTTCAAAGTCTACTCAAGCGGTGGACTTTGTCCGGGATATTGAGCCGATTCTGCGGGTTCATTGTATTGATTGTCATGGGCCGGACGAGCAAAGCAGTCAGTTTCGAGTCGACAAACTGGCGAACTTACTCCGTGGCGGGAACTCCGGGGAACCTGCAGTTGTACCGGGCGATCCCGCAGCCAGCTTTTTATTGAAACTGATCCGGCACGAAGAACCGGAACGAACGATGCCGCCGGACGAGAAATTGTCCGATCAGCAGATTGATCTGATTGCCCAGTGGATTCAAGCCGGGGCAAAAACGCCCGATCATTATGGTCCACCCGAAGAAGTTCAGGAACTGACGCACTGGTCATTCCAGCCCGTCAAACGCTCAGACAAATTCAACAGTATCGACGAATTCATTGAGCATCAACTTAAAGAGAATGCTTTGGAGATGTCGCCTGAGGCTGAACGCCGGGTGCAGGTTCGTCGGTTGTATCTGATTATGCTCGGCTTGCCACCGACACCGGAGCAGGTCGATGCGTTTGTTTCTGATGAAAGTGAGCAGGCCTGGTCAACTCTTGTTGAACAAGTCTTGTCCAGTCCGAACTATGGCGAACGCTGGGCGACTCATTGGCTGGATCTGGTGCGGTTTGGTGAAACACACGGTTACGAAATGAATCGCGAGCGTCCCGGTGCCTGGCACTATCGGGATTGGGTCATCGCGTCTTTGAATCAGGACAAACCGTACGATCATTTCGTTCGCGAACAACTTGCAGGAGATGCAATCGGCGCTCCTGTCGGAACAGGTTTTCTGGTCGCGGGGCCTTACGATCAGGTTAAGGGATCGGACCCGAAGTTGTCACAAATCCAGCGGATGAATGAACTTGATGACATGATCAATACGACTGGCACTGCGTTGCTGGGCCTGACGACTGGATGTGCGCGGTGTCATAATCATAAGTTCGATCCGATCAGCCAAAAAGATTATTACGCGATGCAGGCCATCTTCGCGGGTGTCAACCATGGGGAAGCCGCGTTGCCTCTAGCTGAAAGCGTGCAGCAGGAAGTCGATGCGATGCAACGGGAGAAAACAGAGTTGGAAGCGTTTCTGGCAAAATTCATTCCCCAGGATCAACTTCCCCCGGTTTCAGCCAGGCACAATGTGGAGATATTTACTCCCCGAGAAGCCAAATTTGTTCGTTTTACGATTAATGGGACAAACGGAGGTCAGGCTTGCATTGACGAACTTGAAATCTTCTCTGATCAGCAGAATGTCGCTCTGGCGAGTCGCGGTGCAATTGCAACTTCGTCGGGTGATTTCGTGCATCCTTTGCATCGACTCGAACACATTAATGATGGAAAATATGGCAACGCGAACAGCTGGATTTCTGCTCAAGCGCGTGGCGGATGGGTTCAGATTGAATTTCCTGAACCGGTTCTGATTGATTGTATCGAATGGGCGCGCGATCGAGAGCAAAAGTATTCTGATCGTCTGGCAATTGATTATCGTATTGAATCAGCCATCGATTCAGAGTCCTGGCAACTCGTCGCTTCCTCTGACAATCGTTTGCCGCCCGGTAATTCCAGCGAGGCGAAATATGATTTCTCTAATGTTTCTGAAGACGAAGCTCGCGAGGGGAATAAATCGCTGCAACGGTTGACGGAAATCAAGAAACGCATTGAGAATTCAAAAACTGGAAACAAAGCGTGGATTGGTCGTTTTTCTCAACCTGGGCAAACTCATCGGCTTTATCGTGGTGAGCCGGATGCAAAGCGGGAAGTGGTTGAGCCGAATGCAATTGAAGCCTTTACCTCTTTAAACCTGGAAGTCGGTGCCAAAGAGCAGGACCGTCGACTGGCGTTTGCGAACTGGGTGACTGACCCAGAGAATCCGCTCACTGCTCGAGTGATTGTCAATCGATTATGGCAGTTTCATTTTGGCACAGGAATTGTCGATACGCCAAGCGATTTTGGCTTGAACGGCACACCGCCAACTCATCCCGAACTGCTCGATTGGCTTGCGAGTGAGCTCGTCGAAAATGATTGGTCATTGAAGCATATTCATCGACTGATTCTCAATTCTAAAACATGGCGGCAAGATAATAAGCCGCGCATACAAGCATTGCAGGTCGATGCAAATTCACGACTCTTATGGCGGTTTCCGCCGCGACGTTTGGAAGCCGAGCCGATTCGCGATTCGATTTTATCGGTCAGTGGTAAGATTCAACTGGATCAAAGGGGAGGGCCGGGTTTCAGTGCCTTTGAGGTCGAGTTGGAAAACGTGCGTCATTATCACCCGAAAGAAGGCTTCGGACCTGAGGACTGGCGACGCATGATTTACATGACCAAAGTGCGTCAGGAAAAAGATGGCGTGTTCGGAGCCTTCGATTGTCCCGATGCAAGTATGGTTGTTCCGCAGCGAAGTCGATCGACAACTCCGTTGCAAGCACTCAACTTGCTCAACAGCCCGTTTCTCATGCAGCAGGCCGAGTTTTTTGCTGAGCGATTGCAGCAGGAAGCTGAGCAGCCGAGGGATCAAATCGTTCGCGCCTGGCGACTCTGTTTTCAACGAACTCCGACTGCAGCCGAGGTCAACGAGAGTGCAGCCTTCATTCAGCAGGAAGGCCTGCTGCAATTTGCACGTGCGATGTTGAACACAAACGAGTTCGTGTTTATTCCGTAATCAGAATTTATACCGCGTTCCAAATGAAAACCAGAAAATAATCAAACACGGGTGGCGGGGGCGCTCGACTTCAGCGGAAGCCCCCGGAAGTTCAACGATTCGGGGGCTTCTCT
>DEML01000017.1:19618-19995 GCA_002359185.1 Planctomycetaceae bacterium UBA2671
TCTTCGAGAGCGCCCCGCCACCCGGAGGTTCTGTTCAAGATGTTACAGGAAATCTGGTTTCCAATTTGAACAGGGTTAAAGCGAAACATTATAATTCTCATACTGTTAAAAGTAGCTGAGGTGACACGATGAATTCACTTTTAAATCGACGAAACTTTCTCACTGGCACGACTGCTGGTTTGAGCAGCATCGCGCTGGCGAGTTTGTTGCACGATCAGAAATTGCTGGCAGCATCGAGTGGCCCTATTCGTCCAGCGGTTGATGCGGCTCATCCTTACGCCGCTCGTCCGCCGCATCATGAGGCTGCTGCGAAGAATGTTCTCGTCATTTTCTGCTCGGGAGCCTGCAGTCAGATCGATACGTTCGACTACAAGCCA
>DEML01000017.1:20127-25365 GCA_002359185.1 Planctomycetaceae bacterium UBA2671
GATACGTTCGACTACAAGCCAGAGTTGATCAAGCGACACGGTCAACCGATGCCGGGAGCCGAGGAGATTGTGACGTTTCAGGGCAAGCAGGGGATGTTGACGAAGAGTCCCTGGGAGTTCAAGCCGCGCGGAGAATCGGGGAAGATGATTTCCGAGTTATTGCCTCAGATGGCTGAATTTGCTGACGACATGTGTTTTCTGCATTCTCTCACGGGCAAAACAAACACTCACGGCCCTGGCGAGAATTTCATGTCAACAGGTTACACGCTTGACGGATTTCCAAGTATGGGAGCGTGGACGACATGGGCACTGGGGACGGAAAACCAGAATCTGCCCGCTTATGTCGCGATTTCTGATCCGCGTGGTACTCCGCAGTCGAGTGTCAATAACTGGGGACCCGGCTTTTTACCAGCCGCGTTTCAGGGAACCGAGTTCAATGCCGTCAAGCCATTACAGAACTTATCAATTCCATCAGGAACAAGTGCCAAAACGGATCTAGCGACACGCAATTTTCTGAAGAGTGTCAACGAACGGCATCTGGAGCAGTTCCCCGGAGATTCGGAATTGGCTGCCCGGATCTCAAGTTATGAACTGGCAGCCCGCATGCAATTGAGCGTGCCTGAAGTGACCGATCTGTCGACAGAAACAAGCACAACGTTGAAAGAATATGGAGCCGATGATTTGAGTAATCCCTTGAAAGCCAAGTTTGCCAAGAACTGCATCTTGGCGCGACGTCTCATCGAAAAAGGAGTCCGCTTTGTGCAACTGTTTAATGGTGCCTATCAAACCGGTGGGGAGGGCGTGAGTAACTGGGATGGTCATAAGGCGATAGTCGACCAATACAACAAACATGGTCCGGTGCTGGATCAGCCTTGTGCCGCTTTGTTGCGTGATATGAAACGTCGTGGATTACTGAAAGACACGTTGGTGGTCTGGATGACCGAATTCGGACGGATGCCAACCTTTCAGGCAGGGGCAAGTGGTCGAGATCATAATCCCGATGGGTTCACGGCCTGGATGATGGGGGCAGGCGTGAAAGCTCCCTTCACTTACGGAGCAACTGATGAGTTCAGCTATAAAGCCGTCGAAAATGTGGCAACAGTTTACGATTTTCATGCCACAATCCTGCACCTGCTGGGCCTCAATCACGAACGCTTAACTTATTACCACAATGGTTTTGAACGAAGACTCACTGATGTACATGGGCATGTGATTCGAGATGTATTGGCTTAGTGCATTGCAATTATCGAATGATTAATCATCCGTGAAATGAGTACAGTATTCTCTGCAAAGATAATTCATGAAAAGTTACACTCCGGGACATCAATCAGATGACCACTCTGTAATACCTTCGCGGCGAGACTTTCTCAAAGTTGCAGGCGGGGGCTTCGGGGCTCTGGCTTTTTCTGCGATGGTTGCGGGTGAGTCCAGTGCTGCGATTCATCATCCGGCTCGAGCCAAACGGGTGATTCAGATCTTCTGTCCGGGAGGGATGAGTCAAGTCGATACGTTCGATTACAAACCGGAACTGGAGAAACGAGCCGGGCAGCCATTCGATCCCGATGGAAAACTTCAATTCTTCGCCTCCAAGCCGGGGAATTGCCAGCCGAGCCATTGGAAGTTTCGGCAGCATGGTGAGTCGGGATTATGGATGAGCGATCTGTTCCCCAAGCTTGCCACGTGCGTCGACGACATGGCAATTATCAACTCGATGCACAGTAAAACCGCTCTGCATGGTCCGGCCTGCTTCATGATGAATACCGGATTCACACTGCCAGGATTTCCCAGCATGGGTTCTTGGGTGACATACGGACTTGGCAGCGAGGCGGAGGATTTGCCCGCCTTTGTCGTGCTGCCCGATCCACGCGGTTTGCCACCGGGAGGCATCATCAATTGGGGAGCAGGCTTTCTGCCAGCAGAACATCAGGCGACGATGCTGGAGACTGCGAATCCCAAACAGCCGATTGCCGATCTGTTCCCTCCCGAAGAGTTTGCGGGGAACTCTCGGCAGGTCGATCCTGAGCAACTTCAGTTTTTACAACAACTCAATCGCTTGCATCAGGAGTCGAGGCAAACGAACAGCGAACTCGAAGCTCGCATCAAAGCGTATGAAATGGCGGCTCGACTCCAGTTGAGTGCCCCGGAAGTCACTGATGTCGGTCAGGAGAGCGAAACGATCAGGAATCTGTATGACATTGAGCATCCCGATTCTGGCCCCTTTGGTCGACAATGTCTGTTGGCTCGTCGACTGGTTCAGCGGGGCGTACGCTTCGTGCAAATCTATTGTGGTGCAGAGAACACGACGGCTAAGAAAATTCGTCCCAACTGGGACAGTCATGAAGATGTTGTCCGCGATCATGGATACTGGGGAGCCGTGCTGGACAACGGTGCTTCTGCACTATTGAAAGACCTGAAACAACAAGGGATGCTGGACGATACGCTCGTCATCTGCACGACTGAATTTGGTCGTCAGCCCGGTGCCCAGGGAGGCGAAGGCAAGGGGCGTGATCACAATGCCGGTGCTTTTACTGCCTGGTTAGCCGGGGGAGGAATTCGTGGGGGGATGAGTTATGGTGCGACGGATGAACTGGGATTCAAAGCTGTCGAGTCACCCACTTACTGCTACGATCTCCATGCAACAGCTTTGCATCAATTGGGTATCGATCACACAAAATTGACTTACTATCACAATGGAATAGAACGACGTTTAACCGATGTGCATGGCCACGTCATTCAGGAGATCCTCGCTTGAGACGGATCAGTCGCACGACAATTCGAAGTCTGCCTCAGGCGAATAGGCTAGCGATGTCTAATCGTTTAGATTTGTCGATTTGTCTGGGATGTGTCGCGTTGATCGTTTTCTGCTTCATGATTCGATCCGCCAGTGCTGCCGAATTTCCAGCCGACTTAAAAGCATTGATTGAAAATCGCTGTCTCGATTGCCACAACAGTTACTCAGCAGAAGGTGGACTGGATCTGGAGTCGCTGACTTTCGATCTTGAGGAACGTTTGACTCGGAATCGCTGGGTGCGGATTTTCAATCGTGTCGATGCTGGCGAAATGCCACCTGAAGCAGGATCTCTATCCGTTGATGATCGTAAACACCTGGTGGATATCCTCGGTAATGCGATTACCACGGTAGATCGGAAGGATGTTCTCGCAAGCGGTCGCGGCCCCCTGCGGCGACTGAATCGGGATGAGTATCAGCAGAATCTTCGCGATGTACTGCAGTTACCGAATCTGGATATTCGTGACATGCTGCCAGAGGATCGCGAAGAGCATCGTTTTAACAAATCAGCCACTTCACTGGATATGTCCTGGGTGCAGCTGACCGCGTACCTGGAGGCAGCCGATGCTGCTTTAAAAAAAGCAATGGCCACGAGTGCAGAGCCGCCGCCGGTTACGAAGTATCGTGCGAACGGCACGCAGTTATTCTCTACAACAAGCACATTCGGTGAACGCGAAGCGATGTTCTTTGCAAAAGATAACAAGGCAGTTGCTACGAATGAACTCGATCAGTTCAAAGATGACCCGGCACTCGAGATGGCGTTATTTCGATCGGCCAGCTGGCCGTATTATGGCTATCCACGCAGCTTTGTCGCCAGGCTTGCGGGGGAGTATCGAGTCCGGTTTTCGGCTCGGGCGGTTTTGCAGACGGAAGGCTATCAACTCAAGCCCGCAATACAATCTGTCCCAATGACATTCCGTGCGAGGAAACCATCCGGGGCTGATGTCTCAGGGGATGTCCGAGCGACTGGCGGCATCATGGATATTGAACCGGAATCTAAGGTCTACGAGACGACCATCCGACTGCTCCCAACGGAAACCTTCGAGTATAGTCTACTCGGGTTGCCGGTTCCGTTGGCTCGTAATGTCAACGGGGGACCGCCGACTTATCGTTATCCGCCGTTTCCAGAAGGTGGCCAACCCGGAGTCGCATTCCAGTGGTTGGAAGTAGAAGGCCCAATCTCTCACGAGACCTGGCCTCCCCCATCACACCATGTGCTATTTGATGAGTTCGGGACGGATGTCCAATCACAGAATCCGGTCGATGATGCCCGGAGACTCTTGCGACGCTTTGTGAAAATCGCTGCCCGTGAACCTGTTCCCGAAGAAGCCATCCTCCGGTATGAACAACTGATTCTCGAACGACTTGAAATGGGAAGTCCGTTCGCAGAGGCGATGCTTACCGGATACAAAGCCTTCCTCTGTTCCAGTCATTTCCTTTATCTTCCAGAGCCATCAGATCCCGCAACAAGTTATTCTGATCAATACGCGATTGCCTCCCGGCTCTCACATTTTCTGACGAATACGCGTCCCGATGCCTCATTAATGTCTCTTGCCGAAACGGGCAAGCTTCGCAATACAGAAACTCTGCGCTCGGAAACAGATCGACTGATCGCCAGTTCCGACTTTGAACGATTCGTGCAAAACTTCACCGACTACTGGCTTAACTTACGGCACATTCGTCGTGATGAACCGGACATCCGACTACATCCGGAATACCGCTTCGATGACTATCTGATTGAATCGATGGATCGCGAAACGCGTACATTTTTCACGGCAATGATTCGCGACAATCTGCCTGCAACAGTGCTGATTGATGCGGACTTTGTTTATGCGAATGATCGACTCGCACAGCATTACGGTCTTGAAACAATTTCGGGTTCGAACTTACGAAAAATCACGTTACCTGATGACAGCCCTTACGGGGGATTGCTGACACAGGCCGCCATTCTTAAGGTAACAGCCAACGGAACTTCGACTTCACCGGTCATTCGTGGGGCGTGGATCATGGAGCGATTGCTCGGTCAACCGCCCCCGCCACCTCCAACGAGTGTCCCCGCTGTCGAGCCGGATATTCGTGGTGCGAAGACAATTCGAGAGTTGCTCGAGCTGCACACAAAATCGGAGTCTTGTGCCAGTTGTCATGCACGGTTCGATCCCGTCGGTCTGGCCCTCGAAAACTTCGATATCCTGGGAGGATGGCGCACA
Organism: Planctomycetaceae bacterium UBA2671; assembly: GCA_002359185.1. Taxonomy (GTDB): domain Bacteria; phylum Planctomycetota; class Planctomycetia; order Planctomycetales; family Planctomycetaceae; genus Rubinisphaera. Next base: position 25,123 of record DEML01000017.1, read on the forward strand.
AACTATCGAGGCTTTGAGACAGGAGAATCCATCACCGGAATCGATCGTGCTGGCCACGATTTTGCCTTTACGTTGACCCAACCTGTCGATGCCAGCGGTCAGTTGCTGGATGGTCGCAGTTTTCGAAACATCCACGACCTGAAGAAAATTCTAATAGAAGATCCCCGGCAACTTGCCCGCAATCTCCTGCATCAGTTCAGTGTTTATGCGACAGGAACTCCTGTGCGGTTTGCAGATCGAGAA
>DEML01000017.1:25492-27589 GCA_002359185.1 Planctomycetaceae bacterium UBA2671
GAGAAGAGATTGAATCGATACTGGATGCCTGTGAATCGAATAACTATCGCGTTCGCGATTTGATACACGCATTGGTGCAAAGCCGGATATTTCTCGGCAAGGAAGGTTGTCTGTAATGTACCACCAGAAAATCAATCGACGCCGTTTTCTTCGTGGAGCGGGAGTCACGCTGGCACTGCCTCTGCTCGACAGTTTGCAGTCCGCTTCGGCCAAGGTCTCTGATTCACAACCCCCTCAGCGGATGCTACTCATCTCGAATAATTTGGGTGTGCTCCCCAAGCCATTCTTTCCGGCAGGGACTGGTCGGGGGTACGAACTTTCGCCGTACCTTACAGAGTTGGCAGATTTCCGTAACGACTTCACGATCCTCAGCGGACTTTCGCATCCGGATGTCGAGGGTGGACATAGCACAGAGAATTGTTTTCTGACAGCTGCTCGTGGTCCTACAAAAAGTGGATTCCGTAATACGATTTCGCTCGATCAGTTCGCAGCCGAACAGATGGGACCAGTCACTCGCTTTCCGACACTGAATCTGGGAGTCAATATTGATAAAGCGAACCGCAGTCTTTCGTGGACACGTGATGGTGTCCTGCTTCCAGCAGAAGACAGTGCGAATGCATTGTTCCGAAAAATGTTCCTGCAAGGCAACGAGGCTGAGGTTCAACGACAGCTCTATCACTTAGAGGAGCGGGGCAGCATTCTGGATACGCTGCTCGATGACACGCGACAATTTAGAAAAAACCTTGGTCGCGATGATCAGACACGACTGGATCAGTATTTGACTTCGGTCCGAGAAATTGAGGAACGTCTTGAGACTGCCCGGCAGTGGGAAACGCATCCCAAACCTGAAACCGATCAGACGCCACCGGACGACATCCGCGACCCCAAGCTGTTCTTTGAAAAGTTCGACCTCATGCTCTCAATGGGGCGACTTGCCTTGGAAACGGACTCAACTCGTATTGTCACTCTGATGGTCGATGCCTTTGCAACTCCCGCGTTTTTTCTGCATCCCGGTCAGAACACGACCGACGGTTATCACAATTTGAGTCATCACGGTCAGTCCGAGCAGAAAATGCAGCAACTCGAAGATGCCGACCGGCAGCAGATGGTTTTACTCCGAAAATTGTTTCAGCAACTCTCTGAATCCATCGAAGGTGAAGACCGTTTACTCGACCGAACCATGATTCTCTTCGGTAGCAATATGGGTGATGCCAATACCCACAACAACACAAACCTTCCCATTCTTCTGGCCGGGGGCAACTTCAATCATGGTCAGCATCTGGCATTCAAACACGACGCAAACAAACCGCTCTGCAACCTCTTTCTAACGATGCTGCAGAAACTGGGCGTAGAAACAGATACGTTCGGATCAAGTACAGGCAGCCCAATAGAAATTTGAGAGACATGAATTCGTCAGATTTGTAGCCGTAAAGCAACTATGATCTTCAAAGCTTGAACACACTCCTGTACACTGGTGTTTGCCTTCAACTATAGTAATCGATCCCTTAAATCGGGATGTTGAGGTGTCTCTATGAAATCGACAATTTTACTGCAACTGTTCACAGTTTTCTCTTTGATGTTGTGTCATCAGCTGCAGTTGCGGGCTGAGGACCTGTTTCGGGATCGGATCGCGCCGATTCTCGAACGTCGTTGTGTCACCTGTCATAACGATCAACAGAAGGCTGGGGACTTTTCGATGCAGTCTGCTGAGTCTGCATTTGCTGGTGGTTACATCGAAGCAGGAGATATCGAATCGAGTTATCTCATCGATCTGATTACGCCCGAGAACGGCAAAGCGGCGATGCCCAAAGATGCTTCTCCGCTGTCCGAAGAGGAACGTCAACTGTTGAAAGACTGGATCGCCGCCGGTGCGAACTGGCCCGAGGGTTTGCAGCTTCATGAGCCGCAAGTGAGTGACTTCGACTGGTGGTCTTTTCAACCGGTTGCAAAGCCCGAGGTTCCTGCCATTGAAGATCCCTGGATTAAAACTCCCGTCGATGCTTTTATCCTGAAACGACTGCAGGAGCAGGGACTTACTCACTCTGATGAAGCAGACCGTCGGACTTTGATTCGTCGCTTAACATTTGACCTGATCGG
>DEML01000004.1 GCA_002359185.1 Planctomycetaceae bacterium UBA2671
ACACAGCCGCTCTGTGGTTTATAAATTTAATAATTCAGTTTTGTCAGGCATTCTTATTTCTCCAGTGGGTGGCTGGGGTCGAAGCGCAGCGAAGCCCCCAGAATTATCCGTGTTCTGGATGTGCTATGAGTTACGCACCAAACTTGGCTAATTCATGAAAGAAAACGGGGCAGGTTATGTCTTGGTTAGTTACTCAGTGTCAAACAAGTTTACAATCCACGAAGTTCTGAAATACTAAATCTTGCTGCACTTAATAAGAATGCAGCAGTAAACAGAACATACGCCAGCAATCCACTGTAGGATCGAATAAATTCCTGCCACTTTGTATTTGAACTGCCGAACCTGGAATCTATAAATGGCATAAGGTCATGAATCAAAATAAAAAGTACGCCAAGTGCAAGACAAACAAATGCTGAATAGAAGAGCACAACATCCTCCTTGGCACATTGACAAACAAATATCGAAGTATCTCGGCGATGGGTGGCTGGGGTCGAAGCGCAGCGAAGCCCCCAGAATAATCCGTGTTCTTGCCTGACAAACAAGCAGGATCCCTGTCCTAAAATTAATTGCCGTGGACTTTGCGATTAAAAATATCAGGATTGAAGGGATCGAAAGCCTGTTCCTCCCGCACTTTCTTAAGCGGACTCTCTGATGAAATCGTATGCGATTCATAGCTGGCAGGCATGATGCCGGTTGGTGGAATCAGTTCCTCCGGCTTGATCGGTTTATGGTCCTGATTGACGAGTGATTTCGTGCCTGGAGCCTGAGAATAGCCGACGGCAATCGTCCATTGTTCCAAAACTTTGCGTTGATATTTGGCACGGGCTCCGGTAAACACACTCAGCCCATTCTGGCCGTGACGTCCATCAAGAACTGTCAACAAACGGCTCTGTTCGGGAGTCTTCGAATCAATAAAAGGCAGAACCGCATCAAGATTTTGATCGGTGATGTGTCGGGTGTTGCCGCGGATGTTCCATTTTTGAGTTAGACGAAAATTATTACGGGCTTCGGTGCCGTGGCAGGAAGTATTGCTGCAGTTGTTCATCAGCATCGGTTCAATGGTGGTGACAAACTGTTTGGCGAGCTCGGCATCGAGCCCCCCAATCGGCTGGGCGGTGCTGAACTCTTTATTGATCAGCAGGTCATCCATCATTTTCCTGGATTCTGCGCTGGAGAAGTCGTGCTCTCTCGGCTTCTGGGCATCGAAACGGGCCAGCATTTTTTTTGCAGCCACATGATGAGGCTGCAAGAGCAGTGCAGATTCAATCTCCTGCTCCGCTTCCGCAAACAACTGATTCACAAGACACCAGCGTGCGAGCGACGTATGTTGATCGGCCGTCGGCTTTGTCATCGACTCTCGTTGTTTACGATAAGCTTCCTTCAGAGTTCTGGCATGGCAGATCACATTTGAGAATGGCATCGTGATTCGACCTGAGGAACCATTCAGAAGATAACCCCGTTCGAGAATCGAGATTTGCCCAGTGAGAACGCGACCATCATTCAAAACGAGCAGTCCATTTTGCATGAACTGATCGTCGGTTGGTTGAGCCGAGATCTGTGGTTGGATGGTGCTGGTGATCAGAAGAATTCCCAGAACCAGCAGACCAGAAATGGAAGCTGCCAATTTGAGATTGATTTTTCCAGCCCGAACCTTCTGGGGGCTCACTTCGTTCGACCCCAACCAACGAATGTCACTGAAAATTGACAAACGTTCGCACTGCTGGGCAAGCCAGCAGTGGCACCCTCTATCAGTCTTTTTGTCTTCAGCCTGTTTCAAAAAAAACTGCTTATTTAACGACTGCATCGGGAGCCTTTCCGTACGTTGCGATCCGCGAGAGATACTCGTGCGTAATATCATTCGGAACCTGTTCATCGGGTGGGCGGTAATTGAACATCGAGGGATCCAGATTCGGCAGCTGGGTCACTTCCGTCAGTTCCATCGCCAGCTGAGCATAATAACCCGAGCGATCAGGATGTTGTTTCAGACAGAGATATCGCATCGGAAACAGATCACTTTCGCGAATGAACAAGCGCACAAGATCCGGACGTGACTGCTGAAACACTTTCACAGCGAATCCGTCTTCCAGTTGATTCTCCGGGATATCCGCTTTCCATTCCCCTTCAAGTACGATGCAGGACTGCTGATTAATACTCACCTGTTTAACCGCTCGAAAATCCATCCGGGCTTCCAGCGAAGAAAGCAAACCCGGCAAACCACTGTGCATTTCCCGAGCGAATTGCGAACCTGTTTCGTCGACTCCGGTCGCTTTGGCAAAATCGGAGAGTCGTTGCAAATCGACACGTTCAATCTGCAGTCGATTTTGAGGTTTCTCGGTATCATACTTGTCGTTATCAGATTTTTCACTTTTACTCTTTTCAGCCCGAACTGCCTGATCGGCCTCCGAAGTAATTTCACGGACAGACCAGATTACCTGTCCATTGGAAACCTGCAGAATTCTCCCTGAGGCTTTTTCGATTTCCATCTCGACCAGCAGCCGACTTTTCGATTGCGGAGCCTGCCAGTATTTTCCCGTGGCTCGAAAACTTTGTGTCGGCGTTTGTATTATTTGCAAAACTTCGGCACTGATCGGTCCCATATTATGCAGCAGCAAAAGCCGGGATTGCCTGATCAGCGAATTTCCTTCGCGGATTTTCTCGGCCAGAAGTGCGGGATCGAGTTCATCCTCTGAGGATTTCCCGCTCAGCACGGATTTCATTTTTCCCAGTAATTCCTGAGGATTTTTCACCGTTTGCTTCAGATCTCCAGCCTGCGAGAGCCACACAAACAGCCCGATTGCGGCGATTCCCGCAATGCCAGCTGCCAATGTTAATCTGCGCAATATGTTCATGTTCGCCCGAAAATAACGAATTTGCCAAAGAATCCGGCCTCAATCATCCGATTAAGAAGTTACAGGACGTTGTCTGTGCGAAAGTGAATGGCATAACCGCGCTTCAATTCGGGATATCAGACAACGGCTGGGAGTTTAGATCAGTTTAGAAATCGAAGTCGATGGCAATCTTGCCAGATTTGTATCGAATTCCTCGGACGTTAGAGGGATTGACAAGATTGCACGGAACCCCTGGAACCTATTGATTTGTCGGTTCTGGCCACCTTTCGGTTTTCAACACGATTGTTGTAACCGACCGGATCGGAAATCGGACGTCAGTTGTTCTCCTCCGGCCAATAACGAAAAAAGGACGAAAGATGAAGTACTATTTCCTGGCCTTAGGCACACTGGTCGTCGTGTGTGTCGGCTGTGCCGTGGATGGCCAGCAGGTGATCGACAAAGGCGAATATCACGCTCCACCTGCGGCTATGATGCAACGACCTGGACCAATGGTAGATTTGCCTTACCCGGCTATCATGCCACCTCTGGCTCCACAACCTGCTGAGTTCATTCCACGAACTTCTCAGGTCCGCTTCGTCGGCCCTGCAGGCATGATGCTCGGCTGGCAGATTCCAGTCGGCTTTGCCGAAAACCAGATGATGGCCCCAGGCCGTTACAACTTCAAACAGGGTGCCACTTATCGCCTCAAAGCGACAAATGTCCCCGGACGCGAAGGTCTGGTTCTGTATCCAACTCTGCAGGTCTATCCTGCACACCCAACAACGGATGCTTACCTGACTCACAACAGTATTCCACTGCAGATTACCGACGAAGACCTCGATCAAATCGAAACCAACAACTTCGTCACTAAGGTTATCTACCTGCCAGAAGCCAAGTTCCAGGAACTGGCGATTGCCGGTGTCGAAACTCTGGTTTCAACCCGACTTGATCCCGGTGTCGATCCTGTCAGCGAAGCCGATCGTCGCGGAACCATCATGGCTGTGATGCGAATCGGTAACATGGATCTGGAAATGCCAGGTCAGCAGGACGAAATGATTCAGGCTGTTTCTCATGAATACAAATTCAACGGAGACAATGGCAAGTTCATCGATCCTATGCCAATCGGACCAGCCGGAACAGATTCCGGAATGCCAAACGGCATGGTCATGGGTGGACCAGGCGGACCTGGTATGCCAGCCTACAATCCAGTCGTCGGCGTTGGCGGTGCACAGGCTTGGGGCATGCCCCGCTCAGGAACACCTATCGGATTGCAGGGACCACCACACCTGCCATACGGCGGACCAGCGTCTCTGAAATCGCACACGATCTACAACAACACTCGCTACGATGTTGGCCAACCTGTAGACCACTTCGTGACACGCGTTCGACATGAGCCAGGCATTCGCATGCCACATCCTGTGAAGGATGTTGAGTATACCGAAAAGCATCCGGTTCACGGACCAAACGACTTGTCGGTTCCTGCCTGGTATGGCGGCGGACCAGCAGGCCCAGGTGGCTACGGCCCTCCCCAGGGTTATCCACAGGGCGGACCTCAGGGGACCTACTGTCCTCCAGGTTATCCGCAGGGTCAGTAATGTAAAAAGCTCCATTTCGCCATCCGGATTCTCCGGGTGGCGAAATTCTCTTTGAGGATCTCGCAGTATTTTATAAGCTACAAGCCCCTCAAAGTTGTTTGCAGACGTTTCCCTTCCTTCGCAAACAAAGTTTTCCCTTCACAACATCTGGAACGACTGACGGAACTCTTCCGCACGTCCGACCTTTCTCACTTTTCAAAAATGTGGTTCCTCCCATGAGAGCAATCGCCTGGTTCCTGATTCTCAGCGGAACGGTTTTGACCTCAAACGCAGATCGTTTGCAGGCTCAAGATCGATTTCCCGATCAGCGATACTATCATCCCCTCAATCATCATCACATGCCCCCCGGTATGGCTGGCATGTGGGCCGGTGCATTGGGACGAGCAGACCTCTGTTACTTCCAACCCGTGCAGATTCGCCTGCCGGGCAGTGGTCAGGTCACATTCCTGCAATCACAGACACATCCCGCTCCCGTCGCAGCCTCACCAGCTCAGGCAGGCTTCATGGTCGGGCCGTTGTATCGCATCAAACTCTCAAACATCGAAGGCTATCCAGGTCTGGAATTGTATCCGACACTGGAACTGATGGACCGCCTCCATCCCCCCGCTCACCTGAGACAAACCTATCCGATACCTGTCGACTTGACGGAAGAAGACATCGAAAAAGCGGCTCAGGATCAACTGGTCACAAAAATCATCTACATCGAACAACCTGATATCGCTCTGCCTCAAACAGAGGAAGATCGAATTCGCGAAGAAGAATTACCGAAGAACAGAAACCTGATGGAAGAAGCCGACCTGCGTGGCCGTCCGGTATTAATCCTCCGCATCGGCGGAAGAATCCCCAGTCCACACGAGTTGAACGACCCCAGAATCATGCCACCACTCCCACTGGAGTTTGTGACAGAATAATTGTGTAAAAACCAACGGGTGGCCACGAAAGATTCTTTCGGGGCGGCGCAGCCGTAAGAGGCTTATTACAAAATCAACTACCACACACATCTCAATCACGATAACTCAGCAGGTCTCACCATGTTGAAATTAAAAATGCCTTCCTGGCGAACTGCCCTGGCGACACGGCTCGGAATCTGTGTTGTTCTGTGTGCGAATTACTCGTGCAGCAACTCGAAAGAGATGGTCAGCCACGATCCCTTCGCCCACGATAATCCCTCGGCTCATTTAGCCGCGCAGGAAAATACGCTGGGAAACCATAAAACACTTGAGACCGCAGGCATCCCCTTCGAAAAACAGCAAGTTGCTCAATCGCAAGTGCCACCGCAAGCTGTCGCCTCTTTGCCTGTCCAGCAGACTGCGCAACAATCAGCAGAGACCGACGGCAAAGTGCATCTGAAAAGCGAATGGCCAGCCATCTCCGAGCAGACAGTCGGTTACAAAGCTCCCGAGAAGTCACCCTATCAGGAAATGCCAACCGCCTCTCTTCCACCAGGCGGCTACGAACGACCCATCGGTGAATCCGAACATTGGCATCAAACCGCCAAAAAGACTCCAACTCAAACCACCGAGAAAACCGAGATCGTCCAAACCGCTTACGCAGACCAGACCAAAGAACCGGTTTATCAGTCGCCATTCGAGCCTGATGCCGACTTTACACCCGCCGAACCACGTGAGCGAATCGAAACAAATCACAGCGGACAATACGAAGAAAATTCTGGACACGCCACTATGGCCTGCCCTCCCTTCCCTGGTCAGCCAGCCTGCAATCCACAAGCCTGTGAAGCCTGCGATCCCGCGTTCTATCCCGACGAATACATCTGCGACGGCGGCGACCGCAAAGTCCCCGTCCACTACAGCCCCGGCACACGCGAAGGACTCGATACTCAAGATACAATTGCCGAATATCAGGACGACACCGGCGAGCATCACATGAAGCCGACTAATGAAGTCTGTGTCTACGCTCCCCGCTTCGGAGCCGTCAAATCGACGACCGGAAGCTCAGTCAACCTGGGCATCGATAAAGCACTCGGAGCCTACGAAAGCGTGAACGGCCTCGCAGTCAACACCCGCATCAAGCCAAATATGGAACAACAGAAAGAACAGATCAACGCAGCCGTGGTACGAAGTCGCGCCAGTGGACTCGAAACCGAAGAAGTCACCCTCGGCGTGAATCAGGCCACCACAACCGTCGATCACACTAAGCTCGAAAACACAAACACCGATTACGGCTTCACCGGACAAGTCGCCATGGATCGCTGGCAGACACCCGTCGGTTTCGACGGACGCCAGGCAGCAGCTAGCTGGTCTCGTGAACAAAGCCCCGTCGCCGTGGCGACCGATGTCGGCGGCACCGAAGTTTACAGCTGGTTCCGTCCCGAAGAACTGGTCGGACTCGAAGACAAAAAACGGATCGGCGATTTGTATGTCGACAAATCAGCCGACAAACGCGATGCCGTCACCGGCGATATCATCACCTTCACCATTCGTTTCCGCAACACGGGCGAACGACCGCTGTATAATGTGCAGTTGATCGACAACCTCACCCCGCGACTCGAATTCATCGAAGGCACCGCCACCTCCGACCGCAACGGCCGCCTCGTCGTCGAAGACAATCAGGAAGGCAGCCTGATCCTCAAATGGGAACTCTCCGAAGAAATCGAAGGCAACTCCGGCGGCACCGTCACCTTCCAGGCACGAGTTCGATAATCAGGTCCAGAGGCAATGGTCTAGGGTCTAGTGCCCAGAGTCTAATGTTCGTCGATCACAAAATGACATTCGATGTGTGCCACTGCTGGCTTGCCCAGCAGTGTATTATCCCGGGTGGCATGTCCCAGAACGAAGTGATGGGCGTGGCGATTGCCTGACCTACGACATATTGAACAATCGTTGGGTGGCTGGGGTCGCAGCGCAGCGAAGCCCCCAGTAAGGTCGCCTGAACTCCAGGCACACGATACACTGAAGATTCCATTTGATTTTCCAAAGGAGTCTCCGCGTGTTGTCGATTATAGTCCCCGTATTCAACGAAGAAGAGTCTCTGGCCGAACTCCGCTCTCAAATCTCCGCCTCCTGCACCGCCAGTCAAATCGAGTACGAAGTCATCTTCATCGATGATGGCTCGTCCGACTCCTCCTGGTCAATCATCGAAAAACTCGCTGGAGACCATCCCGAAATCTCCGGCATCCGCTTCCGTCGCAACTTCGGCAAAGCCGCCGCGCTGACAGCAGGAATGGAAGCCGCTCGGGGCGAGTGGCTCATGATGATGGATGCCGACCTGCAGGACGACCCGGCTGAAATCCCCAAATTCCTCGACAAAGCCGCCGAAGGGTTCGATGTCGTCAACGGCTGGAAAGAACGCCGTCTCGATCCCTGGCACAAGGTCTACCCGAGTCGCGTCTTCAACGGTATGATCGGCAAACTGACCGGCCTCAAGCTGCACGATCACAACTGCGGCCTCAAACTGTTTCACAGCGATGTCGCCAAAGAAATCCACATCTACGGCGAACTGCACCGCTTCATCCCCGTGCTCGCCTACTCGCGCGGCTTTCGTGTGGCCGAACTGGTCGTCAATCACCGCCCCCGTCAATTCGGACATTCCAAATACGGCGTCATCCGTTTCCTGCGCGGCTTCCTCGATTTACTGACCGTCGTCTTCCTCATCGGCTACGGCCAGCGCCCGCAACACATGCTCGGAGCAATCGGCCTCTTCTTCTTCGCCCTCGGCATCCTCGGCTTCGGCTACCTGACTCTGATTTGGGTCCTCATGAACATCTTCGAAGCCATCCCCATCACCCCCATCGGCACCCGCCCCCTCCTCGCCTACTCCACAGCCGCAACCATCCTCGGAGCCCAAGCCATGTCCCTCGGTTTACTTGCCGAACTGATTGTCGCCAACACAGTCCACAACCGAGTGACGTTCAGCGTGCGGGAACGAGTTGGGAAAAACGCTCCCATTGAATTTTAATAACCCGGGTGGCTGGGGGCGAAGCCCCCAGATTTATTTGACGTCATGAATCAAAAGAAAATCCATCGAAGTAACATCCACGAACCAGGTCACGCTCATGAACTGACATTCTCATGCTATCACCGTTATCCCTTCTTGAAAGCCGAACGATGCTGTCAGTGGCTGGCTGATTCGATTGCCAATGCACGCCAGAAATATAAGTTTCAACTGTGGGCGTATGTCTTCATGCCGGATCACGTTCACATGATCATCTCTCCCAACAAAGAGTTCACGGATCTTGCAGCCATTCGCAAAGCCATTAAGCAACCTGTTGGTCAATGGCAATCGAATATCTAATTCAGAACTCCTCAGATTGGCTTCCCAAAATCACGCGAACACGTGGCAAAAAGTCAGAACGACTCTTCTGGCAATCCGGGGGAGGATATGATCGGAATATCGTCACTTCAAAATCATTGCTCTCCATGATTGACTATGTTCACGCAAATCCCGTTCGCAAAGATTTTGTGGAGCAAGCTTTCGAATGGAAATGGTCGAGCGCGTCCTGGTATTTGAACTCTATCGATGGGCCACTCTCAATAGATCCGATTCCCAAAGACTGGCTGGAATAATAAGAATGAGCTATAAACATCTGGGGGCTCCGCTACGCTTCGACCCCAGCCACCCAGCCACTGCAACTGCAATAGAGTTCTCAGGAGACAGTTCTCATGCTCGTTCTTGAAGTCACCGTTAATGGTAAACGAATCTGTATAGCGGGCACTGAGGATCTGGCTGTACTTCATGCAAATGTTACGGCATGTGGAAAACTTGGCTCACAGACGGTCCCCTCACGTGAGGATGAAACGGTTGACATCTTCTATACAGTTGGCGGATTGACAAGTCGTCGAAAATCCGAAACTGATGTGCACGTAAAATGGAAATCAATTGAGCCGCTAGCTGTTGGAGATGTTGTGCAAATCAAGATTCTGGAATCGCCGACTGCTGACCGTGCGAAATCAAGAAAGCGAGCGAATCGAGAAAGTGGAAAATAGAAAGCCTGACGGTATCCGTCTTAGAGGCTGGAGATTACAACCGGGTGGCTGGGGTCGAAGCGCAGCGAAGCCCCCAGAGGATTTGATGTCATGAATCAAAATAAAACCATCGAAGAAACATCCACGAGCTAATTCTCGTGGGTGGCCCCGAAAGATTCTTTCGGGGCGGCGCAGCCGTAAGAAGATTGTTTGAAAAACGATCATCAAACTGAAGACCTCTTGTGGACTTCGTCCACCCAGATAGACGAGCTATCTGGGCTACCCTTTCAAACCATGCCTGTCCCCAAAATACAAGCACGAAGCGCAAGCGAGTGTATTAGCCCTTTTATTGAACACACTCGCTTGCGCTTCGTGCTTGTATGGTCTTTAACCCTTTTTGTCCTGAGTATTTCGCTTCGAACCAATATTTTTTAAAAAGCTGCTGGCTATTATAGAAGCCACCCAGCCACATTCTTAAATCATCTCGTTCTATTCGAATTTACCTTTACTTTGTCGTGGTGCAATGAGGGAAGTTCCCAGGAAAATTTCAAATGTTTCGGCTTCGATTTCTCCAAACTGTTTACTGTCGGCCGTGAATCCTGGATTGAGAATTCCATCGTTGCTTTTGTCGTTCATAACTTTCACGCTTCCATCAGCCATCAGGACATTCAACTGAGGTTGACCACTGATTTGATGAGGGAATCCCCATTGGCGTGTGTCTTGTTTCCATGTATTCTCGGGCACCTCAAGTTGAGCCACCTTTTCTGGAGTGAGAGGCTCAAAACTTTGTTCGGTTTCATCCCACTGAACAGGACCATTCGTGAAGGCTTCACTCAGCGAGATCGCTGGATCTGCTGTTTGTGGATTCTCTTCATTTGATTTTTTCTTGTCCATAACTCGTCGTCGGGAGCGTGAACTTCCTGGATTCTCGTCTTCAGACTCCTGGCTGAGTTCCAGCTTTGAATTCAATGTTGCAGAAGCAGAGGAATCGGCCAGAAAAGGAATTAAGCTGGAAGGTTTATCGGATTGTTCCAGGACTCGTAAACTCAATGGCCCCTGAGTCAACTCGAGTAGTCGATAAGGGGTTTTTGTTTCTGGAAGTGAATTGAGAATACTTGCAGCATCTTTGTTCGCGACTCCCTGGCGAGCAAGAAACCAGCTGGCGGTATAGTTGGATGTGTATCCGGCATCGATCATCGATTGCACGATTTCAATTCGCTCGGGAGTCCCACCGTCAAGCTGACCGGTCTCAGCGGATCCATCGCCATCGGTATCGCCTTTGAATGGGAGGCACCTTCCGGCATTAAATCGGGCTGAGAGGGGAACAGTAAGAAAACCACGCGTCTGGCGAGTCCTTTGTCCTGTCAGATCATTCAGCGTGCTGAGCCCTTTCACCGAATTGCTCAGACAGGAAATTTCCATGCCTGAACCAGCTCCCTGATTGACGAGATCAGCAGTAAAGCCGTAGGTGTCGACGCACCCATCAAAAAGATAATCTCCACTACCTGAGCAGATTCTGGATTGAGGATCTCGATCTGAAAATGTGTAAAGACTGATGCCATATTGTCGGAGGTTGTTTTTGCAATGCACAGACCGAGCAGATTCACGAGCCGAGAGAAACGGATTGGGAATGAGAACCGCAAATGTGGTCAAGAGAAACGAGACCGAGATCAACTCGATAGCCGTAAAACCTCGTCTGCACTTTAGAGTAGTTTTCATAGGATTCTCCTGCGAAATGACCGGTTTGATATTCCTCAGAATAACAATGGTAGTCACAAATGTGCAGGAATTATGAAGAACATTCATGTTCCCAAATGTCAGCCTTCGAACCTACCGAGACCCCGAAGCACCCAGTGTTCGGTCCAGTTCCAGAATGTTGCCGTCGGGAGAGATGCGGATCATTTTGACATCGTAGCGTGAGCGGGCGGTCTGGGGATGTTCGTAGTGCCAGATGGTCGCATGGCGATTTTCCAGCGATCGCATTGTGAACATCTGGTTGCTCTGGTCGAACGTCACCAGATCGGCTTTGGCCAGGAACTGGTCTCCTTCAATTTCGGCATTCCCTTTTGCCTGCACTTCAATTGACCACGGAGTTTGTTCCTCGGCTGGTTTCTTCGGATCTTTCGGAACCTCCCGTAACGCAACTTCAAGCAATTGGCTTTGCACCCAAACGCTTTGAGGCGGACGATTATCGCGACCGAAGCGGGAGAGCGGCTCGCTGACGGGGCCGTGGAGCACATTCACACGGTCGTGCAAAGTCCCCTGTCGTTTCAGATAGTTCCCATCCATGTGGCCGGCAAATGTGATGCGGGTGTAATCCCAGCCGGATTTTTTCGCGGGTGTTTTCTCCGAAGTCGATTTGCCCATCATCCCTTGCGGCAATCCGAGCGAAGCTTTGCCGTTGCTGCGTTGCCAGAATTCAATCGTTCCCGGCCCTTGAGCATTCATAGCGCCGGTTTGCTGATTCATTGTGTACGACCAGACATCCAAATAGCGAATTCCTATCAACACTCCATTTTCATAATGATTCATTTCAAAGCGAACCCGATCGCGACACTCGATGCTGGCAATTTGTGGTTTAATCGTCATTGAGGTCGATTTGAGGGAGATCGGCTGATCGAGATGAACCTTCAGTTCTTCGCAGGTGATAACGGAATCGCCAATGGTCGCGCGCACCGTTCCCACAAAATGAGCGGTTCGTCCTTCAAACCGCATCTGCTCTTTCCAGGAGACTTCAAGGATTTGTGCCTGCTGAAGTTTGTCGCCGTTCCAGTTCGATTTGACGGGAAACTCAATCGCTCCTCCGCCCATCACACGGGAGAAATTTTGCGCGCGATCCACAAACAGATCGATTCCATCGATCCGCATTTCGCCACTGCGAATCGAAGCGTATCGTTCATCGGTACCGAGGAGATGAAATCGCTGCCGTTCTTCGCCGCCGTTGGCAATATCGACCGACTGCCCATCCAGATGGACTGGATCGTCCTGACCTTCAATCAAACCGTTCGCTTTTACGATTCCCTCGGTTTTCACATGAGCGACATGCACATCTTTGAATTCAGGATCGTGAACGACCTGCAGGGTCAGATGCGTCGCATCAATCTTGAACGGTTCTTTCGGGATCTTCTGGAGTTGACTTCGTTTTTCAGTCGCACCAGTTTGTCCAGCTGGATCAGATGCCACATTGTTTGAAGTAGTGGTATCGGTCGAATCAGTCGTTTCCGGAGTTTCGCCTTTCAACGCTGCGAGTGTCGCGATCGATTGGCGATCGAAATGAATATCGAGCGATTCATATTCTCCTTCAAGATATGGACTGACCACCGCAACGTTCTGCTCAGCGAGCGTGCGGACGATCTGCACATCCTGTTCCTGACTCAAAGATTTATTTGTGGAAGCATTGACTGGCGTCTCCTGTTCAATGCGTTTCAACCAGACTTTGATCGAATTCGAAATGATTCCTGATTGATGGACTGGAGAATGCAGCACAGCTTTGCCAGTCAGGGTGATCAAATCCAATTGACCTTGCGAATTGGCATCGGGCATGAATGTTAAGGATTCCTGCCAGTTCGCCTGAGCCAGAATCGCGGGAATGACCGATTGTTGAATCAGTTGGACAGAATTTTCTGTGGGCTTATCCAGATACTTCACCTGACCGGGACCATCACATTTGGCAAAGATCGGTTGCTGATGATCATCGACCTGAATTTCGAGACGGGGCGTGAACAGTTCGGCTCCCCGATATTCAATTTCCACGCCGCGATTTTTCTGCAGAATTAACTTGTTTTCACGAAGAAGGTACGTCAATCGCTCGCCGACAGCTTCGAGTTGATTGGCAGAAGATTTCGCGATCACTTCATTGCCGGTGGCAGTTAACGAAATCAACTCCAGGTTGGAACTTCCACCCAGCGTTTTGTTTTCAGAGGGGATCGCATTGAGTTTTTCTCCAAATTGCAAGGCCAGTGTATCGCAGGTAAGAGAATCGACAAGGCCTGTCTTATCAGTTCGGTGGACGAGCACGTCCCGGTTCAAGATCGCCAATTGGGAGTCAAAGCGATACTGAAAATAACCTTCGCAAGTGACCAGCACGGGAGGTTCATTTTCATCCGGTTTGAGGTTCATCTCCAAATGTTCGCTGATGAAAATATCCTTGATCGCTTCTACCTGAGGGTTATCGGCATAGGCACCTCCATCCCGCATTTGTAGATTGATCTGGATGTTATTGGCAAAACCCTGGTGTTCCTGAAACCGAAAATCAATCGGGTGATAGCTACTGATGTTTTTGTTGTCTCGCGAGAAAACAAAGTTGCTGCCGCGAACTTTCAGGCCGTCGTCTCCGCGGATCAAGACCTGACCGATCATTCTGATTTCGCGTATCAGTCTCGTCCGGATTTCAGAAAGCTCGACCGCTTCATCAAAGACAAAGGTCGCCTTTTCGGCACGGATGACAATTGGTTCTTTACCTGATGGTTCCGCTCCCCCTTCCTCATCAGCCATCCAGACCATCGCCACAGGACTGACTTCGATCTCTGTATTTCCGTTGACCAGCTTCTTCTCGTTGAAAAACAGGTGCAATCCGTCGGCTCGGATTTTGGCCCGGGCATTCACGGCCCAGGGTGCATCGGGTAAGTATTTTTCAGCGGTTTCCTGGCTGATGCGTGGTCCAATCGAGGGGACATTATGAATAATCGGACGCTTTGCAGTGGCGTGATTCGTGTGGGAGCGAGACAGCAGGCGTTGAGAGACCTGCGCGTACACTGAGTACGCGCCGAGCATCATCAGCGTTGAAAACAGTGTAATCAGATATCGCCGCATCATACGAAAACTCTTTGGCTTTCAGACTCCAGCATTTCCGTTATGTCTAATCTGAGGTACAGACATTCCTGTCTGTAGTAAGTGAGTCACTTTGTAGAAAAACACTGCTGGGCAAGCCAGCAGTGGAACACGATGTTTTGACTTCAAGGGGTGGCGAAGGCGCTCTGCGTTAGCGGAAGCCCCCGCCAAACTATTCTTCTCTACGAATTCAACTCAAGTGACTGTGGCATCAGGGCGATCAAATCGGTGATGTCGAGCATGCCGACTGGGAAGCCGTCGTCATCGACAACGGGCAACTCACTCAGTTTGCGTTCTGCCATCATGTCAACCGCTTCGCCGAGAACGGCTGTTCTGGAAATGGTTGTCGGTCTTGAGGTCATCACTTCCCGAATTGGTCGATCGAGTTTCTGTTCTTGATGATTTGCGAGTAGACGAGCAAGGTCGCTGTCGGTGAAGATGCCGATCAGTTTTTCTTCGTCATCAACAATCATTACGGCTCCGGTTCTTCGAGCCTGATTCCAGGATTGCCCGAAGACTTCCCGCACGGACTGCGTTTCTTTGGCGATTCGCAGGGAATCGTCTGTACGCATGATTTTTGTGACAGATGTTAATTTGCGACCCAGACTCCCAGCAGGATGATACTGGGCAAAATCCTGACTTCCAAAGCCTCGTACACGAGCCAGTACCAGTGCCAGTGCATCACCGACGGCCAGCATCGCTGTTGTGCTGGTTGAAGGTGGCAAGCCGTGGAGACCGGCTTCGCGCAGGCGTCCGAGTGGAATCGTAATTTCAGCCGCATGACCGAGTGTGCTGTGGCAGGTTGCGGTAATCGCAATCACGGCGATACCACGTTGTTCGAGCAAGGGGAGCAGTCGACAGACTTCCTCGGTTTCACCGCTGTTGGAGAGAACCAGCACGATATCATCTTCATGCAGCGAACCGAGGTCGCCATGGACGGCTTCAGCCGGGTGGACAAAATGGGCTCGAGTACCTGTAGAGGACATTGTGGAGGCGATTTTCTGACCGATGATGCCAGCCTTGCCAATGCCGGTCACAACAACACTACCCTGGCAGTGTTCGATGCGATCGACAGCGGCACAGAAACGGGCATCGAGATCGATGGCGATATTGCGAAGAGCAGTCGCCTCGTGTTCGATGATGCGTTTGGCTTCACGCAACTGGTCAATGTGAGTGTAAGGAATAATTTGATCGACTGCAGCCGTCATGGGAACACCTTTAACGCTGGTACGGGAAATGGCGCTGATACATGGCGGACTTTTACCCCAAAATCCAATTTCAGGTCAATTGCGATCTTGTGGTCTGACAGGCCGGCACTTTTGACAATAGAGACTTAAATTCAAGCGGTTTCCCTGAATTTGAGGACACTTTGTATCGCTTTTTAATTCGCAAATTATCAATCAAAATGCAAAAACGATTACCTCTCATCTGTCCACATTTTGGTGCGCAGCTCTGGAGATTCCCTTTTCGATTCGTTAACCTGAGACTTCCCAACAGGTTCCAGCGAATACCCACCTCAGTAACTGGAGAAGCCGATGTCGTGTTCCCCTGAATCTCCTTACCAGCATCCGCAACTGACTCGTCGGCGGATGATCGAAATTGGCAGCATTGGTCTACTTGGTCTTGGTACCAGTCATCTCGAGCAATTGCGAGCGGAATCGGAACCTACGAAACGACACAAATCGGTTATCTATATTTTTCTGTCCGGCGGTCTGGCTCAGCAGGACAGCTTCGATCCCAAGCCGGATGCTCCGGTGGAATATCGGGGTGAGTTCAATCCGATCTCGACACAAACGCCGGGAATCCAGATTTGCGAGCACCTGCCGATGCTGGCTCAGCGAAGTGAAAGATGGTCGCTCGTTCGCAGCCTGACGCATCCTTACAACGAACATTCGCAAGGCCACATGGTGATGCTCACCGGTCACTCGGATTTGCCCCGCGGGTTCAATCCTTCAGAACCGAGACCTTCCGATCATCCCGCCATGGCCGCAATTGCCAATCAATTGTTGCCGGGACGTAATAACCTGCCGCCGGCCATCATGTTGCCTGAGAAACTGGTCCACCGTACTGGACGCACACTGCCCGGGCAATTTGGAGGGACGATGGGCTCTCAGGAAGATCCATTCTTTTTGCAGGCCTCTCCTTATAATGCGCAATCTTACGGAGCCTGGCCCGAATACGGATTTCATCATCAGCGAGGAGCGGAAGTTCCGAAAGGGTTTGCGTTTCGCTCGCCGAATTTGTCGATTCCTGAATCGATGTCCGTAAAACGGTTGCATCAGCGTTTGAATTTGCTGCAGCATATCGATGAGCAACAACAGCAGTTGACTCAGCTCTCTGAACTCGATTCTTACAATCGTTATCAGGAACGGGCGATTTCTTTGCTGGTTGATGGAAAAGTCAAAGATGTGTTCGATGTTTCCAAAGTGGATGCGTCAACCCGCGAGCGTTACGGAGAGAATGTGTTCGGCTGGTCGTTGCTGGTGGCACGGCGGTTGGTCGAAGCAGGAGTGAGTTTGATTCAGGTCAATCTCGGCAACAATGAAACCTGGGACACACACGGCAATGCGTTTCCGAACCTGAAAAACTTTCTTCTGCCTCCTATGGATCGCGGCGTTTCCGCATTGCTCGATGATCTCGACGAACGGGGATTACTCGATGATACATTAATTGTGATGGCCGGTGAATTTGGTCGAACACCTAAGATTTTCACAATCCCCTCAGCGTATGAACTCCCCGGTCGCGATCATTGGGGGAAGTTGCAATCGGTGTTTCTGGCTGGTGGTGGTGTGAAAGGTGGCCGCGTGATTGGCTCGTCCGATAAAAATGGTGGAGCACCGGCTACGGATCCCCAACGTCCGGAAAATCTGGCTGCGACGATTTATAACTCTCTCGGTTTACCGTCCACGGCTCACTGGAACGATCTGCTCGATCGTCCAATCCCACTTTATAATGGCTCGCCGATTCCGGGATTGAGTTAAGCAGTTTTGCAGTTGTAGGGTCCGCTGTGCGGACCAGTATGCGGGGCAGGTTTGATTCTTTAACGTTGTAAGCACAAGGGAATGGTCCGCACAGCGGACCCTACGACTTCGTCCACCCAGATAGCGAAGCTATCTGGGCTAACCATTTCCATTGAAAATCGGTTTAATAACCGAGCGGGCGGTAATACCTGTTGAAAAGAGGTCCGTATTGAGTTTGATAAGTTCGATACGTTGAATTTGGTGTCCAGTAAGGATATCGGGCTCCGAAGTAACCAGCTGGGCCGTAACCATATCCATAACCAAAACCATAGGCATTGCCCGGGCCATTCCAACTCCAGGGCAAATTAGGTCGGTAATAGTCAGGTGCATCGTACAGACGTGGCTGGTTGTAGACACGCTGCGGTTTGTCCTGCTTGTGGACAACTGTGGGGCGTAATTCTCCAAAGAGAATTTCCATCGTCGCTTCATGTCGATAAGCCGGATTGGCCAGATACTCGGCTCGGCTGTAAGGAATCGATTTGTAAACCGCTTCGTAATCAGCAGCGACAACTTTTGGTTTTCCGTGTGATTCTCCAGAAGCCTTTGCCAGCAAATGCTCATCATCTGGACCGAGTTGTTTCACATGCGGTCCACCGACAACCTGATGCGTTTCTTTGTCGAGATCAAAAGTCACAAGTTCCTGTTGAGCGGGAGTTCCTGCTGCTCGACTGGGGCCGGAAGTGATCAGCATTGTCCATTGCTCACCCGGATCTTTTTCCGGCTTTTTCGCAGGCTTCTCTGTCACTTTGTTGTTCTTCTCGGGTGCCGGTTTGACAGAAGGTTTGGCTTTGGGCTTCGGAGTCTGAACTGGTTTCATCGGCTCTGGTACGACCGGCTTTGTGACTTCCGGGACCTGTGAGCTTTTCGTATCAGGAGCTCTGAGTGGCATCGGGGAGACTTCGAGTGAAGTCGGCTCTTCTTCTGGCAATGGGAGAGAAGGAACGACATCCCCAGGCAGGATTTTCCCAGGTTTCTCTTCCTTGTCGGGAGTCATCGGAACTTCGAGACCTTCTTCCTGAGAATCAGGTCCCTGCAGAACCGGCTGCAAATCCTGGCCATGAGCCGAGAAGGACCAGGCGATTAAAAATCCGATCAAACCAAGTCGAAACCCAAACGACATACTCCCGCCAGACCCGCTTTTGGCTGTAGAGTTTTCCTGAGTGTTGTTGCCATTCATGCTGACGCTCCTGTGAATCATCCCGTTGTTTTAGGTCCACTTCGACTGAGGCAAACTTCAAACATTATTATGTTGATTCTGAACTTAAGATGGCGGTACAGGCAAATACAAGATCCTCTTTTTTGCCTATTTGATTTTTTCGTTCAAGCTTCAACAGTTTCGCTGATGAGCCGCATAATCGTTATAAAAGGACGTTGAACGAGACAGCAGGATAAGCTCCAATGAATCTTTCGGGGCCTGCATCACAAAGCATTATCTCTGCACATACAAAAAAGGCCCTCGTGAATCCACGAGGGCCTTTTTACTCAAGTCAATCAATGGTGTATTAGCGGTTCGGATTGTTCTGCTCGACCTGATTGAACTGGTTAATTCCCCCACGCTGGAAGAAGTCTGACAGATCGACCACGGCTGGGCCGAGCAGGAACATGAATACGGCTGGCATCAGACAGAGAACTGTCGGGAACAACAGCTTGAATGTTGCGGCATTTGCTTTCTGGTCTGCTCGTTGTTGCAAAGTTGCTCGCATTCCGTCGGAGTATTCGGTTAAGGAATCGCTGACGTTTGTTCCCATGCGTTCGGTTTGAATTAACAGGGATGACAACGAGTGCAACTCGGGAACGTCGACACGTTCGTTGAGATTCATCAAGGCATGTTCGGTTGTGCTCAAGTCGGCTTGTTCGGCAACGATGCGAAGTTCTTCCGACATCGCCGGATACGTTTCAGAAATTTCCCAGGAGACGCGAGCCAGAGCCGATCGCAAGGTCATTCCCTGACTGACGCACATGTTGAGCAGGTCAATCACATCCGGCAAAGCGTTTTCAATTTCCTTACGACGCTGAGCCGCTTTGGAGCGGATGAAGACACGAGGCATCGCCCAGCCGAGCCCGGCACCGACAACGATTAAAAGAATGAAGATCCATTCAATCGCCGGTGGAGCTGCAATTAAGAGAGCGCCAAATACTACGATTGGGACCATCAGGCCCAGATATCGCACAGCTGCGAAGTTATCGTAAGCGTGAGGTGTGTAATATCCGGCTTGAATCAGATCTTTCTTGAGAGATGCTTTTCGCTCATCGGTTTCGGGCATCAAAGATGCGAGTGCAGGTGTCAAAGTTGATCCCAATTGATAGTCACCGCGATCCGCAAACGGGATGTCACTGGAACTGACTCGTGGTAAATCGACCTGTTGACCAGTGATCGGTTTTCCGAACAGCGAGCGCGATGTCCAGGTGCGTTGCTTGCCGGTATATTCCCGAGTTTCTTTGGAGGAATGGACCTGGAATGTTTGTTGTGGCTCTGGTTGAGTTGAGGGTCGAACCATCGATTCTTCTGAAGAAAGCACTGGCATCGACTCGACTTCATCACGTTCATCGCGGAAAATGGAATCTTCTGCGGGTGCCATTGTCCGTTGATCGCCACTCTTTTCATCTTTGAGCAGGGAGTCAGCAGAGCGTGTGTAAGATTGACGAGAATCATCAGATGTCAGGGTCACCGCAGGTTGATCGCGATCCCGCTGTATTTCTGGTCGAGGCTGAGTCTTTGTCGCAGGTTGCGATTTTGAAGCCCCGCTTCTGATCCAGCGAAACAGGCGTCTCATTAGCATAAAGACCAGCAGGACACAGGCGATCACAAAGATCCAGATTGCAATCTGAAACAGTGTCACGCCTGCAAATTCGGTCTGCTGTAAGTATTCTCGGATATTCATCATCGTCATCCAAATGGCTGAGCCGGTTTGTTACGAAATTTGCTGTGTATAGATTTCTCTTCCCCAAGGAAGAGGGGATTTGTATTTACGTGTTCTGAGTATTTCCCAGAATTCTCCAGATCCAGATTGCTCCCACGATTTCCAGAACGATGCCGGTCACCGTAATAAAGAAACCCCAATCGGAGTTCATCAGTCGGCTCAGGTAGTTTGGATCGCGGAAGATGAAAAAGGCCAAAATGGCTGGAGGCAGGATGATCATCAAAATCGCTGTCGCCCGGCTACCTGCAGTAATCGCCCGTAGTCGTCCCAGGAACAGTGATCGATCGCGAAGTGTTTTTGAAAGTCGTTCCAGCACGCGAACCAGGTCTCCTCCGGTCTGCTGGTGAACGCTCAATGCGGTCGCCAGAATTCGCAGGCCATTTACGCCCGTTCGTTCCGGAAGTTCGTACAATGCCTCGTTCATTGTGACGCCCATCTGCAATTTACGAACACAGTGGTCCATTTCATCGCCGAGTGGAGCGGGGGTGTCTTCTGCCACCATTTCCAGACACTGATCCAGACTCCGTCCCGTTCGGGCGGCTCGGGCCAGTTCATCAATCATCGGTGGCATTTGTCGCAGTATCATCGATTGTCGTCGCGATCGCATCGCCAGCAGGATTGCAATCGGAATCGCAAAACCAAGCAGCAGACCAATCGCCGTTGCCAGTGGATCTTCCAGCAATACGAAGATCAATCCGCCTACTGTAATTGCGAATAAACCACATAGCATGAGGGCGGCAATCGGTGCCATCGGCAAACCCGATTGAACCATCAGTTGATCAAACCACGAGTTAATCCCGTTCAATCCGCTGGTGTCATCGGACGTCGCAAATTGATCCTGCGGCTTGATGATATCAGCGAATTCGGGTCGCGACTTGATTTGATTTGATTGTGAATATCCTGTAGCCATCGCGGCAACCTTTTCGATTCCTGTCGAAGATGTTCCACTCGCGAACTATTCGCGAGTGGTTGTCTCAGGGTAAATATTCTATTATTCCTCCCGAAGGAGCAATTCTCTTTGCTAATCTTGAGAGAGCTATCACCTTTCCTTCTCCCTGGGGAGAAGGTGGCCGAAGGCCGGATGAGGGGATTTCTTCGACGTTTCTATTCAAGAAGACGTCGATTGCTCTCACCTACTCATTCTCCCAAAGGGAGAATAGATCAATGCCGTCTCTCTCAGAGAGAGAGGGGACTTATATTGTACTTCGTTATTTCTTATCCTGGACAATATATTCACCACCTGCGATCAACTCGCGAGCCGTGAACAGGTCCATGGAAACATCGTGGCCAAGTGTGGTCATGCGGCGGATGCATTCCGGTTCGTACCCAGTCGCATAAAACGCCCCTTCAGCTCTTCCATCCGAGCCAATTCCTGTCATGCGGTAGACGAAAATATCTTCCACATTGTATTCGCCTTCGCGAGTACCAGCCACTTCTGAAATTCGCATCACTTTACGTTCGCCAGTGCTCAATCGAGAGACGTGGACCAGAATCTGCAGAGCCGAGGCGATGTATCGTCGGGCAATGGTCGGTGTCAAATCGGCACCGGATAACGCGATCATCAATTCCAGACGATCGAGTGCATCACGGGTATCGTTGGCGTGAACTGTACTCATCGAACCATCGTGACCGGTGTTCATCGCCTGGAGCATTTCCAGCACTTCACTACCACGAGCTTCGCCGACGATGATCCGGTCTGGACGCATACGCAACGAGTTTCGCAGCAGTTCACGTTGAGAAATCCCCCCTTTGCCTTCCACGTTCGGCAGGCGGGTTTCCATGCTGACGACATCGGTTTGTTTCAACTGAAGTTCGGCTGTTTCTTCGATGGTCAGAACTCGTTCAGACATCGGAATGAACCGGCTGAGCTGATTGAGCATCGTCGTTTTACCGGCACCGGTACCACCGCTCAGCAGTATGTTCATACGGCCTCTCACGCAGGCGATCAGGAAGTCGGCCATCTCGCGAGTGAGAGAGCGTGAGCGAACCATGTCTTCAAATTCGACGGCAGTTTTGCTGAATCGTCGAATGGAAAGTGTTGGCCCTTTGCTCGTCAGTGGCGGAATGACCGCATGCAGACGAGATCCATCTGGCAGTTTCGCATCGACCATCGGCGAAACTTCGTCGATACGTCGACCTGCACGACCGACGAGTCGCTGAATCAGGTGCAACAAGTGATTGTTGTCGGCGAAACGAACATCGGTTCGTTCCAGTTTTCCGCGACGTTCCACGAACACCGTGTCGGCTCCGTTGATCAGCACATCGCTAACATCCGGATCGTTCATCAAGGGTTCGAGAGGACCGAAGCCATACATCTCGTCCATGATCTCGTTGACCATCTGCTCCCGTTCCGATTCGGGCAGATAGGCGGAGTGCATGTCGCACAGATGAGCGGCCAGGGCTCGCAGTTGCTTACGCAATTCGTGTTCAGGAAGTTTGCCCGCTTTCGACAAATCCATCGCATCGATCATCTGGCGATGCAAACGTGTTTTCAACTGTTGAAACGCACGTTTCGATTCAGCATTGGATTCGTAGTCGTAATCGGCTTCAGTCATCGTCGCCATGATCAATCTTCCTCAAAAACGATTCTGTTTTGACACACTCGTCAAATTAAATATTTTCTTATCGCTGGTTAGACAGGCTGGAAGCCTGTCCTGCATTACATCTTTGATGTGTACTTACCGGCTAACATAAATTTTATAAACGTATTTATTTGGTGTGATCGTTTTCGGCTCCACCATCATCTCGGCCAGATTTGGTGGCAGATCCGGGTAGTCGGCTGTTTCATCAAAGAACTGTGCAAGCACTGCTGATTTCGTTGTTAAAACAGTCGGCTGGATAATAACCGTAGCTGCTTCGCCTGATTCGGGAATCACTTTCAAAATCCGGATCGCAACCACGCCTTCACAAGTCAGTGAAGTCCAGCCGGGGACATCCATAGCTGATACCTGATTGTAAAGCAGGCACAACTTCTGTTGACCGATTTGAGATTCCAGTGCGAACTGGATGGGAGTTGTCATGTTACCCAGTCCGGTCATCTCGATCTCTTGATGAGCCTGTAATCGATTATTCCAGGGCTGCATGTCGAGCTGAGTTAAACCGTTATGAATCTGCTGAATGATTTTCTGATCGTTCAGATCGTTATTGAAGTCGAGCAGTTGAACGTTGCCTTCGAGGGGATCTGATTTCAATGGTACAGACTTCAAAATCATCTCGGGGATTCCGTCGGCTTGCTTCACGACTTCATGAGTCACTTCATTGTAGGCGTATTCGTCTGCTCCCTGACCTGCTTCAATCATGTTGGCCCAGGTATCGGTTCGTTTGCCCAGAGGATCGTTCGCCAAAATGGCAAAGGGAAACGCAGGGATTGGACGGGCAGGAGCTGCGACAAAGTGATCGATGCGATTATCGAAAGTGACTTCGACAATCATCGTCGCATCAGCATGCGCCCGTTTGGTGACGCCGGGATAAAACAGATTGATCGGGTTCCCCAGATCGCGAGAACGGCTCGCCCGCACTTCGACGACAGAAGGATTTACGTTTGTAAGTAGAAAGACCGTTTCGGGGTCGATGCCATTGTCGACTCGACGACCAAAGACAACATCGGTATCGTCACCGGTGATTGTCAGAGAGACCGGTTGTCCGCCAACCAGATTGCTGGCGGCTACCTCGGCTGCTCGTTGTTTGGCCTGTTCGACAGCAGCATCGGCATCGAAGCCAGGTTTCAGGAGATCGTCTCCGAGATAGTTGCCAGCCGCTGCCAGGGCAGAGGCTTCGGCAACACTCTGGAGTTCGACTTCAGCCGCATCAATCCATAACTTGTTCATCACCAGAGCAGAAGCAGCCGCGACAACCAGCAACGAGAACGCAATCGCAGGCAACAGCGTACCGCGTCGCATCGAAATGTCGTTCTGGTTGTAAGGTAGCTTTTTCACAAGAGCCTCAAATTTTGATGATGTTCAAGTTGTGCTTGGGAACTGATTAATACGGTTTACTGGAGGATCGTGAGAACCGGAGTACACCGGCTCTCACGTCGACTTACTATCAGGCAGCCGGGTTAAGGCGTCCATTGGATCGCAACTGAGAATTGACCGTATTCGGATTCTGTTGCGTTTCAGGATTGTCGGTGGTGGGAGGAGAAACCTGAGTTCCGCGATATCCGCCGCGATATCCATTGTATCCTCGACCATAACCGTTATAGCCGCCGCCGTTATTTCTTGGTGGTGCCCAACCTGGAGTTTCAATCCAAGGTGTGGCTCCGTTGTAATCATCACCCCAGTCATCATCCCATTCATCACCGTATCCGATGACCGAACGAGAACCTCTTCGCCAGATTTCTGTCAGGAATGGTTTTTCCTTTTCTGGTGGAACAGGCAGTCCCAGGATTTCTTCGAAGTATGCACGATCAGCATCAGCAACATCGACACCGCCAGAACCTGCTCCCTCTGGTGCGTAAGTCACTACGATCTCGCCGTGCTTCTTGGCTTCGAGCAGAATGTTGGACTGTTCTGGAGTCAATTCAAATGTGATTGTATTCGCTCCACGAGACAAGTCGGTCCGTTGGGTCATCCGATTGATGGCCAACACACGGATGCCTTTGAACATGGTCATCGTGAAACCACCACGATAGCGGGCATCGCCACGGTTATCGTTGATTGAAAGATGCACATCGACATAGTCATTGGGTTTGATTAAACCGTCGACGATATCGGTGCTGTTTCCTAATCCAATGGTCACTGCTCGCATACCAGGATTCATATCCAGTGGTGGCCGTTCGTCTGGTGCATACAGCTGACTTGTAACAATTGCCTGGGCCTGAGGAATATCCTCTTTGGCATATCGACCAACAATTGCGTCCCGATTCAAAATCGTTTCGCGAGTCATTTTCGATTCGTCCAGACGTCCATTCACAATGTGATCGCTTGTGATGAAAGTTCCTGCTGGAATATCGGCAGAAGCCATTGGCACTGTTCGTACCGTGCTGGCCTGCTCCGGTTCTTCGCCGACCCAGAAGAAGGTCTTCACGATGTAAAAGAAGACTAGTAAGCCGATGACGCCGAGCATCAGCAACGTAATTAAGGCTGGTGTTAGTACTCTCACGATCCCCTCTCCGATTCTCAAAAGCTGTCCGACGGATTCCGTCAGACAATTGTTCCCAATTGTATCGCCGAATTTCGGCTGTTCCCAAGCTTTTTTTCATCCGTGCCGAAATGGCTTTCTGCTCCATCGCAAAAGCCTGTTCAATTATCAACTATTCTTTTTGCATCACAGTTTCCGCAATCAGATATTGATCCCGCAAACTGAACCCCACAGGCCAGAGTAAATCTGGCGAGGCTGTGCTCATGGGGACTTTGACGACAACCACACAGGGGTCGCCGGCATATTTTCCCATTTCTGCTTTTACCACCGCATTCCGAGCCATTTTCGGCCCCAGCGACTGCTTCACAGATTCCTGAATAAATTCTTCCGTCGTTCCCGGATATGTCGCCGCCCGGGCTCCGACGCGACTGGCTTCGACCACGGTTCCCCGTGCGAAAAACAGCATCGAGAACTCGAAGAGACCGAACAGGAGCAGCATCAGAATTGGCAGGGTTAATGCCAGTTCCATACTGCTGAAGCCTTTTCGGGTTGTTCGTTTACGATTTGATATCATGTCGATGATCCGAGTTGTCGTTTCAAATTAATGTCCACGGGAGTGGGGGCCAGTTCACTGTGTAGGCCATGGCCAACAAACCCCATGTGGCTAATGCGATAGGTAAAGCATAGGCCATAATTCGCCGCTGTTGTTTTGCTTCAACCGTTTCTACTTTTCGCTTCTCGCCAGCTTTGGTTGGTTTCCCCGTCGCCAGCATTTTCTTTTTCATCCGCTTAGGCCCGATCATCAGTACATTTCCGATCACAATGCATATCGTGACCAGAACCACAATAAACGTACTGACAATCAGAATGTATAAAGACCATTTGAAACCCATCCAGACGGACAACGCTCCAAACAGTTTCACATCTCCACCGCCTGCTGTGCCGATCATCCATAACAGGAAGAGCACACCAAAGCCGACCAGAAATCCCAGCCCGCCAGTGGCCAGGCCTGAGAACTGATCGAACACGCCCTGATAAATCCACCCCGCAAAAAACATGGGGAGAGTCAATTTATTAGGAATCTTGTAAAATTTTTGATCCCAGATCGTCGCTGCCACCGTGTAACCAATGACCGCTACTAAAAAAACAACAGGTTGTATCTGATCCATAGTGGCCTCGATGCCAGTTTGTGGAAGCGACTGAATCTTCAGGCTTCGCGAGTCATTCAATGGGCCCTGGTTAACTTCAGTGTCAACATTTGTTGACACTTGATAAATGTAAATTCAACCGGGTTTACGCAGTCTATGTTGCAATCATAACACACGTTTTCGCCGCAAAATGTACATGTTGACATTTTCCTACAGATTCCATGATTGCATTCGATCAACATAGCTACGAGATCGTTTTGATCGTTATTAACGGACTAATGCTTTAACACCGCAGATCAGGTACTGCCTGACGAAATACACCTCTGATTTATGATGGGTGGCTGGGGGCGAAGCCCCCTGAATTGCGGATTCGTCTGAAACTTGTCGAAAAGTCGCAGGAAATACGTCACCGCATTGAAGGAATATTTCAAGTCGCAATAATGAAACTTCACGAGGAAATCATACTTAACGGATTACACTATGCTGAAAATTGCGACCAAATTTGCTCCCGACGAACCTTCCTTCGCCTTAGCCTGGCGAGCCGGGTTCCGCTATGGCGAACTTTATCTCACTCCAGAAATTCTGACAAAAGTCAATGCGATTGTTAAAACGGCGCAAAACTATCCTCTGGAATATGTTCCACATTTCCCCAATAAAAAGGTGACAAAAACGACGGCTCAAGCCAGCGTCGATCTCTACAAAAAGCTCGATTGCAAAGCGATGGTCATCCATCAGCCAATGATCGATCAGTGGGGCGCCAGCATTCTGGAATGGCACCCGGAGATTCGCTTCGCGGTCGAGAATCATAAACTTACCGAAGAACAGTTCTGGGAATGGGCGGAGAAAAATCCTGGTCTCAACCTTGATATCGAACACCTTTGGAAATTCACGCTGCAGGATGCTCCGCTGCCTCAGGTGATCGAGTTCTTCTCGAAATTTCTCGATCGCTATGCCGACAAACTCAACCACATCCACCTGCCCGGCTACATCCCCGGAGCCGAAGAACATCGTCCCATGTATTGTTCACGTGATTTGATGTATGCCGTCTGGCCGTTGCTCGAAAAGAAACAATACAATGGCTTAATTGTCAGCGAGATCAATAAACAGTATCAAATCTTCCAGGACCTACGCATGGACGCCCTGCTCTTTGAAGGCTGGCAGTTGCAGCAAAAATCATAACCCAAAGCGTCAATTGTGAAGTTGTACGTGTTGCTTGATTAATCGTTTAATTGGATCAATACAAGTGTGCCACGGCTCTGTGAGCCGTGTTTTTCAGTGTTGTTATATCAGGAGCGTTGCAAGACAATAAGATCACCCAATGCACGGCTCACAGAGCCGTGGCACCATCAAAGGGAGCTTTTTTATCCTGTTTGAATCGTTCCACAGTGGAAATAGTGCAACTTAAATACTCACGCTTCGGGTTAAGATTGATAAAGGAAACAGACCATGAACCACACTAAGAGTCATCAACAAATCGAACGTGCACGCAAGGTCATTCCCGGTGGAGTCAACAGCCCTGCTCGTGCATTCGGAGCCGTTGGCGGTGAGCCTGTCGTGATTGACCGCGGACAGGGAGCCTATCTTTACGATCTGGATGGCAATCAATACATCGATTACATTGGCTCCTGGGGACCACAAATTCTGGGCCACCGACATCCTCAAGTGATGCAGGCGATTGAAAATGCCCTCTCTAAAGGAACCAGTTTTGGTGCGCCTTGTGCCGCCGAAACGGAAATGGCTGAGTTCCTTTGTGAAGCCGTACCCTCTCTTGAAAAAGTCCGCATGGTCAACTCGGGAACCGAAGCGACCATGTCGGCGATTCGTGTTGCCCGTGGATTTACCGGACGGGATCGTATCATCAAGTTTGCCGGATGTTATCACGGTCATGTCGACAGCCTGCTCGTTCAGGCTGGCAGTGGAGCCCTCACACTGGGAACTCCTTCCAGCCCCGGTATCCCCAAAGGCTGCACGCAAGATACGATTTCGCTCGAATACAACGACTGCCAGCAACTCGAAGAAACCTTCAACAAGTTCGGCTCCGAAATCGCCTGCATCATTCTTGAGCCGGTTGTCGGCAATATGGGGACTGTTATTCCTGATAAGGAATTTCTGCAGACTTGCCGGGACCTGTGCACGAAGCACGGAGCCGTGCTGATCTTCGATGAAGTGATGACCGGCTTCCGGGTTGCGTTTGGATGTGCCCAGACTCTATTCGGCATCACACCCGACATGACCGCACTCGGCAAAATCATCGGGGGCGGCATGCCGGTCGGTGCTTACGGAGGACGGGCAGATATCATGGCGAAAGTCTCTCCGGACGGGCCGGTTTATCAGGCGGGAACGCTTTCCGGAAATCCTGTCGCGATGGCAGCCGGACTTTCGACTTTACAACTGCTTCGCGACGAGAACCCGTATCCGCATCTGGAACTGATGGGAGAAAAACTGGCCGCTGGTTTAGGCGCAGCGGCTCAGGCAGCGGGCCTCCCGCATCAGGTTGCCCGTGTCGGCAGTATGTTGACTCTGTTCTTTAATGATCAGGAAGTCAAAAACTACAGCATCTCCAGCCAGAACGACACCGCCCGATTCGCCAAATATTTTCATGGTATGCTCAACTGCGGCATCTACCTTCCCTGCAGCCAGTATGAAGCGATGTTTATTTCCAATGCCCATACGGAGGAGGATCTGGATAAAACGATTCAAGCGGCTCATGAGGTTATGAAAGAAATTAATTAGGAATGACACTAGAATTTATTTCAGACCAGTAATCGTCAACTCCTGCACGGAGTTATCTTTCAGGTTCACTGTCAGGATGCGATGATTATTTGTATCAGCGATATAAAGCGTGTCGTTGGCGACAGAAAGCCCAGCCGGTTCGGAAAGTTGTGGGGTCTCGCCAAGAGCGTTTCCTGCGGTTCCAGTGCCGATTAAGGAGGCCACTTCTCCGGTAGAGAGATCAATCGTGCGGATTTTGTGGTTGTAGCTGTCAGCGATGTACAGTTTGTTGTTGTGATAGACGAGGCCAATCGGATGTTGAAACCGGGCTTCTGCTCCCGGTTTGTCGATGTCGCCGAATTCGAATAGCGAGCGTCCCTGAGGCAAATCTCGGGGGCCTGCTATTGTTGTGATGGTTTTGTTTTCCATGTCGACTTTCCGCACAGCCGAGCCTTCGCTGTCGACGAAGTACAGAGTCTTTCCATCGTGAGTGATGCCGGAAGGTTGTGCGAGTGCGGATTCTGTCAGTGAGCCATCGATAATATCTTCCCGACCGGAGCCGGCGAAGACTTCAATTGTCTGGGAGCCAAGTTTGTGTTTGAACAACTGATGCGGCCCCGCCATGGCGATGTAGAGCGTGCCATCGAGTTCGGAAATGGCCCACGGACTATTCAGACTGACTTCTTTCAAAGAGCCGCCGGGATGCCGAAAACTGGCCTGCTTGCCGTTACCTGCGAGTGTTTCTACGGTTTTCTTCATCAAGTCGATCACGCGGATGGCATGATTTTCGGTATCGGCGACATAGAGTTTGGTGCCGACGAGTTCCATTCCCTGAGGATGATCGAATTGAGCCTCAGTGTATGAACCATCTTTGAGGCCCGCTTTGCCATGGCCAATCACATCGACCAGTGTTCCATCGAGCTGGCTGACGACGATGCGGTTGTGATTGCTGTCCGAGATAAACAGCCAGTTGTTTTCGGCATCGGCCAGGACTTTACCGGGGAACTGGAGTGGTGTTTCGGCTAGCTTAGCGGATTCCAGTTCGAATTTGAGCGGTTCTTCGTTGAGAGTCCCTTTGGAGCGATGATACTCGATCAGTTTTGAGATTACGCTATCGAGAGTTTTACGATTCCCTTCTCCCGAAACATAGCCGATGTATTTTCCTTCGGGATCGACAATCACCAGGGTCGGCCAACTGCGTGAGCCGAATTTTTGCCAGACTTTCATATCGGCATCGTTAATCACGGGATGCTTGATTTCGTAGCGTTGAATTGCCGAACGAATGGCAGAGGTATCCTGCTCGTTTTCGAACTTGGCGGAATGAACCCCAATGACAACCAGTTCATTGGGATACTTGTTCTCCAAATATTCCAAATCCGGCAACACATGGATGCAGTTGATGCAGCAGTAGGTCCAGAAATCGATGAGAACGACTTTACCCTTCAGCTTCTGCCAGTCGAGTGGCTCGGAGGTATTGAGCCAGCCGTGCCCACCTTCGAAGCTGGGAGCATCGAATCGCTGAGGAAACGGGCTTTCGCCATCAGCTGCTGGAGGAGTTTCATCAGCTTGAGAGAATCCGTTCGGAATTCCCAGTACAAAACACATAACTGCCAGAGTGAGCAAGCCTGTCCATTGTGGTTTTGTCATATCGTTACCTGAAATGTTGTTGCGTTTAAAAAAGATAAAGCCCAGTCTGGAATCGCTGACTGGGCTCGCTTGAGAATATATTTACTGAGGCTTTGCATCCTGTGCAGGAGTCTCTTTTGTGGGCTGGCCTTCCGCGGTTACACTCTCCAGTAATAACTTTTCGAGTTCACGGGTCAACTCATCTCCACGCGCGTTGAGGGTGACGACTTTTCCGTCCCGATCCACAAGAATGCACTGCGGGATGCTGTTGATGCCATAGCGAGTGGCATTGGGGTTTTCCATGCCGAGTTGTTCGGCATCTCTGCTGAACAGGTTTTGCCAGGGGAGCTTCATATCATCAATGATCGCGATGGCCCGGTCAGCAGAATCATCCAGATTAACTCCTACGACTTCAAATCCATCGGCATGATACGTGTTATACATTTGCTTGATGTGAGGCATCTCTTCCAGACAGTATCCGCACCAGCTGGCCCAGTATTGAATGAGGACGACTTTGCCTCTGTGATTTTTGATATCGTAATCTGCTCCCGCCAGATTCTTTCCAGCGATCTTGATTTCATTGCCAGGCAATTCGAGTCGACGGGCGACTCCTTCAAATTCCGAAGCTCGGGAACGCATTTCGGGAGAGTCTGATTTTTTTGCCTGCTCGGCCAGATTTTTGTAGATCGTTTTGGAAGCCCCGGTATCTCCAAACTGTTCGAGTAGGTCAGCGGTGATACTTGCGATCTGAACTTCACGAGCGGACAAGTCTGCACTATTTAATAGATCCATCAGTTCTTTAACAAATGCTGTTCGCCCTGCGGTATCCAGTTTCTGGAGTTCATTCAGGCGACTCGAAAGCAGAATCAGCTTGCCTTCGCGGGCAACGAGCGGGCGAGGATCTTCTGAGATGGTTTTGGCCATTTCGATCGCACTGGGCATCGCGTTGGGATCGCCAGCCTGGGCAAGAATGCCGAGAGCTTCCATTTTGTTCTGAATGGCTTCGAGAGCCAGTTCTGCATCGACATTGGTATCTTTAAGAATGATTTCCGAACCTTTGACGATGTGGCCGAGAATTTTCACCTTGAGCAGATTCGCTTCCTGAGGCGAGGCAACATCAATTCGGGTTTGCCAGAGCGACTTGACCTTCTCCAGAGTCTCTTCCGGCTTGGCAGTGGGGTCGAATTCAGGCAATTGAATTTCAGGAGAGGTTTCTACAGGTGAGACTTCCGTATTCGATTCTGCAGCCGGTTGAGCCTGTGCAGAAATAGAAGCCAGGGCAACTAAAATGGCAATCGTTGAAAGCAGGCGGGACATGAAAGTTCCTTTGGGGATTGCATCAGAAAACTGTTGCAATATTGTTGTAGAGGAATAGTTTATCTTCATCAGTTTATACGTTTTCCAGAATATTTCATGCCAATTTCATGCAAATTGTACATTTTCAACAGGAGTTCTCCTGTTTTTCTCAAATCCAGCTCCCTTGCCGACACTCTGAAAAATGATCAAACTGGTATGGTTGAGAGTTAAGGGTTGAATGTTTAGACATGTGGCCTCAATCAGCAATTAACAACTGCAGTAATGTCACTTACAGCCCTGTAACTACCGAGTCTGTACCCTCAAACCTCAACATTAAACACTCAACCGATATCAGGATTACTCTCCATGGATCAGGCTCCCACGAACCCTTTAATGCAAAAATCTGGACTACCCCGCTTTGATGAAATTGAAGCCGGACATGTTCTGCCAGCCGTACAGGGATTGCTGCAAACGGCGACAAAACTCTTCGACGAAGTGGAAGCTCTCGAAAAACCGACTTGGGAAGAGTTATTTGGGCGTCTCGATCGAATCGATCAATATTTTGAGCAGACCTGGAAGCCGATCGGACACTTTAACAGTGTCAAAAACTCTTCGGAACTCCGAGCCGCTTACGAAGAAGTGCTGCCTGAGGTTGTGAAATATAGCATTCGTGTTGCTCAGAGCGAAAAACTCTATGAGGAGTATAAGTCAATTCGAGAATCGGAGGCCTGGGAGAGTCTCAGTTCTGCTCGCAAGCGGATTATCGAACAGCGATTGCTTTCCGCTGAACTCTCGGGTGTAGCGTTGCCGGATGAACTCAAAGAGAAGTTCAACGAGATGACGCACGAGTTATCTAAGCTCGGAAATAAATTTTCCAACAATGTGCTTGATGCCACCAATGCGTATGAATTGATAGTGACCGATCCAGCCGATGCAGAGGGGTGGCCCAACTCATTGAAAAATCTGACCAGCCAGGCCTACAACAAAACTCGAAAAGAAGACGAACCAGAGTCTACTCCCGCGACTGGCCCCTGGAAAATCACTCTCGAAGTTCCAATCGTTCAACCGTTCTGGCAACATTGCCAGAATCGGGATTTGCGCGAGCAAACCTATCGTGCTTACATCTCACGAGCCTCTTCCGGCGAATTTGATAACACGGAAAACTGCAACCGAATTCTGTCATTGCGTCGAGAGCAGGCGAAGATGCTGGGGTATAAAAACTATGCCGAAGTGAGTCTCTCAGAAAAGATGGCCGAAAACGCAGAGGCTGTTCAGGAGATGTTCGAAACCTTACGCAAGGCTTCTATTGAGCCGGCCAAGGACGACCTTGACGATTTGCAGAAACTGGCGAATGAGTCTGGCGAAACCAATGAACTGAAACAATGGGATATCGCCTACTGGGCGGAGCGGCTGCGTGAGAAAAAATACGAAGTCACGGACGAAGTGCTGCGACAATATTTTCAGCACGAACGCGTTCTCAATGGTTTGTTCTCTCTCGTGGAGCGACTCTTCGATGTCCAGGTTCGCGAAGTCGATGGTGATGTCTCCTGCTGGGAGCCGAGTGTTCGCTATTATATGATCTTCAAAGATGATCAACCGGTTGCCGGGTTTTATTATGATCCCTATTCGCGGCCGGAAAACAAACGGGGTGGAGCGTGGATGGATGTCTGCCTGAACCGACGGCACACACCCGATGGCCTGCAATTGCCGGTCGCTCATCTGGTTTGTAACTGTACTCCCCCTGTAGGTGATTCCCCTTCGCTGATGACATTCCGTGAAGTGGAAACGCTGTTCCATGAATTTGGTCACGGCTTGCAGCACATGCTCACCACTGTCGATGAGCCTGATGTCGCTGGGATTAATGGAGTCGAATGGGATGCGGTTGAGTTGCCGAGTCAGTTCATGGAGAACTGGTGCTATCACAAGCCGACTTTAATGGGCATGACCGCTCACGTCGAAACTGGAGAACCCTTGCCGGATGAACTTTTCGAGAAGATCGTGAATGCCCGACACTTCCGAGCGGGTTCCGATACATTGCGTCAATTGACCTTCGGCATGACCGACATGCTGCTGCACTCGGAGTTTATTCCAAATGGCAAGCAATCCATTTTTGATGTTCAGCGTGAGGTGATGCAATCGACGGCCATTATGCCGATGCTTCCGGAAGATCGCATGCTCTGCTCCTTCCAGCACATTTTCGCAGGTGGCTATGCAGCCGGCTATTACAGCTACAAATGGGCTGAAGTGCTCTCCGCCGATGCCTTCGGAGCCTTTGAAGAAGCGGGACTGGATAATGAAGCGGCAATCGAAGAAACCGGCCGCCATTTTCGAGACACCATCCTCGCTCAAGGGGGAAGCCAGCATCCGATGATCCTCTTCGAACAATTCCGCGGCCGGGAGCCTGATCCGACTGTGTTGTTGAGGCAGAGCGGGTTGCTTAAGGATTGAGCCTGATTTCTGTATTTCAGTTAAGGTCGGATTTTGTCTATGATTTCCTGAAACCAAGCTGGAATATCAATAACTTCCAGTTGAACAATTTTTCCGTTTTCGCAGGAGCAAAAGTATTTAGATTGTGCTTCACTTGTATCGAACAAAAATGCTCGATTGGCATATTGAATTGCTTTAGGTAACTGATCAATCGAGCGATAATATCGTTCGACAATCTTATCATTGGGAACGGCGTGTCCACCTTGGGAGATCCTGTTCTTTACTCGATAAATGTTGATCTCAGGATCTTCAGTTGCAATGAAATAGAGGTAGGTGCGATATCCAATTTGTTGAGCATACTTTAGCAGTTCCGCTTTGTCAGGGTGAGACATTACGGTTTCGAAAGTGAAAGACTTTTTCTCAAGCAAAGCTCTGTGACGCAGGAAATCTGCCAACACAGACATATGATAGGAGTTGATATTTAAATTCTTAAATGAAAGTGACATGACCTTCAATTGAATCGCATTAGCAGAATCAAGATTGAGTTCATTCATTATTAGTAATGGAGAAGTCTTGAAAAATGATTTCAACTCATCTTCGGTAAACGATAAGTTAAATGATTCGAGAGAGATTTCACTGTTCGTCCGAATCGACATTTCCAGTTCGTCGGGGTTGATATAAATCCCAAACCATGACGACGGAAAATTTAACCCATTTTTTATTGTTGTCTTACCAGAACCGTTTGGCCCGGCAAACATTCTTAACCGCGGAATCTCAGCTTTTGGTTTCATTTTTTTAATATTTGTCAATCCTGACTAGTGACGGGCTTCCTGATGGTTTTAATAAATTTTTCTTCTCCATCTGCTGTTCTTAAATAAAGCTTTCCATTACGAGAAAACACCATCGGACTACCAGAGTTCATTGCCTGTTGAGTCGCCTTATCGAGTGCTTTCATCGCTAAAAATGGCAATTGTTCCTCCCGGTCAATTTGCTTGGATTGACCTGAACGTAGTTTTGCTCTCTTGTTTTTCCTGGTTGTTCTGGCGGTTTCTGATTTCTTTTTCATCATAGAAACTCCTAACTTATTAAATAGAACTTGCGATACATTGTACCAGATTGAACTTCTCCGGGAATAGTGGGCTTGAACATGTGGCAATATGAAAGAGTACAAAAAAAGCGTACCTGAATTTCAGATACGCTTTTATTAATCATTATCGAGCAAGCGAATAAAGTTTATTCCTCTTCTCGTTCATCCGGTTCGACAACCACGATTAACCAGCCATTCACAGAGTGCAGTGAAGCGATTGTGACGGGGACTTTCTTGCCGTTTTCTTCGTCAGCTTCGAACAGAATATGTCGATCGAAAGTTTCTTCGGCCAGTCGTTCCTGGAATCGTTCTTTGATTTTATTCGCGATGACCGGGTCTTCCCCGCGGCGATAGTTCGGGTCTGAAGTATCGAGCGGTTTGGAGTAGACATCTCGAGTTTCAGAAATCTGCAGACGAATCTGATCTTCTTCAAGAACATATTCGATTGGGATTTCAACGCGGCGAATAGCGATTGGATTTTCGCGATCATCCGATTTCAAACCGATACGCAGAATCGCTTTGATGACTCCGCCTTCAAACTGCACATGCAGGGGATCGACATCGTAGATGATGACATCATCGCCGGAATCTTCAGCCGGTTCGCGTTCTTTCGTGATGTCAAAAGCTCGTCGGAACTTCTCAGCCAGTTGCTGAGAAAACTCTGGGAAAGGCAAACTCTGACCAGGTTCGAGATCGATCGTATCGATTGCCAGAGCGTTGTTGACCCAGCTTTCGTGAATGTGCAGAGTCATTCCAGTCGGAGAATTGAAGGTCGTGTTCGCACGGTCTGCTCCCAACTGACCTTCATTCATCAGTCGTTCAGCAGTTCGCAATTCGTCGTCGTCCGTGCGAGCCAGAACTTCATTTGGAGCAATTCCTTCAGCAGCCATCCGTTCGCGACGCTTTTTGTTTTCCTTGTTCAGGTCGTTGAAGGAATCTTCGATTTCCTCATTGAATTTCGGTAAAACACGATTCCGCAATTTGTAGGCGGCAATCCGTTCCGTTTCCGGCGTCTTTTCAACAGCTTTATCGTAGGCAATTTTGTCCCCAATCAATTTGGCGATCAATCCCCGACGATTCAAATAAGCACTTTTCACATGATTATTCGCATTCACTCCCAGTGAGGCTCGGTAGTAAGAGAACTCGTTCCCATCGTATGAAACTGTTTTCTTACCGGAGAAATAGTGATTGCCGGTTGTCAGAATAGTCGCCTGATCGGTGACTCCCCGAGTGTTCGCACGCGTGTTTCCATTAATGCGGATCGCAAATTTTGCGGAATCATCCGAAGGAAGAAAATCGATGTAGACGCCCGATTTGGTGCGTTGGGTTCCCGTCACCCGGGCTCCCAGAATGAAATCGCAAACGGGACCACACTCGCGTCGACATTCGTAGAATGCGAAGTCGGCAAACGGTTCCGAGACAAATGTCCGCACGTTGAAGTTGTAGTAATTAATGCGGATCTGCTCGACGAGCGGCGACGAGTGGCTGCTCAGGCCTTCAATTTTTGAAATCAACTGAGGGACAGTTTCAGGAGCTTCATCGTTCAGTTTCACATCGACATCACGGTCATCGGATTCGTAACGTTCGAGCGACTGGAATAACTGAGCCAATACGGGTTGCAACTCCTCAGTTTGCTCGGATGAACTTTTCAGCAGCTTCAGTGTCGATTCATAAATTGCAATTCGTCGAGCAATCTTGCCTTCCAGATCGACCAGCAAATCCTGATTCGCGACTTCATCGTCCGATTTTAAAGCAGGATATGTCA
The DNA here is from genome assembly GCA_002359185.1 of Planctomycetaceae bacterium UBA2671. Lineage (GTDB taxonomy): Bacteria > Planctomycetota > Planctomycetia > Planctomycetales > Planctomycetaceae > Rubinisphaera. Next base: position 37,257 of record DEML01000004.1, read on the forward strand.
GTTGCAGTTGTTCTTTCAGATCGGCCAGTAACTGCTCCTGCTCTTCGATGGTCAGTGGATCGAAATTGTACAGCTTGTCCAGCAGTTCCTGAGTCTTGCTACTCCATTCTCCCCAGGATTCGTTCAAACCTGAGAAATCCTCATCTCGAATGCCCCAGGGCGGTTCGTTGAGGACGGCATCCCGAAAGATCGCCTTGAGTCCGACATCATCCTGAGCGAAGGAGGTTGTTGCTGAGAAGTTGAAGGCACAAACAGCCATCAGGCAGCCTGTTAAAAACCTTCTTGATAACTTGTAAGCCGTCATAACTAGAAGTCTTTCCAGAGTCTGCTTTTTGCGAAGAATACCCATGTCATTCAGTATCGACACCAGGCAGAATTCAGTTTTTTAAATCTTTTACTGCAGAGACGTTCTCGGCATAATTAATAAAAATCAGCCTTGAATGCGATGCACGCCACTTAACGCATGTATGCACCCAAGTCTTTGTAGAATACCCATGTTAACAATTAGGACTCGTGCTACAACGGCTTATTTCGACCTTCAAGAAAATTTACGAGAAGATTTTGGAAAAGTGTACATATATTTACTGCTTGCCTCAAATTTGCTGAGCGAAAATCGGTTTTGACTACATTAAAATGGTTTCCGCCGTCGGTAGGGCATTGATGTCTGGAAATTGCTGCTGTTATTTTTTTGATGAAGATCTGAAATTTCCTTCTGAGAAATTGGAATTCCACCGTATTGCGAACTTGAGACTTTGAGTGCCAGCGGAAAGAATGAAACACATTTAATTCATATCGACTGAACCCGAATCGAATCACTTTCGTTCAATAAAAATTCCACCATAAATCCAGTTGGTGTATTAACTTCGAGTCTGCTCAGTTTTTTACTCAATTATCATCAGGATCTCGATGTCAGAATTGCCAGCGAAAACGAATCCTGAAAAGCGGAAAGGTCTCCGTAAAAACAAGCGGGAGAATCCAGATCAGGACAACACGCCTCGCTGGAATAAAGAGTGCTTATGCGGACAGAAACTGAATGGATTACGGGTGGAATCCCCTCAGCGTATTCTCTGTGATCATTGTGACCGGAAACATTTCATTCTGCCGGTCAGCAAATATCCCGAGCCCAAGCGACTCAAGAAGAAGCGGGCCAAAAAACGGCAACGGGAAGAGCCTCTTTCAAAAACCATCTCCCGAAAGCTTTCGCGTGCGGGAATCGTCCTCAAAGCAGGAATTGGCAAATTACTCGCAATAGCCTGGCAGAAAACTCTGATTGGCTTTCACGCATTTCTTGCCAGCTTAACGCCGCTCCGTCTGACGTTGCTCTCTCTTGTGATTGTGATTTGTGGAGGCATCTATTTTGCCATCCAGCAACAGCAGCAAAGTCAAGCAGTGCGTGTCTTACGGGATTCGGTCGCCGAAGCGGAATCCGCGATGAAAGAGCAGAACTGGCCTGTGGCAACCGAACAATTCCACCTGGCAGCCGAAGCGATTCGCGTTTTGAATCGGGATGATGTCTTTGCACGGGAAGTTTTACAGAAAGATCGGGAATTGCAGGCAGTTGACGGTTTGTGTCTGTTATCTTTGGAGGAAATCATCGAGGAAGTCAGTGATCCTCAGCAGACATTGAATGACTGGGAAACCCTGTTTCGCCTGCAAATCGATCAACGTTGGATCATTGTAGAAACCTGGCTTGCTCCCGGAAAATCAGACACCGTTATTGTGGAAACAATTCCCCTGAAAAGGGGGGGGATCAGTCTGATCTGGCCAGCAACGTTGATGAAAAATCACTCTGTAGAGTCTGGTCCGGTCCACGTATTAATTGCCGGGCAGATTTCAGCGGTGGAAAAGTCAGCGGTCGAGGGGATTGATTGGGAAATACGGATTCAACCGGAAACAGCATTTCAGTGGTGTTTTTCAGAAACCTGCGAACGGCTCAACTTTGAACTCGAAACTCCATGGATGCCAGAAGATAGCCTGCGATCGGTTCTGGAACGACAAAAGGCGATACTATTGAAGGACTGATGATGAAACAGATATTCTTGGCGATGATCACATTCTCGTTGATCTCCAATACTGTAGTTCTTGCCGCTGTTCAGCAGTTTTCAATCCCTGAATTTATTGAAAATAAAGATCGATGGAATGAACTGGTTGGCGAGACACTGAGAATTGAGGGACGTTACTCATCATTTTCACCCAGTTCCATGCGATTTCAGAAATGTGACCTCTCATTTCAATTACCTGCGGGCACGCCCCGGCCACTGGGACGCAGCAAAAATCTGGAAGTCACAGGAGAGCTGATACGCGAATCCAACGAATTTAAATTTCAGGTCAATTCTCTGCAGGTGCGACCAGACGATCTTGAACAGGTTCAACTCTCCAAAGCATTACTTCCCAAAAACGATGCGGATCCCTGGTACGAATTGGGAATTAAGACAACGGATCGTGCCAAATTTTATGAAGACGAGATCCTCAAACTGGTTGGAGAAGAACTTTTGGTCGAAGCGATTCGTATTGAACGTTCTCGTCAAAAACAGCCGACCGCTGCGTTTTTAAACGATCTGTCCGCCAAGGCAGCCAAACTGAGGGTTTCCAAATCGCTCTATGTCTCCTTGAAACACGAAAGTTTGCGTCAGCAATTTGAAGAGGGGCGTATTAAACCAGACTTCGATTACAAGAAATTTCTTCAGGAGTTAGAAACGGCTCTCCCCGGTTCTCAGGTACCGTTGACGTCTCTTAAGGGAGATGTATTTGACGCCTACAGAAAGCAACCCCGGGAAACTTTTGCAAAAGCCAGCCCCCACGCACAACAGCAATTGAGTCGTTTATTCCATCTGGAAGTATTACGGACACAGATTCAGTCAAAACTTGCTGACGGTGGTTCAAATGGAGACAGACTTGCCAAAGAGTACGAGTTACTGGCCCCGGATGATCCGGAATACGCTGAAGAATTACGAGCAGCAGCATTGATGTTTCGCACTAAGAATATTCTGACTTCCACACGAACAGAGTTGCTTGCGGTGGCTGATCAATACAGAGATCAGGGAGATGCAGAGATGGCCGAAACCGCCATGGCCCGCTGGCTGAATCATCGTGTCGAACAGCTCGACCGAGCCGGCCCTTCCGATTATCTCCAAACGGCTCTCGACTTCGATTCCTGGTTACAAAAACGAGAGCGTGCCGAGGAAATCCTGCTACGCGGAATTCAGAAATATCCCGACGATGCTGCTTTACTGGCATTGCTCACACGCTGGGATTTTGCAAAGAATGGAGATCAGTGGGTCTCAAAGGCTGATCTGCCGATGTCTAAACCGAATGAAATCGAGCAGGCAATTCAATCGGGGCGAGTCGTCGCCGGGATGTCGCGTGCACAGGTCGCCTCGACACTGGGTGCACCGAGAACGGTCACGCGTATCGCCTCGCAAAAAGAGAATCTGCTGATCTGGAACTATCCGGATGTGAAATTAGCCGTGCGATTTGAGCAACTTCGACAGCGAAATGATTATGTCGTCGTCAATGTCGGTCCTTTACCGCGTTAATCGAAATTACCGGTGATTAATGGATTTTCCTGCTCTCCTTAAATTAAGCCATTGTGCCTTGATAATGAAATCTATTCGAATTTCTGACATTGCCATTTTCTCCTTGCGACTGTTGATCCTGTGCGTAGCTCTTGTTCTAAATCCACTGAGAGCGGAGGAGATTTCTTTTCCGCTGGAACCGGAATCTCAAGTCAGTCCGGATAGCATGCATGGGAAAGTTCTTTGTGGATATCAAGGCTGGTTTCGTAGTCCAGAGGATGGTTCAAACGAGGGTTGGCATCATTGGAGTCGTAATCGAAATCGATTGACGCCAGAAAGTCTGACATTTGAGATGTGGCCAGAGGTCTCGGAACTGCCGGAGTCTTCACAATTTGAAACCCCCGGGTTTACCGATCGTTCTGGAAAACCGGCTCGCTTATTCAGTTCAGCAGATGCGGCTACGGTCGATCTTCATTTTCAATGGATGCAGACTTACGGAATTGATGGTGTCTTCCTGCAGAGGTTTCTAGTCAACATTCAGCGACCCTCATTTGATACGGTGCTGCAGAATATTCGCACCTCGGCCAGAAAATCGGGGCGGGTGTATGCGATTTGTTATGACCTTTCAGGTACACCTGCTGATCAAATTTACGAAAAACTTACAACTGATTGGATCAGGCTTGTCGACAAACTGAAAGTCACTCAGGATCGGCAGTATCAATACCACAAGGAGAAGCCAGTCGTGTTTTTGTGGGGACTTTATCCCGATCGCTTTGACGCGAAAATTGCGAATCGGCTCATTGATTTCTTTCATGAGAACACCAAGTATCAGGCGACCGTTGTGGGAGGCACGCCGTGGTATTGGCGGCAGGAGAAAGATCCTGAGTGGGCCATCGCTTTTCGACGACTCGATATTCTCAGCCCCTGGAATGTCGGAAACGTTTCCTATCAGGATGGAAAGAAGGAAGCCAGTACGGGATATTGGCAGAAAGATTTTGAGGAAACTTCAATCAACAATGTGGAATGGATGCCAGTGATCTATCCCGGTTTTTCCTGGAAGAATCTCAAAGGAGCATCTGGCGAAAATGCAACGATTCCGCGTAGAGGTGGAAAGTTTTTCTGGAAGCAATTTATCGCAGCGAAGAAAACAGGCGCGAACATGGCTTATGTAGCCATGTTTGATGAAGTCGATGAAGCAACGGCTATCTTTAAAGTTACCAATCATCCGCCAGTTGAAGCGAATTTTGTCACTTACGAAGGCCTGCCTGCGGACTGGTATTTACGGTTAACAGCTAAGGGGACAAAAGTGATTCGCGGGGAAGCGAAACCACAGCCTGAAATTCCAATTGAGCCGTAACGCTGGTTGATTACCAGACAAACAGAGAAGTACCCCAAGTGAGTCCGGCTCCAAAACCACACATTAATATGGTGTCGCCGCGATCGATTTTGCCTTCGGAATTCGCTTCATCAAGAACGAGCGGAATTGAGGCTGCGGAGGTGTTGCCGTACTTGTGGACGTTATTATAGAAACGATCCCGTGAGACATTCAGCTTATCGGCGACAGAATCGATAATTCGCTGATTAGCCTGATGCAACGCAAACAGAGAAACATCGTGTACGCTCAATTGAGCCGATTCGAGGACGACTTCAATCGATTCGACAACGGTTCGCACTGCCCATTTGAAAACATTGCGACCGTCCATCTGCAGATAGTGCTGTCTCGAAGCAATTCCTTCAGCGGTAATCGGATTTTTTGAACCGCCGCAAGGTCGATCAAGCATGCCTGCACCGCTGCCGTCGGAGGCCAGATGGTAGGATTTGAAACCTTGCTGCAAAGTTCCCGCAGAAAGCAGCACCGCTCCGGCTCCATCGCCAAACAGAGGAGCGATTGTGCGATCTTTTTGATCGACAATTCGTGAATTACTGTCCGCCCCGATCACCAGTGCCATCTTTGCATTTCCGGTTGCGACGTATTGCGCTCCCGTTGTGACGGCATACATAAATCCCGAGCAAGCCGCGGAAATGTCAAAAGCCGGGGCATCCAGACCTAATCGGTCCTGAACCAGACATGCGGTTGAAGGGCAGTGATAATCGGGAGTGAAAGTACCGACAATCAGCAGGTCGATATCCTTGGCATAAACGCCAGCTTTTGCCATGACCTGTTGAGCAGCTGCCACGGCCAGATCGCAGGTTGACTCGTTAGCTCCGACGATTCGACGTTCGCGAATTCCGGTGCGTTGTTCAATCCATTCGGGATCGCAATCGGGACAGATTTCCTGCATCTGCAGATTTGTCCGCACCGTCTCCGGGACATACGATCCCGTGTCGACAATCTGCACTCCCATCAAAGAACATGTCCGACGGGTTACGGCTTTGGAAAATCGCGGAATCTTCGCGGCTGTCGAAATTAGAGCTTCATCCATGGATTCGCTTGTCACAGATTGGAGTGATCGAACTTGTGAAATAGGCTTGATTTGGGGAATGTAAGGCAGTGATCACAATAGGATTATCTGAAGTGCCATCAATACAGAATTTAGTCCATTCAACTCGTTATTAATCGCTGAGTGAATGTGAATGTGCCATCAGGATAAGTAGAGTCAGTAAAATACGCAATATCACAGCTTAACGAAAACCGCGAGCCAGCGAATCTCATCGCCGCCGCATTTCTTCAATTCTTCATCTTATCAGGAAATCTGCACATCCGGGTGGAAAATCTGATTCAAAGGTTCACTAAACCCAGATTCGGTGATGGCTTTTCCTCGTGGGGAAAATGCCTAGAATGGAGAACTTATCCAGAAATATTGGATAATAATCTCTCTGTCCCAAGATTTAATCGTCAGGTACTCTCTTGAATCATTCCAGCGATCACCTTCTGATCCCGGCTGAATTTTATTTTCAGGCCAGTGTGGAAATTCCCTGGCAAGCGGATCTGGACAAAGATATTCAGCATAAAAAGCATCCGAAAATTGATAATGAACTCCCGAATTTGATGTTTGAGGAGTCTGATTCAAAGAACACTGTCCAGTTTTTCGTCGCCTGGAATGAAGAGGGGATTTGTCTGCAGGTCAACGCCGAGAAGAAAAACTTCCCCAGTCAGCCAGGAACATTAACCGATCCGACCAAAGGCGATCGTATCGATTTCTTCATCGATACCCGCGATTTGAAGACGAATCATCGAGCCAGCAAATTCTGTCATCGGTTTACTCTGCTTCCGCCAGGCACGCGAGGAAAACGAAAGCAATCTGCTTTGATGATCGAGCAGGAAATCTCAGGGAATAGAACCTACCGGGAAATGACTCAGCCGGAACAAATTCCAACTTGGGATTCCAGTTCGAAAGAGGGCTATCAGGTGAGCTGCTGGATTTCGAAAGCGTATCTGGAAGGATACGATCCCGAGCATGTTTCCTCCCTCGGCTTTTATTATGTGATGTACGATGGTGAATATAGTACCCGCTTATTCGGAGTCGGCGAGAATTTCCCGGCCACCACTGATCCGAGCCTCTGGCCGAGTTTGAAACTGGTGCGTTAAGCAGCTGGCTTTTCAGCATTCACTGCTGGCTGTGGCAAATTGACAAGTATTGCCCCTGTAATTCCCATCAAAACTGCTAACGCATTCAGGCGTTCGGTCAGGACATGATAGCCATGAAAGTTGTGCGGTCGGGGAGAGCCGACTGGCTGTAACATGCTGGCTAACTCGGAATAGACGAACAGATAATCTCCGATCAGGATCAAGAGTGTCAGCAGAATAAAACTGACACCGATTTTCATTGAGCGGGATGGCGATTTTAGTAACCAGTAAAGTCCTCCTGTCAGACTCGCCAACCCAATCATTACGAATGAAAACCCATAGTAAATGGGGAATCGAATCAGGATCAGTCGATCCAGCAGGATGGACTCAAATTGCCCAAGACGGATTTCCTGAACGGTGAGAATCACAAACAATACTGCCGCTCCGACCCATCCAGAGATGCAAAATCGCAGAATCAGCAAGAGAATTTTGGAGAGCATGCAAAGCGATCATTGAAGAGTGAGCAATCAAATTTTCTGCTACATTTAGCGGTGCAGTCTGGCAGAGACGCTTCCCCCAGGGGAATTTCGGGCGGGAGATTCAAAGGAACTCCCGCGAATGGAAGGTTGCTGCTGGGGTGCCTGATAATCTTTTTCCGCCAGCAATCTGGGACGAAAAACAACCAGGATCACCAGCGGCACATACCACAGCAGATAAACCCCGCCTAACTGAGGATACCAGAATTGCGTTGCGACAATGATGGCTGCGTTATAAGACAACAGAACTTCAAGATTCTTCTTCCAGGGCCAAATTGTCAGGGTGATGACCATCAGCAGGAAGGCAACAATGACCGGAATTCGATAAGCCGGGTGCACGCCATACCAGAATCCCCGCTCATGAGGGGCACCATCGAAGCTCAGAATCCGTAAATCGATGCGATTGACTGTTTGCTGTGTGAAGGCGTAGGCATCGGCAGAGATCAAAGCGACTGCCCCCGCCAGCACGGCTGCGACGATTCCCACGCCCAGAAAGAACCAGAGCGAGCGACGTAGCCCAAAAAACGAAGCCCAGATTGGTAGTAGAAAGACCGGAAAGAACATGGAGCCACAGGCAAACCCCATGAACACTCCCGCCAGCATCGGTCGTGTATAAAAGACGAATGCCCACAGGATGAAGGCACAGGGTAAGACCTGGTTTACCTCTCCAACAACATATGAAGTACAGGGCATCAGCGAATAAAGGGAGGCCATCGCCAGTCCCTGGGTACGATCTTTAAACTGGTTTCGACCAATCCAGTACAGGCCCATCACAATTGCCAGATGAGCGAGAATGGCCACAATTCGGGCAGCCGTTTCTTCAACAATTCCAAAACTCAAATCCGATTGATCGCGGCCATCATGCAATTGGCGCGACGTAGCAACGGCGGGCATCGCTAACAACGTGGCCGTCGGACCAGCCGTCACATCATCAGAGGAGAGGCTATTACCAATAGGAGAGTCGGGTACAGCAGTTGAAACTTTCTTCGAACCCGATTTTGTAGCCGCATCGAGAAGTTGCTCCCCTTGCAGAACCGTAGTGACGGAACCGAGAGGAGCTGGTCGGGTGACAGCCTCTGTGATCAAAAATGCGAGAGCACAAATACCCAGAAATGTAATTCCCGGTGTGCTCATATTCGGCTCGAGCCGGGATCGCTTAGTGAATATTCGATCCAGTAACAACCTCACCAGACACATGGCAGTCACCACAAACAACCAGGTATTCCCAATTGCAGAACTGGCTGCAGTCTGAACCATTAAAAGGCCAGGTGAGAGTGAAAGCAGCAGCAGGATATCGAAATTACGCAGAGACCAGATGCGGCGAAAGCGATAATAGACAGCGATAATCAACATGGCTGATAAATATAGCCATGCAGACTGACTCACATGATATCCAGATAAGATCGCATCCATATATTAACGCTTCGATTGATTCGGCGTTGAAAGGTGGCAATTCGTTATTTGCATTCGAAAAGTACATCCCTAAATACTGAATTACTATCAGCTGAAGCCAATAGGTTTTTTGG
>DEML01000002.1:0-6930 GCA_002359185.1 Planctomycetaceae bacterium UBA2671
ATAACACAGCCGCTCTGTGGTTCAACAATTCAAAGTCAGAATTAAATAATTAAGAGATTGAAATATGAAATAACTCATCCTGTTTAAGTATTCCAATAGAATATTGATGTTCAAACTGATTTCACTCAATCGAAAGTCGGTTAAGTCAGGCGATTTGTAGTTCGAAGACAGAGAATTGAAAAAATGTTCGGGGCTCGATTCTCATCGAACGACCCGAACACAATGAACATCAAATCATCGAGACTGTTTTAGTTTTTTGACAGTGTATTCAAATCGAGTTCGTCGATTTCTTCAAACTTTCCAACGGACATGCTTGAGCCACCAACGAGTACAAGTTTGTTGTCGTTTTTCGGCACCATGCGATGGAAGAACCGGGCGTTTTCAAAGTTACCCAGGTTGTTCCATTGAGAACCATCTTTCGAAAGTTTCTGCAAAGTGCCGTCGTAAGTCGAAACAAACAACTGTCCATCAGCGGCAAAGGATGAGGTTCCGAATCCAGTCATCGAGTGACCAATCAATTGAGGTCCGGCTGACCATTCTGAGGTTTTGGGATCATAAATGGAAACTTCAGTAGTCGGCTTGCCTTCAGAGGACATGCCCCCAATGGCATAGATCTTTCCCTGATAAGCGGCTACGGAAAGAGCTCGTTTTTTGAACGGAGGTGTTGGAAGTTTTGTCCACTCAGCTGTCTGGTCATTCAAGTCGTAAGTCCAGGCAGTGTCATGCCAGGTATTCTCGGCATCTCCCTGCATGGACCAGCCCCCCATCACATAGATTTTGCCATCGAGAACAGCAGCATCAAACGATGATCGTGGTTCGGGCAAGGCAGGAAGGTCGGTCCATTTTTCGGTTTTTGGATCGAACATCGAGAACGAATCCTGTGACCACAAGTCGTGCTCTTCGCCTTCCGCATTCTTGGCATTGAAGCCACCCATGCGATACAGTTTGCCATCCTGAGCGACCATCGCCAGTCCCTGCAGACGTGGACCTTTTGCTAGAGCTTTCCATTCACTTTTCGTATTCAGGTCCAATGACCACAATGTGTTCGCCTGACCTTCATTGGAATACTCATGCGCACCTCCCGTGTGTCCGCCGTAGATGTAGAGAACATCACCGGAGATAGCAGCTCCGAAACTGGTGACTGTTTCTGGAATTTCCGGATAAGGTGTGCTGACCTGCAGTGTCTCGTAGCTTGCAGCGGGGAAAGTGAGTGTGGAATAGTGGCGAATTTCGTCATAAGATTTCTCGTCGAGGCTGCCCGATTTATTCTCAACAAACTTCACACGGACTGCGTGAATACTTTGCTTGCTGATATCGACTGATGCGGTGCCGTTTTTATCGGTTTCCTGTTTTTCGAGTTCAACAAGATCGTGCACGAAAGTGACTTCGGCTCCGATAGCAGGTTCTCCCTGATGTTTAACGGTTACAGTCAATTCTTTTTCATCGAGTGAAGGAACAACTGTGAAGTCCAGAGTTTTATCCATAGATTCGGCTTGCTTCCAAGCCCAGGATTTCAATGAAGGACCGGTTTCGCTGTAATATTTGACGAGAAAACTACTCTCGCCCCGATTCATCACCCCAAGTTGATGATCCAGAATGAAAATCGATTCGGCTTGATCCGGTTCAATCGCAAACGACATTTCATTTTCCACATCGTTACGTTCCAGCAGAACAGGATCCCCTTTGCGTTGCAGACGATACACTTTCGCATCAGCCACATATTTCAACAGGGAAGGGTCATCATCGGTCGGTGATTCTGAAAAATAACAGACGAGTTTCGCGTTTTCAGTCTGACGTCCGGTCACATCCAGCCAGGGGAAGTGAGCCTGAGCGGAATGAGGGAGGAAGCTGAAAATAGTCATGGTAATGAAGCAGGCTGTAAAGTAGAGTTTAATCATTGATTGTTTCCTTCGGGGTGGAAAGCCTTTGACGAAGCCACTTGGTTCGCAAAGTCTGTTAATTGATTATAGGAATTCATATTGCTGAGAACATAGGAGATTTCAGTAATTGAATGATGCCGAGACGATCTGAAATTAACTCTCCAATTGAAATTCAAATTCGTTAGGGCCATTTTCTTTTACGACAGCTTTCAGCGGGCTGCTGGCCCCGTATTTCTTGGGAACCAGGATGACATCAATTTTTTTGATGTGATTTTCCTTGAGATGCTTGAGAGCCGTTTCGTCATCGCGGGCATATCCACCATCATCCGTGGATTCGAATTCGATTCGATGAGTTCCAGCCACTGGTCCGTGTCGACTCTCAATGAGAAAAGTCCCATTTTCAATTTTTACGGATGTCTTGGGGCCGGGAGTTCCTTCAACAGGCACGAATCGAATTCGCCCTTGTTTGAGAGGTTCTCCATCGAGAGTGACGAAGCCTGCGACTTCCTGTCGAGTTTCGACAAAAGGATCGACCTTTGAGGAGCAGCCGACAGGGAGTACAGAACTCAGGAAGATTACTGAAAATGTGATCTGTAAAAATATTCGCTTAGAATTCACTGACAACCTCCCCTCCATTTCTGGTCGCTAAAGCGTCAAGCACTTCAACAGAGATGTTTTCGGCAATGAAGTGAACCGAGCCATCGACCATTGTGAATTGCACGCCCCCTTTGTGTTCACTGCGAAATGTTCGAGTCCAGTTGGCATCGAAGATGCCGTCGTCTTTCACGTCACGAGGGTTGAAACCGAATTCGGTTGTACAGGCCGTGGAGCCGGGGTAAGGGACTGACCAGTAAGTGTAAGAATAGCGGGATTCCCCCATACAGCTTCCTGATGAGAATTTATAGTCGGGAAGATTGAATGCAGTTTCTCCGATTAGCAGAGTTGTTGTCGTACCATCGGTCATATCACGGAAACGGGTAGAACCGTCCTGAGAGCCGGTATAAACAATTGGCCCATTGAGAGAGGGAGCAGGCAAGCCATAGTAAGGCCAGTATTGGTTGTAGTCTCGACTACCAATATTGACGGCATAAGTCCCTGCGGCTCGTCCATAATCGGAATCACAACTGGGGACCTGGCGTCGGATGGGAGCTGTCGGGCACATGTAGGAAGAGATGGTTTGGCTGGTGACTTCGACATTGTATGGATCCGAATTCGTCAGATTGAAATCGTAGTGATCGAAGATGTTCCCCTGATCGATCATTGGCAGAATCGATGTGAACAAACTGCCGCCACTTAATTCACTGTTGGCATTGGCATTCGGGAAAGCGGTATAGATGTCATGATAATTGTGAACCGCCAGTCCCATCTGCTTCAGATTGTTTTTACAGCTAGTCCGTCGGGCTGCTTCGCGTGCCTGCTGGACGGCTGGTAATAGCAATGAAACCAAAATAGCGATGATTGCTATGACGACGAGTAATTCGATCAAAGTGAATGCTCGTCGAAGGGGGGGTGAAACGCAACGCATAGGGAGCCTCCTTAAAAAGAGTTCAGCTAACTTTCGGCAATTTGGCCGAGAATGATTTTCCAACATTGGAGAATCGTTAAAAGCTGGCTGGCTCTTTTTCAAGTGGCTGGCTACTGCGTAAAGCAGCGTGAGTAGCGGGGCAACTCTAAAATTCCGTAACAATGACTCCGCTACAGAGCCATTGTTACAGCTTTGCTGAGGAACAATTTCAGGAAATGGGTTGAAATTGAGACTCAGTCTCAATACATTAGCGAAGGTTTAACGACTCAGCAAGCCCTTGCAGTCAAAATTTCTGTTTTTTTTGCCAGCCAGGTCGTTCCGGTTACGATCAATCCACCAAATAATGGATCCTCCACCATGTCGAACGACAAAGAGATTACTCCAGAGACCCTGAAAAATACTGCTGTCCCTGACGACAAGGACTTCATCTCATTTTCCCAGATAGCTAAAGGGAAGCGAGAAGTGCTGCTGGAACATGAAGGCCAGCTGTATAGGCTGCGATTAACACGAAACGGAAAGCTGATCTTGAATAAGTAAGACTGAAAGCGGATGGCGGAAAGCCGAAGATTAATTCTCCAACGCCTAACGCCTAACGCCTAACGCCTAACGCCTAACGCCTAACGCCTATGAGTTTTATCGCCAGCTCAACCGCTTGTATCAGGCTATTAACATTGGCTTTTCCTTGCCAGGCGATATCGAAGGCGGTGCCGTGATCGACGGAGGTGCGAACGATGGGGAGTCCCAGCGTCACATTCACGGCATCATCAAATGCGAGGGCTTTCAGGGGAATTAAACCCTGATCGTGATACATGCAAATGTAGGCGTCGGTCACTTCCCGGCGTCGTTTCATAAACGCGGTATCAGGCGGGAAGGGGCCTTCAATCTGAATGCCTTGATCTCTGGCCCATTCGATCGCTGGCTGAATGAAGCGTTCTTCTTCCTGCTGGCCGAACAGTCCATGTTCCCCGGCGTGTGGATTTAATCCACAGATTGTCAATTGAGGAGTCCGGCCGCGAATCTGTTGCATCGCTGCGTTTGTCAGTTGAATGGTTTCACAGATTCGTTCGGTGCTCAGTAGAGCAGGGACTTCGTGAAGTCCGACATGAGCCGTCACGAGACTGCAGGTGATTTCCGGGCTGGTCAGCATCATGACAATGGGATCTGCTCCCGTTTTTTCAGCCAGGATTTCAGTATGACCCGGGTAAGGATATCCCGCCAGATGCAGTCCCTCTTTGTGAAGGGGAGCAGTTACCACGGCATCAGTCCACTTATCGAGACATGCGTTAATTGCACGATCGAGATAACAAAATGCAGCTTGTCCGGCTGCAGCTGAGACTTGGCCGGGCAGAAGAGTATGCAGGTTTTCACTCTCCATGTCGATGATGGCAGGGGAGGAACAATCCCAGGGATTCTCTTGAAATTGACTCCATGAAATAACTGAAGATATCAGCGGAAATGCATCTCCAGGTGTTTTTGAGAGTTGAGCAGAAACTCGCTTCAGGACCGAAGCGTCTCCAAAAATCAAAGGCTGGCAGATGGCAGTGACTTGTGGGAGATTTAGTAATTGCAAACATAATTCCGGCCCCACTCCAGCGGGATCTCCCATGGTGACTGCAAGTCGAGGAAGGTAATTCAGGGGAGTGTTCATGTTGTGGATCTTTAAGCTGCATCTGTTATGAGGAGTGTAGTGATAGTTCACGTTTAATCGATTATATCGATTATTGAACTATCGGATATTGCTGTTGTGCAGTTCTGTAAAAAACGAGCAATGTGATCGAGTGAAAGCGGTGTCAATGCCTGAACATGACGATGAAATAGATACGGTTTCACAAGAATATTTTTAATCGATTGCAAAGAAATGTCGTCATCGGGCCAGGCTAATGTGACGGAAAGTTGGTTGCGAAATGCTTGTCAGCGCATGTCAGGTCATCGTATGCGGATGGAATACTATCCCGTCGTAACCGAGAAAGATCAAATCTCCACTCATCAAATCGATGGCTCTGAAATCATCTGGAAGAGGGAAGTGCATTTGGAGCCTGGTCGAGAAGGCGTGATGCAGATTCGCATCGATCCTGCTCAGGCTGCAGATCATGACTTACTCAAGATGTGCCATTTTGCTGATCATCTGGTTCATCTGGCGGAATCTCCTCGAGTGCACACACCACCGGATGTTAATCGAGTTCGGGCAGAAGACGTCGCGAATCATCTGGCAAAAAAGGTCACAAAACAAAAGGTCGACGAACCTCTGGATGTGAATCGAGCCATTGATGCCTGTCTCGAGTCCATTCTCAAGCTGACGAAATATCGAGGAGCCGCCTTTCTGATGCTGGATGAATCCGGTCAGAAGTTGAGTTTGAAATCTTACGTGCATCAGTCGCTCAATTCGTTCCCATTTCCCGAACGAAAGTTGGCGGATTCAAATCTTGATCGTCAGGCGATGGTAGAGGGGTATCGGATTTGTCGAGGAAATCTCTCCCAGGGGCGTCTCTGGTTACCAACGGATGTGATGACCGGCCTGTGTGTTTCGGTTCGCTTTACAACGGGAGCGATTGGAACCATTTGGGTGTTTGATCGTCGAAACCGTGACGTGTGCGATCGAGAATTGCATTTTGTGCAGTCGATAGCCGCTCAGTTGGGGGCAGATCTTGAAGAAAGATTGCGTGAACTACAAAATACTGATCATCGTCGAATGCGGACGGAACTGAAATTGGCTGCATTGACTCAACCAGCCCGACACATCCTGTTTACTGACCAGACAAGCTCGATTGACGCCCATGGCTGTTGTATGAGCCGATACGATGTGGGAGGGGATTTGTGTGAGATTTTCCCTTTAAGCGATAACCAACTGTTTGTCGCTATTGGCGATGCTTCTGGAAATAGTTTACCAGCTGCGATGGTGATGACCGCAGTGCGGGGGGCGATTTATGCCATGCTGTATCAGATTCGAGCAGAATCGGTCGAGAAGTTTCAACCCTCCGAATTTGTGGGGCGTTTGAATCAAATGCTCGATAATCTGACAGGTGCTCATCAATTCATGACGTTCGTATGCGGCATCGTCGACTTGACGACTCGCACATTTCGATATTGCAATGCTGGTCACCCGCAACCGATTCATCTTCAACCAGGAAAAGTCGAATATCTGGCATCGAATGGTTTGATCATGGGAGTCGATGGGGACGCTTATTATTCCGAATCAGAAATCAGTTTTGCGGGAGGGGACGCGCTGATTTTTTATACGGATGGAATCAGTGAAGCACTCAACAGGGAGCATCGCCAGTTCCGTCAGGATGGTATTGTCGCTGCTGCTCAACCGCGACTGAGTTTTTCAGCAAAAAGTATTTTTCAGGGAATCTTGTCGGGAGTAAAAATCCATCAGATAGAAGATTCCGAAGGCGATGATGCTTCAGTGCTGGTTCTGAAATTCTGAGAGGAAGAAAAAAACCACCAAGACGCCAGGGTAAACAAGAAGATCACTTAAAATTATTGTCCATGCGATGGGGCAAAAACCCTCGCCTTCAGGCGAAA
>DEML01000002.1:7111-11818 GCA_002359185.1 Planctomycetaceae bacterium UBA2671
GGACTTCAGTCCGAAGCTCACGGCCAATAAACCTATCGGCTACAGCCGAAAGGTATTCAGTTTTGAACCACGAAGGCCCGAAGAGGTTCAAGAATCTTGAAAATCAAGTAAAAAACATGCTGATGGATTTGAGGGAATACTGTTACAGAACTCTTTGTGCCTTCGGGGTAAAACTAGATCGACAAGATCCTGCTTGACGAGACCACACCCGAAAAGTGTTCCTGTTCTGCAGGCTGGCAAATGCGTGCTGCATTTACGAAATGCTCTATTCCCAGTCATCCAACATGAATTCAATTTCTTCTTGTTCGGAAATCGTCGAGACAGGTTTTGCTTTCTCAGTCAAATTCGAGCTATTGGATGGGGTTTCAAGCTTGGAATCTTTATGGAGAGTCGATGAAGCTGTGACTGATTTTGAATTGGAGTAAGGATTTGGTTCTGTTATCGTTGATTCGGAATAAATCCTGGCATTTTTCGTCAACTCAGATTTCTGATGATAGGAATTCAGGATGACCGGTTTTGCAACAACCGGCGCTAGCAGTTTGCTGATTTTTGAACAAAAGAGTTCTTTGTTGAATGCAGTTTTGATGATGTAGTCATCAGTACCGGCGTGAATCGCTGAGACGACCGTTTCCTTCGAAGCATCGGAGGTCAGCATTACAAATTTCGTCGCTAAAAAGTTCGGATGTCTGCGAAATTCTTTTAAGGTGGTAATACCATTCCAGCCAGGCATCTGAAAGTCAATAATGACCAGATCGGGGCGATGGCTGATCGCTTTATCCAATCCCGTTTTGCCGTCAGCTGCGACTGCAACCAGATAGTCCTTGCGGAGAAACGATACCACAAGGCTGCGAAACATCGGGTCGTCTTCAATGACGAGTATCCGTGATCGACCTTGCATAAATTACTCCAAAGAACTTGTTGTGTCTAAAAACGCAAAACCTGAAGAATGAATTTATTATCTCTCAAGCGACTTGGTCAAACTTGTAAATCTATTCATGCCTCTGCTACTGGAATTGATATCGCAGTCTGTCTCGGGTGCGACAGTGCTTATAAGGATATCGGCAAGATGACTGCAGTAATTCACCTTAGTCATTCAGTAAGGTTGCGTTCACCTGGTCCGTCCCCAGACGTGATTCTCTGGCAGCTGTAAACTCTTTCATATTTAGAGGTTACAATCATATTGTTAAGGTCGGACAGCATTTGCAGATGCTCATCGTTGAATTCGAGATCATCCGTTTTATCTTGTATTGCAATCATTATTCAATTTCCATTTTCTCGAGAATACATAAATAATAGGGTAAAAAAATACGAGAGGACGATGTTGGCTGGAAATGATTGAGATTGACAGGATTAATCGAAATTCAATCGGAAAAGGTGTTGCGAGTGGAAAAATCTTAACTCCTGATTGAATTTCACTGGT
Source organism: Planctomycetaceae bacterium UBA2671 (assembly GCA_002359185.1). GTDB lineage: Bacteria > Planctomycetota > Planctomycetia > Planctomycetales > Planctomycetaceae > Rubinisphaera. The sequence continues at coordinate 8,532 of DEML01000002.1, forward strand.
GAGGGAGGGAATCCTGTTTTTGATTAAATTTCATTTGGGTTCATTCTGGAATTCCTTTTTCGGAAACCGAATCCATAATTATTCGTAAGTGATTGCTGCATTTGGAGATACGTTCGGTTTAACATTGCCTGCTCAATTGCTCTTCGATTCAGGATTTGCTAAAATCAGACTTGGTGATTTCAGAGAAATGACCTTGGAAGATTGAGGAATTGGATTTCATCTGGAAGATGTTGTCGAACTAACGTAAGTCTATTTGATTTAATGACTTAAGTTCATGTGTGCTGATTGAAGCAACTCAAGGATTATTGAATAAGAGATTCAATATCCTGTTCGGGTTGTAAAGCGCATGAATCTGGAATTTATAAACGCGTTTAGAGTTTGCAGGAGCACCCCTTGAGTAACGGAAATGATGACGACGGCAACCTCCCTTCTGGTAAACCTGCCGTGCCCGGTGATGATCGGATTACCCAGCTCGATATCCAGGATGAAATGCGGAACAGCTATCTGACTTACGCGATGAGCGTGATTGTCAGTCGAGCATTGCCGGATGTGCGAGATGGCCTGAAACCTTCTCAGCGCCGAATTCTGGTTGCGATGAACGATTTGAATCTCGGGCCGAATGCGAGTCGAACAAAATGTTCGAAAATCACCGGGGAAACGATGGGCAATTACCATCCCCACGGTGATGCCGCGATTTATTCGACACTTGTTCGCATGGCTCAAAACTGGGCGATGCGTGAAACACTCGTCGATAAACAGGGAAATTTCGGCTCCTTAGCGGGCTTACCGCCTGCTGCTCATCGATATACCGAAGCCAAGCTTTCCAATGTCGCTGCCGATATGCTGGCCGATATCAATCGGGATACCGTCGATTTCATTCCGACTTACGATCAGGTACGTGTCGAACCGACGGTTTTGCCTGCTCGATTTCCGAACTTACTGGTCAACGGATCGAACGGAATTGCGGTCGGCATGGCGACCAGTATTCCGCCTCATAATTTGACTGAAGTCGCCGAAGCGGTCAAATTGATGATCGATGAACCGGAGTGCAGTGTCGATGATTTGATTCAGGTGCTTCCTGGTCCCGATTTCCCGACTGGTGGCGTTATTTGTGGCCGATTCGGAATTCGCCAGGGATATCTGACAGGACGATCGACAATCACGCTGCGGGCACGGACTCATTTCGAGACGGAGAAAAACTCCGATGTGATCGTCGTTACCGAAATTCCCTATATGGAAACCCGGGATCGTATCCGTGAAAAACTCGAAGCGCTTGTCAAAGATGAACGAGTCAAAGGAATTTCGCGTGTTGTCGATTTGACCGATCGTAAAATCCCCAGCTGGCAGGTTCGACTGCATATCGTGCTCAAACGGGATGCGGATAAAGATGTCGTATTAGCTCAATTGCTCAAATATTCGACACTGCAGACGACGTTCAGTGTGATTCTGCTGGCGTTAGTCGGGAATCGACCGAAATTGATGTCGGTCAAGGACATGCTGCTCGAATTTATTCGACATCGTGTTTCTGTCATCCGACGCCGCACCGAGTTCATGCTTTCTGAAGCTCGCAAACGCAAGCATACCGTTGAAGGGATGTTGATTGCTCAGCTGAATATCGATGAGGTGATCGATACGATTCGAAAATCTCCTTCCCGGGCCGAGGCGAAGCATCGTTTGCGGGATATTAAAGTTCCGGGAGAAATGATTGCCCGAGCACTCGGCGAGCGTGGATTCGCTGAATTCACTCGCGAACAGGGAGTGCAGGAAGATTATTCACTGTCGCTCAATCAAGCGGAAGCGATTGTCTCGATGCAGCTCGGTTCTCTTGCCAATCTCGAACGGGAAAAACTGGGCGATGAACACAGCACTCTGCTCGATGAGATTATGGAATGTCTGCATCTGCTCTCTGACGAAGCCAATATCCGTCAGGCTGTCCGTGATGAAATGGACGAGATGCAGAAGAAGTATCCCGACAAGCGTCGCACAGAAATTACCGATGAAGAACTCGGCGATGTCGATAAAGATGCCCTGATCACTGAAGCCCCAATGGTGGTGACTTTGACTCGGCGTGGCTACATCAAACGAACGGAGTTAACGACCTATAAAGCCCAGAACCGAGGGGGAAAAGGGATTATGGGTGCCAAACAGGATGACGAGGATCCGATTCAGCACGTCTTTGTCGCCAGTACGCACTCTTACCTCCTGTTCTTTACGAATCTTGGGAAAGTTTACTGGCAGAAGGTCTACGATTTACCGCTGCAGAACCGCACGGCTAAAGGACGGGCACTGGTCAATCTGCTTTCTTTGGCGGAAGGCGAGTATGTCGCGAATTGTGTGGATGTCCGTGAGTTTGATGACGAACGATTCCTGATGATGGCGACGAAAAAGGGGATCGTTAAGAAAACGTCCCTGACTGCTTATAGCAGGCCAATGCGGGGAGGCATCATTGCGATCAAGCTGGATGAAGATGATCAGTTGATTGAAGTTGTGAAGGTCTCTCCTGATGACGATGTTGTGCTTTCGACCTCCAAAGGTATGCTGATTCGCTTCCATCACGAAGATGCCCGCGCCATGGGACGCAATACGCGTGGTGTGAAAGGAATTTCACTTTCGAAGGGGGATCATATCATTGGCATGGTTGTAGCAGAGGAAAATCTCTGCCTGTTGACCGCTTGTGAAAATGGATACGGAAAACGGACTCCGTTCGGGATCGCGGACAGCAGTGAAAGTGAGGAAATTCCCGAAGAGAACGGCGAGTCCAGCGAATTGCCAGAAGAGGATGCCGTGGAAGCGGAAGCATCTGGAGACGATATTCCAGATGACGCAAAAGAGCCCGACCTGCGTAGTAGCATGCGATATCGTCGCCAGCGCCGTGGCGGCAAAGGTCTTCGCGACATTCGCACGACAGAAAGAAATGGCAACGTCATAGGAATTCTGGCTGTCGATGATGACGACGATGTTCTGATCATCAGTACGGGCGGGAAAATTCAGCGGCTACGAGCTGCCGATATCAGTCAGGTCGGTCGGAACACTCAGGGAGTTCGCATCATGCGACTTTCTGAAGGAGATCAACTGGCAGCTCTGGCTCGAATTCCTGCTTTGATTGCGGTTGATGGGCAGGAAGAGGACATTCTGGAGGGTAATGTAGTTGAACAGCAGCCAGTCCCAGAAGCCCCGAGCAGCGAAACTCAAATTATCGAAGAGCCTGATTCTACTAATGATGAATCGCCTGAGTAATTCAATTTTCCATCATGACTCATCGCTAAATAGTCGTCCCTGAATAACCC
>DEML01000049.1 GCA_002359185.1 Planctomycetaceae bacterium UBA2671
AACTTTAAATCGTTAGTAGCACATATAAACGCAAATAAAATTTAATCCGCGTTTATCTGCGTTCATCCACGGTTCTTTTTACAATCAACAGCCGTGGACTCTTTGGCGAGTTACCATGATTAAACTGAGTTTCAAAGGTTGCTGAATTCAGCTCATTCAGAAAAGCCTCAATCGCCTCCGCTTCTTCCAGGCCACCCGAGTGACCGATGTAGGCGAGGATTGTCATCACTCCGTTAACCGTAAGTGCTTCCAGTCCGGCGTGAATCGCGTTCAATGTCGAATCGACGCGGGTCACGATTTGATGATCCCCTCCCGGCAGATAACCAAGGTTGAACATCACCGATCTTACGTTCGAAATGCCTTCTTCCTGTAGAACCTCTGCAAGGCGTGCGTGATCCATAGCAAGCCAGGTCACATTCTGATGACCTGAGTTTCGAAGACGCTGCTCTGCCTGTTCAATCGCAACCGATTGAATATCGAAGGCTAAGACTCTGCCCTCTGTACCGACAAGTTCAGATAAGAATGTTGTGTCGTGCCCGTTTCCGACTGTGGCGTCGATCACAACATCCCCTTTGTGAACGACCTTGGAAACAGCCTCATGAGCCAGATCGGTTAACTGAGGCATGATTTCAACTTTCTGCGGCCATCAATTTCCGGATCGAGTTCACATCCTGTCACAATATGCTCGGCCATTTGCTTTGCCAACCAGGGAGCCTGCAATGAGCCTTTTGAGCCGAGCCCATTCAGAATTCCAATTCGAGGCTCTTCAGTATGAAGACATGCGAGCGGCTTCTGATCATTCATTGCCGGTCGAACTGCTGCCTGATGATTGATGATTTCATGCGGAGATTCTCGTGAGATTTCGCTTAGTGTTTTTAAAATCTGATCACCTCCTTGTGCTGTTGGTTCCTGGTTCAAGTGATCCCAGTCATAAGTCGAGCCAATCCGAAAGTTCCCCTCAGTGTTTGGAGCCAGCCAGATCCCCTGACTGATCACGTCCTCGGTAGAGATCTGAGGAATCTCCATCGTCAGAATTTCCCCCTTAGCGGGTAAGAAAGGGAGTGACGAAAACAGAGGATGAAATCGATCTTCTGCTCCACGGCAGTAGACAATGCATTTCGCAGAACAATCCAGCGAATCCAGCACAACACGATTCTGCTCAATCTGCACATCATGGACGGGATCAATATCAGCCTCTCGATAGCTTTCTTTTCGTCGAAACCAGTTACGCGAAACTTCCAGAAACTTCGCCACCTGCAATTGACCGACCTCTTTGAATTGTAATGCCCCCTCTGGAGCATGAAATGCGGTGAGAACTTTATCGTCGGAATCGAGAAGTTCGAAGCGGATTGAAGCGAGCTTGCCGGCTCGTTTATCGACGAAGTCGACACGCTCCTGCTCACTGCGAAAGATGCGGGTATAGGTTCGTAAATTCAGGAACGAGGATTCGGTTTTCTGCTCAATATCCCGATAAAAACGAACCGCTTCCTCAAAGAATTCTGCATAACGCCAGCTAAGTACAAAGCGTTTGCCGGTAACGGGTGTCATCAGCCCAGCAGCGATTTTTGAAGAGGTGACTGCTTCTTCACGATCGATCACCATCACGCGTTGGCCACGAAGCAATAACTGCCACGCCAGACACGTACCCGCCAAACCCTGCCCGACAATCAGCACATCATATTCGGTTTGAGAGTTCATTGGATTATCTAAACTCTGTTCCAAATCGAAACCGGACATCCATGGCATATTGAACAAGGATGTCCGGGTTTCGGGGGCCCTCCGCTTTAGCGGAAGCCCCCGAAAGTTCTACGAATCGGGGGCTTCGCTTCGCTACGACCCCAGCCACCCCGTTAAATCATTAATCATGACTTTGCAAACAGCTCTTCAATTGGAACGCCGCCATCGGTGATCGGCACAGGGCGATCGCCTGCGTACAATTCCAGGTGAGGTTCAATACCCATTGTTGCGAAGATGGTCGCGAACCAGTCTGGCACGGAGACGCTTCTTCCGCCGACAATTTTCTGAGCCAGTTCATCTGTCTCGCCGACGGCTCGACCGTGCTGTAACCCACCGCCTGCGAGCACTGTACTGAAGGCTTTGGAGTGGTGTCCACGTCCGCCTGCGCCATCGAAACTGGCTGGCCGGCCGAATTCGGTACTTATGCAGATCAAGGTTTTGTCGAGCAGATTTTTCTCTTCAAGATCGGTCACGAGAGCCGTGAACGCTTTGTCGAGACTTTGAATGAGCACATGTTGTTTTTCCTGACCTTCCCGGTGTGTATCCCAGCCGGTGCCGTTGACGAATGTCAGATTGAACGAGACTTCGACAAATCGAGTTCCACGTTCAACGAGACGACGAGCCAGCAGACAGCGTTGGCCAAATTCTTCGCCATAGGCGTTGCGTAAATCGGCTGGTTCTCGATCGAGATCGAACACCGACATAAACTCTGGACCAGCCAGATCAAACCCCTGTTTAACGGCCTTCAGGTAGGATTGCACCTTCACTTCATCCGCGTGGGATTTTTCATAATGCCGGGTTAAATCGGCCAGGATCGACTCCCGTCTGCTCTGCCGTTCGGTTGTGATTCTCGGTGGTCGAGACAATCCTTTCGGGCCTGATTTCGTATCGGTCAGATACACAAAACCATACTCTGCCCCCAGAAATCCAGGCTGGCGACCGGGAGTTGGTTGTCCCATTAAAACATACTGTGGAACTTTTTGGGAGATCGGTTCTTTCTGATTCGTAATGATCGATCCCAGTGCGGGATAGACGATGGTTCCACTGGTCGGGCGACCGATGTGCATGCGATACGAAGCCGCAGCATGCTCGTCAATTTCATCGTGATTGATCGACCGCACGACTGTGCAGCGATCCATGATCTTTGCCATCTTCGGCAGATGCTCGCAGAGTTGCACACCCGGTACGACGGTATCGATGGCTGGATAAGCAGACCCCGGATCTTTCAATCCATCTTTGGTCACTCGTTTCGGATCGAAGGTATCCATCTGGGCGGCTCCACCACCCAACCAGAGCATAATGCAATGCTCGGCTTTGCCCATCTGAACGGCATGCTTCGCCTCTTCAGCTGAGCCAAACATCACGTTCGGAGTCAGTGCAGTTCCTGCAGCAGTCGCTGCAGTCGCTTTCATAAAGTCTCGTCGATTCCACATAGCTGTCTTCCTAATTGATCGGATTTACAAAGGGGACGTCGTCCCCTCGCTGATGCTTCGGGTTAAGATTGTTTGGAGATTTCTCTCTGAGAGTTCCCCACCGCTCGACTATTTCATTCTTTATTTTTCTTACGGAACAAACACAAATTCCGGGGAGTTCAACAATGCCCATACGATATCTTCGACTTTGACTCGCCATTTGGGATCGAGCCTTTCGGTAGGCTTGTCGCCCTGATTGGCCATTTGCTGCTGACGGATTCCTTCACGAGAAGCATCCGGATCGAAATGAGCCGTCCATGTCAGGGGTGATCGGACAACTTCCGGTTTGGGTGCAACCGTCACATCGGTTTTACGAGACTCAAACCCCGGTTCAAGCAGAGAGCAGAGTTGCGTTTTTTCCTCGGCTGTTGGTTTGCGAGTCAAAATTCTCTGGAACAGATTGTTGACGATCTCTTCAGGAGAAGAAGCCTGCAGGCAGACTTGAACTAGTTCGCCATTCTCCGAAATATCGACGGCTCGATTAATAGCCGAACCATTTGCCAGTGCGAGTGGCTGCAATGCGGTAGCTGTCGACTCACGATCGGTAATTGGATCCTGTCGTTCGCTGCGCCAGTTGTAAGCCGACATGACATCGACCAGACTTTGGGCCAGCGGCAAAGCCATGGAAGGCCGTTCGCGTTCATTACTGATCGCCATCAATTCCCAGGCTTTACGGGGTTTGCCAAAATCGATGAAGTTGGCGACCGCCTGGCGTCCATCGTAATTATAAGTGAGTCGTTCAGAAGGGAGTTCTTTCCCGACTGACTGGAAGATCGTATCGATCAACTGCTCAGCGGTCAGTTTTTTGCGAGTCGGCCCGGCAAACGCCTGCTGGATTTGATATTCCCCTGAGAGTGCTTCCCGTTGATACAACTTTGAGGAGACAATGATTTTTGTCAGTTCTTTAATATCGTATCCACTTCGCACAAATTCCTGAGCCAGCCAGGTCAGCAATTCAGGATGGCTCGCTTCACCGGTTTCCCAGTCTTCTGCAGGCTCGACAATGCCATAACCCATCAAGCGTTTCCACAAGCGGTTAACGATCACTTTGGTAAAGCGTTCGTTTTCCGGATGGGTCAACATGCCTGCCAGCACGGCTCGCGAGTTGGCAGAATCTCTCAGATAAAGTTCCTGGTCGAGTGACTGCGGTTTGATCAGTTCTTCAAAAGGCCAGGCGGGGGCAATTTGCTCACCCGGTTTAAGAGTGACTTTAACCGTCATCTTTTCAAGTTCTTCAGGAGTCACATTGATGCTACTGGACTTGGGAACTGACAATGGTTTGCCCTGCAGCATGGCGGCCATACTGAAGAGATCGCGTTGCAGTGACTCGTGATAGGGAGCATCGTGACAGCGTGCACATTTCATCTCGACACCCAGAAAAGCCGTTCCCAGAACATGAGCTTTGGCGGCCATAGGGACATCATTATTAGAGGCAACGCCGAAACCAGCAGTTCCTCCACCCCAGCGACTCCCTTCCATGAGAACCAGTTCTGTCACCATGCGATCAAAGGAACGATTGTCGGTGAAGGCGTCGTGCAGATACCAGCGGAATGGTCCCGAGTTATTCAAATTCGGCTTGGTTAAAGCCGGGTTCTCGGCCAGAACATCCTGCCAGTATCCCACCCAGTGATCGGCCCAGTTTTCATCGTTGAGAAAACGCTCGATGGCATATTCACGACGATGTTCAGCTGGATCGGCAAAGAACTGAGCAATCTGTTCAGAGGTCGGATTCGTTCCTGTCAGATCCAGAGAAATTCTTCTCAGGAAGGCCCAGTCGTCGATAATCGGTGTCGGCTCGTGACCTGCTTCCAGCAGAGCAGAAACGATGAAGCGATCTATCGGATGGACAATTTCGTTCCCGGTAACTTCCGGGATCACAGGCTGCTCCTGAGTATTGAGCCAGGCTCGATCATTCGCATGCCGCTGAGCCCAGTACTCTCGCTCCGCCGCACTAGATTCATCTCGCGATTGTCTATTCGTTGCTTCCCACTGGCGCCGTTCTTCTTGAACAAATGCAATCCAGTCAGGATCGGTGAAATTCCATTTTCTCTCTGGTCCAAGCAAAGAATATCCCTGCTCGGGCTGACCTACGGCTAAAGTCAATTCGCCAACAGTTAAAGGCAAACTGCCGTGTCCTGCGATTGTCATCATGGAAAAGACATGAGGCTTACCATCGGATTCAAATGTGAAGCGTCGTTCGGTATGAGCAGGTGGGCAACTTAGTTCCCCATGCTCAGGTTCGATCAACTTATGCATCGTTCCATGAGCAGAAGAGTTCAGGCCCATGAAAGGGGTTTCCTGCAGCAGTTTTCCATCGACATAGAGTCGTGCAGAATTCAATGATCGCAGGATGATTTCCTGAGGTCCACTCGGCAGCGTCACTTTGGAATACAGGTGGACCAGAAGAGGCCCCTGGCGATCCGTAATGATACCCCGCTCGTTATATTTCCGAGGAATGCGAGTGATCGCAAACGCATCACGATTCCAAATCTCTGGAGATTCAGTGGGCCGCACTTTCCAACTGCGGGATTCTCCTGCCCGTTCGTGAATTGCGATAACAACCCGATCTTCTGGAGCATTTTTGACGGTTTCCTCAACGAGTTGCTGAAGATAATCGACCGCTTTGTGATGATACCGTTCTGCAAAGACTTCCGGCTCAACAATTCGGCGATAGATAGCGACTTCATCGAGCGAGCCTTTAAACCCATTGGAACCTCCCATCGAGGCACCAATCCAGACATCGTCATCATCGACCATCGGAGGTTCTGTCGTTTCTCCAGCCAGATCCCAGGTTCCGGCTGTCGGTTTGCCGTCGATATATCCCTGAATCGATTTTGGATCGCCAAAGCGATAGCTCATGGCGACATGATGCCATTCGGAGTCAAGAGGTACGGCTGCCTTACTGGTCCAGCGATGTCCAGCATCGGCAACTGTTCCCCCCTTGAGCATTCCCTGGTCAAAAAACAGAAAACTCAGATTCGCCGATCCATTTCTGGAATCCAGGCGAAATGAGTAATTCTGATTGTTCGCATGAAAGGCGGGATTGTTTAATCGTCCCTTACCAACAATATAGGCATACGACTTGGGGATATTATTGTCCGGTCGAACCCAGGCTTCGATGGTTAATTCATCGCCATTTTTGAATTTGAGCGGGCTATCCCCCTTTTGATCGTCGACCTTCAGGTACTGCTTCCCGCTTTCAAAACGGACAGCCAGATTGCTGGTCGAAAAATCGGGATAGGAAGGCTGACGCGGTCCCGCTTCAATAGTGGCGCCACCGACAGTGCTGGCAGAAAACCCTGTGGATGAGCCTGTCGAAGGAACCTTGCCGTTTTTAGCAGAATCCATCTGCCAGTAGAACACAGGTTCTGAATTCAGAATCTGAGCCGGAAATGCGACTACGTTGTCGGCGGCCTGAGTATTTGTCTGCTGAGCAGAAAACAGGAAGGCCATTGCACAAATAGAATACAGGAGATCTCGGAAGACCATGGATTTGCTCCGAATCTTGTTTTTAGGAATGAAGTTAAGGAGGGATTCTGCGTTTTCTGGTAAAAGCCCCAGTTTCAAGTAACGCATCAATATAAGTCTAAGCGATTTAAGTTCAAATGTCACCTACTATTTCAATAAATTCCCCAGTGAAACCTACACTTTTTTGTGTGCAAAGACATTCCAATAATGACTACACAAAAGCTCCCTTCCCACAGTTTTAAATTCTAAAACCGGGAACTCTTCAGAATTATCCCTATTTCCACTGTAAATTAACTGATCGGAACAATGTGACCGAATTCAAAGCTTGAAATTCGTCTTCGTACAATCTGAGTACAGCGATCCTGCTATACAAACCGATCCCTACAACACGCTCATGTCGTAGAAATCAATTAACCCCTACAACTAACAGATTCGAGTTTTGTCGCATTCGTAACGGATACCTAGGGATGGGAAATCGACAGAACTGGCAAGAAGGAACTAACCAATGTCGCGCGGGACTATTACTTCCATGTTAATGCTCACATTCCTGCTGAGCATCGGTTGCCAGACGAATCAAAAATCGAGATCGGCTCAATATCGGTCCCCTGGAAATTATACTGCGAAAAATTATTCCCAGGGAAATACTTCTTCCCGGATGGTCACTAAAAAATCGGCACCGCGTCGGATGTCAGAAATCGCCAGTCAGGATGCCTCTGAAATCAAGCCAAAGCCACCCGCAGTGATTGCATCTCGAAAAGTAGATGAGGAGAAGCCTGTCAAGCGATCCGAAGCTCACGTGATTCCGCGCCATAGTGAAATCTTCCTGCCACCGTCGCCAGACACGCATTCTCACAGTAAACCAATCATGGAAAAGAAGGCCAGCGAAGATTATGTTCCGCCAGCCGCTCCAGGAATTCGCTCGCCAGTGATCAGAAAGCAATAAAGCTTTGAAGTGTTGCATTCATTAAAAAAGCAGCCGGTCACGTGTGTTGACCGACTGCTTTTTTCTTTGGAATCACGCACGATTAGAAGGAATAGTAAAATCCAATTCCTGGACGTGAATAACCGCGGTAATAATTCCTGTATGGAGATCCCCCGCGATAGTAGTTATATCCCCGGTAATATCGAGGAGAGTAATTGTATCGGTAACGGTAATTGTGCCCGCGGTTATAGCCACGATAGTGATTATAATAATGGCGACCGTGTCTCCAGGAGTTCGCTTCTGACGTCTGAATCTGCGGACCAACTAACAATAATCCCATCGCAATAAGTGCAGATGTTAAAAACTTAGCCATGATTCAATCCTCCAATTATTCATCTGGTTTCAGCAGGAGAGTATTCAGCCAATTGAACTTCTTTCCTGTTGAGGTAATTTTGAGTATTAGAAGAGAAGCAAGATTAATGCCATTCAGATGCAATAAGCCCTAAATGCCCGTAACCCCTTTTGCATCAGACGGTTACGGGGATAAGCAATGCTAATGCAACTGAACGATTCCACAGACTGGCCATTTCCATTATTGAAGACTCATCAATCATGCTGAGGGATGAACGTGCGGTATAGAGAATATGATTGGGAAAAATCCTCACAGATTTCTCTCCAGTAGCTGCGGGATCTAATGTGATTATTGAAGATCTGTGATCAGTAAGTTCAGGTTTTACTCATCCCTATTGATTGCTCAACTGTTAAGTCGAACGCTATTCGACCTGCCATATTCAGCAAAAGCTCGTTTTAAGTCCATTTGAATGGAATATGAGGAGTTCTTTCAACTGGCACGCAATCTGCTTTACATCAATCTCAACGAGTGAACCCAAAAGTTATGGCGTTCCGTCAACACAAGATTGTGTATTCAAATTTAGCGAACGCGATTGATATCGCGTTCACGACTTAAAAAGGGGATTGTTATGTTAGGTTGGGCATTGACATTTTTAGTAATCGCATTGATCGCTGGTGTACTTGGATTTGGTGGAATCGCAGGAGCCTCTATGGGAATTGCACAAATTCTCTTCTTTGTTTTCCTGGTACTGTTTGTCCTGGCATTGATTTTCGGTCGCGGGGTTCGAGCCTAAGAACTTGACCGAACTGAAAACTCATGAAAGGGCTAACCCATGGATACGATGACAACACGTGATTCAACATTAGGTGACGTACTGAAGATTCTACTTTCAGTCGTGCTGCCTCCCGTGGGAGTCTTTCTCGAGGTTGGATTGGGAAAGCATTTCTGGATTAACATCCTGCTCACGTTATTAGGATACTTTCCGGGAATTATTCACGCGGTGTATATTATCGCCAAACGCTAAATGTCAGAATTCTGATGCAATGACCCGCATGAATCTTTAATATTCGTGCGGGTTTTTTTCTGATCAGTTACACTCTTGATGTTTCACTCTCTCATTATCCTTGCAGGTTAAGGCTTCAAAATGAATCAACAACGGCTGGTCCTCTGGAATCCCTACGCCAGTCAAGCGGATGCAAATACGGATTTGAAAGCTGAGATTCAAAATACTCCTGATACCAGGATTCATGAACTGCATGAACAGGATGACCTCAAAGCGTTTCTGGACAATCAAACCGATCATCCACTGCTCGTGATTGCTGGCGGCGATGGCACAATTCACAGAACACTGAATCAGGTCAACGCTTCGAATGAGAATTTTGACTTTGCCGTGCTTCCGCTGGGAACGGGAAATGACCTGGCTCATGCCACCTTCGGTAAAATCAGTCCGTGGGATTGCTGGCAGGCCATCACCGAGAACAATTTGATCTCACGGAAACTCGATGTCGGTAAAGTTCGTGTGGATAGGGAAGAACTCTATTTTTTCAATTCGATCGGAGGAGGGATCTCTGCCGAGTTTTCCAAAAATGTTACCAAAGGAGAGAAGAAAACACTCGGCTCTCTGACCTACCTGAAGGGCTCGCTGGAAGTGATTACGAATCCGAAGCGATTTCATATCAAATATCGGCTGGATGATGGTGAATGGAATGAACGTGAGATTGCCAACTTTTTTGCATCAAGCAGCAGCATTTGCGGGGGAGGACTGGAAATCGCTCCTGGTGCCAAAAATAACGATGGCATGCTGCATTTTATCACCTATCGTGCGATGAACAGTATCGATCGTGTTTTACTGATGACCGACTACCTGGCTGGACGCTATGAAGAAAATGAAGCCGTGAAATCTGAAGTCTGCAATCGACTCGAATTGAACTCCGAAGAGATGCTCAAAGTCTCGATTGATGGCGAAATCAAATCCGGCCGTCATTTTCAGATCGAGCTATTCCCTCAGGCTCTGGAATTACAGATTCCTGATTTAGCTGGATAATTGACTGAAAATATAGGGCTCAAACCATCAAGAGACGCTGCCGTATTCTGCAAACTGCAGTTGCATAACAGACATGAACAACGATCACATCTACCTTTTCATGTGACCTCGATTGCAATGCCTCTGAGATCTCTGTGGCCAAATAAAATCACCACCTCTTTAAACAGGTGGTGATTTCATTTTATCCAATTACTAAGCAAAGATTGCGTTTCAATTAATTTGCAATCTTGTACTCTTTCTCAGATTTCACATCGGCTCCGAAACTTTTGCGGAAATCATCAACGACTCCATCAACAGTCTTCTTCGGACCGACCAGTTTCAGGAAGTAGTTTCCCTGATCTTTGATTTCCAGAATCACAGCCAGCATCCGATGATCGGGAGCATCGATGGTTTTACGCAAAAACGGAGGACCATCCGGCTTCTTATATAAACCTGCGATATTGGCCATATGATATTTGCCCTGCTCGGTTGTCCCTTGAGACAATTTCAGTTCCAAACCTTCAGAATCAAATTGATTGATCCAGCGGGTAATATTGTCATCCACGGAACCACCAAATGGTGGGAAGACAACCAACTCGGCTGAACCTTCTGCCCCCTCAGCAGCGGGGATAGAGAATTGAGCCAGACGCAAACGATTCTCAGGTGGCTGATTTTCCCAGGATTCCGGAATCGAAAGCGTCAATCCACCCAGGTTGACGTCATTCGTCTTGGTTTCTGTCTTGGCCTCTTCCGCCAGCATCACTGGAATCCCGGGAAGACCGGACTCAATAGCAGTCGTTTTCGCCAACTCTGGCCCCTGTTTGGGCAATGCAATGCCGGGAACTCCCAGTTCAATTTTGTACAACCCTGTGCGAGCAGTGATATAAAGTGTTTTGTTCTCAGGACCACCGAAGGTGCAGTTGGCAGGTTTTTCCGGTGTTGCAATTCGACCAATCAAATCACCTGTGGGATTCAACACAACGATACCATTATATGTCGCATACAGGTTTCCATGAATGTCGTGTGTCATTCCATCGGGACCGCCATTGCCATCAATTTCCGGATCGCCCTTGTAGATGAGATGACCAGCTGTTACCTGTCCGGGTGCCTGAATATTGTAGCGATAAACTTCCCCTCGATTCGGCTCAGCCACATACAGCATTTTCCCATCGGGAGAGATCGTGACTCCGTTTGGTCGTTCCAGATCTTCAATGATCCGCACCGTTTTTCCATCGGGATGAATATAATACACCGCCATCATTGGCTGAGGCAGTTCCATTTCGGGACCATAGTAAGGATCGGTAAAGTACATGCCCCCCTTGCTGTCGATCGCCAGATCATTCGGGCCGTTCATTCGGTTGTTTTCGAAAGTGTCGACCAGATAGCCAAGAACTTTTCCATTCTTATCCATTTTCATGACATGCCCGTCCCCCATTTGGCATGCATAAATGAATCCCTGCTGATCACACATCAAGCCGTTGCAGCGACCGACAGGAGTGGCAAAATCGGAAAGTTTGCCGTTTGCATCGAGTTTAACGATGCGATCGTTCGGAATATCCGTAAACAGCAGAAAACCTTCCGGATGCCAGGCAGGTCCTTCGGTAAACTTAAATCCTTCTGCCAGTTTCTCCACTTGGGAACTTGAGGGCAGAATCTCATCCCATTCCCCTGCAACCGCCGAGGTGGTTAACAGTGAGGTGAGAATGAACGGAACAGCAAGTGTTGATGTCAGACGGCTAAGCAGGCTCGATTTGAGCATTTCCATGGATCTCATGGCATTCCTCGCAATAATAGTTTACGAAAGGACAGTGACAGTAAACTCCAGTCACACTGGTGACCAAGTTTCAACCAGAAGATTTTGCGGGAGGCTATCTGATCGAACCTGTCAATTCCTGACGAATTGTATAAACTTAGCCCGCAATGAATGAACTTCATTAAGATTGTGAACGAAGCTACGCCGATTTTCAATGCGCGGGCTCATTCCTGCACAGATTTCTCCTCACGGACTCCAAAACGCGTGACAGATTTTTCGACCACTATCGCTCCATCCACCAATCATAAGACTGGTCTGACCTCGGGAAACAAATTTCTGGATCCCCGCGGCAAGAACCTGCTGTCTGTCCAGAATCTGCTGCATCAACTGGTCGACGGTCTAACCGAAGAACTCTCAAATGCGGTCGAGTTAGCTCCCGTTCCGACCGAGTGGATGAGCATTCCCAAATCACAACTCATCCCTGATCAACCGGTTTCCGATACTGAACTTCTGGAAACCTGTCGGCAGCTGGTGCGTGGTTCGATGAATCCTGCTCACCCACGTTATATGGGGCACATGGATCCCCTGCCCTCGATTAGTTCGGTGATGGGCTCGCTGGTGACAGCTGCGGTGAATAATAATGTTCTCAGCCGTGAAATGTCGCCGATCTTTTCCGAACTCGAACAACAGCTCATGCGGGAACTCGCCTTACTCTTCGGACTCCCCGAAACCGCAGGCGGGATGTTGCAAAGCGGAGGAACACTCTGCAATCTCCAGGCATTGACGGTTGCTCGCAACAGTCAACTCGGGTTGAAAGATGTCCACAAGAATGGATTGATCCAACTGACAAGTCAGCCCGTTATTTTTGCTTCTGAACTGTGTCACAGCTCGATTCAAAAATCTGCCATGATTCTCGGCCTGGGGACTGAAGCCGTCCTCCCGGTCAAAGTCGATGATCAATGCCGTATATGTCCCAAAGCTTTGCAGAACTCAATCACTCAGGCTCGACAGTCAGGACAACTCCCCTTTGCCGTGGTTGCGACTGCTGGCACAACCGTCACCGGAAATATCGATCCTCTCTCAGCTATTGCCAAAATCTGCCAAAACGAAAAACTCTGGTTTCATGTGGATGCCAGTTATGGCGGAGCCGCTATTTTCAGTGAGACACACAAGCCGTGCCTGCAGGGAATTGATCGAGCAGATTCGATCACGTTTAATCCACAGAAATGGTGCTATGTCACCAAAGCCTGTGCGTTGGTTTTATTCCGGGAAGAAAAAATTCTTGATCGCCACTTCCGCATCGCTCATCCTTATATGAGCCTGAACGAAGAAGATCACGAAATCAATCTCGGTGAATGGGGCATCCAGGGGACCCGCGCCCCTGAAATTGCCAAATGGTGGCTGACACTCCTGCAGTTCGGTAAAAGTGGCCTCGAAAAACTGATCGATCACAGCTACGACATGGCCAATCGTTTTAATCGATTGATCGATGAACGCGATTTCATCGAATGCGCCTCGGTTTCAGAAATGAATATCGTCTGTTTCCGGGATACCCGCGGCAGTCAGGATGAAACGGCCCGCGGCGAAAGAAATCAGCGCCTGCAACGCGGCTTGATGAAAGACCGCCAGACATTCGTCTCACTCCCCCGCTTCCGAAATTCCCGCTGGCTCAAAGCGGTCCTGCTCAATCCTTTCACCACAGAGAACGATCTGCAGGAAATATTTGATTATATTGATCACTTCGAGGTATAAACGACTCGTTCTGCAGTTCGCTAAAATAAAGTTTGGATGGCATGCTCAGAGCGACGTGATGGGCATGGTAGTCACAAACGACCACTACAGAAATTCCTGGTAATATAAAAAATAGTTTTCAATATTTATTGATCCTGCAGTCCAGAGTTCACGTTTCTCGTCTTCACAGTTTTAGGATATTTGTCAGGAATGAATCTCAGCCTGCGAAGATTGCTGGCTCATTCCGTTCAAATTCTTCTGGAATGATTCGCAATACGTGCAGGGCCAGTCAATAATGATTACACTGCGAACAATCCGACGATCCCGGCTCCTTCAGGATAAGTACGAGAATGCCCTATTTCAGTCGTTTAACCGATATTGTCACCTGTAGTTTGACCGCTCTGCTCAAGGATTCCGACGATCCGCAGGGGATGCTGCGGGATGTCATTCGTGAAATGGAAGAAGGTCTGGGAGGGGCTCAGCGTTCTGTGCACTCGGCTCAGCAGAATCGGCAACGGCTGGTGGCGGAGCTGGACGAATCGCGAGAACAAGCCGAGCATTTCGATCAGCAGGCGATTCAATCACTGCAGGCCAACGATGAAAATGGCGCGCGGATGGCCCTGTATCGCAAAAAAGAAGCCAGCGATTTGATGGCTGGTCTCGAACAGCAGGTTAGCGTCGCGAACTCGACTTACGAAGCCTTGATGACAACCTACCGCGCTCTCGAAGCACGGCTGGCAGAAGCACGACGGAAATTGAACGATTTGGGCGGAAGCGATTCGGCGGACTCCCAATATGGAGCCCTCAGCGAAACCGCGCAAAAAATGCGTCACAGTGAAGTGGAAGTCGAACTGGCCGCCATGAAAGAGCGACTCAATCAATCCTGAGGATCCGGCGTTACTGCGTCAATCTTGAGGATCAACAAGTATTCCTTCGTCCGTCACGCGAAATGGCAGACGAAACGGCCCGCAGATTTTCTCGAATAACTCCTGAGCATCGGCCTGAGTCGCTTCGAAGGTCACCAGACGATCGACCTCCACACCACGAGCTTTCATTGCTTCGAGATCATACACGACAGGCAACCCCGCTTCTTTAAGATAGGCCAGTACGACCGACAGTGATTTCCGTTCGACTTTCAGGGTGTACCGCTTATCCTTCCAGGCGATATTCCCCATCGACTCTTTCTCAGGCTTACCCGATTGCCAGGCGTTTATGGCATCGTGAAGTTCAGCAGAGCCTGTGATCTCGATATTCCCACTTCCACGAGCAGTATATGTGGCTGTTGGGAAATCTTTCTGAAATCGCTCTTCCACTGTCTTGATTTGAGCAGAAGGCAAGCGGTATTTTTTCGTCACTGCAATCTGATCAGGCAAGGGAATGATGGTCATGGAGCCATCCTCTTCCCACTGGAAACTCAAGTCATATTGAAACAGAAACAGAGATATCAGTTCGATTGGATTAGTAGCCGGGATTCGATTGGCTCGCCATATGTCGTGTGGAATCTCTTCAGGATTATTGATGGCAAACTCGGCTTCCTCAGACAGCGATTCAATCAACTGACATGGCTCACTCAATCGTCGCCACGAATACTCTTTACGACGCAGCAGGCGAGTCAACCACTGCGACCGCTCTTGTGAGGGAGCCTTTCGTACGAACTCTTTGAGATTCTCTTCGTGCATCGCCGCCAGAGTTCGCAGAATCTGCGCCCGATACTCCGGCACAATCACAAATGCATCTCCCAGCTGATTGACGACCGCCTGTTGATCGCTCGCCACTTTCTGCAAGACTTCTCGGAGTGAACCAGAAATGGGTAACGGCAGAGTTATTTGCCGTCCCGGATCGATCCGACGATCAAGCACGATGGAGATCGACTGGCTGGAACTGATCTGCTCGCAAAGCTCCGCAAACGTCTGATCCTCTTCCAGAAACGTCACCGAAGTCCACTCGTAAAGTTTCTTTTCGAGTTCAGCTCCCGTGAATAAGCCCATCGGTTGAGCATGAGACAGATCGACAAAACTGCTCTGAGAGCAAGCTAAGGCAATTAAGCATCTGTAGATGGTTTTTAAATTCATAATTTATTAACCGCCAAGTCGCCAAGGTAAGAGAGAGGAGTAGAGTTGAGTATTTGAAGGTAATCTGTGCTTTGTGGAATATGAGAATTGTATTGAATAATTATTTTGACCACGAAGACACAAAGGCACGAAGAGTTCTGTAACAACATCCCCTCAAATTCATAAGGTTGATTTTAAATTGATTTTCATGATTCAAAAATCTCTTTGTGTCTTCGTGCATTAGTGGTAAAAAATAAAAAATCTCTCTCTCGAAATCACCCGCTTTTAGTCTCTCATATATCTTGGTGTCTTGGCGGTTCATCATTTTCATCTACTCTCGACAGGTTATTTCCCTCCCAACTCCCAGTCGTCGTTGAACAGGTCGGCCCATTCGGTGGTTTCTTCGTAGCCTTTGTCGGTTTTCTTGAATTTGAGAACAGCGACATCGCCCAGTTTGGGGAACAGCCAAGAGTTGCTCGCTTTGAAGTCGGCTTCGTGAGTGGTCATGCCGGAGTTGATGACAATGTATTTATGAGGATTGAGGGGATTCGGAAAAATCATCGCCAGTCCATGCTGCGACATCGGCCAGGTTTTTCCGTTGATCGTAATCGAATCTTTCGTCCACTCGACCGGCAACTCTTTGAAAATACGATTGATCATCGAGTTGGAACCGGGATCTCCGAAGAGGATCAGATTTGATTGGAGCATGATGTCGAGCGTGACGGCATTGTCATCAATGACGCGAACTTCCCCACGCATCCATTTATCAAATTCATTGTCAAAGCGTTTCAAAGTCCAGTCCGCCCAGGCTTGATGCTCCTTCGACCAGGGCACCCCTGTGCCGCGAACGCAGACGAAGGAACTCATGAACGCATCGTCAATCGGGCCTTGAACATTGTGGCATTTACGTCCGCTGCCGTTCTCCTGATAGTCGCGTGATTCGTCGTAATCAAGAACTTCCCAGCCGGCATCGAGTTTTTCGTAATACACAGACGGCAGCAAGGCATCGGCTGCATCCCGTAAGGGCAGTGGAGGTTCGCCATCAATCGAAATCTGATCGGCAATATCCCGACTGATACTTATCACCCGTAAATTTTTTGTTTCCAGATTCAATGTTCCATCGGTGGCATCATATTCAGATTCGACCAGACTTTCCTGATAGGTTTCATCCAGTTCCTCAATTTCCAGCCAGTGACACTTATTGTACTTCGGAGTATAAGTAACGAAACGAATTTCCTTGGGGCCAGGATACGCCTGCAAGCCTTTCTGATTATGCTCGGCTAAAAATGCCTGGAACTCAGCCTCGGCTTCGGGAGTGAATTTATGGCCGATGTCATTGCCGACAATCAACTTGAGTGGAACATTGTGTTTCTCAGCTTGTTCGAGCATCAACTGACCAGATTTTAACTGTGTATCCTGATCGCCACCGTAGCCAACAAACGGGACTTCACCGAGATTGATGGCATAGTTAATCGCATCGTAAATCCGCAAAGGTTTGTCCTGATAGCTCGGCAGCTTTTCGTCTTTTTTCTGATAGATATAGAAATCGACAAACCCGGCACCGGCTCCGGCTGAGGCCCACTTGTCGGGATGATGCACGCCCAGATGCCAGGCCCCTGCTCCACCCATCGAGAATCCCCAGAGAGTGATGTGTTTATCATCGATGGGAAATCGTCGCGAGACATCGGCGATGGCTTCAAACACATCGGTCTCACCTGCCCAGCGGTAGGCGTTGTCGATGCGACCGAAGACATCGATTTGAATCCAGGTCTGTTTCTCACCGGGAGCTTTGCCCGCATTCTTTGCAATGAAGCCGACTTCATTCTGTCCCCCGCGGCCATGTAATACGACATACAGTGGCATCCGTTTCGCTCGTGAGCGTTCGGGATCAAAATCCTGCGGAAGCGTTAGCGCATAAGGTTGCACCGAGTGATCGACCTCCGAGATGTAACCACATATCTGCCGACCGGCTCGATATTGTCGCTCACTCTTTCCCTGAATCTCTCTTAATAATGCATCGGCCTGCTGCACGACAGCATTTGCCTGTTTGATGGTCGCCTTGTTGCTGAACTCATCATGCTTCACAATCCATTCGAGAGCTTTCACGTGCACTGAAAGGTCGGCATAGTCGCTCATGAATTGTTCGCCATCGATCACATAAGAGACTCCATGACGTCGCCCTCCTTTTTTCCAGACATCTGAAATTTCTTCCAGCTTCGTCCGCATGATTTTTGTTTGACTCTTTAAAGTCTCGAGTTCTTCAGCTGTAGGAGCCTGAGCAGAAAGCGGCTCAGAGGAAGCGAGAGTGATCACCAATATCAGAGAAAAACAGACGAGTGAGCGCATGATCGAAAATCCTGCAGAGGTGAAACTTGAAGACATTATCCAATTTCAGTTTAACGCAAAATGCAACGAAGTCGCGAGTCAATTCGTCGATCATTTCGATTCAGGATTTAAAAACCAACCTGTTTGAGTCATTAAGCAGGATGATGTTCTCATATGAATATGCCTGGAGTCAGGGAGTCTTCCTGATATTCTCGAAGTGACGTTCGGCGATAATCATCGCCGACAGCAGGATTGCAATCTATTTCAACAACCACGCAAAAACCGCTCGGGCGATATGCATACGGTTTTCAGCCTGGTCGAAGACGATGCTGTTTGAGGTTTCCATCACATCGTCGGTCACTTCCAGGCCTCGTTTGGCGGGGAGGCAGTGCATGAATTTGACGGATTTCGGAGCCGCTTCCAGAAGTTCGGCATTGATTTGATAGGGAGCAAAGGCAACTCGTCGTTTGGCGGTTTCCTTTTCCTGCCCCATACTGGCCCAGACGTCCGTGTAGAGCACATCCGCATTTTTGACGGCTTCTTGTGGATCTTCAATGACCTCGTAACTGGCTCCCGGAACTCGCTTTTCAATAAGTTGTGCAAATTCTGGTTCCAGTTTGTAACCTTCGGGAGAACAGAGGATGAACTTCACTCCCATATCGGCACAGCTAATCGCCAGTGAACGGGCGACGTTATTGCCGTCTCCGAGATAGACCATTGTCTTTCCTTCGATGTCGCCGCAATGTTCCTGCATGGTCAGGATATCAGTCAGAGCCTGGCAGGGGTGATAATCATCCGAAAGTCCGTTTACGACCGGGCAGCTAGAGACTCTGGCGAAATCCTCAATCATCTTCTGAGAAAATGTTCGCAGCACAACAACATCGGCAAAGCGACTGACGACTCGGGCGACATCCTCAAGCGACTCTCGTCCATCCAGTCCTGCATCCTTTTCCGACATGAACATGCCGGATCCACCCAGGTGAATCATGGCCGATTCGAAGCTGACCCGCGTTCGCAAGGACGGCTTTTCGTAAATCTGCACGAGCACTTTTCGATCGAGTAGCGGCTCGAGCTGCCCTTGTTTCCAGTCGGCTTTCAGCTTTGCAGCCAGATCGATCAGTTCCAGGGTTTGGACAGGAGATAAGTCCAGCAGAGAGAGGAGGTGCTTCATTTCAGGTCTCAGATCAAGTCATTTTCTTGGATTCAACAATGCAGACAGGCCGGCTTAAATCAGCCGGCCTGAACGGAAATATTGTCAGTTACTTAGTTCTCAATAGGAATGTCTCGGCGAAACGAGTCCGTTAAAAAACTCGCAAAGAGCCATTATGTCAACTCTGGTTCACTTTCTGCAAGAGTTTCTTACGATTCTGTGGCCAGAGATCGTAATTCTTCGATCAGAATTTCAGAACCGTGATCGACATCTTCAGCAGAAATATTGAGTGGAGGGAGCAAGCGAACGACCGTATCATGCGTCGCATTGACGAGCAAACCTCTTTCCAGACAACGCTTTACGATTGGCCCAGCAGGCACCGTCAGGTCGATCCCGATCATCATCCCTGCAATTCTCAGCTCTTTAAGAATCGGAAGATCTTCGAGTAAAGGCTCGAAATGAGAGCGGAACCGCTCGGACATCTGCTGGCTGTGTTCGAGCAGATTTTCTTCTTCAATCGTTTGCATCGTGGCAATTCCAGCCGTCATTGCCAGAGGATTTCCGCCAAACGTGCTAGCGTGCATCCCAGGTCGCAGGCTCGGGGAGAGCTCGTCTCGGGCGATGAAGGCGCCACAGGCAACACCCCCTGCCACACCTTTGGCCAGAGTCATAATATCGGGCTGAACGCCATATTTCTGATGGCCAAACCAGGTTCCCAAGCGGCCCATGCCGGTTTGGACTTCATCGAAAATCAGTACCAGACCATGCTCGTCGGCCAGATCTCGAAGTCCCTGCAGATAGCCCTCTCCCGGAAGATTCACGCCTCCTTCGCCCTGCACAGGTTCGATCATGATGCCGCAGGTTTCGTCGTCAATCATGCTGCGGACGGCTTCAAGGTCGTTGTGTGGTGCATATGAGAAGCCGGCGACAAGCGGTCCTAATCCCTGATGATACTTGGGCTGAGCGGTCGCGGTGACTGCTGCGAGGGTTCGGCCATGAAAACCGTTCTGGAAGGTGATGATTTTGTATTTTTCTTCGGGAGTGTGCAGTCGCGCCAGTTTGATCGCCCCTTCAATTGCCTCGGCTCCACTATTACAGAAGAACGCTTTTCCGAAACTTCGACTGCAGATTTGCTTCGCAAACTCCCCCTGAGATTCCGTGTACCAGGTATTGGGAACGTGAATCAGTTGAGCGACCTGCTCCTGCAATGCCTGCACGACTTTTGGAGGGCTGTATCCCAGAATATTACAGCCCCAGCCGGGGAAGAGATCGAGGTAGCGATTTCCCTCAGCATCCCAAACATGCGAACCCTCGCCGTGCGTGAGGCATATGGGATATCGACCATAATTGGGGATGACGTATTTCTCAAAAACAGAAATGACATCCGCACTCGATTTGGAGGCTGTTGAACTCATTTTGAGGTCTCACAAGGAACGATGGATACTGTAGGTCAGGCAATGCCTGACGAAATTCGACGCCAATAATAAATCATGTCAGGCACAGCCTGACCTACTGCAATTGATAAATCGAAAGACACACTCGCTTGCGTTTCGTGCTTGGAATTTTACTGAAGTTCCACTGGAAAGTAACAGGACATCTCAATGAAACTTCAGGTTCGAGGCAATTCGGTTTAATCGATAATTTTATTGATCGGAAACTCGACAATGCCCGTCGCTCCCGCTTCCCGGAGTGCGGGGATGATGGCTCGGACGACCGATTCATCGAGGATCGTATTGATGGCCACCCAGTCGGGATCGGAAAGATTCGAAACCGTCGGCTGTTGTAAAGCTGGCAGTCCTTCGAGAACTTTCTGCAGATCGGAACGCCGGACATTGAGCATCAGTCCGACTTTTCCTTCCGCAGCCAGGCAGGATTGCAGCATCAGGGCGATATTATTCAGCTTCTGAGCTTTCCAGTCGTCGGTGAAAGCTTTTTTGTTCGCAATCAGACGCGTCGTACTTTGAAGAACTTCATCGACGATTCGCAGGTTGTTGGCTCGCAGTGAAGATCCGGTTTCGGTCACTTCGACAATCGCATCAACCAGACGCGGAGGTTTAACTTCAGTCGCTCCCCAGGAGAATTCGACTTCCGCATTCACTCCATGCTTATCGAGATACATCTTCGTCAAACCGACGGCTTCGGTCGCAATGCGTTTCCCTTCGAGGTCTTTCACCGTCTTGATGTCCGAATCATTCGGCACCGCCAGCACCCAGCGGACGGGACGCCTGCTGACTTTTGAGAAAACGAGCTCACAAACTTCATGCACATCGGCTCCCGTTTCGACAACCCAGTCGTGTCCGGTAATGCCAGCATCCAGAATGCCCTGCTGAACATAGCGGGCCATTTCCTGAGCCCGAATCGACAGGCATTCAATTTCGTCATCGTCAATACTTGGAAAATAGGAGCGAGACGAAAATTTGATGTTGTAACCGGCTTTGCGAAACAGTTCGGAGGTCGCCTCTTGAAGCGAACCAGCTGGAATACCGAGTTTGAGGAGTTTGTCCGCCATCAGGGCGAAGCCTTTCTGTGAAATTCGTCCGTTGGATCTGTCATTTGTGAAATCCGCATTGCTGCAATGCTTCAGACTACCAATCCGCTTTCCCGCATTCCACCCAAGATGACCTTGGAACAGCAATTCGGCACTTATGAATGCAATGATTCCCCAATTTTGTCTTTTGAAACTCGTACATGAATGCTTTCGATGCCCGCATTACCGGAATAGCCCGAACAATCAGAACAGTAATATTAAGGAATTGTTAAGATTTGCTCATGCCGTTTTAATGCTCAAAACTCAAATTCTATGTTCAGTCGATGCAAGCCCTACATGCCGTGCATTTGTTGCGTTAAGGAGAATTGAAGCATCCGATCAATGCGTCAATACTCCCCTGAAGACATGCACAAAAAGACATGCCACTGGTGCCAGGATGGTCACCGGATACTGAAAGGGAATTTTGTGAAGTTGACTGTTTATCTCTCCTCTCTGATTTGCTCAATCTACCTGACCGGAACACTTTGCGCCAGCTCTGAACCTGCTGTCGTTGTCCAGGATTCACATCTGGAAAGCGTTTTCAGTCCTGGTGCAGCGCCGGATAATTGGATTCACGAGATGTCTCGTCGCTTTGCAGAGTCCGAGGCTCGACTGGCTGAGTTGGAAGCTCTGGTTGAATCTCAGCGGCAGAGTCCGCCTGCGATTCAACAGGCTTCCTATGATGAAACTCCCGCTCCACCAGCTGTAGTTGTTCCGACTCTTGATCAGGAGATTCTCGATCGACTCGCCATAATGGAAAAAAACTGGGCAAAGCTGAAGGAATCCGAAGCGAAGAAAAAGGCCGATGCCCTCAAAAAGCCAACCTTCAAGGTAAATGGTCGAATTCACTGGGATCACTGGAACTTTTCTGAATCGAGTCCGGGAATCGACAATTTCGAGCATCCCGGTCCGGGGCCTATGACTGGTACTGACCCTGAGGACTTGCTCGGATTCCGACGGATCCGTATGGAATTCTCAGGAGATATTCTCGAAAACATGTTCTGGCGCATGCAGCTCGATTTTGCAGAGCTGGAAGATGCCACTATGAAAGATGTTTACATCGGCTTCAGTGAATTGCCCAATAATCAGAGTTTGATTCTGGGACACCAGAAACGCCCCATCGGTCTGGATCACTGGAACAGTAGTCGCAATAACGTTTTCCTCGAACGTCCGCTCATTGTGGAAGCCGTCAATGAAGATGCCCGCCGAATGGGGGTGATGATGTACGGCTATAACGATTGGGAATCGTTCAACTGGCAGTATGGCATTGCGACTCTGGAGAACTCAGCCGGGGATCGGGCGAATCGATCCGATGCCGGACAACTGAGCTTGCATTTTCGTACTACCGGAACTCCCTGGTATGACGAAAGTTCCGGCGGACGTGGATATTTACACCTGGGGTTTGCCGGTATGTTTGCCAATCCCGATGGTGATGCCGATGACGGTGTCTCGAATTCGAATGAAGGACGCTTCCGCACTCGAATGGCACAACGTTCTGAACGGAGATGGTTAGATACCGGACGCATCGCAGGGGCAGACTGGTACGAAGTGGCTGCTCTCGAAGCGATGCTCAATGTCGGAGCATTTCAATGGACAACCGAGTATATGAACATCTGGCTGCAACGGGATCAGACTACCGCAGGAACTGGGCCTGATGTCCATTTCAGTGGGTTCTACACACAGTTTTCCTATTTTCTGACCGGCGAACATATTCCGATCGATCGGCAAGTTGGCTCGATCGACCGGATCCGCCCTTTTGAAAATTTCTTTCTGGTCGACACGTGTTGCGGAGGTCGCGGACGCGGCTGGGGAGCCTGGCAAATCGCAGGCCGTTACGACTATCTCGATATCTCTGATGCAGATGTCCGTGGTGGCGTCGGCAACATGGCGACCTTCGGTTTGAATTGGTATTGGACCGCTTATTCCCGCATGCAATTCAACTTAATTTACAGTGATATTCGCGACCACGCTCCCGTGAATGGATTCACTGGCGGAAACTCACTGACTGCCGGTGTTCGCTTCGGAGCGAATTTTTAACTCAGGAAGATGAGCAATCTGGGGGCTACGCTTCGCTTCGACCCCAGCCACCCGTTAATGATTAATATAATTCATGAATTTCACATAGAGGTTTCCTGTGAACTCGATTTCAAAATATCTGATTCCGGCTCTACTCCTGTTGATCACTTGCGGAAGTCACTTGCAGGCAGGCGAACCCTGTCTCGATCCGTGCATCGAAACTGGCAAATCCGGTCCCTGTTGCCCATTGCCCTGCGATCCCTACAAAGCAACCTGTGACGGTTGCTGGGAATTGGATAAAGAAGAGAAATACTGCTGGCAGGTCGAAAAAGATTTCGTCTGCATACCTCCCGTCAGATTTCCCTGGCAGAAATGTTGTGATCTAGGCTGTCCACGAATCCGGAAAATCAACAAGTTGAAAATCTACGAATACGAATGCGACGTCTACAAATTCAAATGGAACCTGAAAAAGTTCTACCCCTGCTGCGACCAGGAAGATTGTATTACAGAAGGTTATTCGAAGTAAGAAATAAGTACTGAATCACAGTATCAAACGAGCACCCTCGGTCAGGGATTCACCGGGGGTGCTCGGTCTTTTGTATCAGTAATTAATAAGTGGAGTTTGCAAAACTTCTGTTGAAACCAAACTTCGAAAATGACTCAACAGCTTTTGAGAAAGATTAAAACCACA
>DEML01000073.1:0-17392 GCA_002359185.1 Planctomycetaceae bacterium UBA2671
CGGATAATGCTGCTCGGTCACCAGTCCCACGGCATCCCGTTTGAACTCCTCAGAATAACACCGCCGCGTCCGTTTTTCAGCCTGTGATGATCCCGACATAGTCGACTCCTCTCGGAGAGCTTACACTCTCTTTTGGGCGCCCACTATTCCTGGGGAAGTCCACCAGAATAATAGTAAGAGGTGACTACGCGATAGAGTCACTGGTGAACTTTGAGATTCATCCGATTTACTCATAATGACACCAATCCGAACTTAGTAATAATCGAATCACAAACTCCTGCAGTCATTACCAACTCAATAACTCAAACTGCCAATCATAAAATGCTGTCACCCATTCGAAGTTGTCATAGCAATAAACGATTGGAGCATAAAATCCTTCTTCAACGGCACCAGCCATCTCCGGTAGATAGAGTTCGACCACCATCAGTACTGGCAGCGGGCTGAGAATGTAGATCACGAGTGCGAGAAACGAGAAGATGAGTGATCGAGTCAAATAGTCAATGGGCTTTGACTCGGTCGAGTCGTTTTGATCGCTCATGATGGTTTCCCGTCTCTGAGTGAATGATAAATAATCATTCACATAATTATACGCGAAAACCACACAGTAGTGCACTGTTTACAGTAAAATAGAGTTTGACGTATGCCACTGCTGGCTTGCCCGGCAGAGCAAAACATGGAGTTGGATTTCAGAATGAAACGTCGTGTGGCTGGGGTCGTAGCGCAGCGAAGCCCCCAGAATACTCAACACATTAAACCCCTCGTCAGGACGGGATGACCCAGTCGCGTGCGTCTGGGTTGCATCGTAACAGGAAGTATTCCAATCATTTCCTATTGGCACAACTTATTGTGACTTCGTCAACCAGACGCACGCGTCTGGTTCATCCAATCAAATTGCCAATTGCTCAATCAATGATACGTCTTCACCTGCACCTCGCCGACGGCTCGATCTGTCGGGAAAGAACCCAGAACGAAGGAAGTGCGGCCATTCTCGACATTGACATCGACCGCAACCGGGACTCCGTTGATCCCGGAGAGTTTCTTCGGTGTCAGTTTCAACACCTGTGGACCAGCAGGTAACTCAAGGCGGAGCACCTGGATTCGATCCGGCAGCAGTGACCAGCAGCGTGTGTCTGCTCGTTCGGTCGCTTCCCAGGCAACCCCCGCAATAGTTAACAGCAAGTCGAGTTCGGGAGATCTCTCGACATTCAAGCCATCTTTCATCGCGTAGACGGCTCCCTTTTTCGCGATACGCCGTGCGACCGCGCGGGCGATGATTTGATCTTTTTCGAGTCGATTCTGTTCAATCGCCAGATTGGAAACGTGCATGATGGTCGCTGTAGAACCAAGAGGTCCCTGACCGTCGGAAACTTCAATGCTGTCGAGCGTTTGATGCGGTCGAACAACCCGAGGCACCCGCACCGGAGCCACGTTAGGAGGCAGTTCATACTTGCCAATGGCCGAGAGTATTCGATCGGCGATCAATAAAGCTACCGTTGTCGGAGCCTCGATCGCTTCTTCTTTATAGGGACCTTCGCCAACCAGACTGATCACATACACGACACCATGACCGGGCGAGGAGTGACGTCCGGTTTCTGCACGAGCTAGATCAATTTTGGCATCACGAAAATCGGGCTGCCAGTTGGCGACCTGTACCCGGCAGCGGGAAACATCATCGTAATCGAGTGGAGAACTTTCCAGCACGGCTGCCCTCAAATAAGAACCAATCGCCAGCTGTTTTGTGAGTGGCGTATAATCGATTGGCTGCTGATTCGGATTCTCTTTGACCTGCTTGGAAGCCTGCAGAAACTCCTGCTGTTTGCTTGTGATCTGCAAAGCATATGCAGGAACATCGCCTCCGCTGTGCATCAGATTGGAGAGTGCGAGCATGACGCGAATCAGAATTCGTTCGTACTCTTCGCCGGCATAATTCAACTGACGATCATCTGTCAGCAGAGCCTTCGCTTTATCGGCATACGATCGTTGTTCGAGTTTATCAAAGCGGTCCCGAACGACACGTAAAGTCTGCTCGGCTTCTGCTGGCTTTCCCGCTGTCAACTGCAAAATCGCTCGATCCAGACTGACAACGTCGGCATCATGATCTTTTTTATTTTTGGCAGGATCTGTCTGTGCCAGAGCAGCCGAAATATTTCCACTATAGAACGATGACCGAAGCGCAGTTGCCTTATCTGCATGCGTCGCACATCCACTCACTATGATTAAGACAAATAATAGACACAGTTTTGTCGTATGAGCATATCGTTCCCATGTCCGTTTCCGGTGGCACATTTTCAGGGAATGATTACAGGTCACGTATGTCATGTTGACAGCCGAAAATCAGCGTTTTGGCATGTAGGGTGCGTCTCGACGCACCCTTCTCTGAAAGTTTTTTCCGGTGAATGAACAACTCAGACAGTAGGGTTCGCTGTTCGGACCCTACTGCTAATACTGGAGCATTTTACCGACTGCAGATTTGTGATAGCCCTTACGAATCGTAGCCGATTCTTTATCAAAGGAGCCGTCGTAAACATTTACCATTTCGAGCGTGAGCAGATAATCACGCTGGTAATTATTCTTGTTGTTGGATGTTGTCCCGGATGTGATTTTGGCAAACAGCAGGTAGTCGAATGGTTGCTGCATCTGCTCAAGAACGGCAGCAAACATTCGCTGGTTGGCTGGAATGAATAAATCTCCCGGGGCCAGGTGCGATTCCCGCAAGCCGGCTTCCACAAACCGTCGACTGATCATCCGGAACATTTCCGAGGAGTTGACCATCGAATCGATATGTTCGTAGATCTGTTCTTTGAAGTCGCCCACTTCTTCAATGCTCTTGTTTTCGACGCCCATAAAACAGACGTGCTTAATGCAAGGCTGCTGAACACCGATGGTTCCTTCGTGCGAAACCGTTTGAATCGTCTGCATTTGACGACCGAGCAACTTGCCGACGGATTCATCTATGAGCGGTTTCCAGGTTTCTGCTCCGGCGGTATGGCTGCCGACCATGTCTTTATCACTCTCATCGAGTATATGCGCGACCTGACGACCTTTGCAGCCGATGAATGTGAAACCGGTTGCAGTCAATGCAAACTGTGACAAAAAGGAGCGTCGATCCATGACATGACTCCGCGAGCGTATGAAGGTGTTGTGAGAAAGAAGGTGAACTTTCAATGGTGGGGATTCATCAGTGCGCGAATCATATCCGAGGAAAGGAAAGTTCCCAACCTGTATTATCGGCACAACCGGAACGCAAACTTATTGTAGATTTTGTAATCATCTTTCAGAGCCACACTCCACACAATCACACATGTATACATTAGTGTACATGTGTGATTCAAGAATTCGCTGAAATGAATCCCTGCCTTCTGATTTCACAGCGGAGATGTTGTGATGAGACTGATAATGCATAAGTATTTCTAATCAATTCGACCATTTTCCGCCCATTAAATGGCTTTGTCATGTAATCATCACACCCTGAGGATAGACATTTTTCCCGATCACCAGCCATGGCATGAGCAGTCAAAGCAATAATTGGTAAGGCGCATCCTGCCCAGCGTAATTCCTTAGTAGCCTGATACCCATCCATTACGGGCATTTGCACATCCATCAGCACAATATCATAGGAATCCGGGGCTTTATTGTAGGCTTCCAATACAGCGAGACCTGAATCATAAATTTCAACACCCATCCCCGCATTTTTCAACAAAAAACGGATCAATCGTTGATTATCAGGTCCATCTTCCCCGACGAGAATATGCAATTTCTCATTGGATCCAGGATAAGAGGTTACATCAAATTTGGGATAGACTGTTTTGCTTGATTTTGACTTTTTGTCATTTTGCACGATTCCATAAGGAATAGTGACCTGGAAAGTCGTGCCACAATCCGGCTGACTTTCCACCTTGATTGTTCCATTGAGCAACTCAACCAGCTTTTTAGTGATCGCCAGCCCCAGTCCCGTCCCACCAAACTTTCGAGTTGTACTGGAATCAGCCTGGGTGAATGGTTGAAACAGATTTTTGAGCTGATCCTGCGACATTCCAATTCCGGTATCCTTAACTCGAATCACGAGAGTTGGTTGATTTGCGGTCGCTTCATGAGAGATGCGGACATTCACGATTCCCTCGGACGTAAATTTCACAGCGTTACCCACAAGATTATGCAGAATCTGACGCAACCTGACTGGATCTGTTTTCAGAATTTGAGGCACAGAATGATCAACCAGTGTGATTATAGAGACACGATTCTTCTCAGCGGCTGCTTGCTCCAACTCTTCGACATCGTCAACAATATTTCGGACCGATGTTACGACCGATTCGATTGACATTTTCCCGGCATCAATTTTTGAGAGGTCCAGGATGTCATTTAGGATTCTCAGCAAATGCTCGCCATTTCGCTTGATCGATTCGGCAGCGTCTGTGCGAGTCTCTGTATCTTCGGCTTCCAGGAATACGTCGGAATAACCAAGGATCGAAGTCATTGGAGTGCGCAATTCATGGCTCATATTTGCAAGAAAGTTTCCCTTGGCTTCATTCGCAGTTCGATACTGCTGATTCATGGCAGCAATACTCGGCAAGTCAAGCGCCAGAGGCATCAGACGGATCAGGACAATTAATGTCGCCCAGGAAACCATCATCGTTGCCAGTTTGACAAGACCGGCAACCCGGTAAATTGGATAATAGAAAATGATCGCTTCAATCAGATGTGATGTACCGCACAGCATGATGAACGCGGCAAAAAGGATGAAGACGCCAAAGAAAGGACGATCGCGACGTTTCAGAACGAAATAGACCAGGGCCAGCGGAATCGCAAAATAAGCCGCAAATATCCCAATATCAGATACGATATGCAGCCAGCCTTCAATGGGTGTCCAACTGCCGCAATTCCAGCGGGCAGGATAGCTGGATGTTTCAAACAAATTTCCAAAAAATCCAGCAAGTGAATTCTCAACGTCCGAAGACGGATTTCCAATTGAACAGCATGAGGCTGAGGAATCACTCATGATTGATTTCTTAATAGATAACTTAATTCGTTATCACTATGGACCGTTTACTGACCATCTGAATATCGATTGAAATATTCGATGTCGCTTCTCAAATGATATTTAGGTTAATTAATTCAGATTGATTCCTGTTCACCGCTGCCTAAATGCAACATTAACCCCAAATGAGAAGGTCAAGTTAGGATTACAACCAATATGACTGTCATGTCTACAGGAGAAACTCTGCCTGGAGAGGCCTTCAGCACAGCCCGCGACTGCGTTCTTTCGCAGGCAGAACCTCCAGACAGGTTGTCCACCAGCCCGACCGGATCGTTTCCTGAAACTCTACCGGCAATTCCTCCGATTGCATTTCCGCAACCAGTCGTTTCCAATCGTATTTAACAGGAATAAATTTCAAATTGACCCGCGGCTTCTCCTGAAGCACACTCACATCCACCAGAGCGTACCAGACATTCGTCTGACCATTATTTGCCGGTCTTCCCAATACACCAACATTCACAAAAAGACGATCCTCACTCAACTCCCGCGACCAATGCAAACCTGTGTGGGTTCCCAGAATCACATCCGCCTGAAACTCATCGGCCAGACGGTTCAAAAAGTGCGTACTCGTGGTCGATTCCCACAGAAACTCATTTGTTTTTCGGGGGCTGCCATGACAAAGCAGAAACCGTAATCCAGCAACTTCAAAGCGAATTTCGGTTGGCAGTTGTTTCAACCACTCGCAGTTGGTGGGAGTGGTATTAGCTTGCGTGTAATCGTAACTGATTTGAGCAAAGCGATTATCGCGGGGATCGGTGTACCCACACTGACAATCATTCAATCCATTGCCGATACTGTGGTCATAATTCCCCTGCACCGTTTGCACGTCATTTTCAATCAGCAGAGGAAACACTCGATCTGGATAGGGACCAAATGCACCCAGGTCTCCAAGGCAGAATAACTTTTCTGCTCCTCGGGAATGGGCATCATCAATCGCAGTAGCAAGAGCAAGATAATTGTTGTAGATACCACCAAAGAAGGCGAAGGTTTGTGTGTCCATATTTTTTTTGCTAGGAACTTCAATTCCCCTCAGAGATTTCATGCGGTCGACTCAGGAATCCTGACTTAGTTTTGAAGACGGATTCGTGCAGATGGCCCCGTACTGATAACACGTGTAACACGCACCGTGGGTCAATTCAAAGGGTCGTGACGCCTCGTTCAGAGTGTCGCCTAAAATCGCATCCGTGGAATCGATTAGAATTGGACAGACGGCGATACCACGATCTGTCACCACTCGGCTATGACTACACAGCAGTTGACTGGCATCGTAACCTTCCATCATAATCGGAGTAATTTTTTCATAAGTTTCATAACCACTTGTCCGCTCGGCTTCCGCTCCAATTTTAAGTCGAGGCAGAATTTTCAGACGCGGTCGAAGATTCCCAACTTGTATCAAGATTTTGCGAAACTGGTTCAGAATCTCTTCACTTTGAGAATCCTCCCATGTTTGCGTCATCGTCACGATTGGCAGAAAACCAAAGGCACTGAGTTTGCGAATGCCTTCCATGGCCCGATCAAACGTCCCTGCCCCGCGAATCGGATCGTTTATTTCCGCGGTCGGTCCATCAATGGAAACACGAAACTCCAGACTGAATTTCGATGCCTCGGCTGCCAATCGCAGACGTTCCAACCAGGCTTCTTTCAACACGGTCCCATTTGTCAAAACAGTTACGGGACCATATTCGAGCGTTCGTTCAATCATCGGCACGAGATCCCGATTCAGAAATGGTTCGCCTCCAGTGAAATAGTACTCTCGAACCCCCTGCTCGACCGACAACTGGAGTTGCTTTTCCACATCCTCCAATGAGAGATATCCATACGTTTTGTTGGTCGGACTGCAACTGATAAAACAATGATGACAGGTCAGATTACACAAGGTTCCCGATACCTGGAACCACAGAATATCCAGACCTTCGAGTTCAACAGAGGGGACATTTCGGTGAGATGTCGTTGCGATCATTGAGCACTTGAATTCTCAGTAAACTGTAGGTCAGGCTGTGCCTGACCTACTGCAGTTTGCAGATTACTATAGCGGCTTTTTTATGGTTTGAGCCCTATATTTCCAGTCAATCACCCACTACACATTCAGGGAAACGGCTCTAACGATTGGTTAATTAATTCCAAGACGATTTGAACCTGCTGATATCCCGTCTGCATCAGAAACTGCGAATTTCGACCATAACTCCTGGCTCCCAGAAAATAGTAGCCGGTCTCTGGATTTGTTAATGTCTCTGTGTCACTGACAGAGATTTTCGTGCAGTCAAGTCCTCTCTGTCCCAACAAACTGGCAGCCAGCTTCATCGGCCCTGAAGTCGCATAACATTCATGAATCTGCAATTCCGATGTCAATGAAAGATCAGGATGATATCCAGTACAGGCAACAACCCGCTCGACATCAATGGTTTTTAATTGAGACGTTTCGAGATTTCTCACCGTCACTTCCACTCGATCATCTGAATGTGCCGTTCCCAAACGTTCGATGACTGAATTCGATATCCAGTGCAGATTTTTCCGTGTGCTCAACGCGAGTTGATTAGTATTGACTGCGAGCCGTTCTCTTTCAGGTAACGAGTCATCTTTAATCACCCTCAGAGGGCCTGAAGAATGCGAGTTTCGCGTTACCCAGAAAATGTTGCATCCAGATTCTTCGCTTTTTTGTTGAAATAATTCATTCACCAAAGTTGCTGCCGAGTATCCTGCTCCAACGATAAAAATTGAAGCACAATTCTCAAGCTCGAAATTCTGTTCTCTATTCGGAAGTCCATAAATGATTTTATTCCGAAATTCTTTCTCTCCAGGACAGGGAATTCCACCAGCCCCCAACCAGTTCGGCTGGTCAGATACTCCCGAACAATCGAGTACGAAATCAGCCTGTTCGATTTGTTCGCCAGCTGCATTTTCGATGAGCAAACGAAACGGTTGCTCTTGATTACTCCGCGATCCGATCGCATCCCCTTTGAGAAGATCCCCACGACTGATCTTATTGACTGTTGTGTGAGTAAAAACCTGCGCAATGGTAGAAATCCAGCGAGACAAGGGGAGTAAATAAGATTCAATAAATTCCGCAGCCGTTTCGCAAGATCCCGCTTCTCGCCCTTTATCAGCAATGAGAGCTCGGCCTCCAACTGTCGTGTTCATTTCATAGGGAGAAAACAATCGAACATGCCCCCATTTGCGAACGGCACAGGCAATCTCCCCTTTTTCAAACAGTTTAACCTGATATCCAGCCTCTATTGCCTGCCGCGCAGCTTCCAATCCCACAGGACCTGCACCGATGACGGCTATAGTAGGAGATTTATTCATGGATGATCTTCACGGATGGCAGGACGGGAATGACATCAGCAATGAATATTCTGCGAAAATTTCGCTGCTGAGTTCTGTGATGTGTCTTACAACATTTCGTTCGATGAGATTTCCAGATGAAATCGCTCAGGATCAAAATCCTCAAGGTTCAGTTCTGTTGTCTCACCACAAATCAACTGAGCCATTACCAAACCTGATGCTGGCGAGAGTGATAAACCAGCTCGATAATGTCCCGAATTGACGAGAAGATTTTCGTAGCCTGGTACAAAACCAATCACAGGCAAGTGGTCAGGAGTGACCGGGCGAAAGCCACACCAGGATTTTTCAACCTGCAGATCACCGATTTCCGGAATCAACTCGGCTCCAAAAGCCAGGAGTCGTTTTACGGTCTCTGCTTCACAATCGCGGTCAAAACCGACCAACTCCTCAGTCGCTCCAATTAATACACGACCATCTGCTCTCGGAACCAGATAGCATTTCCCTCGCTCAATAATCGATGGAAAGACTTCCGACAATTTCACCAGAACTATTTGACCGCGAATCGGCTCCACCGGAATCGAAACCTCAAACCAGTCTGCGAACTGACTCGTCCATGCTCCCGTCGCGATTACGATTTGGCTCGCATTGAAGGTTTCGGTATCCGTCAAAATGTCTGCCACCTGTCCATGTTGGATCTTGATTTCACGAATCTGTTCATGCTGATAAAACTGAACACCGAGTTGTTCGCAGGTGACTTTTAATGCGTTGACATAACGGGGATTTCTGACTTGCGCCTGCGTGGGCAGAAAATATGCTTCTACTGCAGGACTATTAAACTTCGGATGAAATGAATTCAAATCTTCACGGTTTAATCGTTTGACCGGAATTTTCTGTTGCTGCCAGAGCTCAACTTCTGATTGGGTAGTGGCGATTTTCTGATCTTCAGGCAGAACCAGGGCTCCACAGGTCCGGTATTCAATATCGATGTTTGAATACGCTCGCAAGGATTCTGCGAGTTCAGCCCAAAGACCTGAACTCAATTGGGCTATTTTGCGATAGCTCGAATTCTCAAGATGAATCTCGCCAGGCGGAATCATCCCCGCGCCTGCCCAGGAACTTTCACAACCAACAGCCTGACGATCGATCACCGCTACCGAATGGCCTCTCCTGATCAATTCATAAGCAGTTGTTAACCCAATGGCGCCACCGCCAATTATCAGTACATCACTCGTAATCATTCGCTTAACTTACAAACTTATTAAAAGCTTCGTAGGACAACTTGTTCCCAGAGTACTATAGTTATGTGAACGATATTAAGCCGAAGCGTCAGCGAGGGGACGGCGTCCCATTCACATTTTATTTCCAGCTTGTCCCCAAATTCCTCTCTGGGAACATATGAATTGACCGTTTGCACTACCGTAGTTTTGTAACCACCGCTTTTGCAAGATCCGCTGCAGTCGTATTGTAGGCTGCTCGGCAGGCTTCGTCGGGAGTGCGGCCATCCCGCAATGCTCCAGCGAATCGATTGAACTGTTCTGTAGAGCCACTTCCCATCAAAAAGCGAACGACCAGGAAACCGGCATGTTCGGTGACATCGGGGGCGAACGTTCCGGCTGTGAATAAACTCTCGGGACGATTCAAATCCTGGATCGCTCGGGCTGCACTGAGAGTGAGTGTTCTTTCAAATTCCGGATTCCGCAAATCAGAATCTGCCTTGGCCCAACCCGTGCCTTCCGTCAACCATTGAACCGGAGTCGTTCCCCGGAGTTGCATCGCAGCCGAGATTAACGCTTTTTGTAATGTCCACTGCAGTTTAGGAGTATCCGCTGAAGATGTATCACCCGTATCAAGCACCGCGACATAGGCATCTTCAAATTCATTGGCAACTTTGGCATGACCAAACATCCCCTTGGCCGCCTGACGATTTTCAATCGAGCGGTTGAATTCATCATAATCATAGCGATCTTTAAAGACGTAAATCGCCAGCCGACCTTTCCACTTCGGAGCAGCAGTCAAGCCAACTTTCTCAGCCAGACCAGACTTCATCTCCTTCGACCAGTCGAGCACCTGCTGTAAGCGAGCGGGATCGACATTACCCATCACCAGAAAATCATTGTCCATCACCGTAGTCGGATTCGCAGAAGAGAGCGTGCGTTTCCAGTGTGAGTCGCCACGCTCACGACGCAGTTTCTCGAAATCGGCCTCCGACATCTGCCGCAATTCCATCAGACGAATATCCGAAGCAGAGGGCACCAGTTCCAGAATAGGCGTCTTGGGATCTTTCCCGTCGTACTTGATTCCCTCAGAAATCCACGCTTTCAGGTCATCATAGTTCTTTCGCGTGATACGGGCCTGTCCCTGAGGCATCCGGGGATTTTCCAGTCCTCCCGTCAGTCGGAACAAACGACTGTCTTCCAGTTCACCCGGAATCAACACTTCGCCGCTATCGCCGCCAATCAGAAGTTTTTCGAATGTCTCGACAGACAAACCACTAGCGGGATTATTCCCGCTGTGGCAGCCATGACAGAACGTTACCAGCATTGGTGCGATATCTTTTGTGAACGAAACAGTTTCTTTTCCATCCGGTTTCGCAACAGTGATCTCCGGCTTCTTCATCCCGCCATTTTTCGCACTCTCGGCTAAGTCCGAGACCGATCGATTTTGATCGTCATCATCGTATTTGGCTCCCTGAGTAATCCAGTCAGCAATCGTTTTGACTTCATCAGCTGGCAAGGCAGGACCATTTTTTGGCATTCGCTGAGGGGGAGGAGCAATCAGCTTGACCGCCAGTAGACTCCGTTGCGGCGAACCCGGAA
Organism: Planctomycetaceae bacterium UBA2671; assembly: GCA_002359185.1. GTDB lineage: Bacteria > Planctomycetota > Planctomycetia > Planctomycetales > Planctomycetaceae > Rubinisphaera. The sequence goes on from DEML01000073.1 coordinate 11,134, forward strand.
CCAATAACGGACCACTGCGACCACCGCGACGCAATCCGGCAAACGTATCGAGTCGCAAACCGCCACTGGCTGTCTGGTCATGACATCCCATACACTTATCTGCAAGAATTGGAGCCACATCTTTGGCAAAACTAACCCCGCCCATCGCTCCGCCATTGTCATTACCCGTAGCACGAGCAAGTGTTTGTTTCTGGACTTCAATCGCCTTTTGAATTAAAGCAATCGAACGATCACTCGCATCCACGCCAGCATCGGTCATAATTTTATTGAGGGCTTCTTCAGCGGAAGTCAGAGCCTTTTCCGCGTCTTCATAATCTTTGCGGCGAATCGTAGAAGCAACTTTAGTGACTTCACGCCGCAGATCGTTTAACTCTCGACGCTGATCTGATGTCAACTGGCCGAACGAAACTTCTGCCACCATATGAAACATGGTGCAGGTCATCAGCACAAGTACGATTCTTCGTATCCAGTTCAGACTGTCGCTTACCTTGGGTGCGAACATCGATTAGCCTCATTTCCAGGAGTTCAGTATTCCGCTCTCGCAAGTGTTCTCACTTGGAATATTTAGTTTATACTGAACCAAACCCATTTCGCAATCGCCGATTCTCCTTCATTTCGGCTTGTGAGCCGATTTGATCAACGAAAGTCGCCCGATGTCAGAACCAGATCTTACTTCCAAACAGGAACACCTGCTCCAGATTATTCATGAAATGGGTCGGGTCGCGGTCGCATTTTCGGGAGGTGTCGACAGCGCCGTTGTTGCAAAAGCAGCTGTTCTGGCCACTGGTTCACAGGCTATAGCCGTGATTGCAGAGAGCCCCTCGCTTCCGATCGGTGCAGTGGATGAGGCGCGTTCAATAGCCAGCCAGATCGGAATTGAACTCAAGGTTCTCAATACGAATGAGTTCGAAAACGAAAAATACCGGGCAAACTCCGGCAATCGCTGCTTCTTCTGCAAGGACACACTGTACGAAACGATCGGGCAGCATGCCCACGAGATTTCTTATGATGTCATCGTGAATGGAACGAATACCGACGATCTGGGTGATTACCGCCCGGGACTCGAAGCCGCTTCTCAGCATTCGGTCCGCAGCCCGCTCGTAGAAGCAGGCATCAACAAAGCCGACGTAAGAGCACTTGCGAAGGAATGGAATCTGCCCGTCTGGAACAAACCAGCCAGTCCCTGCCTGTCGAGCCGCATTGCCCATGGTCTGGAAGTGACACAGGAACGCGTCCGCAGAGTCGATGCTGCTGAGCGTTATCTGAAACAAAAACTGAATCTGATGGAATTACGTGTCCGTCATGAATTCCACGACCTGGCCCGCATCGAACTGCCCAATTCGGAACTGACTGCGATCATGGATAACACCATACGAGAAGAAATTCTCCTCGAATTGCAGAAACTGGGTTTCCGTTACATCACTCTCGACCTGGCCGGTTTCCGCTCGGGAAGTATGAATGATGTGCTACCGATTGAGACATTGCAAATCAGCAATAAATGACTAAAGCCGTAGGTCAGGCTGTGCCTGACGAAATCCCATTTGACAGAAAATTAATATGTCGTTTTCAATTCATATCTCACGAATTTCGAGAAGTTGATTTCCAGCACTTCCCCTTCTCCCAGAATTTCATTCACTCCCAGCCGTAAATCTTTTCGCAACTTCGACAGCGCAGGATCTTTAAAATCTGCTTCAGGAGCAGACGAGACATGCATTTCGATTTTCTCGTTGATTTTATTGCGATGCTGATCAATACGAGAGCGAATCACGCCATATTCGTGTTCGGATCCTTCAACTGTCAAAACAGCCTCATAACTGACCACTTCAGCTTGTTCTGCATTTTTCATACTTGTCGAAATAAATTCCTTTTCACCCAGTGAAACTTCCTGAGTCTTCTGGTTTTTATAGCTCTCTACGAGATCCTGACGCTCCGCTTTTTTCTGCTCGTGTGACTTCCGCTCCTGCACCATCCAGGACATCCCCACAGCCAGAATTCCCAGCAATCCAATCATGCCGAACAGCACGAGGTTATCCCGCTTCAAACGAAACAATTGTTTCCAGCGAAACCTCTTCGACTGCGTCTGCGATTCAATCTCGCGCATCCGGTTCAGGGTTTCAATTGTTGAATCAGGCAGGTCAATCATGCTCAATAGATTGCATTATCAAAGGGAGGAAGAGTTGAGGAACAACTAGTCGATGAATTGAAAATTCAAACGCTTGCCAGCAATTGTTCTTCTTCACGGAACGAGCCTGAATCCTCATTCTCTATCATGACATACCCTTTCGGAGCATCGGGATCGACCTGGAATCGTTTGCGATAAGAAAATGGTTCACAACTCTTCTGTTTACATAATCGATTCCACAGCACCATCGAACGGGCATACATCTCTTTCATCTGTGCAGAGATTCCGCGGACATCACTGGAAAGCGACTGACACCCAAACTGTTTGCGTAGAAATGAATTGGCCAGATGAACGTTGATTCTGCGTTTTGCAATCACATTGCGATGTTCGGTCGATAGGGATACGTTCAAACCATCACAGTTAGTTACCCGATGAGGAGTATTTTGAGGCCAGGTGATCATGTCGCCTGGTTTAACTCGGAACGAAATTGCGTAATCTTCAAACCAGGTTTGGTAAGGCATGTCTTCTGCCATCTCACCGTTGATGAGGCGCTCGATATTCCGGGCAGAAACAAATCGAGAATCGAACGATGGATAAACCCAGACCTGCTTTTCTCCCCGGAGATGCCATAACATATTGACCGGCAGATCAATATGAAAATAAACCATCGCATTCGGTGAGGAAATCAGAAGATTCGATGAACGGTGTCGAGCTTGAAATCCTCGGCTCTTCGCTTCGAGTTCATCATACACAGAATTCACCAGTCGATTGTATTCAGAGTGAAACCGTCCCAGACAAACAAGATTCAACCAGAGTTGCCCCTCTTTGACGGCTCGTAGCAGATCCTGAGCCGAGCAATCCCCCCGCTCTCCGGTCATCCACTCAAACTTACTCGCATCATTCCCCATCCCGGCGATCGTCAGATAATTATCAGGATGACGATCAATCAGTTCGCACAAGGCTTCATCAGAAAACAGTCCGGTTTCGTGGATACGATGCTGCGCAACCAGAACCGACTTTTCCAGCATTTGATACTGCTCAGGAGTCCAATTTTCCAGATACGAAGGAATCGAAATCATGTGCGGGCCTCAATCAACTAAAGATTCAAAACAGTCGTTGCTTTGAATTTAGCTTAGAATTTGCGGCCTCGATTGGAATCGATTTGATTCCCTGCAGAACCGATCGTGAATAAAACACTTTAATCGACAGAATTATTACAATTCATAAAAATGGAATATCTCATTGAAATTCAAACTACTGTGTTCTTAGAGACAACATTTACGCTCTTAGCTGGATTCTCTCTTCTCAGGCATATTCTCCAAAGCAAACTGTAATTTCTCAACCAAAGTCATTGCATCATCTTTAAGCTCAAACTGATCAAACGCCATTTCGGAATCCATGAATGCCAGCCGGAAGGTGTTGACGTAAGCGCGCATCGCTTCCAGTGCATCCTCAATATCTTTGCGGGAAACACCGAGAACAGGGGTCTGATAAGCTCCCAGAGCCGCGTGCTGATCACGATGGGCGATTCGGCGATTGCGAATTGTCCGCAACCTGCCACAGGTTTTTTCGACGTCTCGATCACGCTCGATCAACTCACGCCCCAGGTCGGGATGCTTGCGACGATCCAGCTTTTCGTAAAGCTGCTTGAGGACAAGATTTTCTCGGCCAAAAGTCGCAGGACGATCAGTCAGGCTGCAGATTTCCAGCACCACATAATCGAGCCACAGAAACTGCAGCATCCCGAAGAATGTGGGAGCTGATTGATTGAGCAACGCCAGCGTCTCCGGATCCCCACCAAACAGCTGCCGATACATAATCCAGCGACCATGCAGCCAGGTCAGCTCATTTTCAATGGTCTCGTAGATTTCGCGTATCGAATCAGGAATCCGAGAATAATCGAGCTGCGGCGGTTGAGGTTCATCCATGAGGCGTTGGTTGAATGTTGAGGGTTTATTGTTGAGTGTTTTGGCTAACGCGATTCTATCTCAAACCCGAATGGAAAACACCATCAAGTATGGCCAGTGCCCAGAGGCTAGTGTTGAGAGGACTTAGCACCTATTAAGTACATTTCTCTAGCCACTGGCCACTCAACACTGGCCTCTTCAACCCTCACGGCTCAAACAATTCACTCACGGCAACATCAAATCCCGGCAATTCATCCAGTGCAGTCAGTCGCTGAGTTTTATTGAACAGCACAGGTTCTGCATTCGGTTTGAGGATCATCACCGTCTGTAAATCGGGGTCGACAATCCACAACATTTTTGTTTCAACAGCCAGATACTTCTGCGATTTCTCGATCACATCCTCATGCACATCCGATGAAGAAAGCACTTCCACGGCCAGGGTCGGTGGCCCTGAAAAATAAGGTTCTTCATGGAACTGACGAATGGCCTCTTCACCAGCAAAATAAGCCACATCGATCCCAACCACTGTCTCCAGTTCAGGATTGAGCTGGCATCGGGCGTCGCCACAAGCAATCACTCCAATCTTTTGAGACTGACTTTTCAGCCATTTTCGCAGAACAAACGTCGTGCATGCAATTGCTACTGAATGCCGGGGATTTCTTGTGGTCACGTCATACTCCCTCAGCTCTCCATCGATCAATTCACGATGCGTACCTTCCTCATCGGCAATGAGCAGAAATTCCTCAACCGTCATTTTCGTCGCAGTTGGTTCAGCAATAGCCATTATTTATCTCCCTGAATTCTTTCAGAAAGGATACCACTTTTCATCGGAATTACCAAGAAAAAACCCGTGCCATCAAGACACGGGTTTTTATCAGTTCACACTCAAAGTTACATCTTCCAGGCTCCAATTTCTGGAGCGTTTGGCTGTGCATTTGGTCCAAAGTAACGCAGTCCGACGAGTGGTTCGGTTCCTGTATTTTCGAACTCGACACCATCGCCTGCGGTCTTGGCGGTCACGAAAACTTCGTCTTCGGTCATGTCGCCAAAAGTGATCATTACTGGAGACTGCAATTTGAGTTTGCCAATTCGGCCAGACCCCTGAACTGTAATCCAGCCGTACGCTCCGCCATCCTTGACAGTGCATTTCGCACCCGGCTGAAGTGTCAGCTCCTTGGCGGTAAAGAGTTGTTTGCTGTTGACTTTGCCGTAAACAATCCATTTGTCGACCCAGCCTTTGCCCTCTTCGCAGACGATCGGCTCAAGGTAGTTATTATCCTTAAAGTTTGGATCGACGTTCTTTTCCCAGTCGAGTGCTTCGACCATGTAAGCGTTGTCATTGTGCTTCTCTTCCGGGAAGTCCTTGGTCAACAGAGAACGCGGCGTCATGCGACCTTCAACCAACGACTGATACATCGCAAACACATCGCTGCCCCATTGTGGTTCGTAGGTCACCAATGAACCTGGAGCGTGCAGTACGCAGGGTGGAATCAACCAGCCAGTCCCCGGCTTCAGGCGATACGCTTTGGAGAGATCCAGAATGCCGTTGTCACCCTCGTTCCAACGATCCAGCGCGTCAATCACATCCTGCTTGGATGTTCCCGGTTCCAAGCCCATGAATGTGTACGGAAAATTATTGCCGATCTGATTCATCTGCGGCGGGAAGTAATAAGACTCCGGTTTTCCTTCCTGCCCAACCAGTTTAGCCTGCTCGGCATTCAGGTGCATATGGTGTGGAATCGGGCCCATGTTGTCGAAGAATTTGGAATAGATTGGCCATTTGCCATAGGTATCCCAGATATCATCGCCAATGACTTCGCCCTTCAACTCAGCTACAGCATCCCGCAGCAGGAATCGCTCGCCATTGTGTACGCAATAAGAAAGACCTTCGTCTTCATTTCGATTTTCGTTGGCCGCCTCGGTGGTGGAACCAAACCAGCGTTCATCGATCCCGCCGCGATGCATTCCGAGGGCATAATAATCCTGCGGACGCAATTTCAGACGACGTCCCGGCTGCAAAAACGAACGAGGCACCCAGGTCGGAGACAGTCGAAAAATCCCACCCCCTTCAGTCAGTGCATCAGCCGCCAGTTTTGCCACATTCGCCATTTCACTTGAACTCCCACGATAATTTATTCGTTGTGAAACTTAGAAAAGCTAACAAAACTTGATCATGAGAAAACCAATTTAGGGTGGCGGGGGCGCTCCGCTTTAGCGGAAGCCCCCGAAA
>DEML01000073.1:17511-42401 GCA_002359185.1 Planctomycetaceae bacterium UBA2671
GAGCGCCCCCGCCACCCTGGTTTCAATGACTTTCGTATATGATTTGATTTTTGAGTTTTGTTAGCCGTTCTTAATAAAGTTGTGTTGAAAGGGCGATTCTGTCAATTTTCGGATCATAATGCAAAGTGACCCATCGAGGTTTACGCATATCGTAGAAAAATCACTCAAATTAAGTGGAAACATAATGATGAACAGACCAGAACCACCCAGCGGACACCAGTTCCGAATCGAAGAAAATGACTCGGGGACGACTCTTGCCTGGAAGCATCGACCGAATGACCCCATTCGCTTTTTATTCGGTGGTTATTACTTTGTTTTTGGAATTATATTCATTTTTATGTCTTACTCTGATTTCACCCGAGCATTTAATAATCAAGAGAATACATTTGACATATTCAGAATGTTGGGGCCCTTTATTTTCCTGATTTTTTTCCCTTTGATCATGCTTTTGGCATACTTGTTTCTCAAAAGAAATCGGCTCGAGAAAATTGCCTTTAAAGGACAGGAACTGATTTTCCAAGATGGAAAAGGGCCAATCTCTGTTATCAATTTCCACTGGTTAGGAAAGAAACGGCACAACTTCAACCCGATTTCATTCGTGTTCAGCAAAGCGAAAAGCTATTCCTTCAATCGTTCTGATGTCGACCGGATCATCCTCGAAGGTTTCGGCCAGCAACAACGACTCCGTTTTGATGATGGAGCAGTTCGAGTAGAAATCGGCGAATATCTCCGCGAGCCGGAACGAGAGTGGCTCTTTGAACAAATCCAGCAATGGAGAAGTGCCGGAGATAATTAGGCAACAATTATCCTTTTTAAATAGAAATTAAAAATCACGCAAAGGCGCAAAGCCGCAAAGATTTTTCTTTCCACCTCGGATTGATTTTCTTTGCGGCTTTGCGCCTTTGCGTGAAAAAAATATAAATTCACTTTGACACACTCACTCGCGCTTCGTGATTGTCAACCACATCGAATTTCGTCAGGCAGTGCCTGACCTACCGCTTTATTTCCAATCATCTTGAAAATGGTCTAATTCGGCCAGACTTTGATTTCAAGATCGAGTTCGACACCATGTTCATTAGAGACTTTGGAGCGAACCAGGTCGATCAGTCGCATCACATCCGAACTGGTGCAGTTTTCGTGGGTGACGATGAAGTTGGCGTGGATATCGCTCACTTCACAATCTCCGACTCGCGTCCCTTTCAAGCCGGCTTGATCGATCAGAGTTCCCGCAGAAAGTCCCGGCGGGTTCTTGAAGATGCAACCTGCAGACTGTGAAGACATCGGCTGTGAAGAACGTTTCATGATCCAGGTTTTGCGCAGTCGCTTGGTAATTTCATGCGGATCATCCGCAGCCAGATTCAGCGTCGCTCCCAACACGACAGCGGCATCGATATGACTGGTTCGATATTCAAAGCCGATCAGATCAGCAGAAATGGTTTCCTGCTGACCGTCATGGGTCAAAACAGAAATCGATTCGACTTTTGTGCCGATATCGCCTGTTTTGCTACCGGCGTTGCCGACGATTGCTCCGCCGATTGTTCCGGGAATGCCTGCCAGATCTTCCAGACCTGTCAAACCGGAGGCAACTGAGCGGGATATCACATGCGAAAGCAATGCCCCTGCCCCTGCTGTGACTGTGGTCCCTTCGACAGTCACTTCGGAAAACTCGCCAGCTGAAAGGCGAATCACGACTCCGCTCACGCCGTCGTCGCGGATCAACAGATTCGAACCTTCGCCGAGCACGTGGACCACCAGTTTTTCTTCGCGGCAACAGTTCAGAACCTTAATCAACTCTTCAGTTGAACGGGGCTCGACGAAATACTGAGCCGGTCCGCCCAGTTTCAGCCAGGTGTATGGGGCGAGAGGTTCGTCCTCTCGAAGTATTTCAGCAAATGAATCCAGGCAGCTCATCATAAATCCGATCAATATTTCCTGCACCAAGTGTCGCGATGACTTCCTCGCGACCGTTCGGCACGGTCTTCCATGAATCGTCTAAACTGGAACACAAATGGTCAAGGCTCGGGCAATACTCAAACTGCCCACCTTGCCGATTTCCCGCTTCGACGAGTCGACGTGGCACCGATTCTACTCGATCATCAGCCGTCTCGCGAGCAGCGAACACCGGCAGAAGCGTGACTTTTTCCGCTGGCAGCAAAGCCGCGACGAATTCTTCAAATAAGGCTTCCGTCCGCTGAACCTGATGCGGCTGAAAAATCACATGCCTCGGTTTTTCGCCAAATTTTTGTCGCAAGGCATTCAAGGTCGCCCGTATTTCACTCGGATGGTGCGCGTAATCATCAATAAAAATGGCTCCGGAACTGTGATTCCGCTGCTGAAATCGCCGTTCGACTCCCGGAAAACTCATCAATCCTGTCGTGATATCCGACCAGTCGACTTTCAATTGAAGAGCCAGTAACAAAGCAGCAGTGGCATTCTGGATTTGATGAATTCCGTAAACGGGAGCCTGCAGCATTGCAGAAATGCCGGTATGACTCGTCACAAAAAAATCGACTCCCACTTTGTGCTGAATGATATTGGAAATCGTCCACAGAGTATCGGTTTCGAGAAGTTCGATATCGAGCTCTTCCTTCAACGTGAACCATTGTCTGGAGCATTTCGCGGCTTCTGCTGCAATTCGGGTCGCGGGACAATCCGCATTCAAGATCAGACAGCCCTCACTGCTGACTTGATCACAAAATTTGCGAAAGACTTCCGTTACAGAATTCAAATCGGGGTAACAATCGAAATGATCCGTTTCTATTCCCAGTACAGCCGCATATTGGGGAGAGAGTTCCAGCAGAGATTGCCGAAACTCACAGGCTTCTGCGATCAGGATGGATTCCTGACCTGCATAGCCCCATTTATCAGAGCCGATCGTTTTACCACCTGCGATTAATCCCACGCTACGATCAGCTTCTCGCAGGAGATGCCCCAATATAAGGGAAGTCGTGGTTTTCCCATGCGTCCCGGCAATAGCGACTCCGGTATGTTCATTAAAAAGCTTACCGAGAAAACTCACATAACTGAACTGCGGTATTTCTCTCAGGCTTGCCGCTTCTCGTTCCGGATTCAATTCAGGAATCGCCAGACTGTGAATACAGACAGTCGTTTCCAGCGGAATGTTATCGCAATGATGCCCATCGAAAAGCGAAACACCACGAGCCATGAAATGAGAACGGAGAGTTGAAGAGATCGCTTGATCGGAGCCAGAAATTGTCCATCCGGAATCGAGCAGATAGTCAGCCAGTGAACGCAAACCGGCTCCCGAAATCCCGATCAAATGTGCGTGAGTCTGGTTCAATTGATACTCAAGCTAATACCAAGTGCCACGGCTCTATAAGCCGTGATTGTGCGTTTTCTTTTGGATCGCACGGCTCACAGAGCCGTGGCACAGTCTTTTCTCTCGCTCTCAAGGGCACCTCGGGAACAAGAATAAACCAACCTCAAATCATATCAAGTTTGCGATGGCGTCGAACGGGAGCTTTGCGGCAACTGCTGCACAGACCGAAGACTTCGAGACGATGCCCGTCTTGATAGAAGCCCATCGAATCAGCGATTTCTTCCAGAATCGCTTTGATCTGTTCATTATGAAATTCTTCGAGGTTTCCACATTTGCGACAGATCAAATGATCGTGTTGGGGGTAGCCGTAATCGTGTTCCCAGATTTCGCTGCCATTTGGACGAGCGACTTTACGGATCAGTCCGGCTGCTTCCATCGATTCCAGCGTTCGATAAACCGTCGAACGGCTCACACGTTTGCGACCGCTGACTTTCAGGCGATCCGACAATTCCTCGGCATCGAAATGTTCGTGATTGTCGAAGACTTCGTCGACAATAATTTCACGTTCCGGCGTGAGTCGCATTTTTTGTGTCGCCAGATATTCACGAAATTTCTCTTTCGGACTGGCGGAAACTTCCACGGTTCCCAAACTGCTCACGGTCGTTCATTCTCCTGCGGTGCAAATCTGCGCCACGTAATTACCCATTATCGGTTTGTATTTGCTGTAGAAACTTAACGAGGGCTGATTCCAGTTTCTCGTCGGTATCGTAATTTCCCTGCTGAATCTCATCACGAATTCGCGCGATCAGATCGGCTCGTGAGGGATCGTTTTCTTCGATCGATTGCAATTCAGCCATCATGCGCGCCATCGGGGAAATGTCCAGCTCATCGGAGGGGATATTGATTCGAGAATTCGAATCCACCCCCGTCTGCTGAGCCGGAATTTGATTCTTCGAAACAGGCCAACTGCCGCTCGTGGATCCGATTCCTGAAATATTCATTCACGCCCTCCCTGTCGTGTTCGATTTTAAAAGATCGCCTGCTGAATCATTTCAACAAATATTTAGGGACAGTCCATTAATGAAGGCGAACCGCGATCCCTTTCAGCAATCTTATAATTTGATCGTGACAATCTGATTGTACGTCCAAGACTCCTTTTAATTCAACAGGGAAATCCGAAACCGCCCATTTGTATAGATATTTTCTTGAATCGTGATCACGTTTTTTTCGAATCTCTACGTCGGATCGATAACATTTATCCAGTCCATCGAATATGCTGCCTCGCATCAGGTTTTACTGATTTCACTTTGGGAATGGAGGGGGCATGTCTCCGCTGCTGATTCTGTTGATTGGCATTTTGATTGTTGTGGGCATCATCGTTTTTTTGCGATTGGGTGCCTTTATCGCTTTATTGACGGCCGCTGTTGTCGTCAGCCTGCTCGCTCCGGGCGATTGGGTCGATAAAATACCGCGAATGGCAACCGCATTCGGGAATACAGCCGGGGCGATTGGACTGGTCATAGCCGCAGCTACTATTATTGGCCGATGCCTCCTGTTAAGTGGAGGAGCCGATCGGATTGTGAGTTCGACCCTGAAATTATTCGGTCAGGAAAAAGGGGGACTCGCCCTGATGTCGAGCGGTTTTATCCTTTCTGTGCCTGTCTTTTTCGATACCGTATTCTATCTGCTTGTTCCGCTGGCCCAATCGATGTATCGCCAGACGGGGAAAAATTATGTCCGATTTCTTGTCGCCATTGCAGCTGGAGCCGTGATTACGCACACGCTCGTTCCACCGACTCCCGGCCCCTTGTTCATGGCTGATGCCCTGAATGTAGACATGACGACGATGATTCTAATTGGTGGTATCATCGGATTTCCGTGCGCCTTGATCGGCCTCGGTTATGCGTATTGGATTGATGGAAAAATCAATATCTCACCTGAACGACTCACCGAATTTCTTCCGAAAGCCAAAGAGGAAGATTCTCCACCTCCCAGCCTGTTCGCCTCTCTGCTACCGATTGCCTTGCCTGTTCTTTTAATTTCAGGAGTCACTTTCGGAGGCCGCTTTCTCGGGAAGGATTATTCCTCGCCGATTTGGAATATCATGCTGGAACTGGGCGATAAAAATGTCGCGATGCTGCTGGCCGCAGTGGCTGCCATTATTGTTTACGTTCGACAGAAAAGGCCCTCATTTGACGACCTTTCCCATGAAATCCAGCTCTCTTTAAGCAGTGGAAGCGTGATCATTCTAATCACCGCAGCAGGTGGTTCCTTTGGAGCGATGTTGAAGACAGCGGATGTTGGCACTGCCGTGCAGCAATTGTTCAGTGCGGAAGCTGCCAGTCAGGGGTTATTTTTGATGGCAATCGGCTATGGGCTGGCTTTTTTACTGAAAATCGCCCAAGGCTCTGGCACTGTTTCCATGATGGCCGCCTCGTCTATGATCGCCGCTTTGATTCCCCCCGGAGATGCTATGGGGATTCATCCGGTTTATCTGGCATTATCGATCGGATTTGGATCGCTCGGAATTTCCTGGATGAACGATAGCGGCTTCTGGGTCTTCTCACAAATGGGAGGACTGACCGAATGGGAAGCGATTAAAACCTGGACAGCCTTGCTGGCAATATTGAGCGTTGCTGGTTTTCTTATGACAATTGGACTGGCGATTGTTCTTCCGAATGCGTTTTAATGCCTGTTACACAAGCAATAGGTGTTGATTAAAGCCGCTTTGGCCCCTCATTCACCGGCACATCGCAGGAAATATCGCACTGGTCATTATCGCAATCGTCCTGAGAATCCCCAGCCGCCGAACCTCTGGTGTAAGCGGAAAAGCCACCATTACCAAAGTCTTTTTCTTTAGAAAACCCGGTGTACCAATAGCTCTGGTTAGAATTACCAGTCGCATCACCAATATCATTCAGTTCAGAAACTATCGCATGCTGAATTGAACTCAATCCGACGATCAAGCCTAGTATTAACACGGTGGCAATCAGAACCAGTTCAGCCGAAACGACAAAACCAGCCTCATCTCGAATAAACATCCTGATCATAAATTTGCCCTCGACTCAACTTCGATGACGGTGATTACCAGCCCTGGTAAGAATTCCTCCACGCAATTTCCTGCATATTTGGTGCCAATAAAACAAATCCTTCCGGTTTTAATGGATAACCATTACTGTCGCAAATGGTGTACACCAATTGTGGTAATAACATTAAAGATCGACAAGACACAATGGCTTAATTTTCTTAGAATTAAAAAACTGTCCAATTATTATGTATTAATCTGCTACGATCCCCCTAAACTCTCATCCACATCGCCTCATGCGATCATTAATGGACTGAACTCTTCAAATATCATTCAGAAATAACTTCGACATGTTCTCCAAATCAGGCTGGAAATTTTCCATTGATGCTGGCGGAACCTTCACAGACTTGGTTGCTCAGTGCCCTGACGGTTCAATTGTCACTCATAAAATTCTCTCGTCTGGGGTTGTTAAAGGACAAATTCAGCAAATCGCCGATTCCTGCCTGACTGATACGTCGCGAATTGGAGATCCCGATAATGTCTGGCGGGGCTACAAATTCACAATTAAGCATCCCACTGCCCCGCCGTTTAGCACAACAGTGGTGAGTTCGTCTGGAATGACCGGGGAATTACAATTCTCAGTAGAAATTCCCGATTTCCTGCTGGGTTCAACTTACGAACTGACCAGTGACGAACAGGCTCCTGTCATCGGAATTCGCTACCTATTAAGGTTGGATCGACTCGCTCCCATCCCGCCACTTGATCTGCGGCTCGGCACTACTCGCGGCACAAATGCCCTGCTCGAACGTCGTGGAGCCCGCTGTGCGTACATCACAACTACTGGATTTCGAGATGCTCTCATCATTGGCCATCAGGATCGTCCCCGGCTGTTCGATCTCAATATTCAGAAACCACTCCCCCTGCACGAGAGAGTCATTGAAATTGACGAAAGAATTTCGGCTGAAGGTGAAATCATTCAACCGATCGATCTGGGAAAAGCCAGTGAATCACTACAAAAACTGAAAGAGTATAAGATCGATTCCATCGCCATCTGCTTGCTGCATGCCTGGCGAAATCCTGTTCATGAGCGGCAACTCGGGGCTCTGGCCCACGAACTTGGCTTCATGGAAATCAGCCTCTCACATGAAGTCAGTCCGGCTCTTGGCTTGATTGCTCGCGGTGATACGACACTCGTGAATGCGTACCTGAATCCCGTCCTCGGGACATATCTCGATTCCATACGCACCTCTCTGCCCGGCTCTTCCATTAAACTGATGTCTTCCAGTGGCGGTCTGGTCTCAGCCGATCATTTCAGTGGCAAAGACAGTATTCTTTCCGGTCCAGCAGGCGGAGTTGTCGGCCTGGCAGAAATCGCCCGGCTGCGAGGATTCTCGAAAATCATCGGCTTCGACATGGGGGGAACGAGTACCGATGTCTGCCGATACGATGGGCAGTTTCATCGCGAATTTGAAACGACAAAAGCTGGTGTCCGTCTGGCTACACCCATGCTGGCAATCGAAACGGTGGCTGCTGGCGGCGGGAGCATTTGTCATTTCGATGGTGTGCGTTTGCAGGTCGGTCCTCAATCGGCAGGCGCAAACCCTGGCCCCTGCTGCTACGGCAATGATGGTCCGCTGACGATCACCGATATGAACGTGATCACTGGACGCGTACTGCCTCAACATTTTCCGTTTGCTCTGGATGTCGAATCTGTTCGAAAAAAACTAGCCACACTTTGCCAGCAGATAGCCGACTCTTCTCTCGCGCAAAATTTCACTCCGGAAGATTTGGCGGAAGGCTTTCTGGAAATTGCCAACATCCGCATGGCACGAGCGATTCGCAAAGTTTCTGCTGCTCGTGGATACGATCCCGCAGAACACGTACTGGTCAGTTTTGGAGGAGCCGGTGGTCAGCACGCCTGTTCAATTGCTAATGAATTAGGCATCCAGAAAATCATCATTCATCCGCTGGCAGGATTATTCAGCGCATATGGAATCGGCTGTGGTGATCAACGTCAGATTGAATCCCAATCGGTGCTTCAACCTCTGCAAGAAATCACGGAATCAGAACTGACAGATCAATTCCTTTTTCTGGAACAGACCGCTCAGAAAGCACTGAGAGATCAAGGAGTGGAACCGAATCAATTCGACACTGCAGAATTCTCACTCGATATGAGATATGCCGGCACCGAAACTCCACTCACAATTTCTCAACCTGAGGATGGAGATTTCTCGAAGGCTTTCCGTCAGGAATTCCACACACGGTTCGGTTATTCTCGACCAGAACAACCCATTGAAGTCGCGACGGCTCGCGCCGAAGTCATAGCCAAAACACCACGATTCAATTCGACCAATACCGAGACAAATCATCCTGAGATGAACCAGAAACAGGCCATTGACTCACAGACTCACAACATTTTCATAAATGGAAGCTGGCAATCTGCTCAAGTTTATGATCTTCATCAGATTCCACCGGGATTAGAAATCAGCGGCCCGGCCATCCTGCTCGAAAAACATTCTACGATTCTCATTGCCCCGGCTTTTCGCTCAGTCATCGATGAAGCAAGATTACTAACCATCACTCCAATAGAATCCAATCAAACAACCCAACACACAAATTCCCTCAGTGAAAAAACATCGCCAATTCTACTGGAGTTGTTTCACAATCATTTTGCATCGATCGCCGAACAAATGGGCGAAACTCTTCGTCAGACCGCTCAATCGGTCAACGTGAAAGAACGTCTCGATTACAGCTGTGCCGTGTTCGATCGATCGGGAGCATTAATTGCCAACGCGCCCCATGTTCCCGTGCACCTTGGAGCGATGGGCGAAACAGTCAAACATCTGCTGGCCGAGTTTCCAGCGATGCAAGCGGGGGATGCGTATATTACGAACGATCCTTATCGAGGCGGATCGCATCTTCCCGATGTCACCATTGTTACACCGATGTTCTCCGGTACCGAACAGAAGCAGCAATTTCTGGTCGCCTCTCGAGCGCATCATGCCGAGATCGGCGGCATCACTCCCGGCAGCATGCCTCCCTTTTCGAAAACACTGGCCGAGGAAGGGGTCGTCATCCGACCATTTCGCCTACTCTCAGCCGAGGCTGATTATTTTGAGGAACTCCGAAGCCTCCTCTGTTCTGGAAAATATCCGTCGCGAAAAGTCGAGGAAAATCTAGCCGATATGCGGGCACAACTGGCAGCCAATCAGGTTGGAGTTCGCTTACTCGAACAATTAACCCAGGAACATTCCTCCGAACTGGTCAATCATTATGTGACACAAATCCGTCGAGCAGCTGCAGAGAAAACGAGACTTTCACTTGACCGCTTGCCCCAAAAACAGATGACATTTACCGATCACCTCGATGACGGCAGCCCGATCAAAGTCTCGATCACACGAACAAGCGAACGCGTCACTGTCGATTTCACTGGCACAGGACCAGTCCTCAAATCGAACCTGAATGCCAATCGAGCCATTGTGACCGCTGCAGTGCTGTATGTTTTTCGTTGTCTTATCGATGAAGACATTCCTCTCAATAGCGGTGTGCTCGATGTCATCGACATTGTTCTGCCGGAATGTCTACTCAATCCTCCCGGCAATCCTGATCCTGCCCTCTGCCCAGCGGTCGTTGGTGGAAATGTGGAGACTTCCCAACGTGTAGTCGATGTCTTGCTGGGTGCGCTACAGCTTGCGGCTGCCAGCCAAGGAACGATGAACAACCTGACCTTCGGCGATCAAACCTTCGGCTACTACGAAACCATCTGCGGCGGCAGTGGTGCCACTTCCCAAGCGAGCGGTTGCGATGCCGTGCACACGCACATGACAAACACCCGCCTGACCGATGTCGAAATCCTGGAACATCGCTATCCGATCCGCGTCATTCAACATGCGATTCGTAAATACTCTGGAGGCGCAGGAAAGCATCGGGGCGGCAACGGATTGATTCGCGAACTCGAATTTCTTCAACCGCTCTCAGCGACGTTACTCGCTCAGCGAAGAAAAGCGTTTCTCCCCTTTGGATTGCAAGGCGGAGGGTCAGGTCAAGCCGGCAGAACCACCTGGTCTCAGGCGGAAGCAGGTCGTTCACAGGAACTCGAAGGCTGCTTTGCAATCCAGGTAAAACCGGGAGACCGATTAAAAATCGAAACCCCCGGCGGCGGAGGCTGGGGAACTGCGGAGCCAATGTCCATCGACGGGATGGACCAGACGCGTGCGTCTGGTTAACGAAGTCACAAGAATAACGAAGAGGAGTTGAAATAAACCACTTGTTGCAATGCATCTCAACTCACGAGTCATGGCCATCTCTCTGCTCTTCATTGGGTAGCAATTTCTCATCTGCCTTTGCGGCCTCAGAATTCTCTTGAGCCTGACGGATCAAATTCTGATACGTCTCTTCATCTGTCAGGCAATAGACGCCGCTTTGCGTCATTTTGAGAATTTTTAATCGCTTATTTCCCCGAAGTGCACGTGCGACATGCGGCAACGGCTGTACCTTGATGATCATTAATCGCCCTTACCTGAGCCCTGTCAACTACTTTCCCCAGTGGTGGGGAGATCATACCGACAGGAACTCAGATGCAAAGCCGACCGTTCAATTGAGGCCAATTCTTAACAGCTTCTCCATGAACTTCACCAAACCTTCACGGAACTGCAATCTGAACGTTGAATTTTAGCAAGCAACATGGCGGGTGGCGGGGGCGCTCCGTGTCAACGGAAGCCCCCGGACGTTTGACTTTCGGGGGCTTCTCTTCGAGAGCGCCCCCGCCACCCGTTATTCGATTTCATTCGAACCTGTTCCGAAGGAGGACCTTGGAAACAAGACAAACATCACTTACTTCTGAAGTTGTTCACGATAATACTGTAAGCCAGCTTCGAGAGCTTTTGAGATTCCTGCAGGATCCTTGCCGCCCGCTTCTGCCAGATCAGGACGTCCTCCTCCGCCACCCTGCACCAGTTTAGCAGCTGCTTTCACACAGTTCGACGCATTAATCCCCTGCTTCGTCAATTCTGAAGTCACCCCAGCCAGCAAGGCAACTCGTCCATCGATTTCGGTAGCCAGAATGACGACGGCTTTTGTTTTCTTTCGCAGACGATCGGCATAATCCCGCAGCACATCCTTATCGACATTGTCGAGTTGATGAGCGATCAGGGAAACATCTCCGATTTTTTCTGCCTTCGCGAGCAGATCGTTCACGTCATCGCCAATCGATTGCCGCATCTGATCAGAAAGTTTTCGCTTGGCATCTTTGAGATCATTCTGCAACTGCTGAATTTTCCGAACGACTTCATCCGTCGATCCGACTTTCAATTCGGACATCACTTCCTTCAGCACGGCTTCCTTGGCCCGCACTTCCGAAATTGCCTTTTCGCCGGTATAGGCCACAAGACGCCGTACACCTTTGGCAACCGGTTCCTCGGCGATCACTTTGAACATCCCAACCTGTCCGGTGTTGGTCAAATGGATCCCGCCGCAAAGTTCTTTGCTGAAATCGCCCATGGAGACTACGCGAACGAAGTCCGGATACTTCTCGCCGAACAACGCCATCGCACCGGCTTCACGAGCCTCGGCAATCGGTAGCATTTTTGTGGAGACGCTTGCCCCCTCGGATATGTATGTGTTGACGATGTCTTCAATGACAGTCAATTCTTCGGCAGTGAGTGGTCGCTTGTGAGCAAAGTCGAAGCGGAGTTCATCCTGTTGAACTTTCGATCCCCGCTGCGTCGCTCCTTCACCCAATGTTGTCCGCAGTGCATGGTGCATGATGTGAGTCGCCGAGTGAGCGCGACTGATGCCATCCCGACGATCAGCATCTACAGTAGCCACCAATTCCTGATCGATACCAATCTTACCCTTTTTCAGATGGCCAATGTGCAGCCAGAGTTCGCCATCTTTCTGCGTATCCTGCACATCAAATTCGATGCCCTCGGCAGTCAATGAACCAACATCTCCCACCTGTCCACCGGACTCGGCATAGAAAGGCGTGCGGTCCAGCACAATGGCGACGAGATCTTTGTGTCCGACTTCGTTCAACTCTTCAACCAACTGCTTTTCAGCAATGATGCCAACCACTTTTGCAGTCGCTTCGGTCGAATCGTATCCCAGGAATTCGGTATTGCCGGACGTTTTGCGAATGGCATCGAGCGGGCCTTCTGCCATGACGGATTTTTGCTTACCAGCATTCGAGATGATGCCGTGTTCTTCCATCAGAGTTTCAAAACCAGAACGATCAACCTTCAGGTTATGCTTGGCAGCCAGGGCTTCCGTCAACTCATACAGGAAGCCATCGGTCGTATGCAGATGAAACGCTTCTTCTCCCGGAATGACACCAGAGGATTTGGCATTATCGAGACATTTATTGAAGCGGTTCAAGCCCCGTTCAATCGTATCGAGGAAGGCAGACTCTTCTTCGCGAATTGCTTCCTGAACCGACTGTGTCGTCTCCTTCAATTCTGGATACGGTTTGCTGAGCATCTCGACAACTTTGGGAACGAGTGTATGCAGTACCGGTTCCTGTTTACCGATCAGGTAAGACTCCAGCACGGCTCGTCGTAGCAACTGCCGCACCACATAGCCCTGCTCTTTGTTGTCCGGCAGAACATTCTCATGCACGCACATCGTGACGGCTCGAACATGATCGGCAATACGTCGCATCGCACGCCCATGTTCGCCAGCGTAGGTGTATTTTGATCCGAGCACTTCGCCGACAGTTTCACAGAGCGGTTTCAGCGTATCGATTTCGAAATTGCTTTCGACACCCTGCAATGTCGAAGCGGTTCGTTCGAGGCCCATGCCGGTGTCGATATTTTTCATCGGCAATGGACGCAGATTGTCTGGTGGAGAGCCGACGCGGTTAAATTGTGTGAACACCAGATTCCAGATTTCCACACATTTTCCGCCGCCCGGCGGGTGATAATAAATTTCGCTACACGGCCCGCAAACACCATCCGGCCCATCGGTTGGAGCCCCGGCTGGCCAGAAGTTTTCGTATTCGTCCTCGCGGGAAATCCGTTTCGGATCGAGTCCAATTTCTTTTTCCCAGATATTGAAGGCTTCATCGTCATCGAGATAAACGGTGACCGTCAAACGCTCGGGATCGAGCCCCAACCATTTTTTGGTCGTCAGAAATTCCCAGGCCCAGTGAATCGCTTCCTTTTTGAAGTAATCCCCGAACGAGAAGTTCCCGAGCATTTCGAAGAAGGTGTGATGATATGCTGTCACACCGACATTGCTGATATCGCCCGTACGCAGACACTTCTGGCAAGTCGTTGCTTTGCTGAATTCGAGCTGACCAATTCCCAGAAACTGATTCTTGAACTGATTCATCCCAGCCGGTGTGAACAGAACGGTCGGATCGTTCGGCACGAGAACATCACTCGGGCGGCGGACACAGCCTTTTTCGGTAAAGAAATCGAGGTAGGCATCGCGTAAGTCGTCAGTATTCATAGTTTACTTTGCTGTCGAACCGGAGTACCGGCACACTGGGTTTGCGGAATCTATGGAGAGATGGCAGATTATTAGGGTAATTCAGACGAGATTATGATGATCGCAAGTCAGACGATCAAGGGCGGACAATTTATTGGAGGGGAAAGTCTCACCAGGAAACGAATGAATCCATCCAAATGCCAGGATTCAGATACGGTAACAGTCAACATATCATCAAAAACTGATTGTTGACCTAAACTTAGTTCAGTCTGAAAACAATAGCAAAATCGTCAATCCACTCAATCTACAAAATTGAACTGCGTTCATCCGCGGTTCTTAATTCTTAGAAAAGTGGAATGAGTACTGGTGACTCGCTCAGCAAACTCAAACGGTAGTTTGTAACTCTTGAACAGAAATCCGGTTTCCATTTGGAACAAGGTTTAAGTTGAAGCAACTGCTTTCAGGACACGGCTCAAGCGATCTGCGGCTTGTGTCTGTTCATCCGATTCTACCCATTCTACAACTAAGCCAGGGATGGAAATCAATTGTTCGACTGCGCCAATCACGGCTGATTCAAATGATTCCGCGGAACGAGTGAAGCAGATTCGAGTCTGACCATTCCGTCGTGAGATTGTGCCATCATATTCAATCGCAGCAGAGATTCTCCCTTCCTCGGCCTGCCCCAATTCGACCAGATCGCTCGGACCGGAAATCAAAATCTCAAAATCAAAATCTTTCATCGGGTTCCCCCATTTGCTGGTGAGGACATTTGTTGATTTCCCGCAAAATTCTTTGAGCTTCATGTTCATTGACCCGGGGTGTACTGTGAACGCGTATTATACAGCCTGATCGATCATGAAAGGGACAGTAAAGCTGGCCAAAAGGATGTCCCTGCGACATTTCAAATCTCCAGCCATTTTCCAAAGCGAACTCTATGGCAGCGCTAATCTCTTTATTGGGATGATATTTTGCCATTTTCTCTTAGTGTTCATTCCAGAAAGAAGCTTCCGTTTCAAGGTATTATAGCAGGCCACTGGCTGGTTGTCACATTTGACTTTTGTTATCTTTGTGGACATTAATCAGTATATCTTTCCTTTTGCATTCCGGGAGTTCAGCATGCTTCGTCTTTCAGTATTTGCAGTGTGCTCGTTAAGCCTGGCACTGACATCCCTCTCAATTGCATCTGCTGAAAACTGGCCTCGGTTTCGTGGGAGTAATGGTCAGGGGATCTCTCAGGAAACGGGATTTCCAGTCACCTGGACCGAAAACGATTACGCCTGGGTGATTGATCTGCCCGGCTTGTCTCACTCTTCACCAGTTGTCTGGGATGACTCTCTGTATGTGACAACCGGGGTTAACGATGGTTCCGTCCGTCGACTGCTTTGTCTGGATGCCGTCACCGGAAAAGAAAAATGGCAGCGGGATTTGACTCTCAATGATGTGCATCTCCACAACAAAAACAGCTTTGCATCCGGCTCCCCTGCGACCAATGGTTCGCATGTGGTGGCTGCCTTTGCCGATGAAGGCCAGTTTATCGTCGCCTGCTGGACGAAAGATGGCCAGGAACTCTGGCGGAATGATCTGGGAGAATTCCTAAGCGAACATGGCCCATCCTGCTCGCCGATCATTCATAAAAATCTGGTCATTGTCCCTAAGGACATGAAAGGCCCGAGCAATGTGACGGCTTACGATTTAACAACCGGCAAGCAGGTCTGGCAGACGGAACGGGAATTTAACCGCACCTCATATGCCACGCCGATTGTTCGGACTCGCAAAGATGGGGTCGATGAGGTGATCTGTGTGAGTGGCATGATGGGGATTTCCGCTATGAATGTGAATACAGGGGAACTCCTCTGGAGAACAGAACGCTTTCCGGAACGAACTGTCGGATCACCATTCCTGACGGACAATCTGGTCATTTCCGTGAGTGGAGGCGGAGGAAAAGGGAAAAATCTCTATGCCGTCGAACTGGATCAGACTGGTCAAGTCACCCCCAAATTCACTTTAACCCGGACAATCCCTTATGTGCCGACGCCAGTTTATAAAGATGGGCTGATTTTTATGATTCTCGACGTCGGTGTCGCTTCCTGCCTGGATGCCGCAACTGGGGAAGAAATCTGGACGGAGCGAATTGGCGGAAACTTCAGTGGCTCGCCGATCTGGCTGGAAAATAAGCTTTATGTCATCGACGAAGCAGGCACTGTTGTCGTGCTGGCAGCCGGTCGTGAGTTTCAGGAACTTGGGCGCGTTCCTTTAAATGACCTTTCTTATGCTACCCCAGTAGTCGCTAACGGGCGAATGTATCTAAAAACCGCTACAAAGTTGTATTGTCTTCCGAAAAATTAGTTTCGAACTGCTGGAGGTATTGATAGACTATACACCCAGAATTCACGAATTATTCGTCGAAGGCTCTCTTGACATACATTCTTCAAGATTGGGCGTGAAATCTACCAACTCAATTGATCTGCAGCTTCATCGCAAATTTTTTCTTTTCATTCTGCTTTTAATGCAGTTGGCGTGAACCTGTGTCGATTACTGGTATCCAATTTGCTCAATAATTTTTCTACTGATATTTTCTGCTACTATTTTTCAAGGAACTGATGCCATGCCAGCTTGGCCAGGTGGAGCTTGTCCGGACTGCGGGGACCACATGCCCGCTAATTTAATCACATGCCAGACGTGCAGAGCTCTTTTGAATTCGGAATTGAAAGTCTCATTTGTCGATATTCCTGAATTCATTCCCTTACAGGAAGTTTCAGCAGACGAAAAAAAAAAGTAGTTCTTCCTCCATCGAACAAGCCCCAACCAACAACTCCAACAAAATCTTCCTGATTCGCGCCAAAGGGATATTCCTGAGCTGCCCAAAATGTCAGGAGGAACTGAAAATCCCTGTGAATTTTTTGAATTCGAGCGTGAAATGCAATCGCTGTGATGCGGGTTTTATCTGCAGGATTGAGGAATCGATGAGCAACTTGCGGGGCTTGTATGTCGATTGCCCACATTGCACCAAAAGAATTCGAGCAACTCGGGGTATGGCAAATCAGAATGTGTTATGCAACCACTGCTCCGGCGGTTTGCATATCACGCTGGAAACCTAAATCTCCTAAAATCAGACGTATACAAGCACGATGCGCTAGCGAGTGTGTTCATTATTGGGGAAGAACACACTCGCTTGCGCATCGTGCTTGTATTTTGAATACCATCTCAGAATTGAGAGAGAAATCGTAAGTCATTCTCATACAGCAGGCGGATATCTTTCACGCCATAACGCTTCATACAAAGGCGTTCGATGCCCAGTCCGAAGGCAAAACCGCTCACTTCTTCGGGATCGTAGCCGACCGCTTTCAAGACATTCGGATCGACCATCCCTGCTCCGCCGACTTCCATCCAGTTGTCCCCCCACTGAATATCGACTTCCACAGAAGGCTCAGTAAACGGGAAGAACGATGGCCGGAAACGGATCGCGATGTCGTCACCCAAATATTGAGTCGCAATCATTTTGAGCGTGGTTTTCAGGTTACTCATCGTGACATGTTTATCGATGTATAAGCCTTCCATCTGATGAAACATGCAGGAGTGCGTCGCATCGATGGTATCAGGCCGATAAACCCGCCCCGTAGAAACGATGCGGACAGGCGGTGGAACCTGCTCCATGACGCGAATCTGCACGGTGGACGTCTGACTTCGCAGCAGCCAGGGACCACCTGCCCCTTCCTGGGCAACTGAAAGATAGAAATTGTCCAGCGGATCGCGTGCGGGATGATCATCGGGGATATTGAGTGCGACGAAGTTGTGATAGTCGTCTTCCACTTCGGGGCCATCTGCAACATCAAAACCGAGTCGTCCGGCAATTTCCTTAAACTCGCTGACGGTTTTCGAAATCGGATGCCGTCTCCCGAGTGGAAATGCAGTCCCTGGCAGGGTCACATCCAGCCCTGCTACCTGCTTAGCGGGCTTGGCCAGTTCGTCTTTTCGTGCATTTAAAGAGGCTTCGACCGCATTTTTAGCCTCATTGAAGCGTTTTCCAAGCAGAGGACGCTCTTCCGGCTTCGCAGTCGAAAGCTGGGTTTGAATCTCCTTAAGTCGTCCTTTTTTCTTGCCGAGAAAGCGAATTCGTGCCTCTTCGATTTCGGACAATTCACCACACTGACTGATGACCTGCAAGGCTTCGTTTTGGTAATCATCAAGAACTTGGAGCAAATTCATCGAACGGAATCTTCGTTAGAAAGCACTGTGACAAAAACTTAGTTGATAAAAAACTGTAGGTCAGGCTGTGCCTGACGAAGAAAAACGTCAATTGTCAATCCTGTCAGGCACAGCCTGACCTACGATAATAGTAACTCTGAAAACACGAAAAACTCTACGAAAAAAGGCGGCTGAGAATCTCATCCGCCTCTTCATTCTGAATTCAATGTCGTTAATTCAATAACCGTCTGATTTACAGACTGGCTTTGACGACATTGAGAACTTCCGCGAACACTGCTGGTTCGTGGAATGCGAGTTCGCTCAGGGATTTCCGATTCAAAGTCAGGCCCGATTTTGTCAAGCCATTAATGAATTCGGAATACCGCAGGCCGTGTTCACGGCAGGCCGCGTTGAGGCGGATGATCCACAGGCGACGCATTTCGCGTTTACGCACGCGCCGATCGCGATACGCGTAGGCACGAGACCGCAAAATTGTTTCACGGATAGTACGATTGAGGTTCTTACGACCACCAAAATTTCCTTTGGCTTCACGCAACAACCGTCTTTTTGATCTCAAACGAGCTTTGCCGCTTCTGACTTTCATGTTGACTCTCTGCCGCTTTGTTCAAATTCTGTAAATGTTCAAATTCTGAGGATTTCCGCGAATACTCAAATCCAACCAACTCTTGAAACAGGCTTCCCGACTGTCTGCTGGAGCCGATCAGATGCGTTCAACTCAGAGACCAGGACGCAAGGCGTCCGCAATTTTCTTGGCAACTGTTCCAGTGATCACACCATCACCACGCAAGTCTCGTTTACGATCGGCAGATTTCTTGCTCATAATGTGACCGCGATTCGCTTTGCGATGCTTCGCTTTACCAGAAGCGGTAATTTTGAACCGTTTCTGCATTCCCTTGTGTGTTTTTTGCTTTGGCACAGTATCACCAGTTAGAATTGTGAGTGACCCGCGAACGGGATAATTAAACAGACATAACGTCAACAGGATTCACCACTTAAGGTTTCCACCTGCACAATGATCGCACTCGAAATGAGAACAAGTCGAGCATTATAACGATCCTCAAGCCGGATCGGTAGTCAAACCGACCAGCGATGAAAAACTTTTTTCAGAGATCTCAGGCTGGTGTATTCCCAACAGCCTGAGATAGTAACGAAAACTATCTTGGAGTCAGAATTGCAGTCATGCTTCGTCCGCCATCCATACCTGGCATCTTTTCCAGTTTGGCGACATCATCAAGTGACTTGGCAATACTTTCCAGAATATCCCGACCCCGTTCGTGGTGGGCATTTTCACGCCCTTTGAACATGACGGTCAGTTTGACTTTATCGTGATGAAGCAGGAAATCTCGGGCCTTCTTCATCTTGAAATCGATATCGTGCTCCCCAATTTTAGGTCGCAGTCGAATTTCCTTGAGTTGAGTCTGATGCTGCTTGGTGTTTTTGCTCAACTTTTTCTTTTGTTCATACTTGAATTTGCCGTAATCCATGATTCGACAAACCGGAGGCCGCTCATTCGGGGCCACTTCCACAAGATCCAGACCATTTTCTGTCGCAATGGTCTGAGCCTCGCTCGTTTCAATTACACCCAGCATTTCGCCATCAAAGTTCACAACTCGAATTGGTGTGATCCTGATTTGATCATTCACCCGATGCGTCGTCTCGATTTTCTGCTCCTTATATCGCAGGAATTTTCCGTGGGATTCGAGTGCCAAGCTGATAAATCCAACTTAACATCACACTCATACCCGTTCAGGGCTTTGTATTGGGTGTCAAATCACTGCAACGCACTCCGTTGTCGTGTGGTTACAACTTTCTCTACCCGAAATACAAAGAGTAACGAACGATTCGTTAATACTAACCCTATCGTATTACATCGACAGAGCATCCCTGTATATTATTGACAATAACAAGTTTTTTTAACGCGGACAGGTTTCTGAGTCAAGAAATTCTGTCAGAAATCAAATTATCCCGATTCAAAAAAGTCTCGATTCACTCCTTCATATCGCGAAATGCACGCTACTCGGGTCGTCCTCTATTGGTAAAATGCGTAAAACGTGTTAAAAAAACGCTTGGCTGATTGTCAATTCGAACGGAAAATCGAATCAGTCTTAAATTGCGGAATTCAGAAATAATGCAACGATCAGCCACATGTTGATCGCATCAGAGGAGCGAATACGATGCGGATGCAAACTCAATTCTCTCAGCCACAGCAAGAATGCCAGCCAGAAAATCCCCTCTTTCGGAATAAAATCTATTTGGGGATGTGTCTGACAATTGCCTTTGGACTTCTTTCTTTTTCTGTCCCGGCATCAAATTTTGCAGATGAACCCACGAAGGAAGCTGTTGATCCGGGAGTGGATGCGACACCCCCCGAAGCCTTGCAGCAACTTGTCGAAATGCTGAGTCAGCCCGGTGACGATGTTTACGAATACCGGCTGCCTGAATCGGCCACGGATGAGGAAGTCGAAAAACGACGAAAAGCAGCCGCCTATTACATGACGGGCCGAACCTTCGAGCATACCAATAAGTTCGCGGAAGCCTATGCGGCTTACACCAAGGCACTTGAAATCGATAACAAATCGATTGCCCTCTATAAGGCAATCATTCCCCTGGCCTTTCGACTCGATAAAGTCGATGAAGCCATTCAGTATGCCCAGAAGGCAGTGGAACTGGATGCTGATAATTTTGAATTGCTGAGTCAGTTGGGGATCTATGCTCTCCGTCAGAGCGACATAGCCGGTTCCATTCAGTATTTCGAAAAAGCGATCGAAAGTTCGACAGTCGACAAAAAAGCTGGCCCCTACATTTCAATCATGAGTCAACTCGGGCGGCTCTATCTTTCGGTCAACAAAACTAAAGAAGCCGCCAATGCGTACGCGATTGTCTTCAACGCGATCACACATCCAGATGATTACTCACTCGACTTCCGCACGCAACGTGCTCTCGAAACAATGCAGGGTGATAAATCGGAAACGTTTGAAACTTTTGGAGAACTGTTTCTGTTGACAGATCAACTCGACATCGCTGAACAGGCTTTTGAACTGGCCGCGGAAGCGTCTACGAAAAATCCCGAAGTATTCGACTATCAAATGGCACGCGTTTTAACCCGCAAAGAGAAAACAGCCGAAGCCCTCAAGAAATTGAATTCCTATTTCGAGGCTAAACAACAAAGCAAAGGCAAAGGCCCCTACCTGTTGCTGACCGAACTGCTGATTGCCAACGATCAGGAAGAGGAAATCATCCCCCAACTTGAGGAACTCCTTGAGCAGGATCCGAAAAACGAAACCCTGCGACTGTTTCTGGGTGAACAGTATATTGCCAATAAGCGTTTTGATGATGCCGAGAAAATTTTCGAGGCTCTGAAAGATTCCAAGAATCAGGCCGACATTCAATTGGGACTTCTACAGATTTATCGTGAACAGGGAGATGCGCAGAAAACGCTGACCGCCCTGGCTCAGGCGATGATGAGTGGTGCCAAAGCCGACCGACTCGAAGCCGAACTCGATTTGATTAAACAGGATGAAGAACTCGCCAATGCCATGGTCAAGATTGGTATACAGGAAGAACAACCCGAAGATGCCCGCGAAGCATTCACGCAAACTTACCTGCTGGCCAAACTGGCGATGCAGCAGGAAGAGGTTGATAAAGTGATGCTGTTTTACCGACGGGCGATGGCGATTCGAGATGATCGTCAGGTGCAGGTCACCCTGTATGCTGAATTGATTGACTACCTGAATAATCTTGAAGAGTACGATCAGTTGACAGAAATCTTAATTGAAGCAATTGATTCCCCAGCTTTATCGAACGAACGACAAGCTTTTCAACTGCAGTTGATTCAGGTTTACGTTGCGAATGAGCAAAATGAGAAAGCTCTCAAACTGATCGCTGATGTCCGTGAAACCGATCCTGAAAATCTGCTATGGACATATCAGGAAGGTCGCGTCCATTATCTGAGTGAAGACTGGGAAGAAGCGATCAAGGTTTTCATGCCCCTGCTGGAAAAAGCTCAGGAGCAAAAACTTCCACAAATCGTGCGCGAAGCTCGCTACAACTCGTCTCGCTGTCTCGCATTCCTAGGACTTCCTGAAGAAGCGTTGACATTAATCAACAAAGCAATCCAGGAAGAACCGGATGAACTGCTCTGGCGATTCCAGAAAGGCTGGATTCACTACTACACTCATAATTGGGACGCTGCGATTAAAGCATTCGAAGAATTGCTGGCCCTCGAATCCAAAAACCCGAACGATACCATCATCCGTCAGGCCAAGTTTTCACTCTCGGCTGCATATGCCCAGAACGATGAACTCGATAAAGCGGAAGAAATTCTCGAAGTCTTCTATAATAAAAATCCCGATGACATTTCCGTCTGCAATGACCTTGGCTATCTGTATGCCGATCGCGGGAAGAAGCTCGATCAGGCTTATGAGATGATCAAAAAAGCGATCGAAGCCGAGCCGGAAAATCATGCTTACCTCGACAGTATGGGCTGGATTTTGTATCGCATGAAAAAATATGATGAGGCGATCACCTATCTGGAAAAAGCCGTTGAAGGATCCGAAGAAGGCGATACAGTTTTGTGGGATCATCTGGGCGATTGCTATCAGGCAATTGATAAAACTGAGAAAGCCAAAGAAGCCTGGAGTAATGCCCTTAAGCAGGAGCAGGCTGCCAAATATCCCGATCAGGAGATCATTACCAAGTTGAAAGAAAAACTTGGGACGGAGTAATTGAAACGCTGAAATCAAGCCGTGTGTTAGTCGAATTGATTGACAATATTTCCTCAAGGAAGAGAAAATGAAATATTTAATGTTTGTGTTTCTGTTTTTCGGAACCTGTGTTGCACAAGCTGAGGAAAGAATCGCCCTGATTTCAGCAGGAGGTGAATCTTTTGAGAAATGTTTTGTGGAATCAGCCTTCTATCGAGATCAACTCTCGTTGATCGAGGATACGGAAACTCAGGAGCAATCCGTTCAAAAGACTTTTTTTGAATTGGAAAGCTCTCCTCACAAATACTTCAATCAGGTTCGTCCCAGCTGGCCAATTTTAGAGAGCATGCGTTCCTCTGAAGTTTTACCTGCAACAGAATCGGCGAAAGATCTGCCTAAAAAGTCAATTCTGTTAACCCAGGAAATGGAACTCGGCTCGGTTCAGCATTTCATCAAAAATCATCAAAAAAAACGACCAATTCCCGAACATGATCTCCGCAGAACTGCGGAAGAAGGAGCGGTCTGGATTCAGGGGCCTTGGGGTGCAAGTCGCTGGCAGATTGAGCGTTCCTCAGAACGGGATTTTAAACTCCCTTGAGGAATCCCGCTCAGAATATGAAGTTTAGTTGAGATCATTCTCACGGATTGATTTCAGTTTACTGGTCAACTTCTGTTGATACTCTGCGACCAAGTTTGCCATATTGGGATCATTGGCAACGTTTGTGTAATGATGAGGATCTTTCTGCACATCATACAGTTCGATCCCTTTTGAGCCGTCTTCATTGTAGGAAAAGAATGCCCAGCTATTGTCTCGAAGCAGAAAGCCTTTCCGCATCGGTGCAACACAAAAAGCGGCTTCTCGAACCTGGAGCGTGGGGTCATCGAGTAATGGAGAAATATCTTTCCCCTGAATCCGTTCAGGGATCTCAAAGCCACACAATTGAGCCGTGGTGGGGAACAAGTCAATCAATTCTACCAGAGAGTTACAAACAGCAGGCTGCTTTCCGGGGACGTTGATAATCAACGGAACCTGCGACGATTCATCATGCAAACTCACTTTGGCCCAGAAGTCGTGTTCGCCCAGATGATAGCCGTGATCGCTTGTGAAGATCACAATCGTATTATCGGCCTGGCCCGATTTTTCCAGAGCATCCAACACCTTACCGACCTGAGCATCCATATAAGAGACAGCTGCATAATACCCACCCACCGCTTTCTTCTGCCGGCGGAGATCCATCTTCATATTCTTACTGGTTTTGTAGTTGATGCCCGGCACGGGAATGTCGTCCCAGTCGCCCGGAATTTTGGGAGGCAATTCATTCTTGTCGTAAGGGAGAAAGGGTTCAAAATAATTCTTGGGGGCCACAAAGGGAACATGCGGACGCACGAATCCGACTGCCAGAAAGAACGGCTTGTCTGCATGTTGCTCGATTAATTCCACCGCTTTGGCAGCGGTTTTTCCATCGGAATGAACGAGGTCATCTCCCTCGGCTTCGACCACAACAAAAGTATTTCCACCGACGACAGGCTTCTTACCATCGGGATTTCCTTCGAGCGTTTCGCCTTTCCCTTCAGCCTTCCACTCGGGGCCGGGGCTGTTGAACCGCTCTGTCCAGGAGGCTTCGTCGTCTGAGCCGTTGTAATCTTTGTATTTCCCGACATCCAATCCATATTCGACACCGCCGGGAACACCCATGTGATAAATCTTGCTGACGCGAGCCGAGTAGAAACCTGCGTTCTTAAAGATTTGCGGCCACGTTTCCCGATCCCCAATTGCAGGTCGCGGGCTGTTATAGCCGAGGACTCCCGTGGCGTGAGGATAGTAGCCCGTCAAAAATGATGCTCGCGAAGGTCCGCAATAGGTGGCGTTGCAATAGGCATTGGTAAAACGGGTGCCGCGAGAGGCGAGGCGATCGATGTTTGGTGTCTGGCAAGTCTGATTGCCATAGCAGGAGAGCGCGGTTGCAGTGAGATCATCGGAAATGATGAACAAGACGTTCATCCGGGAATTCTCCGAACTCCTGCGTGGCTCAGCCGAGGTTGGACTGAGCAGTAATCCTAAGAGGAGAAACACAAAACTGCATATTCTAAAACTTAATTTCATGGCTTTTCCTGACGTAATGAAGTTAGGACTTCATTTAAATCAGACCAGCCCAACAATGCAAGGAGGGACGTTGGAACTAATGACAATACTCATCATTAAACTGATTGTAAACGTCATTTAAAACTCGGGTGGCGGGGGCGCTCTCGA
>DEML01000073.1:42561-47961 GCA_002359185.1 Planctomycetaceae bacterium UBA2671
GCGGAGCGCCCCCGCCACCCAATGTTGATTTAACCTGATTAAGTAATGTGATGCGTTCTGAGTTTCAGGAATTCGTTGCCAACATTTTTGCGACATATTTACCCAGAATATCGGTCTCAATGTTCACGGCATCTCCCACTTTACGAATGCCTAATGTCGTGACGGAAAGCGTGTGCGGAATCAGTGCGACACTAAAGCGATCAGCATTGGCATCGACAACGGTCAGGCTGATTCCATCAACGGTCACAGAGCCTTTTTCCACCATGCCACAGGCTAATTCTGGAGGAACCTGAAACCACATTTTGATCCAGTCGCCATCGCGATCGATCTCTGCGACCTGGCCTAAACCATCGACATGTCCCTGCACAAAATGACCGCCGAGCCGACCATGAGCAGGCAACGCTCGTTCCAAATTGACTGTGGAACCGACTTCGAGTTGCCCGAGATTCGTACGGCTAAGTGTTTCACTTCCCGCCTGAAACGACCAGCACTCGCCGTCCATCTCCACAACGGTCAGACAACACCCATTGATCGCGACACTATCCCCAATTTCTGCTGCCCCGTATGTCGTTTCCTGAAGCATTTCCTGCGGAATGGTCACAACCATGAGCAATCCACTGGCTTCCTGTTCCAGCTGTTTGATTGTGCCAAGACCTTCGATTAAACCCGTAAACATCTTCAAATCCAGTCGAGCGCAAACGTTGATTTTAATATGACCGTAGGTCAGGCTGTGCCTGACAAACTTGGACGCTGGATATAAATCCCGTCAGGCACAGCCTGACCTACGGAATTCTCTCAAGGCTATCCGCATTAAGTTATTTATGAGCTGTCTTTTCGGAAACCTCTTTTACCGCCGAGTCATCCGCTGAATCTTCCTCTTCATCGTCAAATTCATCGACAGTCGTTTCAATCGCTGCAGACGTAGTCGTCATTTCTTCGATTGGTTCTTCGACCAGATCCTCTTCCACCAGTGTCTCTTCACCAACTGGAGTGGACTCATTCACTTTTTCTGAGACAGTAACTTCTTCAAGTTCGGGGGCTTCTTCTACAACCGTCTCCTCTGCCGAGGGATCAGTCACGACAACCGTTTCGGGTTCTTCGGCTTTTTCTGGAAGAAACAGAGAGGTGGCCATCTCGGGTTGCATCCACTGGATGAGTCGGGCGGCTATGTTTGAGGAGACGGATTTGATTCTTAGTACGACCATCGAATGAGCCGTGACGCGGTAGACCTGATTTTGTCGCATCAGACCTGTCTTCCGGGAGATGTCGCTCGTGTCAAGCATCGGTTTCCAGAATTCGTTCGCTTCGTGCTGCGGCAAGGTGAAGTCGATGGAATGATCGTGGGCATTGAGCAGCATCAGGAAAGTTTTTCCCGTAATCTCTCGGCCTTTTTCATCGACCTGATGAATCTGATCGCCTTCAAAGCGAACCGCGAGACACCGCACATGCGGTTCGTGCCAGTCTTTATCGGTCATCGACTTTCCACTTGGCGTTAACCAGGTGATGTCCTGAATATTCTCCCCGCGAATGAGTCGACCCTGGAAGAATTTGCGTCTCTGGAAGACGGGATTCTCTTTCCAGATCCTGACAACACTTTTCACATATTTGAAATATCGGGCTTTATCCTGAGTCATCTCCCAGTCGATCCAGCTCAGTTCGGTATCCTGACAATAAGCATTATTATTGCCCCCCTGAGTTTTGCCGAGTTCATCCCCCGAGCAAATCATCGGCACTCCCTGAGAGAGGAGTAATGTGGTAATGATATTTCGCTTTTGCCGCTCGCGAAGTTTGCGAACATCGGGATCAGTTGTCGGACCTTCCTCGCCGCAGTTCCAACTCAGGTTATGGTTATCGCCATCGCGGTTATCTTCCCCGTTGGCGTTGTTGTGTTTGTCGTTGTAGCTGACGAGATCCTGTAATGTGAATCCGTCGTGGGAAGTGACGAAATTGATACTCGCGTAAGGCCGTTTTCCATTGTGTTCGTAGAGGTCGCTACTGCCGGTGATGCGAGTGGCGAATTCGTTCATCGTGCCACCGTCTCCCCGCCAGAATTGACGGATGCAATCGCGATACTTGCCGTTCCATTCGGTCCAGAGGATCGGGAAGTTGCCGACCTGATAGCCCCCTTCTCCGAGATCCCAGGGCTCGGCAATCAACTTAACCTGAGAGAGAACGGGATCCTGATGAATGATATCGAAGAACGCTCCGAGTCGATCGACTTCATGCAGTTCTCGTGCGAGAGCACTGCAGAGGTCAAAGCGGAAACCATCGACATGCATTTCCTGCACCCAGTAACGCAAGGAATCCATAATCAGTTGCAGCACATGCGGCGTAAGCATATTGAGCGTATTGCCGCAGCCGGTGTAGTCCATGTAAAACCGCTGCTGGCGATGCACGAGGCGATAGTAGGAACTGTTATCAATCCCTCGCAGCATGATAGTCGGACCGTAATGGTTCCCCTCAGCCGTGTGGTTGTAAACGACATCGAGAATGACTTCGAGCCCCGCTTGATGGAGTTTTTTCACCATCGATTTGAACTCGTTCACACTCCCTTGAGGATCTTTCTTCGAACTGTAACTGAGTTCGGGAGCAAAGAAGCCGAGTGTGTTGTAGCCCCAATAGTTCGAGAGACCTTTATCGACGAGATGCCGATCGTGAATTTTTTCGTGCACCGGCATCAGTTCGACAGCCGTCACTCCGAGGTCTAACAAATGTTGGATTGCGGCATTGGAAGCGAGCCCGGCATACGTTCCCCGCAGTGCTTTCGGCACGCCGGGATGCTTCATCGTGAACCCTTTGACGTGCGTTTCGTAGATGAGCGTTTTGTGCCAGGGTGTTTTGAGTTGTGTATCGTTTCCCCAACGAAAACGGTTATCAACGACGACACTCAGCGGAGCCGAGCCGGCATTGTCGCGGGCATCGAAAGAAAGGTCTCCATTTGGATGCCCAACCGAATAGCCGAACATGGCATCGGTCCAGCGAACTCCCCGTGCGATGGATTTCGCATAAGGATCGAGCAGAATCTTGTTTGCGTTAAATCGGTGACCGTGATGCGGTTCATAAGGACCATGGACACGATAGGCGTACAATTGACCTGGTTTGAGTTCAGGCAGAAAGCAGTGCCAGACAAAATCGGTCTTCTCTTCCAGCGGGATTTTTGCGACTTCTTTGATATCGTCGATCGAGTCGAACAGGCAGAGTTCGACTTTGGTTGCATTGGCAGAATAGATCGCAAAATTTACCCCGGAACCTTCCCAGGTGGCCCCCAGGGGATACGGATTTCCCGGCCAGACTTTCATCTCAGTCGCCTCCAATCATCGACTTGAACACTCAACGCGAACTACCATCTCCAAGTATCATCTGTCATGTTTCACTGACAGTCAACAGGCAGTTTAAATAGTGTGGAGTTTCGTGAGGATTGCGATTTGATGCAAGTTGAAGATGACCGAAATCACGAGCCTTCGCCAGATTCCCAACACAGTATGATGTGTTGATGGGAAATTCTTTGCCATACACTGAGGAGAAAACTCCGTAGGACAGGTATCCTGCTTGTCTGATCCATCATAGAAATGACGCTCGAATGTATGACGCGTGACAATTGTGAAATTTAGACAGGCTGGAAGCCTGTCCTACCTGGGGTATTCTCAATTCAGGGGAACAACGCCAGGGTATTGCTGTTGAGGATAAGCGGCTGGTGGTGCGAATTGCGGATGCACCGTGCCTGGAACTACGGGAGCGGAATAAGCGCCTGATTCCTGAGTGCTTCGCGTGATATTCGGCGATTCTTCATAACCCCGCGGACGGGACATGGTGGATGGCCCCAATTCGGTCGACGCGAAAGGATCGAAGCGTTGAATTCGCTGCTGCTCATAATAAGGGGACCCATTCTGAACACTCGGCAACTCCGTATTCCAGGGACGCACGCAACCGCAGCTCATTGCGAGACATAGACTTATGCCCAATTGAAGACCACGATGTAACAACACGTTCTTGCCTAAGATGATAGCTGCAAAATGAATCATGGATGATTCTTATCAAAATTTCGGGCATGGGTCGAGAGTAGAATCTTTTACATTCATCATTCGCAATCGAGTCTGCTACTATGCGAAAATACACACTGGAATGTGATTCGTCATGGAATCATTTTATACCGAATCGCCCGCCTCAAACTCATGCAACATGTATAGCCATTGTACATCACCATGTTTTTCGCACTGATCAGTGATGTTTTATCCAGCAATTCTAATTGAGTCTTAATGTATATATGCCCTTAAATTCTTCAAATCTCGACTGCTTCGAAGAGACTGCACATACCATCCGCATTGGTAACCGCCTTCTTGAAAGCCGCTATTTTCTGGCTCCATTGGCCGGATACACACACCTTCCATTACGAACCGCTCTTCGGGAACTGGGTGGTGTCGGCCTGGCGACAACCGATCTGGTTCTCGTTCCTCAGTTGATCGCCAACAGTAAAAAGTCGAAAGCACTCATTCGCACAAATGATTTTGATCAACCGCTTTCCGTACAAATTTTTGGTGGCAATACCGAAGAATTGATTCAAGCCTCCCAGAAGTTGGAAGCCGAAGGATATGGCGGAATCGATATCAACATGGGCTGCCCGATGGGAAAGATCAACAGCAGTGGAGGTGGTGCCCGATTGATGCGGGACTGCGAGAACGCCACGCGGATCGTCTCCTGTGTTGTGAATGCGGTCTCCATTCCCGTCACTGTCAAAATGCGACTCGGCTGGGATGCCGATCACATTTCAGCTCCCATGCTGGCCGCTCAGTTTGAGCAATTGGGCGTCGCCGCGATCACCATTCATGGTCGCACACGGCAGCAGGGATTTCATGGCGATGTTGATCTGGTTGGCATTCGACAGGTCGTCGAAGCTGTGAATCATATCCCTATCATTGGCAATGGAGATGTTCGCACGGTCAAAGACGCTCTCGACATGCGACGCATCACTGGCTGCGATGCGGTCGCGATTGGACGAGGAGCGATGCTCGACCCCTGGATTTTTCGCAAGCTCAAAGAGATGTCGAACGGGAAGCCAATCATCGAGCCGACACCAGCCGAGCAAATCGCTTTTCTAGTCCGGCATTTCGAACTGATGGTCGCCGCTCATGAAGAGTATGCCTGCGTTCTCTTCAGAAAATTCGCGGCCTGGTACGGATCCCGCCTCGGCATTCCAGAAGATCTTGAAGATAGACTCCGCACTCTCGAATCGACCACGATGTTCGACACACTGATTCAGGAAATCGCACGACGGCATGGCGAACGTGAATCCTCAGTTCCCACTGCTCTGGTCAAAGTTCCTAATGGTCCGAATGCAAATTGGTAATCCCATTCTCAGATTTTGATTTCTCAAACGCTTTCTAAATTTGACTTTCGCACTTT
>DEML01000075.1 GCA_002359185.1 Planctomycetaceae bacterium UBA2671
GAAAATCTCTCCAAATACGCGATTTGCTTGATTTCTATTAACCATAGGGTTTCAGGTTCGAAAGAGTGTCAATAGGTGACGGGGGCACCATTAGAGACTCGAACTATTGTAATTCATTACCAATCAACGAGTTATGGATTTATACGCGCGCAAAGTAGTTCGAACGGCGTGTAGAACGGGGAGGGGACCGTCATTCTGCAGTTGCGTCAGTCCCGCAAAAAACGTCGTAATCGCTATGGAACAGGCCATTCTCGCCACACCATCCTCGGAAGAAAACCAATTGAGGAGCGTCCTCGATCTGCGAAAAACCGGAGCCGGTTGGGGCACTGGGAGTCAGATACGATCGAAGGCAAAAAAGGGACCGGGTTTCTGGTGACTCATGTCGAACGCAAAACCGGATATCTGGTGATGGAGCATCTCGAAGATAAACAATCTGCGACATTGAATGCAGGTTCAGTGAAGGCCTTCCAGAACATTCCGGGGCCCCTGAATGACATCACCAACTGCCAATAAATATGTCCACACCACTAAGGCCTGTTTCAGTCAGAGATTTGGAAGCCGATGAACTATTGAAAGTGCGATCAACATCAAATGAACCATTTATTTATCGGATAAATTCTCGCCGGACCGGCAGAACCTTCCAGGGTCGCACAGTCAAAGGCCGAGGGTTTAGAACGTAATAAGTGATCGTGCAAAAGCATTATTGCCTTGACGTTGGACTCAAATAGTCTTTTTGATACAATTCCCTTTATCTTCCCTAAACAAAATCGTATAGGGAAGAAAAGGGAACAGGCAATAGAAACTTTTTATTAGAAAACCGCTTGTTTTACTGTACGGGACGTAGCGCAGCCTGGTAGCGCGCTTGACTGGGGGTCAAGAGGTCGCAAGTTCAAATCTTGTCGTCCCGATTCACAAGCCCATGCCACATAACACTTTATGGCATGGGCTTGTGGTCTAATTCCGAGGGCTAAATGGTGGGCTAATCCGTGGGCTAATTTGACACGGTCAAAATGACCATCAATTCGACCAGCGTTCATTCCCCAGATCATCCGTGGATGCTCGGTTGCCCAAGATGATTTATTTGCCATCACTCCAATCTGGAGAAATCTGGGATCGTTCTGGGAGACTTGATGCAATTCTTATTCTGGAATCATTTCTTACAAGTCGTTAAATTACTTAAGTGCAAATTTATTTAGATTTTGAATTACAAGATGACCACTCGAACCACAAAGAAAAATAATCTGGATTACCTCGAAAGTATTCCACTGGATAAAACGACTTTAAGCCAATCCAAGCTTGACATAGATAAAAAAGTTCGTAGCAACCTTTTCCCTTGGAATGGTCAATTCTCTCCACAATTGATCTCTTCATTAGTTGAAGCTTATGCAAAGCCAACAGACATAATACTTGACCCATTTGCTGGGAGTGGAACTGTTTTGGTTGAGAGTGCCCGTCATGGCTTAACAGCAATCGGCTCTGACATAAATCCTGCTCCTTATAAAATTTCAAGTGCTTATCAACTTATAAATGTGGGGCATCAGCGGAGAAAGGAAATATTGAATGACATTCATGACGTACTCGAAACATCATTCCCTACAACATTCATGAATCCCAGTGCAATTCCGTCTTCTGAAGATGTGAAAAATAAATTAGCGTGCTTGTCTAATGAGATCCGAAAGAACGGACACCTTGATTCAGATTCTTACTCACACCTAAAAGCAATTGTATTCGATGCCTTGATTCTCCTGCTAGATTTTCACAAACCGGATCTTAAAATTGATCGTTTATTTGCATGTTGGAGTAAACTAAAGAAGCAATTGACAGAACTGCCATACTCACGGCGTAAAATATATGTATTTAACAATGATGCTAGAAAGCTTGAGGTAAGCAACCAGTCTGTTGATTTAGTCATAACATCACCCCCTTACATAAATGTATTCAACTATCACCAAAAATATCGTCGTTCAATGGAAGCAATGGGCTGGAATTTACTCCAAGTTGCCAAATCAGAGATTGGCGCAAATCGAAAACACCGTCAGAATCGATTTCTAACTGTCACTCAGTATTGCCTAGACATGAACTCAGTACTTGATGAACTATGCCGTGTATGCAAGCCCGGAGCAAGAATGATTGTGGTAGTTGGAAGAGAATCCAATGTCAGAAAAACTCGTTTTTTCAATGCGGAAATGATAATAAAGCTTACCAAGGAATGCTTGGGGCTTAAGGTTATGAGTCGCCAAGTTCGATCATTCACTAATAGATTTGGCGTTAGGATATTTGAAGATATTTTACACATTTCAAATACGAGAATCTCACCACCTGTTATTAGTCCACACCAACTGGCTAATCAAATTCTTTCAGACGCACTGGAATATTCTCCTAAAGAATCTCACTCAGATCTTATCGATGCCATTTCCAGAGTGAATGAAACTCAGCAATCTCCCATTTTCAATCAATCTGAAGCACTAATAGAAATTGTATGATTTCAATGCAGCATCTTCCTACACCCCATCTTGAGAAGCTCAATGCAACTTTGGAAAACTCTAAGTTACCCAAAGAAGACATTCCACGAATCGAACTGGCAATTAAAAGATACAAGGAATGGGTCGTAGAACTCAGTGCAGTTGATGAAGATAAAAATACAGAGGAAATTGTACAGGAAATGGTAATGCTACTAAATCAGTATCGTTCGTTCCTTGATTTAGAAATTATATTTGATAGTGACAATGACTTCTTGTACAGACAAAAGGGGCAAATAAAACTTGATAATAGCGTAATTGAAGAATTTCTCCCACACCTGATTCAAAAGTGTGTACTTTCAGATGTTCATGATGACTCAATATTTCTTGGTCCAAAGAAAGCATTTTCCTCATTATATTTTACATCAACCCTTGACGATGCCATGGTAAGTGGAGGAATTCATGTTAGAACTAAGGATCAAGACTTTACTGTTGCTCGTCGTGTATACATGAAAACTTCATACTCGCCGAAGTTTGAACAATACGAATCTAAAAACTTCTATATTGCTTATGTGGCAGCAGAGTGCAAAACTAATTTGGACAAAACTATGTTTCAAGAGGCTTCTGCTACTGCTAATGATGTCAAGTCATCCCTAAAAGGTTCAAAATATTATTTGTTGTGTGAGTGGTTAGATATGACACCGCAAAGCACAGCGGCTACTTCGATAGACGAAGTACTGATATTACGTCGTGCCAAACGAATGAATTCAAATATAAGAAGTAAGTTCGGTAAGGCTTTGGGAAGAAAAAGCAATCGTCAATCGTACGTTGATTTCTTAAACAATAGTCCATTCGACGTTAGTGTTTTTGAGAGATTAGTAACTCTAATTTCA
This sequence comes from Planctomycetaceae bacterium UBA2671, assembly GCA_002359185.1. Lineage (GTDB taxonomy): Bacteria > Planctomycetota > Planctomycetia > Planctomycetales > Planctomycetaceae > Rubinisphaera. The sequence goes on from DEML01000075.1 coordinate 3,353, forward strand.
GGATTGGTTTCAATCGAAGACCCTATTGAAGATGATGTTTTAAAACGAGGCTATTTTTAACAAAAGGCTTGATGGTAAATCAAAAAAGACACCACTGAAACCAGTGATGTCTTTCGTCTCTCCATTTGTCGAATTTAACTCAGAACTGCTGAGACTGAATGTTGCTCATCCAGTCATTCGCAAATCGTGTGAGGTCTCGCTGGAGTTTGGCAGCGTACTTCACACCATCGTCTTCGATTCTCGCAGCCTCCTGATAGATGGGAGGAATCGCCTGCTGGAATGTCAGGGGATAGACGCCCGTGTCATTTACCATAAATGTCATATCAGGGTCGCAACACATATCTCCCTCTTGAATGAAGTAGTGTGCCACACTGACGACGTATGACTTGTGATGTTTTCCAATCACTTCAACATGGACCTTCATAAAAGTCTCGCTGTTGTCGATGATGCGTGACTGATGAAGTTTCATGTCGCTGAGGAGAACCCGAAAAGTTTTCTCGGCTTTTTTGTTGAGCTTACTGAGCATGATTAGTTGTGTCCTTAAACGAGAAATGCCCCGTCGATGTGACGGGGCAAATTAAGATAAAATGGTAGGAATGATTTATTTCAGAGCAGCAGCCACGCTCTGATAGGCTTCCAGAGCAGCCTTAGCTTTGGCAGGATTACCACAAGCTTGAATGAAGCCACCAACACCTTCAATAGCTTCCAGAGCAGAATCGATGTCTCCATATTCACTGACAAATTCAGAAGCAAGTTTGATCTTGCTGACATCAATCTTGCCACCACCTTTGATCTTGTTCAGGATTTGCTGAGCGTGACCACTTCCAATCGTGATGTCCTGCTCTGCGAGTGCTTTCTGACACTGGACCGCAGTGCCATTGGGATTAGCCTTGAACCAGTCCCGAATCGCATCAGACTTTTTGATCTCAGGTTTTGGTGTCGCAGTTTTCTTGACAGCGGTTTTTCGTGCAGCCATTGTTCTTCTCCAATTATTGGGGTTTGTGTCAGCAATCAACAACTGATTGCCATGTGCGTATTAAGCACAGTTGGAGAGAGTCCGTCAGCGTCAAAACGAGAAGAAAACCCCTAAATTTCAGGAGTTTTTCTACTTGCCGCCCAAAGCTGTTGTGTGGACATGACTTGCAATCTGTTTCATAAATAGCGGTGGGACTGAGTTTCCAATCCGTGCCCATTGATCCACAAACTTTCCAAGCAATATGAAGCCATCAGGAAAAGTCTGAATCCGTTTAGCTTCACCGATCGATAATGAGCGTGGTTCGTGAGGATGACAGATGGTGGCGAAACCTGTGCCAGTCTGCATTTTTGGTAAGGTGCAACATGGCTTGTTCGGGCGTGGTCTGACGCAATCAGAGAAATGTGATTTAATCCCCCAAGCATCTCCTGCATTTCCACCGCATGGAATTAGATGGTAGATGTCAGCGTATCGTTTACTGAGAGATGGTGTGCCCGATGTGTCTGCACCCTTGATGGCTTCCATGATGGTCACGACTGGTCCTCGTGGCTTGGGATGGGATGGTTCGATATTGAGGTCATCTCTGACACCAATGAAGATGAGACGCTTTCTGGCTTGAGGGACTCCATAGCAGGCAGTGTTGAGCAATCTGGCTTTAACCTGATAACCACTTGCTTTCAACTCACGCATGATCTCAACAAAGATCAGTTTCATTTTTCCTTTCACGAGTCCAGCAACGTTCTCCATAACGAAGGTTTTGGGTTTCAGATGTCTCAATAGTCGTACAAACTCGTGGAAGAGTTGATTGCGTGTATCGTGAAAGATGCGTTTGCCAGCGGTACTGAAACCCTGACATGGGGGACTTCCATCCAGGATATCCAGTTCACCAACTTTTAATCCCGACAATTGGAGAGCTTCATCGCCATTGAGTTTGGATATGTCTCCATGATATAAAGGTGTATCTGGGAAATTGGCACGATAACAGGCGGCGGCGTGATCGTCGTACTCAACAGCGAGCAATACTTTTCCACCTGCCTGCATGTAACCGAGAGATGATCCGCCACAACCTGAGAATGTTGAGATAATTTTCATAGTGGGAAAATCTCCCCACAATGTGGACAAGTGACTGTTGAGACATTATCCGCACAGGATTCGTCAAACTCTTGCCCTTCATCGAGCAGATATTCTTCGGTTTTGGTGGCAAGTTCATCGAGCAGGGATTGCACGTCATCATTCTTTGAGGACAGTTCAGAGAGCAGGTCATCGAGTTTGCTCTGGTCCGTGCCAGCCATACCAGTGATATGATCGTGGGTAGCCAGTAAGAGGTTCGCTTCGTCGTCACTGAGATCAACGACTAAGCAAGGAATCTTGCCAGTGGTCATCTCAGAACGCAAATGACCGTCCAATATCTGATAACCTTCTGGAGTCTCACGGACGATGACTGCATCTGCCCAGCCGACATCATCAAGCAAGCCTTGCAGGACTCGTTTCTGGTGGTCTGGATGCGTTCTGTGATTGAGCGGATGTGGAATCAGCTTTGAAGCTGGAATTCTTTTGAGTGATTTGATGCGATCTTTCATACCTTTAGTTAGTAGGTATGGTGATCATTTTTCTATGGAATACAGACGAGCCAATAGCATTCGGCGATGATGGTCGAGGAGCGTTTGAAGCTGATCTGAAATATCATTGAAAATCCTATCAATATCCTGAGCGATGACAGTTGTTTGTTCTGGAGTCGGGGGTTCTTGACCCGTGAATTGATTAAACAGGCTATGAGCAAGTTCTTCAGGAGTCTCATTGATAAGTCGTTCTTGTAAGATCTCCCGATTAGTCTTGAGGTGATCTGGAAAACGATGGTCAAGGTGTCTGACAAAATCATCAGCAATGTTGAAATCCCAAGTTCTGAGCAATGTCAGAACTTCAGTGATTCCTCTTGGTGAAATCGGGAGCTTTACATCATTCTCCCATAACGGTCCAAAGTCCGAGAAACCGAAAAAGCGTGCCAGTTTTGTGAGGTCATCTACTGTTTTAGCGTTCGGGCGTTGCAGACCATCATTCCACAATCGTCTTAGCCATTTCTTTTTCTCCCGAATCCAGCAGAGACGCTTTGCCAGTGAGTTTTCATCAGGGCACTCCATCTTAATTGCCAACCGTCTCAAGTTGTCTCTGAATATGTTTGCCTTATTATTTCGAGCCCAGCGGTTCATGTACAAAGCTGCATTTTCCCAATCACTCTTCTCATTTGACTCTGGCATTTTTGACCATTTCGTTATTGCGTGAATTATTTTTCACCACTTTATCATCATTTTTGACCACTACTCAACCTTCTACGCAGTGAACACATGATTTCGACGGGATACCTGCTAGTAAGGCACCAGCGGCAGTGACTTACTCCATGTGAGGGTGAGACTGACTGCTGGCAACTCCTGATGGAGAGCCAAAAATGACTAAGCACATTTCGGAAACTCTTAACAACAAAAAGGACGCCCTGTCCCCAGAAGATCAGGTCTTGCTCACTGAATGTGAAACGATCATCGTCGATGGTCAGAAGGCGTTCATTCGGACCTGTGTGGCAATCGTGACGATTGATAAATGCGATCTGTTCCGACCTCACAAATCTCTGCACGCCTACTGTGCCTTCAGGTTCGATTTCTCGGACACTGAAACTGGACGTTACCGCAACGCTGGTATTGTGCTGTTGAATTTGTCCGGGCTGAGTGCAGAGGCGATGCTGGCAGGGAAAAAATCCGCCGAAGGGCACTACAACATTCTTCCGGCTAATGAAGGTCAGAGTCGTGAGATGGCTAAGCTCAAGGATGCTGAATTGCAGAACAAGGTGTGGGGTGAAGTGATCGCCCTATCAAAGAAGATGGATGGAAAGATCACTGCCAAACTCATCAAGGAAGTGATTGAAGCAATTACTGGCGATGGTGGTTCTGATGATGGTGACGGGGAATCGACTTCTCCGAGTCCAGATAAACCATGCAGTGCCAAGCTATCCATCCGTTTTGAGGAAGATGAGAATTTTGATCTGGCACAGCCACTCAAGGATGCAGCTGAGTATTTCGGCGTAAAGTGTATGAAGCGAAAGAACAATCTGACGCTTGTTCTCGATGCCGATAGCAAGGTGAAGCTGCTCCACAAGCTGGCTGACTGGGCTGCGAAATACGATGTGACTCGCATCGTGGTTGATTTCAGTTAGTTGTCTCCAATTGGAGAAAGCTCCACTGTCAAAAGCAGTGGGGCTTTTTTCGACATTCATTTATATCCTCGTTGAGGATATGCTTCTTCCATTCAGCTTGATCCTTCGGATCAAGGGGTGTCCCGCCCCAAGGCGGGACACCGATGGTGGTTCAAAGCTTCGCATCCTTAGCAAACGTATCTCTCACGCTTCTCTTGTTCAATTCCAAGAGATTTGTTCTTCAAATGATGGTAAAAACCGTCTGATGGGTGGTGGTTGTGCCATTGGAGGTGGTCTCGGAATCAAATCATTGTCTGATGCCAGATTTTCCTGTGAAGAATGCGTCACCACTATTATAGATGTGGTGGTGTTACTATATGTATTAGATGGGTAAGTGTAGATGGTTCCCACCAATGGCTCATTCCCATATGTGATTTTGCAGGTTTTGGCTTTGTGTTGTCGATGTGAATAGTCATGATTCACGCAAATCCAGCCAATCTGAACAAGGATTTGACGGTAAGCTTGCCAAGTGTCAATTGACCATTTCGGCAATTTTCCCTCATCTGCTAAATCTTCCCACCAACCCTGTATTGAATCTCTCGGAATACCGCCATCTGACTTATCACTTCGAACTTGTTCGACAATCGCCATAACAAGAGGCAATTTCTTACCACATACTTTGCGTTTCTTACCATTGGAATATGTGACAGTGCCATATTCATCAACTTTTCGTTTTTGATTGATTATGGTTGTAAACTTTGTCTGCCAAACAAATGTGGAAGTTGCTCTACCTTTCCACAAATTGATTTTCTGATCCAGTTCAGGACGTTGTGATTTGTCATGACCACACATTGAAGCATCAAATGACTTGGCGACATAAGGCAGAATCGCTCTGAAATCAGCCCGACGTTTTAATTCTTTGTCTTCCCACAATCCATTAAACATCTTGTGTTCTTTATAGGCATCAAGGACTTCATCCACTGTGGGAACACGTCGCAGCCGACGTGAAAGCCACAATGAGAACTCCCGTTTGCGATCAAATGCGTTTGGGTTTTTGCGGATAGAATCAAGAATTTGGGAAGAATTTTTAGGCAGCCTGCCGTTAGGCTTTGAAATACGATTTGCGGACCCCGTAGGGGGTTCGCTAGATTTCAGGGCGAAGCCCTGAACATCTACATCGTCAGAATTTGTAAAGCCCATTGCCTCACGATAGGCTTGTTCCATCATCTGCTGGGCAAGACTTAAAGATTTGGTGATGGCAATGTCTCCAATTGGAGACATCACTTGGCAAGCACAGGCTTTTTCAAGTGTCTCAATCAAAGCTTTTTCATCATATTGCTGGCTCCCTCTCCACCACTCATGGAATTCACACATTGAATATGTAATATAAGGAACACGCTTGCGGTTGATTATCTTGTATCTATCGACCTTGTTGAGTTCACCGCCAGCAATTATCGTGATTTTGTCACGTCGAAATGGAAGCAGTATTTGAGGCATATTGTGAGGAAAGACTTCTGTATTTTGCCCTGTGATTTGGACCACAACAGAATGAAGTTTCTCTGCCATTATTCTGGCTTTGCAAATGCCTATGGCTTTGCGACCAAAACCGTAGATTTTGCTTGAGCCATTATTCGGATTCACCTCGACGAGCCACCGCAAATGTGGAAACATGAGAATACACTGACGACCAACACGAATAACTCGTTCTATATGCTTTTCCGCATTTTCATTGTGGTGTCGGTCAATATCAGCGGCAATAAATGGGACATCAGAGACACCAGAGTCTGATGTGGCGACGATTCCACGATGTTTTCCTTGCAAATGCTTGAGCAGCACAGAGTGCTGCCATACATTGCGATTTTCTGGGACTGTCCAATACTCAGGATGGTCGTAATTCGCCACCCACATTTTTTCGTCTACGTCCCACTTGGATTTTTTGACAATTGCCCAAGTGCCATCGTCTTGTAAATCACGGTCGGCAAATTTGAATCCAAGAAATTTCTCACCAGCACCAGCAAACAGATTCCATGATAGATCAGTTGTAATCTTCGATTCTGATTTTTTCTTGATTTTATTCTGATTTGTTTCTACTATATACATCATACGCCTCGACTATTATATAGTCTCTCCGCCGCAAGTCTTATACATGCTTGCGGCGGTTTTTTATGCCCTGCCCGAGAATAAAAAAGACGACCACCCCGCTTGGATGCAGCTTATTGGGGTGGTCGTCAAAAAATGATTCCGATTGATCGCCGCATCCATGCTTTGATTATCGGATTATAATTCATCTATTTTTATAACGCAAATTTTTTCTATATTGCACCTATATGCGATCTTTCCCAAAAGATCGTGGATTTCGGCGTTTTTTTGGGAAAAGATTGGGATTTGGGGATGATCTTGGGATGAGAATTTTTAAGAAATTTCGTTTCTCGTAAACATGAGAGTTTGTACAATGCACGATCCTTAAACATCCCATTTTCTTACAGAAATCAATATTCATGCTTACTGAAATTGTTTCATTTCCTTATGACTACAAGATTGTCGAACCATATTATTGTGACGTTGAGGGAACTGATTACTGTGTAATCAAAAAATCGGACTGGAAAAAGTTCTTGCATTTTGAAAGCCAAAAGAACGACATGCACAACGTTGTGACAGCGATTGATGATAAATACATTGTTGTAAATAAAGGTGATTTCAGAAACATGGAAGCCCTTTATGCAAGCGCTTTTTACATGATGATGCGGAAAGATGATAAGTACGTTGATGCAATTGGCATTGCTAATTATGGGATGGAAAAAGAATTCTGCGTAATTGAAGGAGCAATTGTTGGAAATGTGAATACTTCATTGGAGAAGACATACAAACGTAAAAGGAAAGAACTCGAAGAAGATGGCACTATTGCAAACAATCGACTTATGACTACTTATTACTTTGAAAATCCTTCACAAGCTTCTCGTGTCATATCTGGAACAAGCACCAATGGTAACGATGTGTGGTTGAGCTTTTCAGAAAATGGGAAATCACTTGGAATGACTCAATTCAAAGCTCTTAGATAAGAATTTACACAAAGATTGCCTCTTCCTGACCACCAAAAATCACAAATCCAGCATTACAAAAATTGTAATACTCGGCTTCCAGCCAAGCGCTATTACGAACTGGCTGCAATCTTATCTCCTGTAATCGTCCAGTGAGGCTGAGTGCCTGTTTGCGACCGATATATCCACCATTTCCACTTGATGACACCATGTGAGTCTGTGGTGTCTCAGTGGAGGCATGAAGAACGCCATTTACTGAGACTGTCAGACTCGATTGTGGATTCCAAGTGGCTGATACGTGATACCACGTATCCAATTGGAGACGTTCTGAAAAAGCGTAATGAGTGATAGTCTCATCCTCGTCTCCCACTAATCTGATTCTTGCCCAGATGTGATTCAGGTAACTTTGTCCGATTGTAAAATTCCAATCGTCAGCCGTACCGCCACGAGTGAAAAAAGCACGCTCTTCATATGTTTTATCCATGAAGAGCCACATCGACACTGTAAAACCATCTGATGTGTCCAGATTGTCGTCTGGGATTATGATGAAGTCACGAGATACAAACTGCTGACAAGGGAGACAGAAGACTCCCAAATCAAGTGTGGGGCTGTTTTCGCCAACACCACCAGTACCATGCAGATTGTGTCTTGTTCGGTCCTGATATTCATCAGTTGTTCCATCCCCACTTTCGTCAAGTGGAAGTACAAAATGAAAATCATCCCAAACCTGTCCTGTTACTGAGACCACTGCTGAGCCACTTACAGAGGCTCCACCTTCTCTTGTGTCGATTGAGACAAGTGCTGCTCCACCACCAGACATGCCGCCAGAACTGATTTCATCAATTGAATTACAAGGAAAACAAACCATCACTCACCACCAAAGTAAACATAAAACTGATTGTCAGAGGTGGATGACAAAGAAACCTTGAAAAACACCCAATAAAAATCGTCGTCCTGATCTCTGATTTCTTGATCACAGACAATTCCATCACTATCAGTGATGACAAAATCCGAACTCGGTAGTTGAAGGACAGGATTATAAACTACTGACACTTCACCTAGATCAACGGAAATCAATTCACGTACAATCTGATCATCCTCTTTGATCCATCTGTCTTCGATTAGCCAAAAACCGAACGAAAATCCGTCACTATCGCCATGACGAATTACTTCAAGTGCATCACGACTCCATGTGGTATTGCTGGGCGAAATTTCAATCTGTAACTCATCTTCAGTCAGGGTGAGTCCCAACGTCCCCGTGGAGCGTCTAGCCATTACTTTGTCTGAATCATGCTGGAAATAACTCCAGACCTCTGCATCACTATTCATCGTCATCCGAAAAGCCGAAGGCATGATTCGCTCACGAAAATCACCGAAGTCTTGAGACAGCACATTAAAGGGAATTGTTCCGACGATGGTATTTCCTGACTCACTGGTCCGAACCTCAGCCTTCACATTCCTGATTTCGTAATTGTCCTCGGCTGATCGTTTTTCAAATCTTGTTTCCATTTTGTCTCCATGTATTCAATAGATGCTCCACTGCCGCCTGTGGTTCGTCCGTCCAGCAAGCAAGTGATAGTTGTTGCAGATGGTCGTTGCAGTGCTTTTGTGCCAGATTATCTATGCGGTCCACGGTTCCATTTGCTCGCATGACTGGTGAAAACGTGGAACGAACCGTTTCGGCATGAGAACCATAAAACTCATTCGCCCAAGAGATAAACTCGGCTGGTTCGTACTTCTTCACCGCTCTCTGGATCGCTTTAATTTCTTTGGTGAGGACTCGCTTGTGTGCGTCTTCGATCAGTTCAGAGAGATCAATGGAGCGATCATCATTCTCGGAGTCCGTCTCTGTCTCTCCAATTGTCGAGTCGTCTTTTTCCAACTCGACAATTGGAGAGTTGTCCTGCTCGATGGGAGCATAGTTGAGCGGTCGATAATGCAAATCGCCATTTTCAATGGGAGGCAGGTTCTTCTTCTGTCTGATTTCATTGATACTCCACCAGCCCCATTGTGAACCAGTTCGGAAAGATTCGTCTTCTGATTTTTGGTCGCCACGCAGTAAGCTGGCGGGATCAAACTCCAGATAGAACCTGCTCTTCTCCGACTCCTGCCACAACTTTTGATTGAACTCTGCTTCCAGTTTTTTGATCCAAGGACGAATCGTATTCCTATAGAAACTGATGCCCATGTGTTCGACGGAAGCAAACGACATACTTCCCTCAGTCACAGCCATCATATGACTGGGAACATGGAAAATTCTTAGGATGTCCAGCGTGTTCAGCTTTCGCTGCTCAACAAACTGAGCCTGATCTTGGGGTAAGCCCAGAGGCTCATAGTCCATACCTTCCTGCAAAATCATGAATCGAAACGCATTATCCACTCCACGATGTTTGCTTTCGATCTGAGATCGCAGATTGTCTTTGGCTTCCTCAGACAATCTCTCAGGGTGTTTGAGAATGCCACCGAGATGGCTGCCATTGTCGAAGAATCGCTGTTGAATGCGATCCATAGACAATCCACTTGCAACGACACGTGCAGCATGGCTAATTGGTGAGATTCCCTGAATTCCATTCGTTGAGAAACCCTTACAGTGAAGAATTTGATATGGTTCAAGTTCTCTGGTGACACCATTGATTGTCACTTGGTACAGCAACTCACCATTGGGACGGATGATTTTTACCTTGTTGTTTTCCAGTGGGTAAATGCCCACTGGACGACCACCAGAATAGTCCAGAAAATCAAAACTATTGCCATAGAGCAGAACTCGATTCATTAGGCATTCGAGCCAGTCGATGCTCGTCATCATCGAATTGGGGCGATGGATCAAGCGAGCAATGGGATGTTCGTCAATTCGCTCACGCTCGCCATCAATTCTCTCGAAACCATGAAGAGACAATGTGGCAATTGTTTGAGCAATCAGATCAACACAACTTCGCACCGTCACCAATTGGAGAGACGTGTCTTCAGTGACGACAATCTGGGAAGAATCGGCGTAGTTGCCGAGATTGACCAACTTAGCCGATGTGATGCTGGATCGTTTTTCTGGTTTTTTGCTGCGACTAAAGAATGAGAACATTCTTTATGTATGCCGCAAGAACGAGAAACAGCCTCGAAGGAAATTAGTCGAGGCTGCTCTCTGAGATGATTCATGTCAGTCCATGAAGGCGTCGCAAAGCCCGTATCTTATATCTTTCTGTAAAAACATGATCCAAAGCGTCCAAATGCTTTTTGCATTGCAGAACTTGATTATCGTCATTTTCACAAATGCAAATAATGTCATCAATATAAACTCGGTGCTTATAATAATAGTCCTCCTTAATGCCACCAGCTACCAAGAAGCCTTCGTCTAAAATCCAGTCTTTAATCACATATTCTGGGAGCCTCTTATTGACAGTTTCGATTTCAACACAGTTTTTACCATTGTGCTTATATACGAAAGTAAATACTCGACCAATAAATTCTCCCTCCTCTTGAATTGGTTTGAATTTCACGATTTTGTCTCTGTAACTGCTGTCAGCCATGTCAATATCCTTTACTTAAATTGTGAAGCGTTTAATATGCCCGAGAATACTCATGAGGACAGTCAAGTCAATTATAAAAATCAAACATAATATGCCGCAACTCGTTACTGTCATATGATTTGAGTAAATCAACATACCCAAATCAAGCAGTGATTATTCAAATCATCCTTACAGCCAGATTGAACAATCCTCGGAACTGTAAACCGACTCAAACTGCGGTGAACTGTCGTCCCACATCGCCATCCCTAGACTGATGATGAGTGCGATCGCCCCATCGATTTTATCCTGTTTTCTGCGTAGTCTGTTGGATGGTCGGATGTTCTCAGCAGCATCTGATTCACAAACTACGTTGGACATGCAGTAATCCATTACTGGATTACCTGAATGAACCAATTCACCATCAATTACCAGTTTTTCCAGTCTTGCTGTTGGTCGTCCCATCGACTCGAATCCGGGTCTGAACCATTCAACGTCAAATCCATCTTCAATTAAACTCTGAGCGACATCGTAGGCATGAGATCGGTCTGCACCGATCTTCTGGACACGATACATGCTACATATCTCACTGATGTCCTGCCTGATCTGGGAGAATGATGTGGATGATCCACTACAGGGACGAATGTGACCAGCTTTGCTCCACATTTCATAAGGGACTTGCTCGATCTTGGATCGTTGAAGAATGTCACTCTCAGGACACCAGAACCACGATTTGATGTGATAGACGCCATCGACATCCCAGAGTAGAACGAAAGCAGAGAGATCGTTTACGGGCGCAAGATCAAGACCACCCCAGCATTTGTATTGAGTGAGGTCTGGTGAAGTCCCACGGCACTTGTCCCACAAAGACATGTCCATCCACTTACCAAGAGAGTCAATGGGGACATTCAGGTAATACTGACGAAAGTGGTTTTGTCTGGATGGGATTTGCTGAGCAATCTTGAACTCTTCCTCAAGATATTTCTCAGACAGAAAATCTCCTAAAGCCGGATTGACTGCTTTCCAGATTTGCCTGTCAGTCCAGTCACTTTTCTCATCCGCATAATACAGGACTGCCAAGTAGTTCGGGTTCTCAACCTGACCTGATCGTTTGACCTTGCCATTCTCAATACGACCTTTCAGTCGTCGAGCAAAAGACACCTCTTCGTGGGCTAAACTTGTACGATCTGATGTTTGTGTGGAGATGCAAAGTGTAAGTGGATTTGAGCGTGCCCCAAAACCCGTTGTAAGTGCAGCATGTAACCTACGATGCTTTGGCTGAGTCCAAGAATGTAATTCATCCATGACCACCAGTGTTGGCGAATATCCATGCTGGACATCGCCTCCCGAAGTTACAGCAACATAGAAGGAATTGGTGGCTTCACAGACGATTCTCTTTTTACTTGGGATGATTTCACAGAGTTTGCTTAGTGTCGCATCGGCACGAATCATCTGCTCCATGGCATCGTAGATTCGGGAAGCCTGTTCCTGCGATGCTGCTGCCCCTAAGATTTGCTGATTGGTCATGCACAACAAATGGAACATGCAGATGGCTGCTGCAATTTGCGTCTTTCCATTTTTTCGGGGCAGCAGTAGAAAACACTTGGAGACTTCACCACGATAGAGAGAAGTGATGATCTGTTTTTGCCACGGTCTGAGAACAAACGGTTTCCCCGAGTGATCTCCGACGAGTGTGAGATTTTCAATGAACTGAACAGCTTTGTCTGAGGTTTCCACTCAGTAGATAGCCGACAAGTCTGAGTCAGACAATCTAGGCTTAGCATTTTTAATAGTCAATTTGACTACTTCACGTGCGGCGACAAAATGGAGAGGCTCTTCACCCTTATTTGGAATCCCAAGTATCTCCGCCGCTTCATCCAAGCCTTTAGGATCAGCATTACGAACAATTTCCAGCACATTACTTGCCCATTTAGATTGCTTTTTGTTTTGCGTGATTTCAGCAAGAGCAATTTCGTCTTGAAGATGTTCCACCAAATTTGAGCGTATGGGGTCGGCAGCATCATGTGCTGCTTGTTTCGCTGCGATCTCGGCGAGAACTTCATCACGGAATTTGAGGAACAGATTCCAAGCGTCGGCTCGATTGCGCCGTGAGTCCAGATCGTAGGCAGGTGACTTAAACTGACTACCGCTGACCATTTTTTTATAGCGGACTTTTCCCGATTTTAGAACTTCGGGTCGTCCGAACTCGATTGCTTCTCTTGCCATTTTCGCCCCATATTTCGGTGGTCTAATTTTGGGTTTTCATTCTTATCAGATGATTCCAGAATTATACCATAAAACATGCGTCCTGTGGGCTAATCCGTGGTCTAAATTATGGTGGGCAAAACGACCATCAATTCGACCACCAATCGTAAATATGGTCAATAAATCGCTTGTTTTAGGATAGACCTACAGACTGGGGGTCAAGAGGTCGCAAGTTCAAATCTTGTCGTCCCGACTTTTCGCAAGTCATTTATCTGCAGGAAGTTATGGCAAGGTCGGCAATTCGACTTTGCCGTTTTTTTTCCTCGGAGATACCTTTGGTGATACCTTTTTGGCGACGAACGGTACGATTCCAGGGGTCAATTGTCCCGGTTTCCGGCCAACTCCGTCGCCAAAATCTCCCGCTCAAATCATCAAAATTTTGCTGACATGGAATGCCTGCCAAAACGACGCAAATCTGTCGTCTGTTGCTCCGGTAGTATTCACTTCCCGTCTTCGATGAACACTCTCAGAGTGCCCTGCCTCGATCGAGTCGCATCCAGGCTCAACTTTCCGATGGACTCACACGGAAGTGAAACAGGCAGGTGTCGACATTCCGTGGTCCCAACGAAAAATGGATTGCACCTCACCAAGATTTGAAACGTGACTTATTCTCCTACGATATATGTTCTCCCCACTAACAGATAGGGAGACTCACTCGTGGTGTACTGCGAGAAGTGTCTATGAATCAACTTCTGATGAGTTTGCCACTCCGGTGAGCTTAAAGTTTGTCGCCTGCGCGGCGTCCGCCCCCGTGATCGCTGGGGCGACTTACGATATTGTTCAAAAAGCTTTCACCGTTGACGAGTTTACCCGCAAGGATATCCTCCTCCGTGATCTTTGATAGAAAGATGGTGTGTTGACCGATCACGTCACGCCCCTGGTCATAAACGATATAGATGGATCCGTCACTACTGAGTGTTGCCGAAGGATAGCTGATTTGCCCCTCGTCGCATAAAAGCATTTTATGTGTAAAGGTTTTGCCGTCATCGTCACTTAAATAGGCCGTCATGCGGGTACGTGGAGTCTTATGTTTTTCAAGCTCGCGTTCTTTACCGTTCTCGTCGGTGTAGTAGTATATTTTCTTGTCGTTTTCCCGTTTCATCTGGACGTCGTTTGCAACTAACAAAACTTTGCCCGAAGGGAGTGTTATGAGTATGCATTTTGTGTTGATCGAAAACTGCATCGGGTAGTAGCCGCCCAGATTCCAGGTTTTACCGCCGTCGAAGGATTCAGCAAATTTCTGTCCCGCTTTGGCTCGGTAGAAGGTAAAGAGGCTGCCATCTTTTCGGATGATTGGCATTTGCTCCGCAAAAACCGCGTCGTTATCCACGGGGAATTCGGAAACAAATATCGGCTTACCGTTGACGTCTTCTTTCAAAAAGCGAATTCTCACCTTGTCGGGGACGCCAACAAACTTGAAGTCGTCCATAGAGCGCATAATTGTGCCGTCAGAAAAAATGAGCGGCTTCATGACGGAGAGGTTTTTGTTTCCAATCAGGCGTGGCTCAGTCCATTCTGTGTGTTCGTTTTCAGGGTCGAGCATGGTGAATTCCCATGCAGAAGAAGCGAATTCGTCCTGGCCTTTGAAATCTATGTTTCTAAGACCGATGAATCGGATATTCCCCTGGGGATCTTTCCACAACATCGGGTCTGATGCTCCTCCCCCAAGGAGTTCGCTCGGGTCAAAAACAAAGACTTCTTTCCAGGTTTTGCCACCGTCTGCGGAAGTCGATATGACCGAGAATAGGTCTTTGTGATAGGGCGCTCGTTCGGCCTGAATGTTGGAACCGAACCAGGTTGCCCAGAGCCTGCCCCCCGCCCACTGCTGGATGGAACAA
>DEML01000050.1:0-14330 GCA_002359185.1 Planctomycetaceae bacterium UBA2671
CAAAAAGTGCGAAAGTCAAACTTTGAGAGTGTCAAGAATTTCTTGCGGAGACGATGTCCCACTGGCAGCGAAGTAAAATCCGGTTGCCCCGCCGCCGTTGACGATTTTCAATAGCAGATCATTCGATCCCTTTGCCAACTGAATGATAACGGTCTCTTGACCAGCCGCTGCGACATTCCGGCCTACCTTCTTCGATAAAACTTCTCGACCGTTGACCCAGAGTTTAATGCCGTCATCGCTCCCCAAAGAAAGTGAAAGCACTTGCGGTGTGTCTGATTCAATTCTGCGATAAAGATAATTCGCCGAGTTCACACCGGTAAGCTTGTCGTTGTGCGCGATGCCATCTTTCCAGTCGGGTTGCTCCGTCCACTTCAGTTTCTCTTCCTCGTAACTAGCCGAGAGATCGATGCTAAGTTCGGGCGGGAATACGGTATTGAAAGCATTATCAAAATTTGCAGAGGAAAATGGACCGACATGTTGCCAGGATCCAAATCCAGTTAACTCAACCTGCTGTACGGGTGAGGCTGAAAAGTAAAACCCGGAAGGACCTGCATTGTTGACGATTTTCATTAACAATTCGTTGCGACCTTTGCGGACAGGAACCTGAATCAATTCCTGTCCGGCAGCTGCGCCTCGCCCGATTAACTTTGAGAGAACTTCTTCGCCATTGACCCAGACTATAATCGCATCATCACTTCCCAGAGAAAGTGCGACTGCCTGATCGACATCGGATTCAATTACGCGATAAATGTAGTTAGCCGCGTTGTTTCCGCTGAAAGTATTGTTTACAGTCCCGTCCAGCCAAGTCGGTTGTTCTGTCCAACCGAGATTGGACTCAGCATACTTTGCTGTTAAATCAACGCCTTTTTCCGGGGCGAATGTCTGCTCGAAAGCGTTCTCGAAATTCTCTCCCACAAAAGGTCCGACATGTTGCCAGTTGCCAAGCGTCAGTGAGCCACTGGGAGTGAGAAGCGTCTCGGCCTGACTGGTTTCCCATTCGCTCAAACGCTTTGGAAGCTGTTCCTGTTCGAAGGCTGTTCGAGCCGCAATAAGTGGCGTGTGTGCTGCATCATAAGCAGCTTTTTGCTCGCGAAACTTCTCTGGTTCCATGTTGACTCCGGTATCAGAAAATCCGACATCGGCGAAACAGGCTGCCAGGTTGTAATAGTCGAATTGTGGCAAGGGATCGAATTTATGATCATGACAACGGCTGCAACCAACCGTTAATCCCAGCAACGATGTACCCAGTGTATTGACGATATCATCGAGTTGCTCGTATCGACTCCGCTCACGCTCCTTCTGTGTTTGCTGTGTCGTGTACGGTCCGGCCACTAGAAATCCTGTGGCTGCCAGCGTATTTACGGCTTTGAGGGCAGCATCGCTCGTTGGAGCGTTGACGTCTGTCAGAAGATCCCCAGCGATTTGCAGTTTGACGAATTCATTGTAAGGCATGTCGGAATTCAATGCACGGATCACAAAATCACGATAGTGCCAGGCATTGGGGCGATCACCATCGAACGCATATCCATTACTCTCTGCAAACCGGGCAACATCCAGCCAATGTCGTCCCCAACGCTCTCCATAATGTTCGCTCGCCAGGAGTTCACCAACCAGCGCACGATATCCATTTTCAGGATCTTCTGCGAAGCTCTTCATATGTCGATCCAGCTCTTCAGGAGTTGGCGGAAGACCGATGAGATCGAAATAGGCTCGGCGCATGAGAGTGTGTGGAGCCGCTGTTTTATTGGGCACAATTTCCGCCATTTCCTGTCGCTGACGGATGAATTGATCGATTGGGGTGCGTCCCCAGCTCTTATCTTCAACATCAGGTGGCGAGACGGACTGCAAGGGTTGGAATGCCCAATGGTCGCGACCGGCTTCGATGTCGATCCCTTTCGAAGTTACAACCTCACCACCTTCACGCGGGTCGGGAGCACCCATCTCGACCCACTTCACAAAGTGAGTAATAATTTCATCGGGCAGCTTCCCTTTGGGGGGCATCTCAAAGTCAACATGTTGAAGTGCACTGATCAGCAGACTTTCATCCGGCTTGCCGGGAACGACGGCTGGTCCGCTTTCTCCTCCATGTTGACTCGCCTCGCGCGAGTCGAGCAGCAATCCTCCCTTCAGCTTGTTTTTCGCAACGGCTTCCGCAGAATGACACTCGTAACAATGAGTGACCAGCATCGGGCGAATTTTGGCCTCAAAAAAGTCAATCCCCTGACGGTTCGGCTCGGCAGCCTGAACTCCATCAGCGCAAGAAATAGCGAGCATCGTTATGAAAAGTATTCGCATGGTTTCTCTCGGAAAGGGATCTGTTCTACCTGAGTTGACTGAGGTCGATACGGGTTGGCTTTGCGGGCTTACTTAGGAAGCGGAAGAAGAATCAAGGCATTTTCTGCGAAGGTGGCTTCGCTGGCTTTGTCGTTGATGCGGTATTGGATTTTGAGTTGTTTGACGACACCGGGAGCTGGGTCGCCGCCGAAGCTGGCGTTGTAACCTGAAGCCGCAAGTGGGATTAGGGGTGAGTCGCTTGCCTGTTTTCGCAGGATGTCGGTGACATCTTTCTGTTGAGATCCCGCACCATACTCTGCCTTCACGATTTCCAGCTTCACCTTTTCAAAACCGGCGCTGGACATGAGTTTGTTGACATCGATTCCCTTTTTCCCAAGCTTTTGGGCGATCACCATCGCTGTTGCGGTGGCCTCGGTATTCAGATTGGGCATTTCCATTGCATCAATCGCCAGTTTCAATCCCGATGGACTGGGGTGCAGTTGAAGGACATCAAGTGCCAACTGGTGTTCAGAAATACGATTTGTTGCAATGAAAGCATTATGACACATTTCGGTTCGCTGATCATCGGGCATGGAAAATTTCCGGGCCAGTCCAAGGTAGCCGCGCAGTGCTCGTACTCGGTACTTTTCCGCCGGCGCTGTCTTTGCCAGATCCAACAACACAGGAGCCGCTGCGACTGAGTTCCATGTGCCGAGTAAACGGCTCGCAGTATCCTGAAGTTCCGGCTCATCAGTTTTGGCAGCCGAGGCAAGCGTTTGGAGTGCATTGCTGCCACCGACATCAGTTAGAATTTCCAGCAAGGTCGTTTGGGCAGAGACAGGTGCATCTTTCATAGCTGCTGCTAATTCTGCAGCACAGGCTTCACGATCGGGCATGCGAACACTGGCGGTTTTCAATGCCAGTTTCGCGACTGGCAAATCTTCTGCGTGGCCAGGTTGAACAACTTGTGACAAAAGTACAGAGAGTTTTTTCAGGGAAACGATTTCACCTAAAGCAATGAATGCAGCGCTGCGAACATTCGCGTTGGGATTGTTCAGGGCCTGTTCGACATCTTCGACATTGCTGTCGATACGTCGTTGGCCGATCAACTGAAGTAAAATCAGATACTGTTTGCCCGTGGCTTGCGGCAATTGCTCAGCAATTCTCTGGTTGACATTTTGTCCCGGCAAAGCAGCGAGAGTGGTTTGCGCAGCTGCGGCAAGTTCCTCATCGGAATCGGTCGCAATGGCCAGTAATGCTGAAAGACAGGTATCATCTCCAACTCGTTGCAGGGCATGAAGAGCAGACAGGCGAACCTGTTTGTCACCTTGTTTCGCAGAGTCCAGAACGACAGGTAAAGAAACAGTTGTGGGGCGGTCTGCCATGGCTTGAATCAGTAACGCAGCCCGTTCAGGAGAAGTTTTCGACAATTCTTCAGCTAAGGCCTGATCGACTTCGCCACCTGGAAACTCACGAGCGGTTCCCAATGCCAGTTGAAACATCTTCTTGTCCTGCGAACGGAAGGTTTCGATTAACAATGGGATGCCTTCCTGTTTCCGGGTCAGGATCGCTCCGCGAGTCGCTTCAATGATGCGTTGCAGGGGGACATCTGCATGACGGACTTCATCATAGATTTCCATGGCCTCTACAGAATTGCCCTCGTTATGTAATCGCTCTGCACTCAACACACAGCCTTCAGCAATCGCCGATCGCTGTTCAACGGGTGCCGAGGCTAAGGCCTCTCGAAGTGCCTGGGTTGCGTCTGTATTGCCGATATGTCCAAGTGCAACAGCGGCAGCAGCTGCGACTTCGTTGTCGGAGTCGTTGAGTTTCGCGATCAGTAACTCAACGGCTTTTTCATCTTGCCGGAAACTAATTGAGTTGATGACACCAACGAGCAGTCGACCTTTCAATGAATCAGCTGCGTTCCTGAGAGCTTCGTTTGAGGCTTCGCCGGGGATAGCTTCCAGGGCAATTCTCGACCAGGAGGAGAGCTGAGGGTTCGGAAGGAGTTTGGCCAGTTCGGGAACAGCCGCGTCTGATCCATAGATCGCCAGGCTCTTGCACACGAGAGCCTTTTCCGCAGCTGGTGCATCGGATTGAAGCACAGCAAGCAGCTGTTGTTCTTGTCCCGACGATGAACCTGGAGTTTGAAATGCCCATAACGAATTCGCACAAAGTGCTACGAACAGGGCAGTGAAATAAATGACATTGCGCTGGAGAGATTTCAGCATGATGATGGTCCTGGAATGAGAGAATTGTTAACTGGTCAACTGTCAGAAAAAAAGCAACAGAGTTACAGCCTCCACGGTTCTCTAAGTGCTTCGGATCTCAATCGATTCGCTTCGACGTCGTCGATAAAAGTATTGGTTGCGTTATCGAACTTCACCTGACGATTCAATAACAAGGCGATGTTTGCCGCATGGCAGGCGATATGAGCGTTGCACGCCGCCTGAGCATTCCCTTTCGGTTGGCTGCGAGTTTTCACACAGTCCAGGAAGTCGCGCACGTGGAACGTCGCCGGGTAGCCACCGATCTCTTCTACGGATCTGCCTGCGAGTAGTTCTGGCGAACTCAAAACCAGTTTGCCACTATCACCCGCTTCCACCCAACCAGTTTCGCCTTCAAATCGAACCGGACAGGATCCCAACGGAATCCAGCCTTTCTCCCGAAAGATTAATTGTGTGCCGTTTTCGTAACGAGCCATCAGCTCGCCATCTTTTGGAGCATTGTATTCCACCGGTGGCAAACTGTCGTCGACGGCCCATTGACACAGGTCGACGCAGTGCGATCCCCATTCCAACACGCCGCCACCATTGAAGGCTCCGACGAATCCTCCCCCTTTTTCAAAGTTGAATCCATCCAGCAACTTCTTGTTATAAGGACGCCAGGCCGCTGGCCCAAGATACATATCCCAGTCGACCACATCCTGATCAGGAACTTCCTCAGGAACGAGCCAGCCACTCATCATTGCCTGCATGCCAGCTGGATGCGCGTAAACTTTCTGGAGCTTGCCAAGCTTTCCGGTGCGAGCCAACTCGCAGGCAAATGAAAAGTGAGGCAGATTGCGACGCTGCGTTCCTGCCTGAAAGACTCGTCCGGTTCTGCGCATTGTGTCTGCCAGAATCAGACTTTGTATAATGTTCTTCGTGACTGGCTTTTCGCAGTACATGTCCTTGCCAGCTTTGGCTGCTGTCATCGCTGCCGTGGCGTGCCAGTTCGGCCCGGTTGCGATCAGTACGGCATCGATATCATCCCGGTCGAGGACATCGCGAAAGTCCCGATAAGTTTTACAGTTTTCGTTACCATGATGGGTGTCAACTATCTTTTTCACTTCACCCTGACGTTGTGCTTTGATATCAGCCACGGCTACAAACTGCACATCTTTCTGTTGAAGAAAGCAGCCAAGATCGTATCCACCCCGGCGTCCAATACCGATGCCTCCTACGACAATCCGTTCGCTGGGAGCAACAGCTCCGTCTCGCCCAAGTGCAGAAGAGGGAATAATCATCGGAGCCAGCAGCGCGGCACTACCCGCGGTAACTGTTCCCAGAAACTGACGTCGAGAATGTGAAATTCTGTTCTTTTCCATAATCCGCTCCATTTATTGTGTTCCGTGGCCATCAATATAAGCATTGACTGATGCATTTTAGCATAACATTTAATGTGGAGTTAACATAGCTTGTATGACTATTGGAGATGCATTTTCCGACCAGAGAAGCTGCGACTATACTGAGCTTGGACCTCCCCGTTATGTCGCAAATTGCCTCGGCCGTAATTTACGCTATTTTCTTTCTATTGAATCATGGATCACAGATCGTATTCATTGTGCCCCACGCGGAGTCCGCGATCTATATGTAATGGTGATTCTGAATCTGCAAACACATGAAGCGATCGTAACCGGATCGACCTACTGTCTGAATTCAGTCTGGGTATGCCGATAAACGAAGAAGTTTGCCGAAGAGACTAGTGATCGGGAATAGCGTCCCGCGATCATGATCCACGACCGAGACACGAAATATTCAAAGAAGTTTCGGAAAACAGTGGAAGCTACTACGATACAATTCTCGTGAGAACGGATTTGGGCCTTGAATTAGACATTCAATGAAAACGAGAAAATGTTTTCGGGTAGAATCTGTCACGAATCTTCCGGGATTATTCTAATGAAAACTGCAATCTGTCCAGATGGTGAATAAATTCTTTCCAGTACACGAATGACAGTAGATAAATTCATCTTAAAATCAGTGGATTCTGAATGGTACAGGGATTGCGTCACAAAAAAAATCAGCGAGTGATTTCCAGGTGGAGTAGATTTCAGTTCAATTTATCAATTCGCTCTTCCAATTTCAGTGATTGCCAGCAGGACTCTATTCCCTATGCTGGAAAAACTTTGAATCGAATACCTTGAAAGAATTTTGTAGTAATTCTCCTTTGAAGAAATAGGCATTTGACTGAAATGTTGAATCGAGACTCCATTTTACCAAGTATTGTCCGTTCCCCATCGCGGATTCTTGGGATCATTCTCGCGCTTGTTTTTACGACTGAAGTCTTTGTCATGTTGGTCTTGCCTTTTATCTTGCCTGATCTACTCGGCAAAACCGGGGAAGCTTTTTTTGATGCCATCTTGCTGACTCTTGTCTGTGCCTTACCAGTCTGGTTTGTGATTCTGGCTGCCAAGCAGGCAGAGCAGGAACGTATAACGATGGCGCGAGAATCGGAAGCTTTGAAAGCTCAGCAAATGATGACACTCGCTCAACTGGCAACCGGAGTCGCTCATGAGATTCGTAACCCGCTCACATCAATTAAGATGCTTATTCAGGTCAACAAAGATAAATTTGCTGAAGAAGGCTTACCGACGGATGACCTGGAACTGGTTGTCCATGAGATTCGCCGCATGGAGCGCTCCGTGAACAGCCTGCTTGAATATGCCCGTCCAGAACGGAGCGAGTTTGCGGAATGTAATCTTCAGAAAATTATTAGCAATACTGCTCAATTGATTGAGAATCGATGTGCCAGTCAAAATGTTGAACTGAATCTCAATCTTCTCCAATTTCCTGCTCTTGTTGAAGGTGACTCTGCTCAGATTCAACAATTGCTGCTTAATCTCGTATTGAATTCACTGGATGCCATGCCTGAAGGGGGAACGTTGACAGTGGAAGTTTCGCCATCTGAAGAGACTTATGAGATTATTGTCCGAGATACTGGAACTGGCATCGCTCCCGCTGTCGAGAGTCGATTGTTTACTCCGTTCGTTACCACAAAAGATAATGGGGTCGGACTCGGACTCGGCATCTGTAAACGAATTGCAGAAATGCACAATGGCACTTTGACAGGTGTCAATCGTCCGATTCGGGGAGCAGAATTTTGTTTGACGCTCCCGCTCACTCATGTCAATTCCCAAGCGAATATGGAATCAGAACTGGATTCTGTAAATTCTCAACCTGAAACCGAGGCAGCATGCAAAGTCTATTAGTCATCGATGATGAAACTTCTATTCTGAAAGCTTTCGAGCGGGCTTTTAGTAATGAGACGACTTGTGTGCTGACTGCTAAGAATGGAGCAGATGGGGAAAAGCTGTTCAATGAAAAACGTCCTGATGTCGTCGTGATTGATCTTCGTCTGCCAGATATGACAGGTCTTGAGTTATTCAAACGACTGCGGGAACAGGACTCTCGCATCCCGTTCATCTTTATTACAGGTCACGGCACCGTTGAGTCAGCAATAGAAGCGACCAAGCTTGGTGCATACGACTATCTGTTCAAACCGCTTGAACTGGACGAGATCCGAGCGTTGCTCGATAAGGCATTTAATTTGAGTCGTCTGGTTCGTGTTCAGCCGGTTCTGGCAGAAGACGATGACATCACCTCTGGCGATGCCATCGTCGGTCGTTGCCGAGCCATGAAAGAAGTTTATAAGGCGATCGGCAGAGTCGCTTCTCAGAATCTAACGGTTCTGTTACTCGGTGAGAGTGGAACGGGCAAAGAAGTTGTCGCCCAGGCCATCTATCATCACAGTGATCGAGCCAAAGCTCCATTTCAGGCGATCAATTGTGCGGCTATTCCCGATGCTTTACTCGAAAGCGAAATCTTTGGTCATGAGAGAGGAGCATTCACGGATGCGAACCGTCAGCGAATCGGCAAACTGGAGCAGGTCGATGGGGGCACGCTCTTCCTCGATGAAGTGGGCGACATGTCTCCGCTGACCCAGGCGAAACTGCTGCGTGTGCTTCAGGATCAGACATTCGAGCGCGTTGGCGGAAATAGCCCGATTACCGTCGATGTTCGCATCATTGCGGCTACGAATCATGATTTGAAACAGTTGGTCTCAGAAGGTCTGTTTCGATCCGATTTGTATTTTCGTTTGTCGGTCGTGACCATTCATCTTCCCCCTCTGCGAGAACGGGATGATGATCTACGGATTCTCGCAGAATTCTTTTTAAGGAAATACAGCGAAGAATTTGGCAAAGATATTCGTGGACTCACTCCTCAAACTCTGGAGCTGCTTCAGGAATATCGTTGGCCGGGGAATGTTCGAGAACTTGAAAGTGTCATGAAGCAATCCTTACTGAGTGCTCGCGGGAATCTACTGCTGCCGGAATTTCTGCCTCCGCTCGGCGATGCTTCGGTAACGTGCGGCCTGGCAACATCTGAAGTGGATTACCTTTCCAGTCGGTTCGTGGCAGAACGGTTGGAAGCCGGGAGCGAAAATCTTTACAGCGAAGCGATTTCACTCGCAGAAAGCCAATTACTTCGTCAGACACTTCGCTACACCTCAGGCAATCAACTTAAAGCCGCTGCAATTCTGGGGATTTCCAGAGTCACCTTGCGAAGCAAACTCAAGTTGTTAGGTATTGAAGCCAGCGATTTCATCGAGACTTGAATTCGGACTCCATGAAGCCATAAAGACTGCTCGCTGCCATCCTTCCCACCAGGAAATATATCGAGAAAAGTGAATTCACATCAATTTGGGGATATCCTGAGTTATGGGAATGGCGTGATCGTCTGCAATCCCCACGCCCATCACTTTGTTCTGGGACGTGCCACCCAAGCCGCTTGGATTTAACGTCAATTAATTGATTGCAGACTCCGGATCATTATGGTGAGTCAGTTTGATTTCATGCAATCCCCGGGCAAACCACGGATAAATCGTCGGGACAACGAGAGATGTCAGCAGTGTCGAAGTAATCAGACCGCCAATAACGACCGTGGCAAGTGGTCGCTGCATTTCTGCCCCATCGCTTGTGGACATCGCCATCGGCAAAAATCCGAGACTGGCCACTAACGCCGTCATCAAAATTGGTCGGAGCCGGACGAGAGCCGTATCGTGGCTGACCTGATCGAGCGGCATGCCCATCTTGCGGGAGTGCTCTGCCGCACTGACCCAGACCAGACCGTTGAGCACCGCAACTCCGAATAAAGCGATAAAACCAACTCCCGCAGAAATACTAAACGGCATTCCTCGCAGATAGAGTGCGATAATTCCACCGGAAGCAGCCATCGGAACCGCGAGAAAGATCAGCATCGCCAGTCGCATTGATCCCAGACTCGTGTGCAACAGCAACATGATGATGATCAGAACAATCGGGGTTATGATCACCAGTCGTCGACTAGCTGACTGCAGATTCTCGAAGTCACCCCCCCAACGGATTTCATAACCGGGAGCAAAGTCGATCTTTTCCGCCACCTCTGTCTGGGCTTCATTCACAAATGATGCGACATCACGACCGCGGACGTTCGCTGAAATGAAAGTTCGTCGACGATTACCTTCATGCTCAATTGTGGGTGGAGTTTCTTCGAGCTCAATATCAGCCAGCTCCTTCAACGGCACCGCTTTGCCATTGTCATCAGCCACGGGAATCTGTTCGAGCAATTCAATCTTTTCACGCCATTGTTCAGGGATGCGAACAATAATCGGATATCGGGCCCGGCCTTCAAAGATTTGTCCGACTTGATGTCCTCCCAGCGAGGACACAACATCCAGAACGGTCTGGGCATCGATACCGTATTGAGCCAGAGCTTCGGGTCTGGTCTTGATTGTCAATGTCGACAGGTTCGACTGATAATCAGCCTTCACATCGACGGCTCCGGGAATCGCCCGCAAAACAGCTTCAATCTCTTTGCCCTTCTGCCCGAGGATTTCCATATCATCGCCGTATAACAGAACAGCAACATCGGCTTTCACACCGGCGACCAATTCATCGACACGCATTTCAATTGGCTGGGTAAAGCCGAACGCCACTCCGGGAACATTGGCGTTGAGTTCTTCTGACATCTGTTCAATCAATTCATCGCGACTCTTATGAGAGGGCCAGTCGTGAATCGGTTTGAGTAATACCCAGACGTCCGTTTGATGGACCCCCATTACATCGTTGGCGATTTCCGGACGTCCTGTTTTGCTGAAGACCGTTTTGACTTCGGGGTACTTCATGAGAATGCGTTCGATTTGTGTCGACATCTCAATCGAACCTTCGAGAGTCGCACTGGGGAGCCGCTGGGCTTCGATCAATAAGTCTCCTTCTTCGAGCCGGGGCATGAACTCGGCTCCCAGATTGCGAGCCATCGGAATACTGATCGAGAATACAGAAAGAGCAATGACGATCGTCACCAGCGGATGCAGAATCGCGCGACTGACTAACGGTTCGTAAAAGAACTTAACGATTCGAACCAGAAAGATTTCATCTTCTTTCATCTTCTTCGGCAGGAAGATGGATGCCATTGCCGGCATGAAAGTGAGGGAGAGAATTAACGAGCCACCTAATGCAAACAGAACCGTTAAGGCCATCGGGCGGAAGAGTTTACCTTCAGTTCCTTCCAGGAGCAGAATCGGCAAAAAGACAACTGCAATAATTAATTCCCCAAACATGGTCGGTTTGCGAACTTCGACAGCTGCATCCAGAATGATATCTTCGTGTTTCGTATCGCCATTATCGTGAGAGAGTTTTCGGATGCAGTTTTCCACCATGATGACACTGCTGTCGACTATCAAACCGAAGTCAATTGCACCCAGACTCATCAAACTGGCGGTCACGCCGGTAAAGGCCATCACATTGGTTGCAAACAGCATCGAAAGAGGAATAGCCATTGCAACAATGATGCCTGCTCTCAAATTCCCCAACATCAGCAGGAGTACCACGATCACCAGCATGCCCCCTTCGGTCAGGTTGGTGAGAACTGTTTTCAGCGTGCGGCCAATTAAGGCGGCTCGGTCATAAGTCACCTCGAGCCGAACTCCTTCGGGTAACGTCTCTTCGATTTCTTTCAGCCGTTCCTTCGCCGCGATTACAACTTCGCGAGAGTTCTCGCCAATCAGCATCATCACAAGTCCTGTGACCGCTTCGCCTCGACCATCACGCGTCACTGCTCCCTGACGCGTCATCGGTTCGATACTGACATTAGCGATGTCTCGCAGCAGGATCGGCGTTCCATCAGGTTCACGACGAATGACAACCGATTCAATATCGGCTTCATCTTCCAGGAGAGACACGCCGCGAATGAAACGCTGTTCGTCGTGATGGATGACGTATCCACCTCCAGATGTGTTGTTGTTTGACTGCAATCGCTGAAAGAGCAGATCCATCGAAATGCCGTAGCTCGTCATCCGGTCGGGATCGGTCTGAACTTCAAATGTTTTGTAGTAACCGCCATGAGTATTGATTTCAGTCACACCATTCACTTGACGCAGTCGGGAGGCGATATCCCATTCGAGCATGGTGCGTAAATCCATTGGCGTGTGTCGGTCGCTGCGAACTTCGAACTGCAGAATTTCACCCAGAGCAGTTGTGAGTGGTCCCACAGTGGGCGAACCATAACCGGCAGGTATGCTGCTGGCGGCATCGGCAAGACGTTCAGTGACGAGCTGACGTGCCCGATAGATTTCCGTCCCTTCTTTGAAAACGATTGTGACGACCGAAATTCCAAATTTGGAGACCGAACGGAGTTCTTCCACATCGGGCAATCCACCCATCGTATTTTCAACGGGATAGGTGACATAGCGTTCGACTTCAACAGGTGAGAGCGAACCGGCATCGGTCACAACCTGCACCTGCACGTTGGTCATATCGGGCACGGCATCAATGGGAAGATGCAACGCAGAATACAGCCCAGCCAGCGCCATCAGCAGTGTGAGGATGATGACAAGTCCGCGATTGACCAGTGATAGTTCAATGATTTTTGTGAGCATGATGGAGAGTCAGTCTGATTTGTAGGAACTCTGTGAGAAGTGGAGTTCGCAGTCGGGATGACGGAGGGAGAGAAAATGCGTCAATTCGGGAGAGCAATTCATTCGCTCTCGCCGCGTAACAGAAACTCTGACTTCAGCAGAAATGCCCCGTCAGTGACGACCAATTGCCCCTGCGAGAGTCCCTCAGTCACTTCAACCCACTCTTCAGAAGACTGCCCGGTGGAGATATCACACCGTTTGAATTTACCGTCCTGCAGGTCGACAAACACAAACTGCTGATTTTCATGCTGAATGATCGATTCCGGCTTGATGGAGAGGGCTTCGTGGGGAGTTCCTATCGGAATTGTCACACGAACATACATTCCTGGTCGCAGCAAACCTTCCTGATTATCAATCGTCGCGACCAGGGGGACGGAATTCGTCTCCGCTTGTACTTCCCTTCCCACATAATGCACTTTGGCATCGAACATACGATCCTCAAGGGCCGGGACCAGGACTTTGACAATTGTCCCCTGCTTGAGAGCGGTCGCGGACCAGTCACTTTCGCGAATGCTGGCTTCGACATACAAGGTCTCTGTATTAGCGAGGACGATCAAAGAAGCTCCACGCATGACACGTTCATCGTTAGCAAAGCCACGCGATTCCACATTCCCGGCAAACGGGGCTCGAACTTCCAGACGGGACAACGCCTCTTCGTCAGACAGATTCGCAGTCTCTTTATCTTCTTTGTATCCCAGTAATGTTTCCAGAGATTGCCAGGCGAGATTGAGTTGGCGATCCGCTTCTGAAACATCCGCCTCTGCTTTCATCTTCGCCTGAGCAACCGAAAACTTCGCAAGATCGCGAGCAGTCAGAAACGCAGTCTCAGCCAGTTGTCGTTCATTCTCGCGTTCTTTGAGAGTCCGGCCGGGTACCGAGCCAGACTCAACGAGTGGGCGGATTTTTTCTGTCAGTTCCCTGGCCAAAACTAAATTAGAATACGCAGACAGAATTTCCTGACGGTAACTTCCCAGGGCAAGATCTGCAGAAGCCGCTTCGATTTCCTTGACAGATTTCCCTTCTTCCAGCATCGCAGAAAGTCGTTTCAGGTTGCTATCCAGAATTTCTTCTCGTTCCAGAACTTTCATGGCAATTTCGCGTTGTTGCTGACGCTTGAGAATTTCCGCACGCGCCTGTCCAATTTCCGGACTGCGAATCACGGCAATCAAGTCGCCCGTCTCAACGAAATCACCCGGAGTCACCAGAACTTCCGTCAGAATTCCATCCATCGGAGCTTTAACATCGACATGCTTAGACTGATCGTATCGCAATCTCCCCGGCACCGTATGAACGTGCTGCACAGTCCTGGGCTCGACTGGCACACTTGCAAAATTCCCCGCTGTGATTTTTCCTTCAGGCAGTATCAGCGTATCAGACTCTTCCAGTTCGGCTGAAGTTTCTGACAATTCCTCTGAAGAGCCGCCCGAAGAATTGATGTGATGCATGACCATCCAGGCAATCCCCATCACGGCCAGAACCAGAATTGTGGGTAATCCCTTCAGCACACTTTGAAAAGGATTAATGATCTGTGCTGATTTCGTTTGGTCGCTCATGACAATCCAACAGTTGATTTGATTTGGAATTTGACTCAAATCAACTTTGAATGCACGTCTCATGCCAGTCGCGTGCAATGCTGTTTTGCTAGCGTTACCCTGGATTTCAGCACGAGAAAAGAGAGAAAAAGTAAAGGGCTTTTCCAAGAGCGTGGACAGTTTCTGTCCACGCCTTTGATGTCGATGAAAGAGTTGCTTTGAATGAGAATGGGGATTTCCCTATCGCTGGATTATCACATGCACTCATTCTTATCGAAGGACGACCATGCTCTTTCTCGGTATCGA
>DEML01000050.1:14422-46888 GCA_002359185.1 Planctomycetaceae bacterium UBA2671
CATGCACGACAACTGACCATCTCCCTGAGAGACCAGCAGGGCGATGTCCTGCTCGCTCGTCAGGTCTCCACGCGGCCAGAAAAGATCTTACAATTCTTCGACTAGCTCACCCAGTGTTGTGCGGAACTCAACGAGTGAGGCCTGTCATGTTGTTAACAACAACGAATTCAGATTCACACGACGTCCAATGAACTACCGAAGCTCATCAAATTGGGGAGGGAGAGCCTCAACAAGTGGGTTGTGTTCGGTAATAAGCATCTCGACTATCTGACGGATGAATTCATGTCTAATTACAATACGAAGCGGTGCTTACTGCCTGAATCTTGTGACAAACAGCAGCGGTGAATGTCAGCGTCCAAGTCAAGGCGACTGCCAGACCGAGAAAGAAAACTCTCATGGGCGGGCTTTCGAGTGGATGGAACAAAAAAGGGGGTGCAGTCTTTATTGACCGCACCCCCCTGAAGGCGATCTGTTTACTCGCCGCCGACGGTCATGTTCTTGATCTGCTTTTCAAGTGACTCAAGGCTCCAATCACCCGGCGTTTGGCTGGGAGGAAATTCTCGCATGCTGGTGAGGAACTTGCTGGCGACCACCTGCATCGGTCCGAGCACATAAGCACGGTCGATCATCCAATCGTGATAGGTGTTTGAGTTCTCGTAGGCCTTTTCAAACGGATCGCGGCGGAGGTTGAAGAGCAGGGGCATTCTCAAGTGGACAAGCGGCTCACGCCAGACTTGCAACTGATGCGCTCGGTTCTCCAGGTAGGTCGCCTTCCAGTCCTCAAAACGGACTGCCATCACGTTGCCATCATCACCGACATAAATGAACTCGCGGCGGGGCGACTTGTCAGCTTTGCCACTCAGGTAATCGAGCATGTTGTAACCGTCGATGTGATTCTTGTATTTCCTGCCATTGAGTTCGGCTCCCTTCAGGAGTTGCTCCTTGATGTCCGGATTTCCGGCGGCGGCAGCGAAGGTCGGCAGCCAGTCTTCATGCGAAACGATGCCGTTGAGCGTGACATTCTCCTGGAAGTGACCAGGCCATTTGATGAAGCAAGGCACACGGAAAGCACCTTCCCAGTTCGAGTTTTTCTCGCCATGGAAGGGTGTAGTGCCCGCGTCAGGCCAAGTGTTGTAGTGTGGGCCATTATCTGTGGAGTACATGACGATGGTGTCATTCTCGAGACCAAGGCTGTCGATCAGCTTGAGAAGTTCGCCTACCAGAGCATCGTGTTCGATCATGCCGTCGGTATATTCGTCATTGCCCGGATGGCGGTGTTCCTTACGCACATGGGTGCGAAAGTGCATGCGAGTCGCGTTCCACCAACAGAAGAAGGGCTTATCGGCCGCGACCTGGCGTTTAATGAAGTCCTTTGCCGCGTCATTGGTTTCGTCATCGATCGTTTCCATGCGTTTCTTTGTCAGAGGTCCAAGATTTTCGATCTCTTGACCGCCCTTACCATCGGCCTTGGACTTGATTATGCCACGTGGCCCGAAAACATCGCGAAATGTCTTACCGTTGGCCAAAATCATGTCGCCGGGGTAGTCCTCGTTTTCCGGCTCTTCCTCGGCATTGAGGTGGTAGAGACTGCCGAAGAATTCATCGAATCCGTGCACGGTTGGCAAATGTTCGTCACGATCTCCCTGGTGATTTTTTCCGAACTGCCCAGTTGCATAGCCCTGGCTTTTCAGGACCGTGGCCATGGTGCAGTCGCTCTTTTGCCAGCCTTCGGCGGCGCCGGGCATTCCCACCTTGGTCATGCCACTGCGTACGGGTACGGAACCGCTTATGAAAGCCGCTCGACCGGCTGTACAACTCTGCTGTGCGTAGTAATCGGTGAAGCCCACACCTTCCTTAGCGATGCGGTCAATATTCGGTGTCATGTAACCCATCATCCCACGGTTATTGTGGCTGATGTTCCAAGTCCCAATGTCATCACCCCAGATAACGAGGATGTTGGGCTTCTTCTGTTGAGCCGAGACGGTATCTGCCACGCTAGCGCAAATGACTATCGTGAGGATTACGGTCGTAAAGAAGGAATGCGATCGAATCATACTTACTCATTAACTCCAGTTAAATAGACAAAAACAACGCTTTCGCGATGCTCGTTTGGGAATGATCAAGACGTACGCTTGTCTAGATAATAGTACGATAAAGCTAAACATCTAAGATGTCGAGGAAATACGAATATATTTTAACTTATTTTAATATCAGTGACTGGAGGCCCCTACCAATTTGGCAAAATGTCCATTTCTGGGTGCTGTCTTCCGCAACGGTCTTCCTTCAACTTCACAGCATTATCGATTAATTCAGACAGCAGTGTTAATGCGACACTTGATAACTAAAGAGGGAATATAGATGAATTTCATCCGGTTCAAGGAATTTGAGGAGTATGCCGCGGCAGTCATTCATGCCGATCTGCGCCTTACGTGCCCCGACTAAACGAATTCCTTTGATATCGATGAAAGAGTTGCCTGGAGTGGGAATTGTGATTTTCCTATCACTGGGAAATTATACTCACTCTTTCTTACAGGAAGGCCACCATACTATTTCTCGGTATCGATCAACATACAAGACAATTGAACATCGCGATTGATCTGTAAAATATCAAAAATGTCATAATGTCCTCCTGAGCCACGCGGCAGTCCGACGTCGGTCCAGCAGGTAATCAAAAAGAAATTCCTGCTCAATTTCAGGTGGCAAAAGTGGCTGGAATTTGTTGAGGCGGTACTCTGGCAACGCAGACCGGATTCGATTCCAGCCCCCACTTCGTTTGATATTGACCGCTGATCAATCCGCCACGAGAAGGCACACATTGGGGCGCGGTGCAATAGCCGTCTGTCATGCGGACGCCATTTTGGGCGATTGCATCCATGTGCGGCGTCTTCACGTCCTTAAAGACACCCTGACAACTGAGGTCTGCGTATCCGTGGTCATCTGTGAATATGACTATGATGTTCGGCTTGCGTATGTGGCTGGATGATACCGCGGGAGCCGCTGGCAAATTCAGTTGGTAGACCGATGTCCCATCTTCATCAATCAGTCGGATGTCGGCGATTTCGATCCTGCCCGGACTTCGCGACGGATCGATGCGAAGGGCGAGTAAAGGACTCCGTGTCGTAAATTTGATTGCGTACTCATGCTTGTTGCCATCGTGATTAACTTCAAAGAACTGACTGCGCTTGGCTGTGAAAGGACCAGCCGCTTTTTCCTGCCAGAAGACCTGCCCTCTGCCGGATGAGTTCGAAGTCATTGTGATGTTCAATGTATAAGATATTTCGTCAACGGCATTTGGCAGTCGATAGCTGAGAAAGGGATCTCCGCCAGTGCTGTTGACGATCAGTGCATTTTGGGAGACCGACAGATTGCAGGTGCCGCCGGGTTGCCAGCCAGCAACAGGTGGATCGAGCGGCCTGGCTTTGGGGGGCTTCGGATTCTTCGCTCTGCCCTTCAACAACGCCTTTCCTTCCTGTGTGACGTCATACTTAGAGCGATCAAAGCTGGGATTCGGTAATGGGCAGATTGCTGCGGTATCGATGAGGTGCTCCTCAATGAGTGCATCCAGTTGCTTCACTCTTTCAGGGAACCTGTCTGCGAGATTCCTCTGTTCGCTAATGTCGTCTTTCAGATTGAAGAGTTGATAGCGATGCCTCCCTTCATTGCCGCCATGGAAAATGCGGATGAGTTTCCAATCGCCGCTGTGGACGCTAACTGATGGTGGCAACCAGTCCGGGACACCAGGCGCATGCGGGAAATAGGTAAAGATTGCCTCGCGATTGAGCGACTTACCGTGCAGCGCCGGAACGATGCTGACTCCGTCGAACTTCTGATTCGGCTGTGCATTGATCGACAGCATCTCAAGCAATGTCGGATAGAAGTCGCTACTTTGAATAATCGCGTCGCTGCGAGAACCGGGTTCGATCGATCCCGGTTGCACGACAATGGCGGGACCGCGTACGCCGCCTTCATACATTGTCGCTTTGCCACCACGTAGTGGTACGTTGCTGGTCGGAGTCGTCCCATCGACCTCGTTGTACATGTTCCCGCCGTTGTCTGAGGCAAAGATAATAATCGTGTTGTCTGCAAGCTTCAGCCGGTCGAGTGTGTCGAGTAGAGTCCCAACAGCATCGTCCATGCTTTCAACCATCGCGGCATAGGTTGGACTGCGTTGCGGGGCTTGCGGGTCGGCTATTTTCCTGTAATCGTTAATCAAGGACTGCTTAGCGTCGAATGGAGCATGCACGCTGAACATCCAATAGTTGAGGAAGAACGGTTCGTCCTGGTGCTGTTCCATGAACGCGACGGCTTCTTTGGCCATACGATCTTCAATGTGCTCATCGGGAATATCAGGATCATGATCAAAGTCATTGAACTTCCAGGGAGCGACATAACTGCCTGCCGGACCTGGACCTGGATGGTGCGGCACATCGACATCAAACCCGTGCTGCAGCGGCGAATAGGGTTCCGCTCCGAGATGCCATTTGCCGAAATGTCCGGTTGCGTAGCCGTTGTCTTGGAACATCTCTGCCAAAGTATAATAGCTGGTATTCAGACGTGAGACGGATTCCGGAATAGTCGAAAATTTGTTTGGCGGCCCGGTGGTCTCGACCGTCGCTTGCAGTACGATCTTTGGCGTATGGCAGTTGGGTGATGTGATGCCGTGCCGCGCCGGACTCAACCCCGTAAGAATGCTCGCTCGCGTTGGTGAGCACAGCGGGCTTGAGGAATAGGCCCGCGTAAAGGTCATTCCCCGCGATGCAAGACGCTCAATGTTTGGTGTCTTATAGAAGTTCGTCGTGCCAAATAGAGTTGTATCGCTCCAGCCGAGATCATCTGCCAGAATAAAGACGACGTTAGGTTTTTGTTCTGCGTAAGCAACTGATGATGCTGAGACTGCTTGTAGAATCGCTAAGCATGGGAGTGACGCGCGAAGTATGATGACGATTGTTGCAATCGCGGTTATTCTGCCTTGTGATGGGAAATGACTCATTTAATTTATCCTGATGATGAGACGTGCCCCCGTCTCGTGCCTGTTATTTTAACTTATCGAGTTCTTCTCTCAGAGGATTGATTTGAGTTTACTTCGAATTGTTTCTTCGGGTCCACTGATTAATGACACGTCAGCAAATCGGTGAGTAATTCGTAACACAGATTGATTCGAATATGTGAGGTGGTGACGGTTTCAGGGACAACTGAATCTCTTATTCTGTGTCACTTGGAAGGACTCAGAATGACCAAAAAGAAAACATCGACCGTCAAGTTTGGGCGTCGTGAGTACACGGATGAGTTCAAAGAAAAAGCCGTGCAAATGTTCTGAATGGCCTACGGCTCCCTCGGTGGTGAAGCGTCTGGGCATTTTCATTATCAATGTTTTGTATCGCTGGAAGAAGCTTCAACTTGAGCGGAGCGGGCCGGTCGCGAGTTCGCTGGAGGCACGTGTCCAGGAATTGGAGAGTAAGCTTCGACGTGTCGAGCGAGAGCGAGACATCCTAAAAAAAGTTGCGCCAGGCAAAGTTCGGGAGAGAGGGGACTGTTATGAGTTAATGACATGAAACTTTTCGTTGGAACCCAGTGAGTTGATCTCACCCGGCAGAGCCTGATCAGCAACCTGAAGCGAGTGTTGCGTGGTGCTCGGGCAACCGTCATTGCGAAGCCGAACAAGCTGCGCTCTGTGCCTCAGCGAATCCAGAATCCATGTATTGAGGCTCGTTAGAGGATTATCCGTTGGAGCTTCCGTTTTCTTTTTAGCGGGAGCCGAACAATCGTCGCGATTTGGTGAGCGGCGTTTGTCCGACCGAGGTCGAAGACCATGTGCAAATGGGAATTGGGATTCCCCGGAAACCTGGGAGGCCCTGTTGTCTCCTCGTATAGAATCCGGCAGAGAGACCGGATGACCAACTCCAGGTACCGGGGACTGTTATGGGAACGTGTTACCGCCATTTGTATTCCCACTTCCTGTATTCATCGTTGCAGTCCCGTTATTGGGAAATACAGAGTTGTAGCCGAGTTCGTCGTTATTATTTGCGACATTGCCTGTGAAAGTGCCGTTGTTAATCAGAATGTCAAAACCATCTTCTGTGTTATTGGCTGCGACATTATTTCTGAAAAGGCCGTTGTTCTCATCAAAGTAGAAGCCATCCAAATTTCCATTCGCGGTATTTCCTTCAAAAATGCCTCCGGCTCCAACATCTGCAAAATTGAATCCATCCAGTATGTTGGAATCGGCAAGGTTATCTCGGAATTCACCATTCATATCGAAGAAGTCATAGCCAAATTCGGAATTAGTATTAGAGGTATTTCCACTAATGAGGCTGCCTGCGAGTATGTCGTCATCAAAATCAAAACCACTCTCTGCATTTCCGCTAGCCGAGTTGTTTACAATTTGACCTCCGCTGAGCAGTCTGTCAAAATCGAAGCCATCATCCCCATTGCCGTTTGAGGTATTGTTTGTAAACAGAATATCGACATCGAACATCTGAAAGCCATCTTCACCGTTATTGTTCGTTATATTGTTGCTGATCGTTCCGTTCACATCGCCAAGCAGAAAAATCCCTTCATCGTAATTGCCATTTGCAATATTCCCAGAGATTCCGACAGCGTTTCCTGATGTATTGATATCTCCGAGAATGACTATGCCTGTTCCGGAACTTCCGATGAGACCATTATTCAATGCCATGTTATTGATCAGGCTTCCAGAGACATCTCCCAAAATGACAAGGCCATCTTCAACATTATCGTTAGTAGTATTCCCGCTGACATCACCATCAACACCATCAATCAGCATGCCCAATACGCCATTACTATTTGCCGTATTGTTCGATAGTGAAAGCAAATCGGCTCCTCCAACATCAATTCCAAAGAAATCGTTGTTCGAGGAATTATTATTTTCTACAACTCCCCCGCCAAGATTGTTTTCAAGATAAATCCCTCCCAGTGCAGCGCCGGAAATATTATTTCCATCGATCGTAAATCCACCTACACCATCTCCATATATTCCAACGTCACCACCACTCAAATCCAAGCCCTGAATGGTGTTGTCCTGAGCCAGTGTGAACAGATCAATTGGATTGAGTCCTCCATCAATGAGTGGTCTTGTGCCGGGAGCCGCTAGCGTGGCAATAGAACCAGTATCGCAACCGATCACTTGTATCGAACTGCCTCCGCCCAACGCGACCTGTCCATCATTAAACTGGAAGGTTGTATCCGCTGTGATTGTCGAAAATGAGCCGTCGAATAATACAAGAGAATTGGGGCCTGCTGCGAAGAAGTCCCCTTCGGGATCCACTGTATTCCCATCGATGGTCGTGACATTGCTAATTGGAAGAAGATTCGTCGAAAACTTGGCCATTTCGGGAGTCCCGAAGGCACCAGTATTCGTGACAATATCAATATCTCGGACAATGGGAGCCACCATTCTCCGGTCCAGACCTTGCAGACGATAAGTTTTTTTCGATCCGCCAGGGCCAATCGGAATTCGCAGGTTAACCATCGCCCCAAAGACATCACTACGGACTTCGTCATATTCATATTGTCCGCTCAGAACAACTCGCGAGTCTTGTCCGAGACTGGGAATGTCATAAAGTCGGAGCTCTGTTCGTGCACGTGGACCGGTGATATTTCTGAAATTGGCGGCATCGTTATCGAAATGAAACACACCGATCGAAGCCCACAATTCCATATCCAGATTTCCCAGATGGCGGTTTGTCGTGCAATTGTCACAACTGGTACGATGCCAGAGTAATCGCTCGGCTTCCAGATCTAGTCCCCAGTAGGCGGCTTCGAGTCCCTGCTGAACGACCACCGTTCCTCCCTGAATGAACGCGGCATTCGCCTGGGTGGCATATTTGACTCCTTGATCAGGAATATATGCATTAAATCTCAGGCCGCTATCGGTGGTTAAGAACTCCAGCCCGAAAGCTCCCTGATGGTATTCGTTATTCACTTCGGTATGACGGAAGTCATAGAATAAATTTGCGCCGAGAATGTATTGAGTATCGATGATTTTTCGGTAGGCGACTCCAAAATTTCCTTCACCGGCATCCCCATCGGTTCCGAGTCCACGAATATCGGCGAATATCAGCGACTCTTCATCCTGCCAGATCGGTGCAAACAGCGTTCCTTGACCGGCAGAACGTATCGTCGTTCCCCGACCTTCCAATTCCAGGTAAGGTTGCCACAGTTCATCACGAGCCTGAGCCGTTCCCTGGCACAAAATGACGAATGTCAACACAACAACGTAATTTAAATACAAGTGCTTCATCACTTGTTTCCTCATAGAGTCAATTTAAGCAGTTCAATAGCTTTGCTTATTATGTCTTTAGTAATCACTCACCCATGAAATCATGTCCAGAGATTGAAATTGATTGAGTTTCTATCGTTACATAATATTTTGCTCAGATATTTTCACTGAACATTATTTTCCGTATCGGCTTTGCACGTTTGAAAATCAATCCGCCCCATGATTAAGAATGAGTTACAAAGTAATTAATAAACAAAATTACAATAAACGTCATAACACTCATAATCTTACATAATTGGAGAGTATGGGAGACTGAAAGGTATTGACCTGGCCCAGAACTGGTGGACTGAGGAAGTGTGATTTTAGACCATTTCCAAATGGTTTCTGCAGTCGCATGAGCATCAAGGGACCATAAAACACAGGGTTTGCTCCTGCCCAGGGCCAGCGCCTACTTTAAGCGACTGAATTTGTCAGCACTTCCCAAAGAAATTCTTCGTTCCACGCACAACGCCGTCGCTTCATTGCGATACTTTGTTTCGTGGGGTGCTGCTTGAGCAATGAGAGGGTGAATTTACTGAGCCACGCAAAACTCTCTCGAATCGACTCCTGTCGGATACGGGATTCATCTTCGCGAATACCATATCAAGAATCCAATGGCAACTGTTTTCAATCGCCCAGTGACCACGAACTGACCGGGTAAATTCTTTCACACCCATTGTCAGACTGCTGATACAGCATTAACGCTGTTTGCTCGAAAGACAGCAGTACGAACATCCGATGTTGTTTTCCCGTTCCTGACTGTCGTCAACATGGCCACGCCTGTCGTGTCGAATCTCTGATTCGCGAACTAACGCTGTGTCTAGTCCACTCGTGTTGACTGGCGATCTCCTTCGGCAGCGGCATCTGTACCTAAATGCGGCGTTCCTTTCGACTATGCCCCGTCTCTTCGGTCATGTGTCGGCGAGCAGGAATACTTTTGAAGTCGTCGTCGAGTTGAGCATCGACATATTCTTTGACCGCGCGATGGAACTTCTCGTGATTTCCGTCGAATCTTTGATTCGCGAACGAATTCCGAGTGCCAGCACGTAGTCGCCCCCTTGCTCAACGATCTGGCTGGCAATCGCCTATTGGCATCTCATCGCGTCAATAGTGATGATCGCTCCTTTGCAATTGACGAGCTTCAATGCTTCGGGAATCGCCGTAATCTCGTTCGATTTTTCCTCGCAGGCGGTTTGAGCCAACGTCAGTCCTTAGTTGCCCGCCCAGACACTCACCGCGTGCAAGGCTTTCATTCCTTTGGCCTGATCGTGGCTGCGACGGGCCGTTTTCCATCGACGCTGAGAATCGGACGCCCCACTCCAGTGGACTTCCAGGCGTCTTCTGCAAAACCTGAAGTCCAGGTATGAAAGCAACTCTGAAACGCTTCGGGATTCAGAGCGATCAGTACTCGACGAAACACATCCTTGCGAGGAATCCCGTGCGGAAGATCGAGAATGGACTGCAACCATTCGGCTTTGTCGTTTGCCCATGCAGCAATTCCGGTCGGGCCACCATTGCCCGCCAAAACACCCATCACGGCGATCATCAAGACACTCGGCAACGGATGCTTGCGATTCGTCTGCGAGCGAGGATCTTCCAGTTCTTCAAACGATTCCTACAGATCGTCGACAACCAATTCAAACTTATCGATGGCCATCCCTGTGCTCCTGTACGTTGAATGCAATTCATTAATTTCGCACAGGATGACAACTCAAGAATGATTGCGCAAGTCTTCCCATGTTGCCTACTTGACCCACAAGTGCGCGCTGGCCCTGGTAGTGACTCTTTGATGGTTTGGACCCTGTGTTTCCATTCAAACAGCCGCTACACATTCATGGAAACGGATCTAAAAGTTATGTATGTGGTGACAATAGCTGATCATGCAGTTTCAGAATCAAAGCAGAATGATTATAATATTCTTGAATCTTCATGCCATTCATTTAATATTAAATTGCTCCAAGAACTGCTTCCGCTTCTCACCTACTTTAATGCCGTTTCTTCCTTCCTTTGAGGTTGTTGTCGCAATGCAATACCTGGCTTTAATTCGATTGGTAATTTCGAGATTCTGTTTGTTTGGAGTGATGACTGCTTCAACAAATGTCTATGCCGGGGAACTTGTCTACGAAACCGATATCCGTCCCATTTTGAAAACCCACTGTTTTCATTGTCATGGAGAAGATCGTGAATTGTCAGGGGGATTGGATTTACGACTCAGGCGCATGATGGTTACGGGTGGAGAGTCCGGACCCTCGATTGCGCCGGGCGATAGTGAATCAAGCTTGCTGATCGATTATATCGAGAGTGGCATGATGCCTCCGAAAGAAGAAGAGCATCTCCCTCCAGAGGACATTGCACGAATTCGCCAATGGGTTGATCAGGGAGCAACGATTCGAGACCTGGAACCGGTAGAAAATCCTGAACCGGGAGAATTTTTAATTTCGTCAGCGGAACGGGCTCACTGGGCTTATCAGCCGATTCAGCGTCCTGATGTTCCACAGTCGGGGTATTCCAACCCAATTGATGCATTCGTTTCCCGGAAACTCGCTGAACATCAACTCGGATTTTCGGAAATCGCCGATAAAGTGACGCTCATCAGGCGGGTCACGTTTGATTTAACCGGGTTAGTGCCAACACCTGAAGAAGTGGCGAATTTTGTGAATGATCCGGCAGAGGATGCCTATGAGCAATTGCTGGAGCGTCTGCTTGCGTCCCCACACTATGGCGAGCGGTGGGGACGCCACTGGCTTGATGCGGCTGGCTATGCCGACTCGGAAGGCTACAACGATAAAGACATTCTTCGGAATGACGCCTGGCATTATCGCGACTACGTGATCAATTCGTTCAATGCAGACAAACCTTGGGACGAAATGATTGTCGAACAGATCGCCGGTGACGAGCTGGTGCAGGCAACTTCTGCGAATGCAGTAGCGCTGGCAAATAAGGACGAATCTGCACGGGAAAAACTGATTGCGACTGGTTTCTTAAGGATGGCTCCCGATGGAACGGGATCGTCCCCGGTGGACGCCAACCTTGCTCAGAATCAGACGATTACTGAGACGATCAAGATTGTGACGTCGTCACTTCTGGCCACGACGGTTGCCTGTGCTGAATGTCATCACCATCGGTTCGACCCGATTCCACAGGATGATTTTTATCGGCTGCGAGCCTTGTTCGCTCCCGTCTACAATACTCAGAAATGGTTACAGCCAAAGTCTCGTCAGGTTGCGGTGCTTTCAGCAGAAGATCAACAGAAAGCGGCAGAGATTGAAGCGGAGGCAAAGCCGATCTCAGATGCCTATAACAAGCGACTGATGGAGGTCGTCGATCTTATTTTTGAAAGAACGATGGAATCTGTCCCGGAAGCCGATCAGGAAGTTGCAAGAGCCGCTTACCAGACTGTGAAAGCAGATCGGACGCCGGAGCAAACAGCGTTACTCGAAGAAAAGTATCCAATGCTGGGACTTCTCAGCCGCAACACGGTTCATTTATTTTTAGAGCGATATGAAGATGGTCCTGAGCTGAAAAAGTCATATGAGGATCTGTCTAAAAAAGCGAACGAAATTCGCGCTACGAAACCACAACCTGACTATTTACGGGTCGCTTATGAAGTAGCCGGTCAAGTTCCTGAGACGTTCGTATTTTATCGCGGTGATTTAAACTCACCGATTGGCGATCCTGTGACTCCAGGCGGTTTGTCTCTCTTTAAGCATGGACCCAAACCTACTGCTCAATCAACTGAAGTTGATCCTATGGGAGAATCTCAGTCAATGTTAGCAACATCGGGACGACGTCTCGACTATGCAAAATCACTTGTTGATGGTTCTCATCCTCTTGTGTCGCGTGTGCTCGTCAATCGATTCTGGCATCACCATTTTGGCCGAGGAATTGTCGATACGACCGGTGACTTTGGGACCCAGGGCAATCCACCATCGCATCCGGAATTACTCGATTGGCTCGCTTCCGAGTTTATGAACCAGGGTTGGTCATTGAAACAGTTTCATCGTCTGGTGATGACATCACGAACTTATCGTCAATCGTCCAGTCAACGGCCGACGGCAATGGCTGTTGATGCAGAGAATCGATATTTGTGGCGGATGCCAGTTCAACGACGTGAAGCCGAATCGATTCGAGACGCGATTTTGTTTGTGAGTGGGGAATTGAATCTGGAAATGTTCGGACCACCGGTTCCGGTTTCCACGAACGCAGGAGGCGTGCTGACTGTCGGCGGAGGAAAGATATCCGAAGATCGCCGCGAACTCAAAAGGACAGTTTATATTCAGGTCCGACGCACAGAGCCAGTTGCCATGTTGCAGGCCTTCGATGCCCCAAACATGGAGCCGAATTGTGAGCGACGTGTTGTATCCACAGTTGCGACACAGTCTTTGGCATTGCTGAACAGCGATTTCGTTCTCCAGCAGGCAGAAGCATTTGCGAAACGAATTGGCAAAGAACTTGGTGAAAACGGCTCATCTTCCGATCAAGTGACAGCTGTTTGGAATCACGCTTATTCGCGGACTCCTTCCCCAGCTGAAATGGAAGCCGCTACGGCCTATCTCAGCTCTCAAGCTGCTCACTTTGAAAATCAGAAACAGAAGCAGCCGGATGAATTGGCGTTGGCTTCATTATGCCAGATTCTGTTCAGTTCTAATGAGTTTCTTTACCTGGATTGATCAACATCATGAAACAAAATTCATCCTGTAATTCTCGAAGGCACTTTCTGTCTCAAAATGCTCTTGGCATTTCTTCACTGGGACTTGCCTCTCTACTGAGAGCGGACGGCGTGCTTGGAGCCCCGGCTAAGCCATCGCTGGTACCGATTGAATACGATCTGCTACCGAAATGTCCGCACCATCCACCGCAAGCCAAAGCGATGATTTCAATCTTCACTGGTGGCGGTCCGAGTCACCTTGATCTGTTTGACCGGAAGCCGATCCTTGATAAA
The DNA here is from genome assembly GCA_002359185.1 of Planctomycetaceae bacterium UBA2671. Taxonomy (GTDB): domain Bacteria; phylum Planctomycetota; class Planctomycetia; order Planctomycetales; family Planctomycetaceae; genus Rubinisphaera. The sequence goes on from DEML01000050.1 coordinate 27,643, forward strand.
TATGCCGGAGAGCAGTTTCCGGGGAGTGATATCAAATACGATAATGCCGGACAGGCAACTTCGGTTGTGTTGCCGACTCCGTGGAAATTTTCCAGGTGTGGTCAGTCAGGTATGGAAGTGAATGCTGAACTGCTGCCACATTTTGCCAATATCGTCGACGATGTGACCCTGATCCGCTCAATGAATCTTCCAGATATTCGGAATCATGTCGCGGGGATGCGCGCTTTGACAACGGGCCGCGGGCGTGATGGCTGGCCTTCACTGGGAAGCTGGCTTATTTATGGCTTGGGAGCCGAAACGCAAAGCTTGCCGGCGTTTGTTGCGTTAATAGTCAATAGCGATCCCCCCGGTTCCCCATTTTGGGACAGTCGGCATCTTCCATCAATTTATCAGGGAACGATTGTCCGTGAGCAAAATCCGCGGATTGCACATTTGGATCCACCCAAACACCTGCAGGACGCAGCTCAATCCCGCCAACTCGATTTACTCCGGCAGTTGAATCAGTCGCATCTTCAGGAGCATGCCGGCGAGCAGGATCTTTCTGCAAGAATTGCCAGTTATGAATTAGCGGCTCGCATGCAAACGTCGGCCACAGAAGCCCTCGATTTGAATAAAGAGTCCAAGTCAATTCATGAAATGTACGGGACCCAGGAAAGTGAAACTCGCAAGCTGGCAGAAGCCTGTCTATTAGCCCGTCGGCTCGTTGAACGCGGAGTCCGCTTCGTGCAAATCTGGAACTACGCCTGGGATATGCATGAAAATATCTTTGCTGCTCTCACCGGTGCCTGCAAACGGATCGATCAGCCTTCTGCGGCGTTAGTCACAGATTTGAAACAAAGAGGATTGCTTGATAGTACCATCGTACAATGGGGTGGCGAAATGGGACGGCTTCCCGTCATTCAGGATCGTGGTCAAGGTCGAAAACCTGGACGTGATCATAATACGGAAGGCTTCTCAATCTGGATGGCTGGCGGTGGAATAAAGGCTGGTCATGTTCATGGGAAAACGGATGAATTCGGTCATCGTGCGATCGAAGACATTGTCACACAACACGATTTCCACGCAACAATCATGCATCAGATGGGGCTCAGTCACTCCGAACTGGCCCATTCAACAAACGGACAATCGGTGGCGCTCGTTGAACCTGGTCAAGGTTCAATCGTCGAAAAAATATTGGCTTAATTCAGATTGCGAGTTAACAGGAATGACTTGTGTCTGTCTTGAAAACATAACAGACTCAAATACTCTCTTTGATCCTGGTGTTTCAATAACACGCTATGAAATTATCTGAAAGTCTTCAGAAATTATTTGTCAAATTGCCCGTAGTATTCCGAACGCTTTTGGTTGCCCCGATTTTCCGATCAATCACAAAATTATCAACTCCCAAAATGCAGGCCCATTGCCAGTGATCACTCTCCAATCACATCACTACTCTGTTCGATTAGTGCCTCTGATTCGCCTCTCTTGAATATTTCGAGTTCTGTCCTAATCTGCGTGTAATCTCGACCCAAAACGCTGTGTAGAGTCGAGAAGTGGCGAGGTGGAGTAGGTTGGGGCATCTGTTGCCGACCGTTTCGGCTGCCGGTTCCTTAGTTTCCCAACCATTCTCCGTTTCCACCTTCCGCTCATCAAGCCGGACATGCGGATTTCCCGCATCCGGCTTTCGTAGGAAGCATTCACGAATCGTCAGCCCACGGGATATGGGGAGGGCGAACCAGGCGCAACTCGCGATATAAGCGTGTGGATGACAAGGTCGTCCGGACGCCGCTACTAGTCAGATGCTTCTTCCCATAACTGATCCCTTCGCTTTGAAGTGGAGCACTCACTGCAGTTTCTGAATCTCAATGAGAGTTACTAGACTCACGCCAATATCCTGTTCTCGCACCACATGTCCTGCTTTGTTTCCTGCCAAGTACACATTGATATCGATAAAAGAATTGCTTTGAGTGAAAATTGTGATTTACCTATAGCTGGGGAATTGCGATGCCTGGACCTGCGATCATGGTGACCCTTCATCGGATTTGCTATTGTCGTTCAACTGATTATGGATTCCCTAATCCAATCTCTGCACTGAACGGGGTCGCGAAGACTTGGCAGTCATTGTTGTCCGTATCCCTGGGTGGTGATAGTCCTTCTTGAATGCGAAAGTGAGCAGATTTATGCATTGGCTGATTCCATTTCTGCTGTTTTTATCCTGCTCACTGACGGTCTGGAGCCAGGAAAATCGTCCATCGTTGAATGTGACTGCTCCTGCTGGATTTCAGGTCGAGCTGATTCGGGCAGCTCAACCGGGGGAAGATTCCTGGATCAGTCTCACTTTTGATGACAAAGGTCGGGTGCTGGTTGGTCTCGACTCTGCAGGTGTGGGGCGGATCACTTATTCCCTCACGGACGGAGCCTCACAGTTCGAGAAAGTCAACGACTCGCTCAAGCATTGTCGAGGTGTGTTGTTTGCTTACAACAGCTTGTACATTTCTGCTACCAATTCCCAGGGCTTTTTCCGGCTGCAGGATACCAACAATGATGACCAGTTTGATCAGCAGGAACTGCTGCTCGAACTCGATTACCGCAGTCGTTATGGACACGGCGGGAATCAGATTAAGCTCGGGCCGGACGGAATGATTTATCTGGTGTGTGGGAATGATGTTTCATTTCCGGATGGATTTGCCCGGGACTCTCCTTATCGAAATCCTCATAACGATAAGCTGCTGATACACGATTTTGATGCCGGACAGGATAATCGCGTCGGCTATATCCTCAAGCTCGATCATCACGGCGGAAGACGGGAAATCTTCGCGGGCGGATTCCGCAATCAGGTCGATATTGCCTTCAATGCCGACGGGGAAATGTTCACATACGATGCCGACATGGAATGGGACGCCGGTTTGTCCTGGTATCGACCCACTCGCCTGAATCACGTCATTTCCGGTGGAGAATATGGTTGGCGATGGGGAACAATGAAATGGCCAACGTACTATCAGGATTCTCTGCCGACTACGCTCGATACCGGATATGGCTCACCAACAGGAATGGAATTTGGTAGCGCAAGTCAGTTTCCAAAACGATACCGCCAGGCACTCTATATGGCGGACTGGCAGAATGGACGAATTTATGTCGTCGATCTCATTCCTGATGGGGCTACCTATCGAGCGGAATACAATACTTTTCTGCAAGGTGGCCCTTTGAATGTCTGCGACATGACCTTCGGACCAGATGGAGCGTTGTGGTTTGTTACTGGAGGCCGGGGCTCACAGTCCGGATTGTATCGGATTAGTTGGACTGGGCAGGCAGAAGAGCCGAATTTGCCAGAGTCGATGAACCAGATTACTCCCGAACAACGAATGCAAGGCATTCAGTTCCGGGCGGCTCGCAAGCAGCTGGAACGTTATCACCGGGAACAGAATCCAGAGGCAGTCGACCTGGCTTGGCATTCTCTGGCCAGTGAGGATCGCTGGCTGCGAACATCGGCTCGGATTGCTTTGGAAAATCAGGATTTGAAATTATGGCGCACGCAGGCATTGGAGGAGTCGACTCCAGTGGGGAGTATGACCGCACTGCTGGCACTGGCTCGTGTTGGGACAAAAGCCGATCAACCAGACCTGCTGGCAGCTCTGAACCGGCAACCACTTGAGAATACAACCGAGGAAGTTCTACTCGGACTACTGAGAACTTATGCCATCACGTTCACCCGTCACGGAATTCCTACCGAAAGCGAACAATTTGAAATCAAAAAGCGGCTGAATGGAATGTATCCACATGACCGTGTAAACGTGAATCGTGAACTGAGTGAATTGCTGGTCTTTCTGCAAAGTCCGGAAGTTCTGAACAAAACGCTGAAATTACTTAACAATGCCCCCACTCAGGAAGAACAGGTGCATTATGCGACGACGCTCGCCCACTTCAAGCAGGGATGGACGATCGCCCAGCGACGACAGATCCTGGACTGGCTCCAGGAGGCTCGCCGTTTTCCGGGAGGGAAGTTGGTCAATCAGACAGTTCAGAATCTGATTATTAGTTATCGCAACTCTCTGACAGAAAAGGAACTCGAGTCTCTGGCAGCAGAACTGTCCGTACTTGAACAACCGCTTACGGAATCCGAGACAGTCGTTGACCATGCCGTGGTGCAGAACTGGACCATGTTGGATTTCCAGTCTGCTCTCTCAGAAGTCACTCAGAATCGGGACTTTGAGAAAGGGAAGATTGCTCTCGCGAAAGCTTCCTGCCTGAAGTGTCATCGCGTCGGAGAGGAGGGAGGTCGTGTTGGTCCAGATCTGACACAGGTTGGCAATCGCTTTGATGCCCGGGCACTGTTGGAATCGATTATCGAGCCGTCCAAAGTGATCGACGAAAAGTATCGTCAAACCTCTTACGTTCTGGTGAACGGAAAAGTTCTTACAGGTCGACCCGTCGGCGTCAGTGCCAAACAGATCACTTTAGAGACCGATCCGAATCGAGGTCTGAGTGAAATTGTTAACCGGGCAGACATTGAGGAATCGGTCATTTCCCAAATCTCTCCCATGCCAGCTAAGCTGACAAATGTCCTTACCCGTGAAGAAATCCTCGACCTGATCGCCTACCTGAAATTCCATAAACAGGATTAAGCGGGGGTTAGAGGCATGGCTCCAAAGATGAGTGTGCTCTTTTAATTCACTGTACCTATGTGTCTGGATAATCCTTGCTTTTGATTATGAAGCACCATAAATGTCCGAATAACTCAAAATGAAAGTGAAGCAATTGATGTTGATGACAATTCGAAACTGGGCTCCTGTGATCACACTTTTAATCTCGATGGCCTTCCCGACTGCCATCGCACAGGCAGACGAACCGCAAGTGCTCCGTGTTCTTTGCTATAACATCCATTATGGCCAAGGTATGGATCAGGTTTATGACATCCCTCGTCTGGCGAAGGTCATCGAAAAAGCGAAACCCGACCTTGTTGCTTTGCAGGAAGTTGATGTTGGAGTGAAACGATCAGGACGCCTGCATGAGGCTCGTTTAGTGGCTGACCTCACCGGCTTGAAAGTCCGGTTCGGTCCTACACAGCATTATGAAGGGGGGCTTTTTGGAAATGCCGTTCTATCTCGCTTCCCTTATGAAGACGTTCACATTCAGCCACTGCCCTACACTGAAAGCACCCCTGAAAGGACCACCTATCCACGAGCAGCAATTTCGGTGATTGTGCGTTTGCCCAATAATACGCAGGTGCGGTTTATCAGCACACACTTTCAGCACAATGTTCCTGAAGACCGTGTCAATGAAGCAAAAGCAATTAACCAATTCTTTGACGACAGAGCCATCCCCACGATTCTCGCTGGTGACATGAACGCTAAGCCCGATGAAGAACCAATTCAGATATTGCAACAAGAGTGGACCAATGCCATTGATGAGCAGAAGTTGCCAACTGCTCCTTCACAAAACCCTCGTTCTCGTATCGATTACATTTTCTATCGTGGGGCATCTCTTAAAATGATTAGTTCCGAAGTGATCGATGAATCAATGGCATCTGACCATCGACCAGTGCTTGCTGTGTTTGAGATATCCAGGTAAGGAGTTGAAGTAAGGCAGGGATCACCTGCCGCCGATTCGAAGGAACCTGATAACAGTTCTGAAGCTGCTGCTCCTGCACTCTCGCCGTCTGACTCATTGGAGTATAACAACGTGAATAACGCTCGAACTTATCTCAGTATTGTTTTTATCGTATGCACACTGGCATTTGCAGAGTCAACAGCATCCGCCAATGCTCCCGCTGCTCTCCAGAAACATGAATGTGAATTGCTGATCGTCGGAGCAACCGAATCGGGCTGGGCTGCTGCGATTCAGGCTGCTCGAATGGGAGTGAATTCCATCATCATTGTGCACGATGGGGAATGGTACGGGGGACAATATACCGAGCAATCTCTGGCCTGTGTCGATGAAGATAAGGGAGTTGGCAAAGTCGGCTGGGGAGTCGACTGGCATCCCATGAAACGCTCCTTTCACCGCAGTGGACTCTTCAAAGAGGTGATGGATCGGATCGAGACCTTTAATGAAAAGAAGTATGGTGCTGGCATGCCAGGACTCCCATATCACGGTCCCTCGACTTTCCATCCGGCTGAAGCGGAGCAGGCATTTCGAGAACTGATTCAACCCTATGTTGACAGCAAACAAATCCAGGTCATCTGGAATCATGCTCCTGTTGCGGTCGAAGTTATGGGAAAAGATTCAAGCCATCCTCGAATCCGGCAAGTCACGTTCGCACCTGTTGACCTGCAAACCGGGAAGACGGAATCTCCTGATGTGCGGGTAAACGCTCGGTTGACTATTGATGCTTCCGACTGGGGAGATGTCATTCAACTGGCCGGTGTTGAGTATGAATGCGGTCCCGATCCTCAATCTCGTTATGGCGAACCAAGTGCTCCCCCTGAAGATGAGATTTCACATAATGAAATGAATCCGATCACGTGGGCGATGATTGTTGAAGATACACACAAGCCTTCACCAATCGAGCGACCGGAGAATTTCGATGACCGCAATTATCCACGGGCGACCGGACTCAGCATGAATGGCTTTGGAAAAGGACTGGAGTGGGATCGACCCATTCGAAGCTACGGAGGAATTCTGCACTGGCCTGCTAAGAATGACGGAAACAAGCGGATGCTGAGTGTCTATTCGGTTCGCCGGATTGTGGTTGGCAATAAAGAACTCGGAACGCCGACCGCCATTCTGCTCAACTATATGAACGGACAGGATTATCCATTGGAACGTTTACCTGCTCGGGTAGTCGCTGCCCTCGAAGAAATAGAAGCCGGGGCATCCCAAAAGAATATTGTTGAGATGACCCGGGAGGAGCGACAAGTCATTTTTGATGATGCCAAGCAGCATTCGCTGGGTGTTCTGTTTCACATGCAAAATTATGTGCACGAGCACGCCGCAGACCAAACTCACACCTTTAGAAACTTCCGCCTGAGTCCCGAATTTGGCACTCCAGATAATCTGCCCCCCAAACCATACATTCGTGAGGGATTACGTCTCAAAGCGATGTATATGATGCGGGAACAGGATGGTCGCAATCGGGATGGATTCGAAAAGACAGCAGCCAAAGAACGATTCTCTGAAGTATTGTATCCCGATGGGTTGTTCCCCTGGCAGTTCCACTATGACTTCCATCGCACCGGAAGAACCTACTTAAAAAAAGAAGGGGACGATGGCCCCTGGATTGATTTTGAAAAGCCGGGACGGCATACCCGCTTTGTCAGCGACCGATCAGTGTTTCCGCTACGAAGTCTGATTCCCATTCGTTTTGACGGTCTCCTGGGAGCCCAGGGAAACGTCGGCTTCAGTAGCATCGTCAGTGCTGCGATTCGCCTGCACGATCAACGAATTCACATCGGCCAGGCGGCAGGAGCAGCGGCCGCTGTCAGCCTGCAGCATGAGATCGAACTACGTCAACTCATCGAACAACGAACACTGTTTGAAGAAATACGAGCGGGACTGTGCTCGTCTCTCGACGGGGGCATTCCTCTCCTGATCTGGCCATTTCGAGATTTGCCAGCCGATCATCCAGCGTTCACAGCGATCAATCGTCTTCATGCCGCTCAGTTGCTTTCAACGGAAGCCACTGAAGTCGATTTCCGTCCCGATGATCCTGCGAAACAGGCTTGGATCCAGAAGGGAATCGAACAGATCTATCGCTCTTCGCAACATCGCATCTCGTTACCGAAACAGAATTTGACACGTGGCGAATTTGCTAGTGAAGCCTGGAACCAGGTCAAAGATTTATCAATGTGGAAAAGCTGGCCTCATTGGGATGCCCACGATACCGACCACGACAATATCGCGAATGTAGATGATGCTCTTCCCTTCATCAGCAACGAACCCATCATCTGGGAAATTAACCGACCAAAACCAACTCCCGAAACGGATGGTCTTCTCAATGAGACGCTCACCAAAAATTCGATCATGATCAACTTCGGAGACCGTGAGAGCAAACAATCAGGTTTCTTGACGGACGTGGGGGCTCCCTTCAACTCCAAAAGTGGATATGGCTGGGGGAAAGACCTTCGATCTCAGACACGAATTCGAAATGCAGTGCCGGAGTCGTATCGAGACTCTTTCGTTTTCACCCGCACGCTCGATCGCTGGGAGTATGAACTTCCCAATGGAGAGTGTCGAGTCACAATTTGTGTGGGTGATTCAGGGCATGACCAGGTTCATCAGAACGTTTCTCTGGAAGGAAATCCTATTCTGACTGATATCACAACCACTTCCGGATTATTTCAAGAGGTAACAGCATCAGTCATCATTCGAGATCATCGGTTAACGGTCGACATTGGCCACGAAAAACATCCAGGAAATACCTGCCTCAACTGGATTCTGATTCAGCCCGTTAATTGATCCCTTTCACCTCAGGCTCGCCGAATCTGAATGGTCGATGCGAGTGGATTATTGAGACGTTCAAACTGGAATGCCTCAATAAGTTAATTGTGTATTACAATACAAAGCGGAGCCACATGGAACAGGACCATCTGACTCCAATTCGAGAGGTTTCAGAAGAAGTGAAGACCATCTTGATCGATAAGATCGAAGTCAGAGAATACGTAGGTGGATATCAAGTCGTTAGGGCGGAAGGTGACCTGATCCTGACTCATCCCCTGCTGTTTCTGCTTGATCATCTTCTTTTACAGGTTCGGTAGCTTTGTCGCAGGTTTCCTTGGTCCTTGCCAATCTCCCTTGCTCATGGTTCTTCGCCTCCTATCTTGTCGAAACAGAACGGTTGCTATTCCAAAGGCTCCAATAATGAGGGCGGAATATAGTATTTCACGTACTTTCTGCCATCGGAATACTTTTGCCCCTCTGGACTTTCAACTAACACGGTTGCACGCTTAGTGATTCGATTCACGATACCATGAAAAATCTCTCCCTCAAATTCGAACCGAACTTTTTTGCCCGCCATGATGCCGTGTTTAACCTTAGCTTTCTCAGCAGGAGTGATTAACTGATGCTTATGAAAAGTGTGTCCAAAGAACTGTTTTGCAAGTGAATGGAATCGTTTTCTTGAACAACTCGATTCATTGAAGGCGAGAAATTCAACGAGATGAATAATTTCGTGTTCCATGATTCGTTGAAGTGCCTCGACTCGATCATGGCATATGATCCCATTGGCGATGATGTCTCGATGGTTTGAACCATCAAAAGATTCAAATAGGATTGGTGCCGATATTGTGATTTCATATTTGTGTTTTTGTCGACACATTTTCGTTGACCCGCCAGAACTTGTCATTCGTTTTGAAAGTCGAAAATTTAACGAAGAGTCACCCAGAGTAGCCCTGATTGCTCCTCCAAAGAATCTGTGATCATATTCTCCGAAAATCAGCTTTAGATCAGTAGGATGGATTCTTGAGAAATTCGGTGCATTCACATAATTTGAAGTGTCAATTAGGTGCCGATGGATTTCTTGTACCTCAGCTTTGATTTGGCTGATGTCGTAATTTTTTGACTGAATGATTTCAGTGAGAGATTGGGACATTTTCAAACCTTTTCCATCCAATTAGACCAAATTGGATTCTCATTACATATTTTCATAATGAACTGTCCAATCTCCCTTTCTACCTTCTTCAACTCTCGGGCAAACTCACTCCCACCACTCAGGACAAAATATCCCATCATTTTCATTTGCAAGTCGCAAGATCTCAGTGATATTTTCTCCAAAATATCCCCATATATTCGCATACAAATGTTGCCTGAATAATCCAAGAGGCATTTCCCACCTCCATCTGACTCGATTTTAAACGGTCCATTGGGTAATGAATATCGATCAATTGGTCTTCGGAATACAGCTTTTTCGAGTGCGGCGATTGTTTGCTCACGATCTTTCAGTACCGTAGGCTAAAGCCACTTTAACATGGCTATAACAACGCTTCACAAACCCCTGTTTACATAGCATCCAAACTTTCACTTCACTTCAACAACGCTTTCTCTTCTCTTTGATTTCATTCATTTGCGGGGGGATTAGTGGGGGGAACTGAAAAGACATGATCGAATGGTTCATGGTTTTCGATCACGTCTGCCATTGGAGTGGGTGGGCGAGCTTCTCGGAATGTTCCCGAGATATGAACTGGCGGAGCGATTGGATGAATCAGCGATCTTCGCATTAATGCGATCGAGAGCCAGGGTAGGGGACGGCTTTTCCGGTTTCCTTGATGATCGGCATTTGAGCTTCAACCGAACTCAAATACTCGGCAAGTTTGTCAGCCAGGCGTTTACGCACAATGGGGTGCTGCTCAACCTGATTGTTCTGTTCACCCAAGTCCTCGGCCAGATTAAACAGTTCATACTGTTGCGACTGGTGGTAGTAAATCAGCTTCCAATCTCCCAAACGGATCGCACTGGAAGGACCGATGCCTGGGTCATTCGGACCCCAGTTGTTCGGAAAGTGCCATACCAGTGGTCGATCTTCGCGAGACTGATCCTGATTGCCTTGGAGTAGATCCACGAAACTGCGTCCATCAATCACACCACCAATCTGCTCAACTGAAGAGACGCCAGCGATCTCCAGAATCGTAGGAAAGAAGTCTTCTATAATCACAGGCTGTTGGCAGACCGAATCCGCTTTGGTCACACCTGACCAGGAAACGATCATGGGGACGCGGACGCCACCCTCGTGGGCTGATCCCTTGCCACTGGACAATGGCTTATTGTGCGTGTGAGGCTCTCCCCCGCGACCATGTGCACTCAGCCCGCCGTTGTCGGACATGAACATCACAATCGTTTCATTGGACAATCTGTGGCGTTCAACATTGGCGAGAATATCACCCAAAGACTTGTCCATTCCTTCGACCATCGCGGCATACATGGATTCTGTATGATCGAGGCCAGTATCTCGGTACTTCTTATAGAACCGCGAATCAACGGCAAAGGGAACATGCACAGCGTAGTGGGACATGTAGAGGAAGAATGGTTTCTCGGCTGCGACAGCCTCGTCCATCGCCTTGTTGGCTTCGATTGTGAGAGCTTCCGTCAGGAAGATCTCTTTGCCATGGTAATCCTCCAGTCCGGGGACGTCCCAAACGCGATCGCCCTTCCGCCACACGGCGCTGAAGTTTTGTTGGCCAAGAAAGCTGCCGGGACCACCTGCAGCATGGCCAGCGATGTTGACATCGAAGCCGACGTTCCGTGGATCACTTCCAGGCGTTCCGATCGCTCCGAAGTGGGCTTTGCCTACGTGGATCGTTCGATAACCCGCTTCCCGCAAGTACGCAGGTAAAGCTCTGGCTTGGACTGTCCGCTCAATATCCGGTTCTGGGCTCAGGCCATTGACATTCCACAGCGGAAAGTCGAGTTGCGAATGCTTTCGATCATTGCTGGCGTTCTTCCTGAGAGTCCAGTTGGTCACTCGATGTCGAGCGGCGTTGAGGCCGGTCATCAGGCTGACTCGTGTCGGTGAGCAGACACTGCATGCATACGCCTGAGTGAACTTCATACCTTTCTTAGCGAGTTGCTCCATGTGCGGCGTGTGGTAGCGTCGGTTGAAGTCCGTGGCCTCCGTATGGAATGGCAACGAGGTGTCTTGCCAGCCCATGTCGTCCACCAGAAACAAGACGATATTGGGCAGTTTCTGTTGTAGCCGAATCCGCTCTGCGACGGTTTGAGCGATTGCCAGATATCCTTTGGAGTTAGGATGCACACCATCGCCGTTGCTGAGCAGTTCAGGTCGATCCTGTAGCACCTCATTAAGTTCAAGCAAAAAGACGTTCTTGCCCTCGTGATTTTTTGCGACTTTGCGAATCCGCTCACACAGTTCCTGCAGTCGAGTTTTTCGCTCAGTCAGATCGGAGAGTCGTTTCTCTGACAGATCTGGAGTCGTCAGCACCATCGCTGTTGGAGTACAGACGATAATCTGTGGCTTGGTAGGCAGATTCGCTAACTCTGTAATCAACTCGGAGTAATCATCCTCAAACCGTGCGATTTGCTCCCAGTTTTTTCGACCGCCGCCGACTGTATCATTCGTTCCCAATGAAATGACCGTAATGTGTGGCTGAAACTTCTTAACGGCATCCAGGTTACTCCAGATGCTGGGTCGGCCGGTTCTGATCAAGGTCGCCCCGCCGATACCGAAATTACGCACTTCGAAGTTTTCACCCAGAAGTACCTGCAAGCGAGCAGGGTAAGACTCAGTCTTCGCGTCCACTCTGGCTCCGGCCGTGATGCTGTCACCTAAGCAGGCTACGCGAATCGGTGACGCTTCCTTAGCCAAAACTGCAGTCTGCACGAACAAGCAGATTCCACAAGCCGTTATAATCGAATAGAAATGTTGATAAAGATTGTAAATCATTAGAAGGTCGATTCTTGGTCGTTGGTCTGGATTTCGGTGCCGATCAGGCAAACTTCGATGATTGTTACGGGACTGCGAAAACGATTCTCAAAGCAAACATTTTCGAGATCACTTTTGCCTGTTTTCTCGACCACAAATCTCTGTGCATCGAATGTGTCACACCATTCCAGATTACAGAATATAACATACCATTACGACCAAGATTTTCCACCTACTGCTGGCAATGATCGCCTCCTCAACAAACAGCGAACTGGCCAAATATGTCGATTATCTCAAAGTGGTAAACAAGATTCTCAGAGCACGGATTCCCAGACAGATCCACACCAAGCCCGAGGGACGGGAGCGATTACTCAAATATGGCAAAGCGATCGGTCGGACGATCGAGGAACTGATCTCGATTGTTTCTCCAGCCACGTTCCTGGCATTGAAATGTATACCTGAAGAGAGTTTTGATTATCGACCGAGTGAAGCAGCTTTGATAAACATTAGGATGCCCTGTACCGACGCTCGACATGCTGGCGATATGAGCGGTACAATTTGTTTATTACATACCAAACTTTTAGAAAGGAACTCCTGATATTCCCTCGCACCCGGTGTTCACTACGCAAGGTCTTACAAAAGTGTACGGCACGGGACTGGTAGCCGTACACGCGCTGCGGGGTGTCGACTTGGAGATTCCGTCGGGCGAGATCGTCGTGTTGCTTGGTCCCTCTGGAAGTGGAAAGTCCACGCTGTTGAACATCATTGGCGGGCTGGACCGGCCATCCGATGGCAAGGCTCTGTTCCTCGACCAGGACCTGACGGCAATGAACGACAAACAGCTCACATTTTACCGTCGCGAACATGTCGGATTTGTGTTTCAGTTCTACAACTTGATGCCCAGCCTGACGGCTCGGGAGAACGTAGAACTGGTAACTGAGATTGCCCGTAATCCCTTGAATGCGGACACCGCACTGGCGTTGGTCGGCCTGAAAGAGCGGATGGACCATTTCCCCTCTCAGCTTTCTGGTGGCGAGCAACAGCGAGTGGCCATCGCCCGTGCGGTGGCGAAGCAACCGAGTGTACTCTTCTGCGACGAGCCGACCGGGGCACTCGACAGCAAAACGGGAAGGGCCGTGCTCCGCGTCTTGAAAGACGTGAATGAGCAGCTAGGAGCTACTGTGTTGATAGTGACGCACGCCGCCGCGACTGCCGCCATGGCTAACCGAGTGATCCATTTTGCCGACGGCGGCATCCGTGATATCGAAGTTCATGAGCATCCTGTTTCCCCTGAGGAAGTCGAATGGTGAGGTACTTGTGAGTCCGCTCGACTTGAAACTGCTGCGTGACCTGTGGCGGATCAAGGGGCAAGCCGTCGCTATCGGTCTGGTTCTTGCCGTGGGCGTGCTGATGCTCGTGATGATGACAGGGCTAGTTGCCTCGCTCGACGAGACTCGCCGTGCCTATTACGAGCGACATCGCTTCGCGGAGGTTTTTGCACCTGTCACCCGCGCTCCGGAACGGCTGGTCGACGTCCTCGCTGCGATCCCGGGCGTCGCGTCAGTCGAAGGCCGCGTGACTGGTCACACGCTTGTGGACATTGAGGGACGCGACCTTCCCGTGCAGGCCCAGGCAGTTTCATTGCCCGACTATCGTGAACCGAGGCTCAACGATGTCTACCTGACCGATGGGCGTAAGTTGGACAGCCGACGTGAGGACGAGATACTGCTATTACGAAGTTTCGCACTTGCCCATAGTCTTCAACCAGGGGACACACTCTCGGCAACAATGAACGGTGCCAGGCGGTCATTCCACATCGTTGGTTTGGCACAGTCGCCAGAGTTCCTTTACACCACGGCTCCCGGCGAACTTGTGCCCGATGACAGCCGTTTTGGCGTAATCTGGATGAGCCGCACCGCTTTGGAAGCTGCCTACGATATGGATGGTGCATTTAACGAGGCACTCTTATCTCTAGGACGTGACGCGGACAAGGCAGCGATTATCAACGCTGTCGACCGCATATTGGAGCCCTATGGTGGACTGGGTGCCTACGGCCGGGAGGACCAAACCTCCAACCGCTTTATCAGCGAAGAGATTTTAGGGCTACGTGCGTCGAGCACTGGAGTACCGCCTGTCTTCCTGGCAGTCGCGGCCTTTTTACTCTACATCGTTGTCTCGCGAATGGTGGAAGCGGAACGAAATCAGATCGGTTTGCTAAAAGCGTTTGGATACACCGACCTGGAAGTCGGCAGCCATTACTTCAAACTGATCCTGGCAATCTCACTGGGAGGGGCATTGGCGGGATGCCTGATGGGAGTGGCTTCAGGTCGCGCGATGACTGGGCTTTACGTCGAGTATTACAAGTTCCCTTTCCTGGTGTTCCGGGTGAATCCGTCCTCGTTCGTAATGGGATTCACTGTGAGTGTACTTACGGCCTCGGTGGGCGGGCTTGTGGTGCTGCGGAGAGTATTCGTCCTGACCCCTGCCACCGCCATGCGGCCCCCCGTGCCACTCGACTACAGTCGCACTAGACGTATAGGCCGGGTACTGAACTCCGTGCTCGACCAACCGAGCCGAATGGTGCTCCGGCGAGTGACCAGGCATGCTGGCAGGATGGCAGGTGCCATACTGGGGATTGCCGCAGGCATGGCTTTGTCGGTGTCAATGATCTCCATCATGTCGGGCTTCGATCATACTGTGGATTTGTCCTTCAGTGTCGTCGATCGCAGTGACGTAACGGTGACCTTCAATGAAGCAATGTCGAACAAGGTAGTGTTGGAACTGCGTCGGATGCCCGGTGTCATTGAAGTCGAGCCTGTCCGCAATGTCTCCGTGGTCATGCGAAATGGTGTCAAGACTCACCGCGGTGCGGTCAATGGACTGGTGCCTTCGGCGCGACTCTATCGCGCTCTCGACAGCGACACTGCTACAATCGAGATGCGGAAGGATGGTATGATTTTGGCTCAGTCATTGGCAGACATCCTCGACGTCCACCCTGGCGAATTACTGACTGTTGAGGTCCGCGAGGGCCGTCGCCCAACTCTTACCGTCCCAGTGGCGGGAGTCGCACAAACACTGCTCGGATCACCTGCGTACATGGACTTGGAGATGCTCAATCACGTCCTCCGCGAGCCGAACCGGGTCTCAGGCGCATACCTGCGGATTGACGATGTTCGCAGTAGCGAGATCTATCGCAAACTCAAGAATATGCCGTCTGTGGCTGGCGTTAGTCTGAAAGAAGACGGTCGAGCGGCATTTCAACGGATAATCGACAGTGGTGCGGGGGCGATTCGCTATGTGATGGCGTTGATCGCTGCAGTTATCACATTCGGCATTGTGTATAATGCGGCCAGCATCGCCTATTCCGAGAGAGCACGCGACCTTGCGAGCCTGCGTGTGATCGGCTTCACCAAAGGGGAAACGGCCTTTGTGTTGCTCGGCGAATTAGCTTTGGTCACGTTATTGGCCTTGCCGATTGGTGCGATGTTGGGATACTGGCTCACGTTCGTCGTTGCAAAAGGTTTCAGTACCGACCTCTATCAAATCCCCGCAACTTTCGACCTGAAGTGCTACGGCGAGGCGGCTATGTCCGTCGTGGCGGCAGCCATGGTCTCCGGTTGGCTGGTCAAACGCGATATGGACCGCGCCGACCTCATTTCAGCACTCAAGACGCGCGAGTAAATCGATGGCCCATAAACGATCCCGATACGTTCTAACTCTGATTGTCGTTGTTCTGATAGGCACCGGCCTGTTCATCGCGTTCCAGCCACAGCCGATGATGGTGGATACCGGTGTGGTATCGTACAGCCCAATGGTTGACACGATCGACGAGGAAGGACGGACGCGGGTTCACAACACATATGTGGTCTCGACCCCTTTTGCAGGCCGAATGCTGAGGGTAGATGTGGAACCAGGCGATCATGTGACAGTCGGCGAGAGCATTGTGGCTCACATGATGCCGAGCAATCCCGATGCTCTCGACTCACGCAGTCGTGAACAGGCCCGCGCAGCTGTGTCCGCGGCCGAAGCATCGCTCCGTGCAGCCCAGGCGGAATTGAACAAAGCGATCGTGGACAAGGAACTGGCGAGCAGCGAACTCGACCGTGCGCGGCAGCTTAAATCGCGTGACGCCATAACTCAGACGGAACTGGACCAGTCTGTCCGAGCCGAACGGGCCGCTGATGCAACGGTGCAAACTGCCGAAGCGACGATCGACATCCGTAAAGCCGAACTGGCTAACGTAAGAGCACGGCTGATTAGCTTCAACCAACAGACACTCCCGACATATTCAAGCGAACTTGCAGAAGGTGAGGCTTTAGTTTACGCACCAATATCGGGGCAAGTTTTACGGGTTCTCCAGCGGAGTGAAACAACTCTGTCAGTTGGCACCCCGATATTAGAGATCGGCAACATCGAGAACGACCTGGAAATCGTCGTCGAACTGCTTTCTACTGATGCCGTACAAGTCACCCGGGGGCAACGGGTCATCGTCGAGGATTGGGGCGGAATCAATCCCCTCAAAGGCGTGGTCAAGCACGTCGAGCCGTGGGGCTTCACTAAATACTCTGCCCTCGGCGTTGAGGAGCAGCGTGTTAATGCTATCGTCCGTTTCACAGATCCCTTCTTGAAACAGACTGGCCTGGGGCATGGTTTCCGCGTCGAGACACGCATCGTGGTATGGGAAGACGATAATGCCCTGACTGTCCCTTCCAGCGCCCTGTTCCGTGACGGAGCGAGCTGGGCAGTGTTCGTCGTCAAGGACGGCTTCGCGACTCAGCGAAAGGTCGAGATCGGCCGCAACAATGGTGTCCAGGCTCAGGTGCTCCGGGGACTCGAGGACGGCGAGCGTGTTGTCCTTTACCCATCATCAGGACTCGTCAATCAAACCGCTGTCACTCAACGTCCAACTGACTAAACGTTACCACTCCGGTCGTCCACGCGGAGCCGAATATTCAGCCGAGTGGATTCATGGTGGACTGGCAATCATCTACCGCCTGTTCGAGAGGAGCCTGCTGATGATGGATGAGATTGAAGTGAAGTCTTATGTCAGGCGATTGGTGAAGTCATTTTAGAGGAAGGAGGCGTAGAATGGGAGTCGTTGAGATCGGCCGGGGTTCTGAATGGTTGAAGGCTTCTACTCTACAATAGAATAATCCTTGATTACATCGTATTCCGTTCAGGATGTTGCTATTTATGAAGATCGCTGACGAGATTATTTCAAATAGTGCTGGAAACCAAGGCTTATGTTTCAGTAGAGTCGTTGATGTCACTTTATCTGAGTAATGGTATAGGAAACCAAATATAATGATTCGCCATAGCCTCGTCGTTGTGTTTTTATTGGTGTCTTCGCGGAGCCTCTCAGCAAAAGAGATCCGGGTTCCCGAAAACTATAAAACAATTCAGGCAGCAATCGACGCGGCAGAGACAGGCGACACCGTGTTTGTCAAGGCGGGGACATACCACGAACGGCTTCGGCTGAAAGACCGCGTGACACTACGTAGCGAGGGCGACGACCAGAAAGGCAAACTCGGCTTAATGCGGGCTGAGGTGACAATCATCGACGGCAGGGGAGTGCAAGGCGAAGGGCCGGGCGTCGCAATGGCCGAAGGCTCTACGCTCGATGGGTTCACCGTGACTAATGTCGGAGCCTACGACGATGCCGAGTGGAACAAGCATCACGCGACGCAAGGTAACGAGCAGTCTCATGAGCACATCGGCCAACCCGGCACGGCTGGGATTAGCGTGATTGGCGTCACCTGTGTTATCAAGCACAACATTGTGCACCACATCGGATATTCTGGTATCGCGATCCAGGGAACTGATGGCAAACGCTGCTCGCCTCTTGTGGTGCAGAATATATGTTATCGGAATATGGGAGGTGGCATCGGTTCGATGCACGGTTCCAAGGCAACGATCGAAGCGAACGTCTGCTTCCAGAATTTTTTTGCCGGTATTGGCCATGATGGTTCCAGTCCACTGGTTATCAGGAATGTCTGCTACGAAAATATTCGAGCCGGGATCGGTATCAGCGAAGGGGCTCAGCCGATCGTTCGGGGTAACAGTTGCTTTCACAATCGCCGTGCAGGTATCGGCATTCGCACCGGAGCAGACACACGACCTGTCGTCGAAGACAACGACTGCTTTGAGAACGATATGGCAGGCATTGGCTGCGAGGATGAGTGCCAGCCAATCCTTCGCAATAATCGTTGCCGCAAGAACGCGATGGCAGGTATCGGTTGCCAGCACAATGCACGGCCGATGATTGTTGGTAATGAGTGTTCGAAGAACAAAGCAGTAGGAATCGGATTTGATGAAACGGATTCTGGCAGTGCATATGTGCTCAACAACCGTGTTTTCGACAACGAAAAGGTAGCTATCGGTATACACTCCGGCTGGAAAGTTTGGCTGTCGGGGAATGAACTCTCACGGCCTGCAGGGCTACCTCCGATCGTGATGGTCTTTCAGGGAGCCGAGGCGAACTTCTCAGACAACACATTCCGCGGCAGCGGCGTAGCGGGCATCCGCACTGAAGGAAAAATTCGCGTGACGAACAATAAATTTGATTGCCCCACACTTCGCGCCGGTGGACCGCCGCAGTTTGCCGTGTGGGGGTTGCCAGGTTCCGATATTGTATTCATCGGCAACACGGTTTCTGGCTGGCGGCACGCGGTGCAGACCACTAAATCGAGTGTCACTGCAACAGACAACCACATCTCAAACTACGGTAGCATTGGGATCAAGGTTGATCAACCAGTAGGCACGCCGGTCGTCGTCAGGAACAGGTTTGAGAGCCAGTATGATCGAATCGGAGTCTCCATTACAGGTGGACACGCGATTTTAGAAAATAACTTGATCAAAGAGTTGCATTGAGGGGCAATTGTGATTTTCCTATGGCCGGGGAATCACACTCACTCTTTCTTAATGGAGGACTACCATGCTCTTTCTCGGTATCGATCA
>DEML01000050.1:47023-63351 GCA_002359185.1 Planctomycetaceae bacterium UBA2671
GTTAGAAATTGAATGAAAGAGCAGGGGATTGAAATTCAAAATCGATCCCCGATAGACTGCAGATGGTTGAGTGACCAGCCACGGCCCAATTTTAAACTCTCAGCGTGTCGGGAACTCGGACAGAAAATATCAGAATGTTGTGAAAAACAGCAAGGTTATGTTGTGGCCTTGTACAATACGAAGTGATTGTATAGGGAAAGCAATCACCTGCCGCCGAACCGGGAGGAGCTTGATAAAGTGGCGAACATTTCATTCGATCAGATTGAGGTCAAAAAATATGTCGGCGGCTTGATCAAATCGTTTGAGCGGAAGACTGCTTGATCGAGAGAAGGTCAGGAGATTCACACCTGTAAGTCCACGAAATGGTAATACTCCTTGTCTCAGAATGCATCTCGATGTACTCTAAGTGAACAGAAGAAAATGTTTAGTGATTGCAGACTGCTCGGCTCGCTATTCCCACCCTCTTCGAAATCGCCTCATGAGACAACCCGCCATTTTTCGAATACTTTCTGCGTGGTCCTGTTGTTGCCTGTTTCTGATGTGCAACTTTCAGACTCTCTCCGCAGAGGAATCTCCAGCACAGCCGATCTCTCTGCTGTTTGAAACGGATATTCGTCCGCTTTTTGAACGCAAGTGCGCCCACTGCCATAGCGAAACCGTGCGCAAGGGTGACCTGGATGTCTCCTCGATGACCGGGCTCCATAAGGGGGGTGATTCGGGTGAGTCCGCACTGGCTGAAAGTTGGGACGAAGGAATGCTGTGGATGATGCTCGACTCCGAGAGTATGCCTCCTGAAGGTGAAGAGCAATTGACCGCCGAGGAATTGACCACAATCGAAAACTGGTTGAAAGCTGGCGCCCCCGCGAAGGAACAGGTGCAATTAACAGAGGCCATCACTCAGCACGATGTACTGCCCATTCTATTGCTCCGTTGCACCGCCTGTCATGGAGCTCAACTCCAGGAAGCGAAGCTTGATCTGCGATCAATTGGTGGTCTCAAAGCCGGTAGCGAGAATGGTCCGGTGATGGTGCCGGGTGACCCCAAAGCAAGTCTGATGATTCAACGGATCGAATCGGAAGCCTGCCCGCCAAAAGGGAAGCTGCTGAAATTCTTCGTCCGCCGCACGCCGGAATCGGAACTCAATACATTGAAAACCTGGCTCGCCGAAGGGGCTCAGGAGTTCCCGATGGAGCCGGATATTGCTACAGAGCAGCCGGACCCGCTGGTAACAGACGAAGACAGAAAACACTGGGCTTATCAGTCACCGCAGCGACCGACGGAGGGGAATTCCGTCGATGATTATATTCTGGCGAAGTTGCAGGAACGCGGTTTAAACTTCTCGCCGGAAGCGGAGCGGGATACGCTGATTCGTCGGGCGTTTCTAGATTTAATCGGCATGCCACCTCAATATGAGGATTGGCAGCACTGGCGGATGACGACTAATCCGAACTGGTATGCTGAGATGATCGATGAACTGCTTGCTTCGCCTCATTACGGCGAGCGGTGGGGGCGATACTGGCTTGATCTGGCTGGCTATGCCGACTCGGAAGGAGGCGTCAGTTCCGATCCGCTCCGCGAAGTTGCCTGGAAATACCGCGATTATGTCATCGAGTCATTCAATGAAGATAAACCGTACGATCGATTTCTAATCGAGCAACTGGCTGGCGATGAACTGGTCGATTACGAACATGCCGAGATGATCACCGAAGAGATGGTCGAAAATCTGATCGCAACCGGCTTTCTGCGAATGGGAATCGATCAGACCGGTTCGCGGACGATGAACTTCGTGCCGGAACGATTGGGAGTCATCAACGATGCCATCACGATTGTCGGCTCCGGTCTGATGGGCATGACCGTCGAATGTGCCCGCTGTCATTCGCACAAGTACGATCCTATTCCTCAACGGGATTATTACCGTCTGAAAGCGGTCTTCCAAGGGGCTCTCGACGAATATGACTGGCTCAGCTTCAAAACCCGCAAGGTCAATCTGGGCACGCCGGAACAACGCGAACTGGTGAATGAGGTGAATCCGCCGATTCTCAAAGAAGTTCGGTCACTGGAACTGCAACTCCGAACTGCACAACGGGATGTCATTCTCACCACTTTGCGGGAATTTTATCCTGAACAATCCGAAGATGATCGCCAGGCAACCCTGGCCGCCCTGAAAGTGGCGGATAACAATCGCACCCTGAAACAGAGACAACTGGTCGAACTATTCCTGATCGCCGAGATCAAACCTTATGACCTGCAGCCACAATCAGTGATCTCCGCACGGGAGCATGTCGAATCTCTCGAACAGCAAATCCTTGGCGTTAAAGAGAAATTGGTGGCCCCTCTGACTGTTCGAGCCTTATGGGATCGCGGGGAACCCTCACCGACATATTTACTCAGGCGTGGAGAATACAATAAACCTGGTCCGCTGGTCGGGCCGGGGGTTCCTGCTGTCCTGACGGATGGACGCACTCCGTTTGTATACGACTCACCATTCGGAGATTCCACGAAACAAACGGGCCGTCGTCTGGCCTTCGCCCGCTGGTTGACAAGTCCCGAACATCCCCTCACTGCCCGCGTGATGGTGAATCGAATCTGGTATCATCATTTCGGGACCGGCCTCGTCAATACACTGGAAAATTTTGGCCTGCAGGGAGAACGCCCCTCCCATCCGGAATTGCTCGACTGGCTGGCGCTGGAATTCATCGACCGCGGCTGGAGCATCAAAGAACTGCATCGGCTAATTATGAATTCGCAAACCTATCGTCAAAGCAGCCTCGTTTCACAAGAACGGTATGAGGCCGACCCTACGAATCGCCTGCTCTCGCGGATGCCGCTACGTCGGATGAATGCTGAGGCGTTGCGGGATTCACTGCTCCAGGTTTCTGAAAAACTGGACACAACACCGGGGGGACCACCCGATCCAATCTCTGTCGACCGGGACGGGCTGGTGAGCGTCATTCCCGAAGAAAATGGCAAGTATCGCCGCAGTGTCTACCTTCAATATCGGCGGACTCAAATTCCTTCTCTGATGGAGACATTCGATTATCCAATTATGGGGCCGAATTGCACCACACGCACGGTCTCGACTGTTGCTCCCCAATCGCTAATGTTGATGAACAACGCCCATGTCCGTGAACTGGCGGCATCGCTGGCAAAAAGCGTCGCGAATGAAACTTCCGTTCCTGAGGAACAAATCTCTCTGTTCTACAAACTGGTCCTGACGCGTGAACCGACTGATCAGGAAGAAAAGTTGGGACTGGTAGCCCTGAAAACATTAAAAGAACAGTGGCCAGACAGGCCGGAAGCAGCGCTCGAAAGTTACTCTCACATCCTGCTGAATTCCGCAGCATTCATTTATATCGATTAGAGCTCTTTCATGACCGTTGAGAACTCCACCTCCCAAACTCGCCGTGATTTCTTCGCCCGTACCAGTGATGGTTTACTCGGTGCCGCGTTGACTTACCTGCTCAGCCACGATTACTTCAGCGGCACCAGTGCCCTCGCCAGCACTCCTGAAGACGGTCGGTACACCCTCAAACCGAAGCCGACCCATCACCCCGCCAAGGCGACTTCGGTCATCCAACTGTTTATGAATGGTGGGCCGAGCCAGATGGATCTGTTCGATCCGAAGCCGGTATTAAATCAGATGGACGGGAAGCCCTATCCCGGCAACGTCGAAGATCTCGGCAACCAGAGCACCGCCGACATTGGCGTGATGATGGGCGGTCAGTACGGAATCAGGAAACATGGTGAATGCGGCATGTGGATGGCCGACGTTCTGCCGGAAACTTCGAAGATGGTGGACGACATCTGCCTGATCAACTCCCTATGGACCGATCATCCGAATCACGATAATGCCCTCTACAAAATTCATAGCGGGCGTCTCTTTATGGGATATCCGACGCTCGGTGCATGGTCCGTGTATGGTCTCGGCAGCGAGAATCAGAATTTGCCAGCTTATGTTGTTTTGAATGATCCACTCGGCCCGCCGAAAAACGGTTCACGCAACTGGACGAACGGCTTTTTGCCGCCGCTATATCAGGGAACCCAGTTCCGACCAACTGGCGCTCCCATTCTCAATCTGAAGCGTCAGTATGAACAGCCTTCCCCAGTCACCGAAACAACACAACAACTGCTCTCTCAACTCGATACGATTCATCTCAATCAACGGCCTTATAACCCGCAATTGGATGCCCGCATAGAATCGTATCAGCTCGCCGCGAGAATGCAGTTGACCGCTCATGAAGCTCTCGACCTGACTAAAGAATCCCGACATACACAGCAGATGTACGGTCTCGAAAATCAACATACTGAGTCGTATGGCAAACGCTGCCTGCTCGCCCGGCGACTCGTCGAAAGGGGAGTTCGGTTCGTCCAGTTGTTCCTCGAGGAACAACCCTGGGACAGCCATGTCGATTTACAGGACAATCATCGCGCAGTTTGTGGACGGACCGACCAACCAGTCGCGGCATTGCTGCAGGATCTCAAAGATCGAGGTCTGCTCGATTCGACATTGGTGATTTGGGGCGGCGAATTCGGGAGAACACCGACCTCGCAAAAATCGGGGAATATCTACACCGGACGCGATCATAACATGCAGGCATTTTCCTCGTGGATGGCGGGAGGCGGAGTCCGCCCCGGGACGACGTTTGGTCAAACCGACGATTTCGGCCACGCAGTTGTGGAGAACCCGGTCAGTGTTCACGATTTCCACGCCACAATCCTGCATTTGCTCGGTTTACATCACGAGCACCTTTTCTTCGAACGCAGCGGTTTGAAAGAACGTCTCACCGGTTTTGAACCTCCCAAGGTCATCGAGGGGATTCTGGCATGAATCGACTCGGATCGAAATTTGTACCGTTATTGAATCGCAGGCAGGCTCTGGAACTTGCGGGAGCAGTCTCGCTCGGTCTCACTTCCGTCTGCCTGGCGGAAGAGAACTCGCCAGCGACCAATGAGAAGCCGCTGGAAATTATCGATACCAACATCCATCTTTTCCGCTGGCCATTTCGTCGTCTGCCGCTGGACGAAACGGTTAAACTGGTCAAAAAACTTCGCCAGTTCAATATCACTCAAGCCTGGGCTGGAAGTTATGAAGGGTTGCTGCACCGGGATCTTTCCAGCGTCAATCGACGGCTTCACCAACAGTGTGCGGAATTTCCGGAACTGATCCCGATCGGCACGATCAATCCGACTCTCCCCGGCTGGCAGCGCGATCTCGAAGACTGCAAAACAAAACTCGCCATGCCGGGCATTCGCCTCTATCCGAACTACCACCATTACACACTAAACGATTCATTCGTCTCCGAGTTGCTACATCGAGCCGAGTCTCTCGGACTATTCGTGCAGATCGCCATCAGCATGGAAGATGGACGCACTCAACACCGCTCCCTGCAAGTTCAAGATGTGAACGTCTCCCCGTTGCTAGAATTGTTGGGGCAATTTCCCAATCTCCCCGTGCAACTTTTGAATGCAAAACTCCCCGCATCACTCACTGCTCAACTGGCTAAGCTGCCTAACCTCTTTCTCGATATCAGTCGCGTCGATGGCTCGACAGGCATCCCCCAACTGGCGGAGGTGTTTCCCTTGAACCGAATACTGTTCGGCAGTCATGCGCCGTTTCTGATTCCCGAAGCTACTCTGATTCGGGTCCATGAATCGGGCCAGTTCGACAATTCCGAGCTGCAGGCAATCTACGCCGCAAACGCAGTCGACTTGCTGAAAGCGAGTCGATCATGACTACTGAGTCTACTCGCATCGGACTACCAACCATCGAGACTTTGGAGTCCTATCGCATCTGGGATTCCTACTTCACACCGGCTCACAGCCATCCCGGTAAAGATGGAACCCGCAGTTTGTATGCCGATGTCGAAACCGCGCTTTCAGCCATTCACAAGGGACGATTCGAGAAGCTCTGTTATTTTGCTCATGTCGGGCTCGGCACAACGACCGATCAGGCATTGGAAGCATTACTGAAAAACCAACCAGAAGTCATCACACAACCACTCCGCCGCTGGCCAGACATGTTATTCGGGATGATTCAACTGAATCCGCACGATGTGCCCGCTTCGCTGGAGGCGTTGGATCGCTGGGTCGGCGAAGGCCCAATGCTCGGTGTCTACTTCTCCGGCGGCGGACCAGCAGCGCTCACCTGCACACATCCGAATTTCGAGCCGCTGCTTGAACGCATCGGTGAATTAAACGCCGTCGTCATGCAGCATACCTGGTTCAAAACAGGTGGAAAACAGGGCAGGGGGGAATCGACTCCATCAGAACTGGCCCAGGTTGCGTCTCGTTTTCCTAAACAGAAATTCCTGTGTGCCCATGCTGGTGGAGAGTGGGAAAAAAGCATCCGCGCAGTCCGAGATCAACCGAACATTCTCGTGGAAACCTCCGGCTTCGATGCCACGGCTGGCTTCATTGAAATGGCAGTCCGAGAACTCGGAGCGGAGCGAATCGTCTTCGGGAGCCATCTGCCCTCGCGGTCCCTGGGAACAGAATTGAGCAAAGTGATCGCCAGCGAAATCACAGAAACCAAAAAACGTTTGATCCTGGGCGAAAACTATCGCCTGTTATTGCAACCGATTCTGAAGATCAAAGCAGAGAAGTAGCCGTAAGGTGATACTGCAAACTGCAATAACTTTGGCGTTGACTTGCAATTGCATTTTGAGCACAGATCTCCTTTGTTGTGCCGTAGGGTCTTCACCTCCTTTTCGACGTGCATCGGGGCGATGATAAGTGCAAATCCTTTTTTCATTTGGACTTCATTTTCGCTTCCTCAAGCAGCTTAATCCAGGGGCCGAAGTAATGGCCATTGTCGTGGAACGTGCGACCTGAAACGAGGTTGCCGTCGATCACGCAGGGTTCGTCCACGAATGTCCCACCACAGACTTCCAGATCAAAGCGCCACTTCGCAACCGTCGCCATCCGCCGACCCTGAACGCAGTCTGCTCGTGCCGGGATCTCGACGCCGTGGCAGACACTCGCAATCGGAGCATTCTTCTCAAAAAAATAGCGAGTGATGCGGATCAGGTCTGAATCATCGCGAATGTATTCAGGGGCTCGTCCGCCGGAGAAGAAAATTCCCAGATGGTCTTCGGGATTGATCTCCGCAAATGCCACATCCGTCTCGAGAGTGTAACCTTCCCACTCCTTCGTGTTCGTCCAGCCGGGCTTGACCTCGTGAAGAACCATTTGGTAACGCCGCTTCTCTGGAGCCGCAACGACGGGCTGAAAACCGGCTTCGATCAATCGGTGATACGGATACAGCGTATCCAGTGTCTCGCTGTCATCGCCGATAATAATGAGTACTTTGGGTTGCCTCGCAATAATACTGATTGGACTGTATTTCTCTCGGCAAAAGTCGATAAGTATTCAGTTAATGGAAGGGAACGCCCAGGTGCATCAGCTCTTGGGTGCCAGGTTTATAAATCGGTTCTGGTGAATATTGCGTCACGTATGCGCGACGCATCTGATCGGTGACATTTGCTCCACTGCGGTGGAACGTGAGTGAGCTGAATACGACCAAACTGCCGGCAGGTACGATGGCAGGTATGCCGGGTTCTTTCCCGAAGTATCCCACCTTGTCACCAGTTTCCGGGTCGCGAATGTGTTCGACGAGAGACCGGATACCGATTGTCGAATAAGGCATGACGTAGGCCGTACCATTCTCCAGAGTCATATCGTCCACCGCTGCCCATACCGTGACATACGGCGGATGTGGAAAGCCGAGATAACCGCCATCCTGATGCCACGAAAAACTAATGCCTTGCTCAGCACATTTCGCCACATACTGATCGTAAAACAGGTACGCGGTTTCGCCAATCGTCGCTCGGCAAACTTCAGCAATCAACGGGCTAAAAACGTACTCCGAAAGTCGAGGCGCCTTGTCGTATTGTTTGGCAATGTGGTAACGCTTGCCACGATGACTGATATGGATGTGATCAGTCCCCTGTCGATCCATCTCCTGGTGCATCAAGTCAATCAGATGAACACACGAGTCTCGCAGAATCTGCAGATGCTCGTCCGAAATCACTTTTTCCAATATGAAGTAACCTTCGCGCTGGTAAAGTTCGCGATGCTGGTCAGTGATAAGTGATGAAGGTGAAGTTTGCATGGCTGGTGTATTTTCTGGTTGAAAAGCGAGCGGAAAGTCGTTGGCTCGAAAGCTCAGTACAAAAACTGGGAGTCGTTTGACCTCACTTCGTATCGTCGAATTGAGGCTCTACAACTCTACTACTGTCCCGAAGTTATTGTGACAAGCTTTCAGAAGAGCAGAAAGCGAACCTGTTTGAATTAAAGCATGAACAATTCAAGTGGGTTGGTAAAGCCAAACAAAATGTTTGGCTGCCTTTGATATCGATGAAAGAGTTGCATTGAATGGGAATTATGATTTCCTTAGGGCTGGGGAATCACACTCACTCTTACTCGTTCTTAATGGAGGACCACCATGCTCTTTCTCGGCATCGATCAACATGCACTACAACTGGCCAACTCGAGCGACGACTAAAAAACAAATCGAGTTCTAAGTTGTCAGAGATGAGAGGATCTGGTCGCGATCGAGTGATACTTTCAAAATTGAATAAAGGAGCACGGATTCCTAAAGAGCAGGGGACTGAAATCCGTGACCGTTTGCCTGAAAACTGCAGACTATTGTATTTCCAGCGAAAACATAATGCTGAACTCTCGGCGTATCGGGAACTTGGAGAGAAACTATCAGAATGCTGTGATAGACTGCATTGTTGATAACTTCGCCCTAATTGGGGACAAAATCGTGTGCACCACCAGAACCCTCTCGCGAGAGGGTTCTGGTGGTGCATCTACGGTTCCTAACACCATCACCGATTCGAAGCAGGATAACACTAGCAACGATACCAGATTCTCCACTTCAAGTTTTGCAGTGACTATGCAGATTACCGATATAGAGCGACTACTTCTTAACGGCAACACCGGGCGTTTTGGAATGTGCGCACTGTGGGAAGTCGAAGGTCAATACGAGCGGATCAGGTCCCGTATTCTCGATTTCCACACCGCCGTTCGCAAGTGCGGTCTGAGTGATGAATCCAATCTCGGGATAGATCTCGCCAAGAACCATATCCTGATGATATCGCACTTCGAGCTTTCCAACTCGGCCGCTTCCGCCGTTCGTGTGGAACAGTGCGGGACTCTCCGGGCAAAAATTAGTTTTACCGCCAGACTGTAAGGTGAGTCGGAGAATCGAGCACTTCTGATCACCGAGGAAATCACCGTAAACGATCCACTTTGCGTCAACGCCTTCACCTTCAAATTCTTCCGCGGAGATTGCCGGACGTGAATTCTTGAGGACGAAGTCCGGATCCTGGTTCGCTTCGAAGTCGAACTTTTCAACCAGGTACTCCCAGTCTTCGTGCTTATCCTTTGGATAGTCTTCTTCCCGGCAGGCGTAAAACGCGTCCGCTGCTCCGATAGGTCCGTCAAGCGTCAGATCCTCAGCCAGGAAGTGTTCATCCATCGTAACGTGCAACTCGTGTGTGCAAAGGTCCGTCGGCGAGTGCAGCACACCGTTCGGCATCACGAATCCGTTATCAATTTGCATCATCACATGCGGCGACAAATGCCGAACCCCGTTATACTTGCCCTGTCCGAAACGCTTCATGCAGGCAAGAAACTGGTCCTTCGTCACGAACGGGTACAGTCCCATTGCCGTGGTGTGATAATGCGACGGACTGACTCCAGGATTGTCGAAAGAATTGATGTCATAGACTTCCCACTTTGACCAGTGAAGATGATGCGGAATCGGATTCAGATTGTCGAACTTCTTTGACACAATTGGCCAGGTCGGATCGCCGAACAACGATTTCGAAAAGGCCGTCATCTTCTCACCCATGACAGCTTCCGGATTGGCGACGATCAAGTCCTGCAGCGAGATGACTTGCCCGTTCGGAGTGAGGACGTGCGATTCACCTTCGCGAAACGGTGCCTTATTCGTACGCGTATCGATAACACCTGTGACGATGGGAACGGTGCAGCACATCCAGAGTTCATCGAGACCAGTACCGTTCATATAGTCCGGATAGTACGATTTCGCATCAAGGCGAAGGCGTTTACCTGGCGTACAAAATGTTCGGCCCGCATAACGGTGCACTAGCTGCAACACCCCGTCGTGGCTGTTGAGGCAGTCATCGAGAATCGAAACCGATTCTCCGCCAGTTCCGTCGATCACATCTTGTTTGGGGTACTCGTGCAGTTTATCCGCGAGAATTGACGTCGAAGCAGCCATGAGTGATGCACCTATATGAGCATAATAAGAGTTTCGGTTCCAATGAACTTTCTGAAAAGATTAAGTGGATTTTCAATTTGCTGCAAGACAAGGAGGCCGCTTACGGAAAAACCAACTCGGGGAAAGAACGCATCACATTCCGTTCCGAATTCCCGGGAGCACTTTTCAATTGTTGCTCACGGATCTGCAAGTACATTTCGCCCCCCTTTGATATCGATCAAAGAGTTGCTTGGAGTGGGAATTGTGATTTTCCTATCACTGGGGAATCACACTCACTCTTTCTCACAGGAGGATCAGTATACTCTTTCTCGGTATCGATCAATATGCAAGACAACCGACAATTTCGAGCAAAGTCTGAAAACAAATCGAGCTCTGAGTTGTCAGAGGTGCGAGGATCTGGTTGTGATCGATTGTTAGTCTCGAAATTAAATAAAAGAGCAAGGGACTGAAATTCGGGACCGATTCCCTGAAGGCTGCAGATGATTGAGTGACCAGTCACGACCCAAATGATAATTTCTCGGCGTGTCAGGTGCTCGGACACAAAATATCAGAGTGTTGTGACACACAGCAGGGAGAGTTTTTACCTCTTACTGCTATTAAATATCTCTAACCATTGATTAATATTCATGTCGCACATACAATAATTGCATATGCAAAATGTGTACCCTTGCTCAGAGCTAACAGTTTTCTTATTTTCGATTAAAGGAATTCAAATGCCGATCGTTAAAATCACACGAAAAGTATTTCTTGAAGATTCTCAGGGACGCACATTTTCCGATGTCGTCAATGATGAGAATCAGCCATTTGATATCGTACTTGCGTTTTTCAATAACGCGGATCGTCAGAATCGCATGGACGATTCTGAACTTCATCATGACCGGGCCCCTCTGGCTGGTGTTGTCAGGGAATTGGAATCGCTGCCGGAGGTCGATCAATTTTTGTCAGCTGTTCACAGCAAGAAAACGACGCGATTTCGACAGGCGGTTGGCGTGCTCGTTCGCATGATTATGGAGAATCGTGGGTGGGAGAAGACTGGCAGAAAGGGATCGCTCGGTGTCCGATCACCTAGACAATCGCGAACACCTGCTCATAACACAGGGGGTTTGGCATTCTGGTTTGTTCGAGCCGAGCGATATCAGAAAGTTGAGGGAATGCCGTTTCAAACGGTTAAAGAGCGCTGTCAGGAATTTGTAGAGACTTCGAAAACACAACAGCCTGCCGTTAAAGCATAGTTTGTCATTTGAATAACAATCTGTTTGCTGGTGAATTAATCCCTTTACTTTTGATCGGCAAACGACAATGACAACTACCTGGATTTTGATTATTGCCGGCATTCTCTGCGTGGCGGTGTTTCTCGTCGTCAGCCGATATTTCACGTTATGGCTTCAAGCTTATGTGAGCGGGACACAGATTCATTTGTTGTCGCTGGTCCTTATGTCTCTGAGGAACGTAGCCCCTCAATTGGTGGTTCAGTGCAAAGTGATGTTAGTTCAGGCTGGAGTGGCACACGTTTCGACAAACGCGATTGAAGCTCATGTTTTAGCAAACGGTGATGTTGAGCGTGTCACGCTCGCATTGATCGCTGCTCATCGCTCCGGGATCAAACTTGATTGGAACACAGCTGCGGCCATTGATCTGGCAGGCCGCGACATTCTGGAAGCGGTTCGGGTCTCTGTAAACCCGAAGGTGATATACTGTCCGGATCCCGCGGCCGGAGCAGGTGGAACTCTCAGTGGAGTTGCTAAGGATGGAATTGAACTCAATGTGCGTGCCTGTGTCACTGTCAGAACGAATCTCGATCAACTCATAGGGGGAGCGACAGAACCAACAGTAATCGCTCGTATTGGTCAAGCCATTGTGACTGCAATTGGTCATTGTGACTGCTATCAGGAAGCCTTGGCCGATCCATTGCGCATCACTCGTCAAGCCTTGGATATGGGGTTGGATTCCCAGACAAGTTTTTCGGTGATTTCGATCGATATCGCAAGTATTAATGTCGGGACGAATATCGGTGCCAATTTGAGGATTGATCAGGCGAAAACTGACATCCGTATTGCTCGTGCCAGAGCAGAAAAACGCAGAGTAATGGCGGTTGCACGAGAGCAGGAAATGAAAGCTCTGACTCAAGAAAACCGGGCACTTGTTGTCCTGGCAGAAATTGAACTCCCCATTGGCATTGCGGAGGCATTCCGAAATGGACAATTTAGAGACACATCTACAGATGCGCTAAAATCAGAGCGACTCAAAATATCATACTCTCATTCGAAAAACTGACTGCTATCGTTAACGTTCGAAAATTACTGAGTCAATTCCTACAAGCTCAAGGCCCTCGCTATGACCATATCCGCAGATGCAATTTCCACACCCCGTTACATTTTACACTTTGAGCGGAAACCTCTCGCGCCAGTCGTTTCCAAACTACTGTCGATACAAGATTATCATGTCATTTATGGCTTTTCAGACAAGATTCATTTCGACAAGTTTATTGCCAATTATCCAATGCCATTGACTCCTTATCCACTTGTGAAGATTCATTTGAAAAACGTGAATGAAAGTGTCGGAAACGGATTGAATTTGATTGCCATCAATGCGACAGGGCCCGAAGCGGTGGAAGTGCTGGCAGCAACGAATCTCGAGGTCCTCGAAGCACACATACATCATCACGATCAAGTCCCGGCGTCTTATCGACTCAAGTTCGATTCAGAGACTCAAGCCTATCACGTGGAAGAGTCTCTTGTGTGAAGCTGAATGGAATGTACGTTTGTTAATAACTCAGCACGAGTATTTCTCAAGCGATCGGTTTCATGAAAGCTGTCATCACGCTAACGGGCACGTTAGCAAACAATACTCCGGAATTATAATTTGTAGTGATTTGCAGCCGTCATTTTTGGCTAGCGATTTAAAAGAGCGTTCGGCTGACCGGCACTCGATATTTCTAATCCACCCTAGAGATCCACATTCTCTGAATGTGGTCAGAGTTCAACGGCTTTGCCAGTTGAACAAAAATGGTTTACTCCTTTTCCAAGGTTGTCGCCACAACTTAGAAAACAGGAGTAAACCATGTCACGATTTCGAAAGTTATCACATGCCATTTTGCATTGCCAGTATCATTTTGTCTGGGTTCCCAAATATCGTTACCGGATATTAACGGAATTGGTCGGTCAGGAGGTTGAGAGTTGTATTCGGGCATTTGTACAGCGATTTGGTACAGAAGTCATTGAGTTGAATATCCAACCGGATCACGTGCATCTTTTAGCGATAGTTCCACCGAAAGTCTCGATCTCAGAGTTTGTGGGAACGATTAAAGGAAGTACAGCTATCCGTGTATTCAACAAGTTTCGTCATCTCAAACATAAACCCTATTGGGGTAACCATTTTTGGGCGAGAGGCTATTGTGTGGATACTGTTAGACTGGATGCTGAAAAAATTCGGTTATACGTCAAATATCAGGAAGAGCAGGAAAAACGAATTGAGCGTTAATTAACTTATACGATTGGCGATAACCGACAGGGCCTTGCCTCCTCTGGGGCTTATCCTGAAAGCCACCGGCACTGCCGGTGGATTCTTTACTATAGAAAGAACATCAACCATGACTATTACTCGCTCACTGCTTCTAATGATATTTTTAACCGCCACTGTCTGGAGTCACTCCGATGCAGCCGAGCAATCACGACCGCTTATCGTCGCTCATCGTGGTCTCCTTCGACACGCACCAGAAAACACGCTGGCAAACTTTCGAGCGTGCCTCGAACTACGACTCGGCTTTGAGTTTGATATCGAACGAACCAAAGACGACCACTTGGTGTGTATCCATGACAGTACGGTGGACCGGACCACCAACGGAACCGGAAAGGTGTCTGAACTTACACTGTCACAAATCCGTGAATTGGACGCAGGCAGTTGGTTTGATCCAAAGTTTGCCGATGAGAAAGTGCCGACTGTCGAGGAAGTCCTCAAACTGTTTGCCGAGTATAGGCAGTATGAAGTGTTGATCGCTGTCGATCTTAAAGCGGGAGGTGTCGAGCGGGAAGTGATCCAACTGGCTCAGAAGCACAACGTACTGAACCGACTATTGTTTATTGGTCGGACAATCTCAGACCCAACTGTCAGGGAGCAACTCAAGCAGGCATCGAAAGATGCTGAATGTGCTGCCGTCGCCAATAATGCTGATGAATTTCCCAAAGCCCTTGCCGACACCAATGCTTCATGGGTTTACTTCCGCTATTTGCCACTAAAAGAGCAAATGGAAGCCGTGTATAGTGCCGGGAAACGGTCTTTCATCGCCGGTGCGAACGTTGCAGGAAATACCCCAGACAACTGGCGGTACTGTGCTGACGTTGCAATGGATGCTATCCTCACCGATTATTCTCTTGATCTGAGGCAAATGTTGAAAGGTATGCAATGACCCAATATCAAATCCGACAATTGGCTGACCAAATACAACCACCTGAATCCGGCAAGCAGAGCATCGTACTGACCGACGACAAGAATACAAAAGTTGTATTGTTCGCATTTCCTGCTGGCGATGGTCTCAAAGAACACGTCGCTCCACTACCGGCGATCATTCAGATCATCAAGGGCGAGGCCGAACTGACAGTTGGTGAGGAACCAGTCACAGGCAAGCCGGGGACATGGATTCGGATGGATGCAAAGACACCACACAGCATCAAGGCTCAGTCGCAATTAGTCATACTGCTGACGTTGCTGAAATAGCACCCGGAAAATATTGCACCTCAGGCAATTCACATACAAAGCTATAGCTAATGACTACGAATTTTACACCAACTATCCGTAAACCGAATGAAGGTCGTACCATTGCCGTCGTTGGAGATGTGTACCGTTTTATGGCGACGAGTGAAGATACTAACGGCAAATATGCCATGTGGGAAGCGATTGTGCCACCGGGGGGCGGTCCACCCCCGCATGTCCACAGTCGAGAGGAAGAGAGCTTTTATATCTTGGAAGGCGAAATCACATTCCAGATTGGTGAGGAACGTGTTGTGGCAACCGTTGGGATGTTTGCCAACATGCCTGCGGGAACGCCACATACATTTAAGAATGAAAGCAGCCTATCTGCGAAAATGCTGATCTCTATCGCACCAGCAGGGCTGGAGGAAATGTTCTTCGAATTCGGCGTACCGCTTTCAGAAGGTTCAACCTCTGCATTGCCGCCGACAAAAGACGAGATCGAGAAATTGCTGGCGATTGCTCCCAATTATGGGATCGAAATCAGAGTGCCACACCATGATTGAGAACAGTTTTAGTATGATTTCTGAAGGCGAGGCAACCCCCCGCTTACGTTGAAGCCCATTGATTGCTACAATTATGCAACGAGATGTATGGCAACCGGAATTGTTTCGGCCAGCAGCATCATTCCCAACATTCTATTTGAGAACACGAACACATGGCAGAAGGCACAATCAAACGACTAACAGACAAGGGTTTTGGATTCATTGAGGCGGGTGGTTCAAAAGATTTGTTCTTTCACTCTTCAAGCGTGCAGGGTGCGAGCTTCGACGATTTGCATGAAGGACAGAAGGTAACATTCACGGAAGGTCGAGGACCAAAAGGTCCATGTGCCGAAAACGTGAAGCCGGCGTAGGGAGCTTGTTTTCCCAAAGGTGAATTTTGCGGGCCGAACTCAACTTTGTTGTTTCGGCCCGCTTCGCATTACTCGATCCAGAGAGTTGTACTGGCTCATTTTATTCTTCTCGATGGTCAGAAAAGAGAAGTGATAAAAAGACAGAGAGTTCACTGGGAATGATTCCACAAGATGGTTCGTCACAGCCCAAGTTCGATCGACAGGCGATCTTCGGTGAGTTCGGGGCGAATTGTAATGTTCATCAATGAGGCTTCACTTACTTGCTACTTGCAATTTCGCCGCAATCATTGGGCTGAAGAACAAAATCAGCAGCTCCAGTGGCATCTACCGTGATGTCCAGTTGATCCCTGATGGCCACCCTTAGATATCGATGAAAGTGTTGCTTTAGTGGGAATTGTGATTTTCCTATCACTGGGGAATGACACTCGCTCTTTCTCACAGGAGGATCGCCATGCTCTTTCTCGGTATCGATCA
>DEML01000050.1:63445-64603 GCA_002359185.1 Planctomycetaceae bacterium UBA2671
GCACGACAACTGACCGTCTCCCTTAGAGACCAGCAGGGCGATGTCCTGCTCGCTCGTCAGGTCTCCACTCGGCCAGCCAAGATTTTACAATTCGGTGGCCGACTTACCCAGGGCTGTGCTGAGCACAATGAATTGTTCATCTCTGTCCTCGAAGTCTGCGGGTTCAATGACTGGCTGATTCGCATGCTGCGAGATTATCGCTGCCACAAAGTGATTCTGATTCAGCCCGAAGAACGCAAACGCTGCAAAACGGATCGCCGTGATGCGGCCGCTCTGAGCGAATTGCTCTGGGTGAACCGGGGTCGCTTTCTGGTGATGAAACTATTCACGGAGTCAGGCAAGTCGAGATCGCCAGAAGCAGGGTTCAGGAGCATCGCAGGCGATGGGACAATCTTCTAATACTAGAACAGTCTGTTTAATACTGCTCAAGTAAGTATTTTATTAAATCTGATGAGGTCACAATGCCGACCAGTTTGGAGTTATCCACGACAGGTAGTGAATGAAAGTTGCTGCTGGCAAGAATTATTGCAGCATCACGAACAGTTTGCTGAGCGTCGACAGTTACAGGGTCAGCATTCATAAGTTCTGAGAGTTTGTAGGTATGATCCAGGATTGCATCCAAGTTTCTGGAATCCTGGTTTCCAAACTCACCAAATGAAACACGTAAAAAATCATTAGGGGTCATAATTCCGACCAAATGATCTCCCTCTACGATTGGAAGATGATGAACTTTCTCTTCTTCCAACATTTTTCTTGCATCCGAGACCGGTGCATTCACTGACACGCAAACGGGATTTGATGTCATTATTTTAGTAACAGATTCATTCTTTTTCATGGTATTGCATTCAGAGATAAGGTTTGTCTCGACGCACAAATGATTAATTTAAATTCATCGCGATGGAATCTTGACACTCTAGGATATGGCGTGAAATAACAAAATTGTCAAATCCTCAAGATATCAAAGCTCTTTTATAACATCAGGTGAACCCTTTGAGCAATCCAGCAGACACAACTGTAAACAATCTCGCGATTTATCGAGACGATCAAGCTGGAGTGTCTCAATAAATTCATCGTGTTCGGCAAGAGGCATCTCGATTATCTCACGGATGAGTTTACGAGTTATTACAACACAAAAAGAAGCCACATGGAGCGTGACCA
>DEML01000050.1:64703-86732 GCA_002359185.1 Planctomycetaceae bacterium UBA2671
CACATGGAGCGTGACCACCTGCCCCCGATTCGTGAGGAGCCTGATGAAGTGATGACGATTTCAATTGATCAGATTGAGGTGAGGAAATACGTCGGTGGATTGATCAAGTCGTTTGAGAGGAAGGTGGCTTGAGCAGTCAGTCTGTCAATTTCGCCATCTCAATGTGCTTAGCTTTTCCCAGTTCAATGCTCGCTTCTCGCTTCATGTAAGCGAAATATTCGGAGCCTTAGCCTTCAATCTTGGACTGGTAAATCTCACTGACTTTGATATTGTCTGGTTATCGTATTTTGGATCACAGATCACATTCGTTGTACCGTAGGCGGACATCCGACTCGTGAACGGCGTTACTGAACCGGCATGGGGAAACACTGTGGGACTAGCTCCCCCCCCCCGCAGATCGATCAATTATTCGACGATCAATTCGCCATTCATGACCATCCAGTGGCCCGGAAATGTACACAGGAAGGGATAGCGGCCGGGTTGAGTGGGAGTTTGGATGTAGATCGTCTGACTTTGCCCGGGGCCAACGATGTCGGTGTAGCAAAGGATTTTGTCGGACTCGGGAATGTAGTTGCGAGCATACGCTTCGGGATTGGCGATCAGCTGGCTGGATAGCTCTCCGACATGTTGTAGAGTACCGGGGCGGATCAAAGCCCAGTTGTGGGGAACGACATCAGGATTGTTTAACGTAAACGCGATTGGCTCGTTGGCTCGAACGCGAAGTTCTCGTGTCGCATACGTCAGGTTTCCAGCAGTCTGCAACTCAAGCTGACGGGCTCCATTAACTTTCTTGAGCCACGGATTGGGAACTCGCACAGCATTGAAAGCCATGTCGGTCAATATCGGGTGAGCGGCAATTGTTTTATCGACAGGTGTGTAGCCGGGAAAGTCCTGAAACGGAGTATCCAGCTGATGCACCGTGAAAAACAAATCATGTCCGCTACCAACGGGATTACAGACTGCGTATTCGTCATCGGAATTAACATGCAGTCGCAGGTGGAGTTGACTGACGGGCTGCAGATCCGGGATTTCAATAAAAATGGAACACTTGTCATTCAATACATGGGCACTGCGAATTCGCAGCGGATCGTGTCCCTCAACACCCGGATGGCTTGGCGAATATTCGGGTGAGCCATAGGCGCCGCTGTAACGATAATTCCAGCACTGTGCGAAGTGGTTGCTAAGGTTCATCACGAATGCTGGATCGACTGGCTGAGCGAACGTGATTCGCACGCCGTTTTCGTGGACGTGAAAGTCAGTCGGAATCTGAAAGAGATCGCCTGTGTAGCGGATACGCTGAAAGCATCCCTCGTATTGAGTAAAACTCACCCATCCTTGCTGTCCGCTCACATACAGGTGATGATCTCTTTGAGAGAAGCGACCACGGTGGACACCTGAGAGAAAATCTCCGGCCATCGGCAGAACGGCTCCCTGGATCTGTCCATTCACTTCGTCTTGCAAAACTGTAAACCACGTTCCCATTCCGAACGATAAATGCAGAAGTTGCCCCTGCATAGGTCCCCATGTCTCGGACGGGACCACCGTCTGGCCGCCGCTGGAATTATCCATGGCACGAGGCAGATAGGCCAACGGCAACTCGGGAGGTTGATTGTTTTTAGGCCCGCCATAACCAAAGTGTTGGGGCGAATGACTACGTGTATTATGCCCGCCAGGTAATAGACAAATCATGGACGCAGGGGTCCATCCTCCTTCAGAACAAGCAACCGTCACGCTTCCATCGGGAAATATTCCCACCCCATCCGGATTCCGAAAACCAGTGGCAATCACCTCAGCATTCTGACCGTCAGATGTCATCCGGACCAGCCCTTGATTGCTGGAGGCTGTGTAGAAGTTTCCCTGGTGATCCTGTTGCAGTCCACAAATGAAATCATGTCCTCCCGATGAGGTCTGGAAGGCATTGCAGAAACATTCGTAGAAATCGGCTTCGTCATCACCGTTCACATCGGTCAGTCGTGTCAGTTGATCTCGACATTGAACGTAAATCCCATCGGCTGCGACGACCAATCCCAGTGCGTGATGCAGGCCAGATGCAAATCGCTTCCAGCGGGCAATACCAGGCTTGTCAATTCCAGAGTCCAGGCCGCTAACGTGCCACACATCACCCTGCATTGTACAAATCATTGCGCTGCCATCGGGCAGGAAATCATGACCACCACAAAACAACAAAGCATTCCACGGGTTGTCTGTTGGCAGTTCAATGGTATCGATGGCAAAAGGGCGACCGTTACCCGGGCTGATTTTGGTTTCCAGAACCTGAGGCCATTGGGAAGGCCCCCCAGTGATGACTGATCGCAGCGAATGTTCTGCTGCAGGTGCGACTTCACGCGTGAATTTTCCATCCCTCACCCATGGTGCATCAAGATACTCAACATCACCAATTCGATAGGCGAAGACAACTCGATTGTTGTGTCGGTAGTAGCCGTGATAAGTAAATGATTGCTCCGGTGTTTTCTGCTCCGGACATGCCTGCGGTGTTCCCTGCAATTGAAGACCGCCAAGAAAACCGTGCCGGACAGAAGAAAAAGAGACAAACCCGTCGGCCCAAACAGCATCGTAAGTAAGTGTGTCGGGGTTGAAGCAGACGGAGAGCTCATGATTGTCGCCGAGTCGCACGCAGACCGCACGTGGAACCGTGAGCCCTTTGGCGTGAAACACTCCAGCCTGGACAATTCCCAGTTGAGTCTCATTCCAGCGATTACTGGCCCAGTCTGCTTCGGACTGGTTTCCCCAGTGTCCCTGTTGTCCACCGTCGAGCCCGGGTGAGGCAGACAGCAGCATCGGAACATTGCTTAGCTGTCGAAAATGTTCAGCTTGCTTTGTGTAAAAGTCATACACGCGATCGCGATTGACATGATGCGTGGAGTTCGGCCACAGCTGCGGTTGAATCGGCGCCTTTGTGTAGTCGAATTTTACTGGGCCGTGATTCTGGGCATGAGTGATCACGTGCTCAATCTCAGGGGAGAGCGATTGACCATCACGTCCAAGTTCACTCAGAAAACGGATCAAATCCAGTTGCTGCAGGCGAGTCATCGCAGCGGTCAAGCCGTCTGGCATCACCGTGCTACCGACCACTTCATCTTCGATATCGTCTCTAGCGATTGACGTCATTTTTCCTGATGCGGGATCGCGTAACGTTATAGTATTTTCGGTGGATTCCGTTTTATATCCCGTGACAACCTTGCCATCCACGGTCAATATTTGCCATGTCGTGAATTCAGGCTTCACTTCACGCTTCGGCCAGAACACCGACTCGACGATGTGCGTGAGTTTTCGATCTTTTGCAATTGCTGATAAATCCGGTCCCACAGTTCCTCCATGAGGACCAATCTTATGACATGATAAACAAGCCAATTTCGCATCACTGAACACGACGGCTCCACGGATGGCATCCCCGGATTTCTGCGAATCCTGCACGAGACCGGCAACAAGTTCCGCATCATAAGGTAGAGCCAGTGCAGGGGCTTTCATAGAACTGTGCCCGGAATGTTTCTTTTGTTGATCTTCCTGGCTGAACTGCCACAAACCGATGGTCGAGTCGTCGCTTGTCACAGTCGGTACCGACGTCGTTGGAATTTCTTGTAAGCCTTTGGAAATCCGCACCCAGTCAATCGTTCCGCTATATCCCAATCTGCCTTCAACAAGTCTACCAATGGCCAGCGATCCAGGCAGACTGGTCTTGCCTTCGATGCGTTCGATGGCCTGATCAGCGACTTTTTTACCGTCGACATAGAGCTTCACGCGAGCGGGTTCGTAGGTCATTGAAAGTGTATGGGGCTGGCCGTCACAGATGTTTGCGTTACTGCGAACATGATCTGGATTCTGGCCGGGCAGGTAAGCCGTCAGGTGACCGCTGCCGTTCATCGAAAACAGTTCCCAATGATTGCAGGACTGCTTCGTGTCGCTTGCTACCAGAATGTTGTATTGATCACGGCGATGAAGAGTAGTTCGCACTTCGACCGTAATCGGGGGATGTCGGTACGATTCTTCACCGGGGAGAAGATGCCCGCGGTCCACCGATGATGTCTCACGGGGCAGCTTCATATCAATCGGTTTCAAATCGACGGGGCGTTGACCACCACTTCCTGGTTTCTCAATTTCTTTGCGGACCCACTCCAGCCCGTCCCGGTTCTCGATCAATGAGTCGCGGGCATCAAGTTCAGTACGATGGTCGAGGATGCCAATCGGCCCGTCGTAACCGCTGTCCAGTATCGTACGTATCATCTTGAATTCGTGAGTCCCTTTGCCGATTCCCAGAATCTTAGGCTGCGCTCCGTCATTCATGCCATTCAAGTTCAGGCAATGCAAATAGGGCAACATCATCTTAAGTGACGCGGCCCAGTCTTCAATATGCCCATGCCCATGATGGAAGTTGTAAACGATGCCGACGTTGTCGTGCCCCAACTCGCGCAGTCGCTGGCACACAGCGACAAGATTTTCCGGTTCACCTCCCCAGCCTCCGTGGTTATACAAACCGAGCTTACACCCCATTGCTTTGGTCCGCGTCGCGAGAGCAACCCTCTGCTGAGCGGCAGCTTCTACCTTGGCAGCCTGATTCTCTCCCCCGGGGTCGTTGAGTGTCTGCCAGATTTGAGGATGCAGTTTATGTTTCTCGAATAAGGTGAAAGCCTCTTCATGAACACTCCAGAAGGCAAAGAACTCGATGCCATGCTTTTGGTATTCCAGGATTTCCTGTTCAAAAGTTGGCACGTGTTCGGCACGCCAGTCGTATGCACACCGTGTGATCCCAAGTTCCTTCAACATCTGAGCACGGTCGGCCGGCCCGCGTTTTGACGCATCGAATGGAACGATGCACCATGCGACAAGATTATCCCGCCGCAACACGGCAGTCTTGTCCTGTTCGGTATTCTGAACCTGAGCTATAGTCAATGTACTTACGAGCATGCTCGTCAAAAACGCAAGGCTGCGGATCGATTTAGTCATATGTTTGTCCATCGGATAACGTCTGGTTTCATTGATTTGTACCCAGCGACGCTCATTAGAT
This sequence comes from Planctomycetaceae bacterium UBA2671, assembly GCA_002359185.1. Classification (GTDB taxonomy): domain Bacteria; phylum Planctomycetota; class Planctomycetia; order Planctomycetales; family Planctomycetaceae; genus Rubinisphaera. The sequence continues at coordinate 69,727 of DEML01000050.1, forward strand.
TGTTGTGGCTGAAGTACGAAATTCTAATATGCAATTGTTAATAAGGTCATGCAACAACAGGTTGCGACCGTATGGAAAGATTGTACGGCTTTATGAGGTTCAAGTAGCCAGTATATCGAATGATTACTCCGATCGACAAAGTAAGTATGAAGTGCAACTGTTGTAGCAATACCGAGCGTGACGAGAAAGCTTGAGAATGTGTCGTCGAGCCGATAGGGTTTCGCCTTCAGTCATACTCTCGTCAACATCTTCGAGGTGATGCCCTGTAACATACCATCTGGCAGGACTGAGTTCTCACCATCGTTCAATATGCTAGACTCTCACAAGTTTCGACTGGTTGTGATCCGTAAATTTAGCTTTGAGGGAAATCACCAATGAAGTACTTCTGCATTCTGATATCGCTGTTGGCAGTGTGCCATTCTTTGCCTGCTGATGAACCGGTTCATGAACGAATCGAGTGGATCGATATTTGGGTCACGGATGCTGACAAAGACGATCTTCCCCGCGTTCTGCTCGTGGGGGATTCGATCGCCAGAGGGTACTTCGGCGCTATCGAAAAACAACTCGCAGGCAAAGCCTATTGTGCTCGATTGACCACATCAAAATGTGTTTCCGATCCGACATTCAATGACGATCTCCTGTTGTTGCTCAAGCAGTACAAGTTCTCGGTCATTCATTTCAATAATGGCCTGCATGGCTGGGGTTATACCGAAGACCAATACCGGGAGGGACTTTCCCAAACCGTTGCTGCCCTGAAGGAGAATTCGGGCGGTGCTCAACTTATCTGGGCGACTACGACGCCCATGCGTGAGAAGACAGACTTGCAATCTTTCGCAGAACAAACGGAGCGGGTCAAAGAGCGAAACAAGCTTGCTGCTGAAATTATGAAGAGGAATGGCGTTTCGACGAACAACCTGTTTGAACTGGTGGAAGACCATGCTGATTGGCAATCAACGGATGGAGTTCATTTCAACAAAAAGGGAAATGAAGCTCTGGCGAAACAAGTGACGCAAAGTGTATCGCAGCAATTGCGATTGGCGGAGTAACTGGAAGCAATGACGGAAAGTGCATCCATAACAGGAATTCGACTTGGACTTTGCTGCATCTTTCTTGAGCAGCCGATCAAGTTCCGCAATACGACGGTCAAGTCAATCAGCGGCATGAATCGAGATGCGGCACTGGTCAAACTATCGGGCCTGTGTCTGGCGAATGCCGACGCGTTGCTGGCATCGCTTCAGTTCTGTGCCGAAAACGGTATCGGTTGCTTTCGGATCAACAGTCAAATCCTGCCTGTTAAAACGCACGCTGATTGCAGATATGATGTGAGCGAACTTCCTGACGGTGACGAGATCGTCCGATGTTTCAAGGCGTGTGGCAAGTTTGCAAGATCACACGATCTCCGAACCTGTTTTCATCCCGACCAATTCGTTGTGCTGAACTCTCCCCGCCCGGAAGTGGTAGAACGATCCATCGAGGAACTTGAGTATCAATCGGAAGTTGCAGAGTGGGTCGGTGCCGATGTCGTGAACATCCACGGCGGCGGGGCGTATGGCGACAAGACGAAAGCACTGGACCGTTTCTCCGCGTTTCTGTCACGATTGTCAGATCGAGCCAGAAGCCGCCTGACGGTCGAAAATGACGACGTAACCTACACGCCCTCGGACCTGCTGCCAGTCTGTCGGTCGGAGGGAATCCCACTGGTTTACGATGTTCATCATCATCGCTGCAATCAGGATGAACTGACTGTGGAGGAGGCAACGACACAGGCGATTTCGACCTGGAATCGAGAACCGATGTTTCACCTTTCCAGTCCGCTTGAGGGCTGGAAAGGCCCGAAGCCGAAGCGTCATCATGACTTTATTAACATCGTGGACTTCCCTGAATGCTGGCGAAATCTGTCGCTGACGGTGGAAGTCGAAGCCAAAGCCAAAGAAGTGGCTGTCTTGAAATTGATGAAGCAATTGTCGCAGAAGTGGCTGGTATACATTCTGCGGTGTGCTGATGGCTCGCTCTACACGGGTATCACGAATGATCTGGAACGGCGAATTCAACAGCATAACGCAGGAACTGCATCGCGATACACTCGCAGTCGACTCCCGGCCATTCTGGTCTATCATGAGCCACAGCCAAATCAGAGCGTTTCGTTGAAACGCGAACTGGAGATCAAGGCATTGCCCCGGGAAGCGAAGGAAAAGCTGATCCAGTCTGCAATGTAATTTACCACTCACTCCCGGCAGACAAATCATCTTATTATCGCGCTACCTAATTTGCGAAAATATCCGCAATCGCTTCAGACTTAAAGCCACTCAATTCCTGCCTGGCCACTCGAAAGCCGATGTGACACTGGACGAAAAGCGTGGGTGCCCAAATTGTCTCCTTTTGTCGCTATAGACAACGATGAATCCGCAAACGATATCTCACGTCTTTTTATATTCCGTATTGTTCGTCGGTCACATGCTCCAGCCACTCGACGACTTTACCATCGAAAGCTTCCTGAATAGCAATGTGCGTCATGGCATTATTCGGTGAAGCGCTGTGCCAGTGCTTCACTCCTGGCGGAAACCAAACCACGTCACCCGGACAAATCTCCTCGATTGGTTTTCCCTCGACCTGCACACGTCCCAGACCCGAGATCACAATCAGAGTCTGCCCCAACGGATGAGTGTGCCAGGCAGTGCGAGCACCAGGCTCGAAAGTGACGCTCGCTCCTGCGGCTCGTGCAGGTGCCTGGGCATTGAACAGTGGATCGATTCGCGTTTTTCCGGTGAACCAGTCCGCTGGTCCAGAGACTGATGGTTGTGAAGCATTTCTTGTAATCTCCATTGCTTGCTCCTTGGAAATGGTGGAGTATTAATCTTTCTTGACACTGCCGAGTGTAGCCAACCTCAGAGTAATTGCTTTGGCAACCTGAAAAAGTGATATCAGGCAAGCACAATCGAGATACTAAATACTTTCGTGAAACTATTGAAGCAGTGGGTGGGAAAGCCATTTTCAACTGAGAGGATGCGTTGTCCATCCTGCCGAGAAGCATGTTCCAACAGAAGAGTTCACTCTTGTTTCAATTCACTGAAATCTGAGTATTTGGATAAATCATGCAGTTAGAATTTGACGCACTAATAATCCCTGAGTAAAAAAACTTCGTCCGTGGTTATCTTGTACGAACTTCGGTCAGTGACCCCAAAGAATTTGCTTACTACTTTACGAATGCTCCAAAAGGAACACACCTGAAAACAATTGTGCGGATTTCCGATGATTGGATGCTTTCTGTTCTTCGTTCAGCGGACGGTTTCGATAGCCATTTTCATGAATGCAATTCTGGAAATTCCCTGTGGCCAGAGCCTGTGAGATGGCCGGACTCACGTAGGCACTGTCGGCATAAAATTCCTGATCGGTATTCTTGGGATCGAGAATCTGCTTGACCACCTGGGAGTCATGAACCGCCGCACTGGTCACCTCATACGTACGAATGAACTTGTGTTCGACATCAATATTGACATGATTCTTGTAACCGAAGTCGTTCACATTTCGCTTTTTCGTCCAACGGGCGTCTGTATCTTTCTGCCGTTTTTTATGGGGCTTGGCATCCCAGGGCCAGCGCGTACTTTAAGCGGTTGGATTTGTCAGCACTTCCCATAGAAATTCTTCGTTCAACACACAACGCCGTCGCTTCTTTCAGAGCGATCAGTACTCGACGAAACACATCTTTGCGAGGAATTCCATGCGGAAGATCGAGAATGGACTGCAACCATTTGACTTTGTCGTTCGCCCATTCAGCAATTCCGATCGGGCCGCCATTACTCCTCAGGAGTATGAAAAACATTGCCCGCCAAAACATCCATCACGGCGATCATCAAGACACTCGGCAACGGATGCTTGCGATTCGTCTGTGAGCGAGGATCTTCCAGTTCTTCAAACGGATTAAGCGGATCGTCAACATCCAGTTCAAACTTATCGATGGCCATCCCTGAGCTCCTGTACGATGAATGCAATTCATTATAATTTCGCACTGGATGACAACTCAAGAACGATTGCGCAAGTCTACCCAATCTGTGTACTTGACCCACAAGTGCGCGCTGGCCCTGCCCAATCCCCACCTTTTTAAAAATCATTACAAAATAATATTTGTGTGAAATAACATCATCAATTTAGTAGCTTTCCTCCTTAATGTTTACCAGCAAATGCCTTTAAGATCGTCGAGTGGTGATGAGTTTTCAATTCCGCAAGCTGCAATTCGGACTGCATAAGCATCAACGAGAAATCGAAATCCCTTAGGAGGACTTCAGTAAAAGTCAGTGAGTTGAGCGTTACCAATAATGCGATCCGTTCCTGTGCGACAGCCAGCATGGCTTCAAGTTCCACAACTCGACTCAGGTCTGAATATTCCAGAAGTGAATCATTGAGTTTGAACCGCCCGATTTTCACGGCAAGCCATGCCGCTCCTTGTTTCAATTGACCTTGGATACTCACTTCAAAATCCAAGCAATGAAAAACCTTCTCAACAGTCTCTTTTTGCACTTGGAGATCGGACAGGAGTTTTTTTAAAAAGTAGCCAAGTTCTGAATTGCTGTTGCTGCTATGACATCGCTCGATCAATTCCATTTCACCGACAATCATCGAAAAGTGATCGTCCAAATATATTCGCATTCGCCTTTCGTGCATGGAAGAACTCGCTTTTAAAAATTAAGGTGACATCATTTCTTAAGAACAGGGCAGACGTGATCAGTCTACCTGTTAGCCACACAAATAAGATTAATCCCGTTCTGTTGTTTTCGCATTGTTCGAATCTCCGTTAACATCACAGTACGTTTCCAGTCCATTGCAAGAAATGGAGATGAGAAAACAGTATTGCCCTCTTTCAAGGCTTTCAGATGAAGGAATTTGCAATGAGAAGTCATAGACGTGTGATTCAATGGGCGCTGATTTTCATTTTAACGGCTTCGGGTACTTCCGCTCTTTTACATTCAGAAGAAAGCAAAGAAACTATACTATGGAACTCCCAGACCCCACTTCCCAGTGGGGAATTAGGAAAAGTTGTTGCTTTGGGAAGAGAGATTGTTGGAAACACCAACGAACATCCTCTCTCGAAACGGTTTGTGAACAATGCGCTCACTTGTAGCTCGTGCCATTTGGATGCTGGAACTGACCCAAAGGCGGCGACTTTTCTGGACATCGCCTCAGCCTATCCTGCGTGGTCGCCTCGTGAGAATCGGGCAATTACGCTTGAAGATCGAGTCTTAAATTGCTTCATGCGAAGTATGAATGGTGTACGTCCCCCGAATGGAAGCAAAGTTTCTGTGGCAGTCACGGCTTACATCACATGGCTTTCCAGCGGAAGTCGCATTCGAATGAATCCAGAGAAACCATTGGGACCGCACCACGTCCCCGCTATTAAACTTGATCCTCAGCTATCCAATTCGAATCGTGGTAAAACCTTATATCTTGAAAAATGTGCGGACTGTCATGGCATGCAGGGGCAGGGAACTGAAGAGGGGCCGCCGACATGGGGACAAAATTCCTATAACGACGGAGCGGGGCTGTCCCGTAATGACAAGCTGGCAGCGTGGTTAATGGTTGCCATGCCGTTAGGTGATCCCGACCTCACTGAACAGGAAGCGTTAGATATAGCCGCATTCGTAAACTCTCATCACCGACCGAAATTTATCCTCATAGAGCATCTTCCTAAGCCAGAGCGATTGGGTGAATACAATGCAGAAATTAAATCGCCAGAAAAATAGCATTCCATTCCAAGAAATGGATAAACCCAGAAATGAACGGTTTCTGTATGCGAGCCTATGATTGCCTAATCTCGTCGTTTGCACCTTGTGAGTACGGGCGCACTTTCGAATTACGAAGTATCGGAAGTAATTTGATCTAGTTGATGCTGACTTACGTTTTCACGAAACGGAAGTATTAAAAGGAGGTCATTATTAGATGTTTTTGCTCCGAAATCGACCTTCCCCAATGTAAATTGTGATTCACCGAATGAAAGATATCCCAATGTGTCAATCTGATTTATCCTGTCCAAAGTGCAACGGTGAAATGATTCAAGGGTATGTCCTTGATAAATCAGTCGGGGGAGTGTCATCATCTCAATGGGCAGAGGGAAAACCCGTCCGTAGAACTTACTTTGGGTTTGTTGTCGCAGAAATCAAAATCCCGAAATCTGAAGAAGTAATCCCCATTGGAACATTTCGTTGTCAATCCTGTGGTTACCTGGAATCCTATGCCTGTGGTGAATTTGCGGTAAAATGATGCAAGCTGCAATTCACTCAATAGTTATTTTGTTACATCCGCCAAGGAGTAACACTGGTCATATCACATAAAAAATACAAGCAAGGTTCCTAATGAAATTTATCCTGACGCTCCTTGTTACCATGCTGACATCACAATTCGCTACTTCGCCCGCTGTTGACCATTCGCAATCACCACCGTCCATCCTGTGGCGACCCGCCGATCGTCAATGAAGATAGCCGCTACACGTACATCGGCTATTTTGAAAGCCAGCACGGCGAGCAGTGGATCTTTACCTGCAACCGAGTAACCGGCGTAACCGAACTACGGGGCGGCGATACCGGCTGTAACAAGCCTTGGCAAGTTGTCGGCGGAAAGGTCGATGGTCTGAATCTCAATCGCGCGGAGATGCTCTGATCGGAAGCATGTCTCGCCGGGGTCCAGGCCCGGTGAGTTGCTGGCAGCAGATCGGCGATGTTCTGCCCGACCCGGGCAAAACCGGAAATGATTCAGAAGCTACTTTTTGAAACAAAGCGACGACGCCCCGGTTTGCCAAGTGCGAATCGGGATCGTTACTGTTGTTGCATGGGATTGTCGCGGGGCTGTTTCGTTCCTTTAGCTTTTAGCTATTCCACAACCGCGGTACTTGATCGAGGTGCTCGCACGTTTGCGCGAAGAATCTCCATTTACTCCTCGCTGCCTCGGCTTTCCTTTGCCCGAAACTGCCTACTTCTTGTCCCACTTTTGGGGCGGGTTCTTGTCGTATATCGGTGCTCCGTCCTTCTCCGGGAACGACAAGGCCACGGCGGCCAAACGCTCCCGTGCAGCCATGGCGGCGGCATCCTTCGAGTCGATTAGGTTCTGTTCTTCCCACGGGTCTGCGATCAGATCGAACAGCTTGATCGGTCGGCGATCCGCGTCAACCCACAACTTGAAACGCTTCTCCCTCAGCACACGATCGTCGTACACCAGCTTGGGTACAACACGTCCGTCGCGAAGTGTCGCTGGCCCGCCGCCCATGGACATAATCCACTTCCGTGGCCCGTCCTCGGCCTTGTCGAGAAGCAGCGGTGCAAAGGATTTTCCGTCCACCGCACGGCTCATCGGCAACTTACCTCCGCCAAGTTCGGCAAAAGTCGGAAGAATGTCTGTGAAGTCAATCAGGGCATTGGTCACCACTCCGGAAGGCACAGCGCCCGGGCAGTTGACAATGAAAGGCATGGCGGTGCCATTCTGCTCGGACATCTTCGCCTTACCACCTTGCACGACCCGACCTAAGCGGGTGTTGCTGTTACCGCCAGTCCCGTTGTCCGTCGTGAAAATGATGATCGTGTTCTCGCGGATTCCAGCATCTTCGATTGCTGAGACGAGTTTGCCAACAAGTTTGTCGGTGTAGCGCACCATGCCGGCAAACAGACGCCGCTGGTCTTTTACGTCCTTGTTGTCGGGAGTCGTGGTTAAAGGGCCGTGTGTCAGTGCCATGGGGTAGTACAAAAGCATCGGCTTATGTTTGTGTTTGCCGATGAAGTCGATCAGATAATCGCAGTAGACATCGGGACCGAACTTGCCCTTGTGGGTGCGGCTGCCTTCCGCTTTGGTATTGATGTAGGCGTTCCAGTAGCGATTGGCACTCGGCGGGTTTAGGCTTTCAAAGCCGGTCCACATGCACCAGTCATCGAACCCCGCTTCATTCATCGCATCTGGCTCGACGCGGAAATCGTCAATCTGCCACTTGCCAGCGGCGCAGGTTGTGTAGCCGGCGTCACGGAGCACGTTGGCGTAGGTCGTGTTCCGCTTGGCGTCAAAGTGCCCGCCCGCGCCCCATCGGGGGACATCCCAATGGTTGATCCAACCGTGCCGAAACGGGTACTGCCCAGTGAGCAAGGTTACGCGAGTTGGCGTGCACTGGGGCATACACCACGCATTGTTGAACTTCATGCCGGTCGCAGCGAGCTTGTCGATCGCAGGCGTCTCGATCCCTTCTGCGCCGTAGCAACTGATCCATTCTTTCCCTAGGTCATCGACCATGATGAACAGGATGCTCGGCTTCGTGAGTTCGGCGGAAAAAGCAGGCAGCACCAGCGTCACAAAAAAAGCTACGGACAGCATAGGGCGAATCATGGCATCATCCAAAACATGTGAGGTCGATAGACGTTGACCGATTTTAGCTTGGAACTTGTGCCGTTGCAAAGATAGGCGAACTCAGCGTGCGTTCCAAGCGAGGCAGAGTGCATTGTAGGAGGCTATACTGAAAACGACTAATCAACCTTGCCATCATTATTTCGTCTATGGAAACAGTTTGCGTACTTCCAGAAAACCTACCATGAGCCAGCATCGCGTTTTGGAGTGTGTCGTGGCGGTCCTCGCAACGGGACTGCTGTTGAGCCTGAGTGCGGATCGGACATCCGTAGCGAAGCCAAACGTGATTTTAGTTATGGCGGACGATTTGGGAATCGGCGACATCTCGCCAACAAATCCAGACTGCAGGATCAAGACACCACATCTTCAACAGATGGCGAATGAGGGACTCACTTTTCTGGATGCGCATACACCGAGTTCTGTCTGCACACCGACGCGATACGGTTTACTGACAGGAAGGTACAACTGGCGATCACGACTTACCCAAGGAGTTCTCAGTGGAACCAGTTCACACCTGATCCCATAGGATCGTCCGACGCACGGACACATGATGCGGAATGCCAGTTATCACACTGCAATGATTGGCAAATGGCACCTTGGGTGGGATTGGCATATGACCGGAAAGAAAATCGACTTCACAAAGTCTGTGAAGAACGGTCCTGACATCAACGGATTCGACCAATACTATGGGCACTGTAGTTCTTTAGACATGCCTCCCTATGTCTGGGTAGATACCGGACAAATCACAGCTCCACCAGATCGCGAGGAAGGTGTTACAAAAGCAGAGGATCGATATGGATGGTATCGCAAAGGACCAATCGGTTCAGATTTCAATATTCCTGAAGTGCTGCCACATCTGTTTGACAAATCAATGGACTATGTAAAATCGCAAGCCGAGCACGCAAAGGAAGGTAAACCATTCTTCCTGTATCTGGCACTGCCCGCCCCACATACACCGATTGTTCCGGTGCCGCCCTACAAAGACGCCAGTGGTTTGAATCCCTACGCAGACTTCGTGATGCAGCTCGACGATCTCATGGGCCAGTTGCTCCATACGGTGAAAGAATCTGGGTTGGACGACAATACGCTTGTGATCTTCACCAGCGATAATGGCTGCTCGCCAGAAGCGAACTTTCCGCTGCTTCAAGAAAAAGGACACAATCCGAGTGGAAAGTATCGAGGTCATAAGGCGGACATTTACGAGGGTGGGCACCGTGTGCCATTTATCGTCCGTTGGCCGGGCGAGATTGAGGAAGGTCGAAAGACAGAAGCAATGACCTGCCTGACCGACGTGTATGCGACGCTGGAAGCAATCACCGGACAAGAGAAGCAAACGCTTGGCGGTGAAGACGGTTACAGCTTGCTACCCGTATTCCAGGGTGAAACAAGCTCAAATCGAGACACGTTGATAAGTCACTCCGACTACGTTCTTTCGTGGCTTCGGGAGGAGAAGGGGAGTAAGTCTAAGACCAAGAATCACAAAGGTGGTCAGCGGAAGCCGCGGGAACTGCGAGAACTGGTGATCGAGATCGCCAAGACGACAGGCTTCGGATATACCCGTATTATCGAGGAATTGCGGATGCTCGAAATTAAGAACATCAGCCGCCAAACGGTTCGCAACATCCTCAAGGAAGAAGAGATCCAGCCAGGACCTGATCGGACCTCAGACTCATGGACAGAGTTCTTGAACCGACATGGGGAAACACTGTGGGCCAGCGACTTCTTCTCGGTCAAATCTATGACGGCACGCGGACTCCGGGATATCTATGTGATGGTGTTTTTGAATCTGCAAACTCGTGAGGCGATCGTAACCGAATCGACATGCCGACCGAATTCGGCATGGGTCTGTCGACAAACTAAGATGTTTACTGAGCAGACAAGAGATCGAGAAAAACGTCCTGCGATCCTGATCCACGACCGAGATTCAAAATACACAAAGAAGTTTCGTGAAACCGTCGAATCGGCTGGTATGAAAACAAATCCGTTACCGAAAGCGTCCCCGAATCTGAATGGTCGGTGTGAGCGGTTTATTGAGACGATCAAACTGGACTGCCTCAACAAATTCATAGTGTTTGGCAAGAAGCATCTCGACTATCTGACGGACGAATTCACGAGTTATTACAACACAAAAAGAAGCCACAAAGAATGGGACCAACTGCCGCAGATTCGCGAGGAGCCCGATGAAGTGGCGACCATTTCTATCGATCAGATTGAGTTCAAGAAATACGTCGGTGGATTGATCAAGTCGTTTGAGCGGAAGGTGGCTTGAGCAGATCAAGAAGACCGTAGTTCGGCTCCATGTGCAATCGTCTCAAATAACTGGGATTCTCAGTGAGGAAGCTTTCAACTGTAAGCTGATATTACTTGTCATTTTTGCTATTTTCTTAATACCGTATTCTGGATCAGAGATCACATTCATTGTACCGGAGGGGTTGAGTGAACAATCACGGCCCAATGTTCAACTCTCGGCGTGTGGAGAACTCGGAATGAATATATCAGAATGTTGTGACAAAAAAAGATTGCTAACCTGTATCACTTCAAGGTAATTTCAAATGGGAATTGTCCCCCCTCAGTGCTCACTTCTGCCTTGAGTTTAGTTTGTTGAGAACTGCTGAATTGAGCGGGGATATGTTCAACTCCAGTTGCTGTCTGCATTTCCGGGGCCATTTCTTTAGGGAACGGTGAACCGTCTGGCTGAGCAAATTTGGAAATCGTGACCAAGTGATTACCCGGCGGACAACCTGTGCGGTCATCAACGAAGTTGAGTTCATAATGCCCTGTCTCATCGGTCACGCCGTAGGAAGGTTTTCCGACAGTCTCTCCAGATGGGTAAAAGGTCACCATCGCTTTTACGACAGGCTTTCCAGAGGCTGTCACTGTTCCTGTAACCGGGACCAACAGAATTTCAGGCTCGTCCGAAGTCCCACATCCGAGACTGAGGAACAGGATCATCGTACATAGAGAGAAAGCGACAGAATTTGTAGGTGAATGCATTTTTCAACTCGTCACTGACAATAGAAGACCATCAGCTCAGGGATTGGACAATCCATTCCCTGAATAAGTGTAAAGACTATAACTCACCCAGGATCTGACCATCAGCGATGTAGGCCAGGTTTGTACGGGTGGTGGCATTCAGGTTTTCGCTCAGGAATCGAACTGATCCATCAGCCAGGACAACCTGCACACCCCCTTTATGCAGGCTGCCGACTGTCCCCCAGTCTGCCAGTTGAGTTTTAGAGACATTTTGAAATGGAGGAGTCGTCCAGCTACAGCAGTCGCGGAAGTCGTTAATGCCCCGGCCGTCTGCCAGATCGACCCCATTCCCGACCCATTTTGAGTATCCCCATGTCTGACCAACTCCGTTTTTGACATCGAGTGTTGTCTCTGCAACTGCGACTGTGTTACTGGTGCCATCGGTGATGTCTCTCATCTTACAGGAAGAGTAGACCCCAAACATCCGACGTGTTGTTGATGTCCATGCTCTCCAAGCTGTTGTGCTGCTACTGTATCTGGCAACAGAAAAGTCATAGTTGGTTTTTGCCCCGTTATACCCTGCGGATGCGGCATTTGAATATATGCCATAGGTGCTATCGTTCCCCGTATAGGTATTGCGACCATTATCGGAAGGACATAGCAAAGCAGGTATTAAAGTGCTCACAACAAGTGCATTCCCACTGGTTTGAATAGTTGATGCAGGTTGCACCAGAGGGGCTGGAGCTGTCCCTCCTGTTCGGACGTAGGAACCAGCCGGATAACGGGGATCGAAATTGTCGAACAGGGCAGCTTGTTCGAGGAACGGCAACAAACCAGTCCAGCCACGATGATTTAGAGTAAAACCGGTAGAATTTGATGTGTTCGCACTGTTATTGCTTTCGATAGACCCATCAGCTGACGTGCTGTATGGGAAAACATTGTGTGTGTCGTGATAATTGTGTAGTGCTAATCCAATTTGCTTCAGATTGTTTTTACAACTGGTTCTGCGGGCAGCTTCTCTGGCCTGTTGTACAGCTGGCAACAGAAGTGCAACCAGTATGGCAATAATCGCGATAACAACCAATAGTTCGATGAGAGTAAATCCTCTCAGGCGGCTTTTGCTCATGGAATAGCTCCCGATTTGAAAAATGAACACGAATTAGATGTGCAATTATCCGAAGATAAAGTTAATTAAATATTGTCTGCAAATCCCGAACCATTTCTCCGCAAAAAACCAAGGTCAGGAAAATCGGCTAAAGTCCTCAGGAAATCAGCTGAAATTTAAAAAATCTGTTTCAGGATGATGCCAACAATCTAAGCATCGATGCTTATGTGGGGAACTCCTTCAGGAATCGACCTGCCTCTTTGATATCGATGAAAGAGTTGCTTTGATGGCTATTGTGAATTTCCTATGGCTGGGAAATCACACTCACTCTTTCTCTCAGGAGGACGACTATGCACTTTCTCTGTATCGATCAACAGGCACGACAACTGATCAATTCGAGCAACGTCTGAAAAATTATCGAGCTCTGACTTGCGAGGATCGGTCACCATCGCGAAAATTTGCAGTTGAATGAAGAAGCATGGATTTCGAAAGAGCAGGGGACTGAAATTCGGGACCGATTTTCTGAAGACTGCAGACGATTGAGTGACTAGTCACGAGCAAATGTTAAACTCTTGGCGTGTCGGGAACTCGGACAGAAAATACCAGAATGATGTGACAGACTGAAGTGCAGATGGCTAGAGAAGGGTTACAGGTCAGATAATGTTGAATAAAGCACTTTTGTATGGGGACTGGGGCCACCCATTTCTAATCGTTCCACATCATCATCACGGTGAAAAGTGGAGACTTCGATTATCGTTGAGTACTCATAGTGAGGAGATATTGCTGTCATTCGATGCCAAAGACCAACCGGCACGTGAAAGCGATCACCTTTGGATAAAATCTGAATGTGGTGATCAGTCTTATCGTCTTTTTCCCCATATTCAATCTGAAAACGTCCTTGGGTAATAAAAAACACTTCATCTTTGATGAAATGTCGATGCATACTGCATCGGTGTCCCATTTTAAAACCTAACTCTTTGCCACAATAATTTTGTATTTCATCATTAGCGAACCAGATTTCGTATCCCCAGATTTTGTCGACCTTATGTGGAAATGTCATAGAGTAGAACTCCTGTGTGAATCTAAAATGGTAACCTTTGTTTTCGTTTACCAACTGACTACGGACGGACCGGGCATATTCTTTCACACCCCTAGTCAGGCTGCTGGTTAAGTACCCAACGAAGAATTTATGTCGTCACTCAGTAAAGTCGTATGAAGGCAAGAACGCTCCAAAATGAAACACGTTTAAACAACAGTCAGAAAACGTAAAACCAAGCAGGAAATCACGATCAGCGTCGGATTCACTCACTCACGCCCAAAAGTGAGCTTTTCAAGGGAATCAAACTGGAATTCTCGGCCAGTTCGCCTTGAAAATGATAAGCACGAACAGTGAAAGATTTCTCGTTGTTGTCGAAAACTGTGATATCCGAGACAGGAACAATCTGCTCATTTTCGAATTCTAAATGATTCAACAACTGTTGACCGACGGGCAATTCTGGATCTACCAGCAACCAGCGAACCTGATATTTCGATAATGTATCCACTAAGTCGTCTTCCGATACTGCCAGCAGATCATCCCCTCTCAGTAAAGCTTGTTCTCGTTCTGCATCCTGCAGTCTGAGAAAGGCGGTAAACAAATGATGATCTTCACCAAAATAGGCCACATTCCCTGAAGTATGCGATCCCATCAATTGCTGCAGATATTCTTCCATGTGGGCATACCCAACCGGGCGAGACTGCGGAACTGCATTAACATTTGAAACTACCAATGCCAGACAGGTGATCGCCCCCAGAAAAGAGATTGCGGGTTTTTGCCTCCAAATCCACTGTAAGGCAACTCCACTGGCAAGGCACAATAGCGGAATCACATAAGCAACGAACCGGACCTGCTTGTTATCGAAATAGGAAAATAGTAGATACCAGGCAACGGTTGACCATAACCAGACACCCTGCTTTTTTCGAAATTCAGGATGGACGGCAAGTAACGCAAGACCAACGACAGACAGAATGAGCACGATCCAAGAGAGTTGACCAGGCAGCAGATTCAAATAATAAGTCCAGGCATCCGGGGTCCAGCGGTTTGCTACCTGATGATGTTCCACATAAAAATCTCCCTGATTCCCAAAGGATTGGGCAATGTTAGCTTTGCCAAATTTCCAGGTGAACGCTGCAAGAGGGATAATTGCAACTCCTGCTGTTCCCACACAAAACCATGTTTTCCTGTGCTTCAATAAATGGCGATGATTGATCAAAACATCGAGGAACACCCCCAGCAGGACAAACACTGCTGGTTGTTTCGTGTAGGCAATCGCAGCACAAGCCAAGCCTGCCAGAATCGCTTCCCCATTATGTTTCCAGCCAGCCCGGCGAGTAACATTACCGTAAAGCCACAGGACAAACAGACAAAAGGCCAGCGAAGGAATTTCCAGCATGACAGAATTCTGCAAAGCCACCATTTCCGGAGCGGTCACAGTCAGCAACACTGCCATCAATGCTAACGGCACTGATAGTACAGACCGACTGCCAGCATACAAGCAGAGACTCAACACGAATGCAAAAGCTGTGATAACTACATAAACAGTTGAAAGCTGAGGGCCTGTGACCAACATGGCCAGCCCGGTTATAGCGTGAAATAATGGAGGCCAAAAAATCAAACCTAATGCCGGATATTGCCGTTGATAATCATAAGTGTATTCAACAGGGTTGTTTACAGGCATGTCACGATAAAGATCATAAAAAAACAGACTGGTAGTCACATTGTGAGCCTGGTCAAGCCCGTCAATTGTCTGTTTGGTCCAGTTCGGGAAAGTTACCCAGAATGTGATCAAAAGCGCTGACAGCAATCCCAGCCAGCCGATCCAAGGCAATACGTTTTTTTGAGGGAGATGATCCGTTGAACAAATTGCCGTTTGCTGGATTTCTCCTGCCTGTTCCGTCAAGGTGATCTGTTCGGCGCGTTCCGGTGCAGACTCGGCTTGAAGATTACCCGGAATGAGTTTGAATTCTGGTTCCCGCTGAGGAAAGACCAGATGATTGCTCAATAAGAAATTCATGATCACTCCTCCCAGAATTCCAATTGCTGCGGCAATCTGAGGAGTGTGCAAACCGTCCGAAAACTGAGTCCACAAGAAAGTGGACAGACCCCATGAAATACAGGCTCCCAACGTGCAGGAACTGCAAAATTTCACGTACTGGTAACCGATCGCCTGTGGTTTGCGGTCGGAAAAGGTGATAAATCGGTTACCTAGAAAATTCCAGGACATCGCCCCCCAGATCGCAACAGCTCGAGCGACTGGAAAGTTGGCTACCGTTAACAACAGCGTCAACAAAACCAGATCGACAATTGCCCCGGAAGCTCCGATCAGTCCAAAAAGCAAAGGGGTAAACCATTGACCCATTTTGAAACGATACAGTCGTGCCAGATGACGCAAATAATTCAACTGCTCTTTCAGAGAAAGCTTGCTTTCCCCATGCAGGCGGTCTTTGAAATGAATGGGGACCTCGGCAACTTTCTGACAGCCACATTTAACAATCAGTTCCAGACCGATTTTATAACCAATGGGGTTAAGTTCCCGGGCCTGTTGAAACGTTTGACGCGTCAAGGCAAAAAAACCGGCCATCGGATCTTTGGCCGTTGTCAAACCACGGGACATCCAAGTTGCGACCTGAGAATTTAAACAGCGGAAGAAACTCCAGTCGTCATCAGTACTGCCTCCAACGACATAACGACTGCCGATAATAAAATCTCCCTGCTGTTCCAGCGCAGCTGCAACCAGTTCCGGTACTTTCTGGGGGGGATGAGACAAATCCGCATCCATCACCAGCAAGACTGTACCGCGTGCGTGATTGAGGCCATGCAATACAGCACTGGAGAGCCCACGTTCCGCTTTACGAACGAGCAGTTGGATCGGATACTTATCTGCAAGTATAGCACAAACCTGTACCGTTTCGTCGGGACTATTATCGTCGACAACAAGAATTTCCGCTGTCATTCCGGATTTATTCAATGCCTCACAGACTTGAGGAATCAGAATGGATAAATTTGCGGCTTCCTTAAATGTTGGAACAATGATGGAAACAAGTGGCTGGATCATGTTCTGAAACAGATCTTCAGAGTTGGTCGTTTCCGAATCGGACTGAACCCGAAATTCCACGGAACTTTTCATGTCTAATTCTCACTCTGCCTTCAAAACAACAATCTTTGTATGTTGTTTGATAAATTGAATGGAGGTGACATGCAGAGTCTATACTATTTTATAAATAATCGATCGTTTGCCTGCAGTGGCATACTGTTGTAGTGGATATACGCAATAGTCCGATCATCGCCAGACGGCCATCATTGCGTTGACTTTGATTATTATTAACAGGCGGATTCAGTTATGAAGTGCACGGAGGCTCGTGTAAGGATGTCTTCGTGGGAGCGTATGTTGTTACCAGACAGCCTTCGCCTGCTTCTCCAAACGGGCCATGAATGCCATACACCCTTTGATATTGATGAAAGAGTTGCTTTGAGTGGCAAATGAGATTTTCCTATCTCTGGGGAATCACACTCACTCTT
>DEML01000050.1:86860-91747 GCA_002359185.1 Planctomycetaceae bacterium UBA2671
CTCTTTCTCGGTATCGATCAACATGCATGACAACTGACCATTTCGAGCAGCTTCTGTAAACACATCGAGCACTGAGTTGCCCGAGGTGCGAGGATCTGGTCGCGATCGAGTGTTAGTAATTACTTTCGAAATTGAATGAAATAACGCAGATTTCGAAAGAGAAGGAGACTGAAATCCAAGCCCTATTCATTGAATATTACAGAAGAATGAGTAGCGATTCACCTCCCAAATGTTAAACTCTCTGTTTGTTGGGACACTCTGACTGAAAATAGCAGGATATCGTGACAAACAACACAGCACAAAGTTGTCAGACTTGTGAGAAGCCCGTGGCATGAGAGTTGAAGTGAGTGGAAGAGATGATTGATCGTGATATTGGATTACAGATCACATTCGTTGTACAGGAGGCTGGCGGCGACTACGAAATAATCGGCTGAATGACTTCGCCGCCGACGTCGGTTAAGCGGAAGCGACGGCCATTGTATTTATAGGTCAGGCGTGTGTGGTTGATACCCAGCAGATGCAGGATCGTGGCGTGCAGGTCGTTAATGTGGACCTTGTCAACAGCCGCCTTGTAACCGATGTCGTCTGATTCGCCATAGGTTGTGCCCCCCTTGATGCCGCCACCGGCCATCCAGGCGGTAAAACAATGTGGATTGTGGTCTCTTCCAGGTTTAGCGGCCTTCTGAGCTACAGGCAGTCGACCGAATTCACCGCACCAAACGACAAGCGTGTCCTTCAAGAGGCCTCGCTGATCGAGATCCGAAAGCAGACCGGCGACTGGTGTGTCCGTTTCTCCGGCGAACTGGCTGTGGTTGCCGTGAATATCGTTATGGCCGTCCCACGATCGCTGGTTTTCCATACCGCCGGAATAAATCTGTACCATGCGCACGCCCCGTTCGACCATTCGTCGAGCTGTCAGGCATTGTCGAGCAAAATGGTTACACTTTTCGTCGCCGATTCCGTACAGATCCTGAATATGCTTGGGTTCTGAATCAATATCCAGCGCTTCGGGAGCTGACGACTGCATTCGGTAGGCGAGTTCGAAACTTTCAATTCTGGCGGCAAGTTCGGCTTCGGCTAAGTGTTGTTCCTTATGCAGATTGTTCAGGCGATTCAGCAAATCCAATTGATTTCTTTGAGCGTTCTCGATGTCCTGAACTGGCAGCAGATTTTCAATTGCAGCTCCGGTTGGACTCAGATGTGTACCCTGAAATACTCCCGGAAGAAATCCGGAACTCCAGTTAGAAGCGTGCCCCTTGGGGAGCCCTCGGCCTTTAGGATCACTCATCACCACAAAGCCAGGCAGGTCGCTGCTCTCACTACCCAATCCATACGTCACCCACGAGCCGACACATGGAAAACCCATTCGCGGCAACCCGCAGTTCATCGCGAACAACGCGGGTGAATGATTGTTGGATTCTGTGTGGCCAGAATGAATGAAGGCCATCTTGTCGACGTGTTCGCCCAGCTTAGGAAAGATCTCTGAAACCATCTTGCCGCACTCACCGCGTGGAGTGAATGCGAATGGAGACTTCATCAGATTACCGACGGCATTCTTAAAGAAGCCGGTGGTGTTCGTAAATTCCGGAGCGAATTCCTTGATAGACTTGTCATTCCAGCGTTCGAGTTCCGGTTTGAAGTCCCACGTATCCACGTGACTGGGGCCGCCGTTAACGAAGATCCAGATCACGCGTTTAGCCTTTGCCGCAAAATGTGTTTCCTGCGGTGCCAACGGATTCAGAGCACGACTGCCAAGGTCTTCGGCTGAGGCCGATGACAGTAGACCCTGGTCTTGTAGCAGACCGGCCAGTCCCAGCATGCCGAATCCACAGCCTGCTTTGGTCAGCAAGTGGCGACGACTGAGCAGGTTGGACTGATAGTCGAATGTGGATTGTTCACGATTAGTCGACATAGATAAACTCATTCATGCTGAACAATGTTTGGCAAAGATCTGTGAGGGCAGTGTAGGCCGCTAGGGGATTTTCAGCCTGTTGATAAACATCCGTTTGTTGCTTCAGGAATGCTTCTGCTAACTGTGCTTCCTGCTCGGTGGGCTGACGGTCGAATGCACGCTGATAAGCATCCGTAATTGGGGCATCGGTACTCAGTTGCGCAGCGAATGCTTGGGCATAGTTTCGTCCCTGAGGACTGTTCATGAACATCAAAGCTTGTGGAGCGATCGTAGTCGTCGACCGTTGTCCGATGCTAACCAGGTGTTCTGGCCAATCAAACAACATCATCATTGGAATCAGCTTACTGCGTTTGATAAAGAAGTAGATGCTACGCCGTTTCATGTCTGCGTTTAACGTGCCAGGCCCATACATCGTTGGGTCAAGCAGTCCGGCGACGACCAGCATGGAATCTCGAATGGCTTCTGCTTCAAGGCGTCGAGGTGTTCGTCGCCAGAGCAGTTTGTTGTCCGGATCAATCTTGCTTCGCTCGGCATGAAATGCTGATGACTGACGATAAACGCTGCTGAGCATGATCAGCTTATGCAGCCGCTTTAGCCTCCAGCCGTTTTCGATCAGGTCAGCGGCCAGCCAGTCGAGAAGCTCTGGGTGTGATGGCCGTTCTCCCTGAAAACCGAAGTCGTTGGGAGTTGATACAATTCCCTGGCCGAAATGATGCTGCCAGATTCGATTCACGATGACTCGAGCAGCAAGCTGCCCTGAAACGTTGTTTGGATCTGTTAACCATGTGGCCAGTTTTGCTCGGGTAAATTCCGTGGTCGCGTTTTCTGGCTTCTCCACCGCCCATCGTGAGTCATCTGCTCCGTCGGCATTCAGCACTTGCAGCAGTCCACTCGTAACGACTTCCTGTTTCTGATGGACGTCACCGCGAGACAGCAGGTGCGTTGTTTCATAATAGTGCGGGTAGCCGCGACCGTTCGCGTGATGACTGAGTTTAGGAACATTCTCGCTGTTGATCTGTACTTTCGTAAGTTTCACACCCGCGCCCTTGGCTTTGTGGTCGGCGAGCGATTTGTTGAGAGTTGTCCATGTTGATTGAGTTGACTTGAACCAGGCGAACGCGACTTTGAGTTGTTCTGGATCTTGTGAACCATACTTCACGGCACGAACAGCAGCGAGTGTCGCCGCGTCCGGCCCAGTTCCACCAACAACGACCGGCGGTTCGGCAAATGTGGTAACAGAGAGTCGAAATCGTCCAAGCACGTGTTTGGAATTTGGATGATCGAACTTCATTTCGATCTTCAATTGTCCCGATTCCGATGGCTGCAAGGATTGGGCAAATGTGAAAACTGCAGCGTTATCCTTACCGATGCCACCCGCGTCGACCGCCCATCCCGATGTTGGATTATCGTCGATGGAAGCCGCTACCGAAAGTTCACCGGTATTTTGCTGATGTGTCGCCTGGGTGGCAGACAGCTTGACTTCGTTCGAAATTACAGCCTTCGCAGGAAGTGCCGATTTTTCACCCGATATCGGGTCTCCGATCTCAGGGACTTCATACGCAACGGCCAGATTGCTCAATACGAAGTTGCCGTTGCCAGCAAGTCCGGGACCTTTGCGGGGGAGTGAATCATCAGCCAGCGCTTCGATTCGCAGCGCCGTGAGATTCCGTTGCGGTGCCTTCGCATAGAACATGATGGTGTTCTGGTCAGGAGTTTCTCCGGTGGCCAGGATGGAACTGTCCGGCTGAATCACGTAGTTGCCTTTGGATTCAATGTGACTGGGAGTAAGCACGATCCAGTCTTCTGTCGGAAGTTCGTCACCCAATTGGATCCAGGTATCGAACTCCGCCTGCAACGGACCAGCTTCGTAGTCATTGAGTGCCGTGATCAGTTCTTGCGTCTTTTCTGCGAAGACCCGACGTCTTGCATCGTTCGCTTCGGGTTCTAGATCAAGCTCGACTTCACTGCGAATCGTCTTGGTAAACGTGGCTGCCATACGATAGTAATCTCGAGAAGGAATGGGATCGAATTTGTGGTCGTGACATCGAGCACACCCCACCGACAACCCAAGAAATGCCACACCGGTTGTTGCCGTCATGTCATCCAGTTCGTCATAGCGAGTCGATTCAAATTCTGCTTCGGTCAACTGAGTTGGGAAGACTCCAGCGCCCAGAAATCCCGTTGCCATTTTTGCCAACGGATCATTTGGAGAAAATTCATCACCCGCCAGCTGCCACTTGACAAACTGATCATATGGCATGTCGGCATTGAACGCTTTGATCAAAAAGTCGCGGTAGTGGTAGGCGTTGGGGCGGTCATAATCCTGCTCATAACCGTAGGATTCAGCAAATCGAGCCACGTCCATCCAGTGTCGCGCCCAGCGTTCGCCGTATTGAGGTGACGCCAGCAATTCGTCGATCATATTTTCCCAGACGGCATCGTTCAAAGTTGCTTGATCGGATGTACTCTTCGGCGGCAGACCAATCAGCCCATAGGACGCACGCCGGAATAATGTCCTCGCGTCGGCGTCCGGATTGGCAGTCATATTCTTGTCTTCCAAAGCCGAAAGAATGAACCGATCGATTTCCGTTCGGCACCATGCTTCATTATTGACCGTGGGCGGCTGCGGTTTTATTAACGGCTGAAACGACCAGAACTTACGGTCCTCATCGGTAACAACCATCGGGCCTTGTGGTTTTGAAGTCGTGTCCGTCAGTGGCGAATCATAGGGTGCTCCCAGATCAATCCATTCGCCGATGCGTTTGATTACGTCGTCCTTAAGCTTAGGTTTTTTGAATGGCATCGCTGGTTCTTCTGTATGACGAATCAGCTCCATCAGATAACTCTCATCTGACGATTCCCCAACGAAGCCACTATCCATCAGCGTTTCTCGCGTTGTCAGATCGAAGTTGCCCTTCGTGGATTTGCCCCCGTGGCAATCCAGGCAATGATGAATCAGATCGGTTCTGACGTTA
>DEML01000050.1:91850-97209 GCA_002359185.1 Planctomycetaceae bacterium UBA2671
TTCAAACCTTCAGCGTTCGGTAATTGTGTTTCATCGCTGTACGCGACCGGCAAGAAAAAAACATAATTCAAGCACAGCATTGCAAGAAACGAAAGATACATTCCGATTTTTGTTTGTTGGCAGTTTTCAGAGTAGCGAAACACGTCTTATTCCCGATATTTGCAAGTGAGATCTGTAGTCAAAATGAACAAGATATTAACGACAAAAGTTAAGACAAGATCTCACTGACTACCTTGCCGTGAACATCCGTTAGACGGAAGTCACGCCCCTGAAAGCGGTATGTGAGATCCTCGTGATTGATTCCCAGGCAGTGCAACAGAGTAGCATGAAAGTCATGAACGTGAACGGGATTTTCGGCGATATTGTAACAGTAGTCATCCGTCTGGCCGTAACTGATTCCTGGTTTGATGCCTCCACCGGCCATCCAGATTGAGAAACATCGAGGATGATGGTCTCGACCAAATGTGTTGGGATTGCCTTGAGAATAAACAGTGCGGCCAAATTCACCTGCCCAAATGACAAGCGTTTCGTCAAGCATACCGCGTTGTTTTAAATCCTGAATCAGTCCAGCTGAGCCCTGGTCGGTTTCCTTCGCAAGCGTCGGCAGATATTTCTGCACATTACTGTGATGATCCCATCCGCGATGAAAAACCTGAATGAAACGCACACCACGTTCTGCAAGTCGCCGTGCTAACAGACAATTGGCGGCATGCGAACCGGGCTGCTTTGCGTCCTCTCCATATAGATCGAACGTGCTGGCAGGTTCGTCGGAAGTGTCTGCCAGTTCGGGGACAGATGTCTGCATGCGATAGGCCATTTCGTATTGAGCGATCCTGGACGAAATTTCCGGATCACCGATGGCCTCTTCGTGCATGCGATTCAGTTTTTCAAGCCGGTCGAGCATCGTGCGGCGGTCAGAATTGGAACGGCCAGTGGGGTCATTCAGATACAATACCGGATCGCCCTGGCTGCGAAACTTCACCCCTTGATATTTCGATGGAAGAAAACCGCTGCCCCACAGACGATCGTAAAGCGGTTGAGCCTGATGAAACGTGTTCTTGGTGAGCAACACCACAAATGAAGGCAGATCCTGAGTTTCGCTGCCAAGACCGTAGCTCAGCCACGCTCCTATGCTTGGCCGACCCGGTTGTTGGTTTCCGGATTGAAAGAACGTGATCGCCGGATCATGATTAATCGCTTCTGTGTGCATCGAACGAATCACACAAATGTCGTCGACAACATTCGACATGTGCGGTAATAGCTCGCTGAGCCACGTTCCCGACTGTCCATGCTGTTGGAAATTCCAAGGCGATTTGACAACGGTGAAGTTCTTTTGTCCGGCTGTCATGCCGGTCAGTCGTTGCCCCTGCCGAATGCTGTCCGGCAATTCTGTGCGATCGAGTTT
This sequence comes from Planctomycetaceae bacterium UBA2671, assembly GCA_002359185.1. Classification (GTDB taxonomy): domain Bacteria; phylum Planctomycetota; class Planctomycetia; order Planctomycetales; family Planctomycetaceae; genus Rubinisphaera. The sequence goes on from DEML01000050.1 coordinate 93,256, forward strand.
GTTAAGTGACGGTTTGTAGTCGAACAGATCGACCTGCGACGGCGCTCCCGATTGCAACAGATAAATCACCCGCTTCGCTTTCGGTGCGAACTGAGACAGCTGACTGACGACATCCGGTACCGGATTCGCATGGGCCGGCATGGATTCATTCATCAAAGACGCCAGCGCGGCGACACCAATACCGGTGCAACTGCGACCGAAGAAGTGTCGCCGATTTTGTAGGAGTTGAGATTCCTGAATTGGGTTGTTCACGTGTTGTATTCCTGTTCTTTGCAGTTAGTGGGCGTCTGTCGAGAAATGAAAGGTGCCCATCAGTCGTTACTCTTTTGTAATCGCTTCGTCCAGATTCAAATACAATCTTGCAATCGTGGCGAACGCAGCCAACTGCGATTGATCCAGTGTGGAGTCGAATTCCGATTCACCCACCTGCAATATCTTCAATGCCGTCTGAGGTGAGGCGGCCATTTTACGTCGTTCAGACTCAAACGCTTCCATAAACGCCTTCATCTCAATCTCCGTCGGTTTGCGTGCTGTGACCAGCCGGAATCCAAACGTCAGCTTATCTTCCAGTCGCAATGCATCGTACTTCATCATTCTTTCACCAAGATGCCGGGCAGCCTCAACGAATTGCACACTATTTAAAAGAACAAGCGCTTGTGATGGCGTATTCGTTCGCGAACGACGAATTGTGCAGAACTCACGTTCGGGGGCATCCAGAATCTTCAGCATCGGCGAAGGAACGGTTCGCTTCCAGAATGTGTAAATGCTGCGACGGTAGAGGTCGTCGCCACTGCCCTGCGGATATTCTTTGGAATAGCCCGGACGATTATTCAGCTCCATCCAGAGTCCGACAGGCTGATAGGGGTAGACGCTTTTTCCGCCCAGCTGATTTACCATCAGCCCACTCGCCAGCAGTGCTGCATCGCGAATTTCCTCACCATCAAGTCTCATGCGGGGGCCTCTTGCAAGCCATAGGTTTTCTGGATCGGCCTGGTATGCCTCTGCTCCAACTCGCGATGTCTGTCGATACGTTGCCGACGTCATCATTAAACGTTGAATGTGTTTTACGTCCCAGCCGCTACGGATGAATTCTGTCGCCAGCCAATCCAGTAATTCCGGATGACTTGGCAGAGATCCCTGGACACCGAAGTCTTCTGAGGTTTTCACGAGCCCGATTCCGAACAGACGTTGCCAGTAACGATTCACAGCAACGCGGGCCGTCAGCGGGTGTACAGGGGCCACCAACCATTCGGCAAATCCCAACCGATTGGCAGCAGCGTTTTTTTGCATCGATGGGAACACGGCGGGAATACCTGCCGAGACTTCGTCTGTCGGTTCGTTGTACTGTCCTCGATGCAACACATGGGTTTTGCGAGGCTGAGGCATGTCCTGCATGATCATCGTTGCAGGGAACGCGCTGGCCAGTTGCTGTTCGATTTCCTTGACACGCTGTTTGAGATCACTTTGAGGATCGTGATGTGCAATGAAGTAGTCTCGCAGCTTAGCAATGTCGTCTGCAGAGCGAGCCGATTTGTCTGTGGCTGCGATAAGACGAATTTCAGCTGGTATTCCCTTAAGACGGAGATCTCTTTCCTGATCGGTCGTGACGGATAGCCGTGCCCGACCGATACCGTGAGTCGCGAAACCGGCCTCATGCCGCAGGCGAAATCGCAACATGGTCCCTCCAGAAAATCCGAACGGAATTTCTGCAACGAAAATCGCTGTTGCAGGTTCCTTACGAGTCGGACCGTCAACCGCCCAGCCATCGTTGTTGGCAACTGTGCCGTTGATTGCCTTGGCAATTTCGTAGTTTACCTGTTCGTAATCCGAGATTGCTCGTGCAAATTTCACAGTCTGAGTCTTCGAATTATCAACAACCGAAACTGCTGTTAATTCAAACTCGCTGAGCACAAAGTTCGAATTGGAGTGTCGCCCGGGACCGTTGTTGGGGAGCGACTCATGAGTTAACGCTTCCAGACGAATAGCCGTGATATCAACGGCATCGGTCCGGGAGCTAATGTCATAGATGTCCTGCCGCGGATTCGCACCGCCCGCTAGAACGGAATGATCCTCAAGTGGCGTGAGCGTCGAACCGCCTGATGACTTTAGAGTTTCCGGGATGAGAACCTTCCAGCCGCCAACAGGTGACTTTGCGATTTGCTCCGTCCATGTATCGAGGTAGGAATCAAGATCGACAGGGTTATCCAGTTCAGCATGCAATTCGAGAAGCTTTGATTCTAATTCTTGCTGTCGATTACTTGCCAGCGGCGATGGAATTGTGTCGCTGGGAGTGAAGCCTCGCATGCCTCGTTCCGGCACCTGATTGAAGAACGAATACAGCTGATAGAACTCACGCTGAGAAATCGGATCATACTTGTGGTCATGACACCGAGCACACCCGATGGTCAGCCCCATCCAGACTCCACCGGTGGTAATCACTCGATCCATCACATATTCCGTGCGGTATTCTTCATCGATAATCCCGCCTTCAATGGTGATGCCATGATTACGATTGAATCCCGTCGCGAGTCGTTGTTGAGCTGTCGCATTTCGAAGCAGATCACCCGCCAGTTGCTCAATCGTGAATTGATCAAACGGCATGTTGCGATTGTACGCGTCGATGACCCAATCGCGCCAGACCCATTGTTCTCGTTCGGTGTCATACTGGTAACCGTTGGTGTCGGCATATCGAGCCAGATCCAGCCAGTGCCGAGCCATGTGTTCGCCGTATGCCGGCGACTGCAGATATCGATGGAGCATTTGCTCATAGGCTTGATCTGACTGGTCCGTCAGGTATTCATCGACTTCGTCAATAGTTGGGGGCAAACCTGTCAGGTCGAACGCCACTCGTCGAATCAGCGTTTCTCGAGTCGCTTCGGAGACTGGCTTCAATTGCTTATCGAGCAATCGCGCGAACACAAAGTGATCGATTTCGTTCCGCGGCCAATCACTGCCTCCAGATTTTGGCACGACTGGTGTTACGACTGGGGCAAACGCCCAGTGAGACTGATACTCAGCACCGTTTTTGATCCACGCTTTCAATAATTCGATTTGCTTCTGATCAAGTGCCTTAGGACCATCGGCAGGCGGCATTCGCACATCTGGATCTTGCGAAGTGACGCGTCGAATGATTTCACTGGCGCTAATATCGCCCGGCACTATGGCTCTCGCTCCGGAATCGCCTGCAACTGTGGCAGCATCACGCTGATCCAATCGCAGCCCACTTTCACGAGTCGCCGAGTCCGGCCCATGGCAAGTGAAACAGTGATTCGAGATGATCGGGAGAATGTCTTTTTGAAAATCAACAACATCCTCAGCAAAGACGTTTGCGATCAATAGCACTCCGTACACAGCGAAAAAAATCAGTGGAAAACGCATGTCATACATTTTGAAAATATTCCTTTGGAAGGGCTGTTCTGCGCTCAGGGCATCAACTTCAGTTAGCGATCAATTGTCGGTTCAAAGTTCGCTTGTTGTGTACGCACCTCCTCTTCCTGAACCCCTTTTCCTAAATGATGCGCGAAATCAATACTTCAAATAAGCACAGATTCTACATTTAAAACACTATTCCCGTTGGCATAAATCACAGGAACGCCAGTTTAAAAATGTCATCCGTAAAATTGCCAATCGTCGAATCCTGTTTGACCGTCAGCAAGACAATCGTTACGACAAACGCCCCAACACGCTTTGCAAAACCAATCAACTGCTCCGTCTCTTCTGAACGAGAAATCACAACCAGCAGATCGCCTGCGTTAATCGCAGTCGTAACGATTTCTAAGACACCGCTGTCGTCGTGACCGCCATGTATCAACCGCATTGCCAAGAAGTTTTTTAACATGTTTCGATCGACCAACATCCACAATAAATAATAATACGGTTCACTTTTTCCAGCAACAAAGTCTACTGATCGGTATACAACTCGTTGGTCGCGTCTAAATGACCGTGCGCGATTAT
>DEML01000020.1 GCA_002359185.1 Planctomycetaceae bacterium UBA2671
TCTAAATGCTTAATTGATAACATTATACGTCATTCATTGACGTTTGCAAAGCGTTGCAAAACCTAACAATCTGATGCGTATATGCACCGTAATTCGGGAGTTTCTCCGTAAAATTCCGTACGGATTTTGATGATCCCATTTTACGGCAATTGCGAAACAATTCGCTCACAATTTGCCTGTAACCAGAAGACGAAAAACTCTTCTATCGCATCAATATTCTGTCCGATTTGAGCCTCTGCTTTTACTCGCTGGATCATTTCAAAATCTGTCCCAATCTGTGCAAATTCTCGTCCCTAAAGTGCTGTCCAACGAATGTGTTGTACGCTGCAGAATATGATTTAAGGACAATACCGAAATGGCCAAGATTTTCCACCCACTGCTCGCATTGATTGCTTCAGCAACCGATCGGGAACTCGCCAAGAATGTGGAATATCTGAAAGCTGAGAACAAGATTTTGCGGGCACGGATTCCTGGCCAGATTCACACGACAGCAGGCGAACGCCAAACGCTGATCAAACTGGGGAAGGGGATCGGCAGGGCCATCGAGGAGTTGATCACGATTGTCACGCCAACCACGTTCTTCCGATGACGAAATTGCGACCATTTCGATTGATCAGAATGAGGTCCGAAGATATGTCGGAGTGTTAATCAAGTCTTTTGAGCGGAAGGTGGCTTGTTCGACCATGTTATGAATTTCCTTATCTATAGTTGAACCAACAATCTCTTGCTTCAAATGCATAAAATCCTCAGATACGCAGCCTCCAACCGTAAGACTGGCCGGACTTCCCGCGAATATTCGACTTGAAAATCTAGCCATGTCGACATTGGGATGACTTTTTTTACCAGTTGCTCTGAAATTGGTGTGAGACCACCACGATGAATTATTGTGGACTTCGTTTAGGGCGGGACCATCGGCCCGGAAGTGTACAGGTCGTAATTTATTGAGGGGAGCGAAGATGAATCTGCTTGACTGTGATCAAAAGTACCTGGTCTCGAATGGAAGATGTGTTCGGCAAGATAATCCGCAGGTTGGACTGCGTTCGGCAATCCTGGTTGCTGCAAGCATCGTGTTATTTGCGTTGGGGAATTTAGTATCGGCTCAGGCACCCGAGAAACTGGATGGTGTTTATCGTATTAAGGTGAAACAGTCTGGAAGGTTACTGCATGTTAACGGAGATGCGTCCGGTGATCAGTTGGCTTCCACGCGGATACAGAGTGATGATGACTACGTCAAATTTGAAGTCAAAAGTAACGCTGATGGCACTTATAACCTCCGCTGCAAAGGGAACAATCGCCTCCTTCAAGTGAGTCAAAATCAGTTGGTCTCCACACAGCCAACAGCTGAAGGAGACCACACGAAATTTTATCTGGAACCTCAAAACGATGGGACCTATAAGATTCGTGTCAAGTCGAATCGAAACTATCTCCATCTCGACGGCGAAGGCAATCGCTTGTTAACGACGGCAATTCAGTACGATGATGGATATAGTCGATACTTCTTCCAGAAACAGAAAGCTGAGCAGCCCGATCATGAAGGAACTCCAGAGGTCGACAATGCTGTTACAGGACAGAATCTGACATCTGTTGATGTCTTCAACGGCAACGAGAAAACCGGTGAGATTGTTGAAATCGGGCCGCGCCAGTGGGAATGGCGTGAGGGAGGCAATCGCTATCCGTGGCAGGAAGAACGCCGCACGGCATCATCTGTATTTCTCAGTTCGAACGGTGGCTTTATTGAATTGAATGTCGTTAAAAGTGGGATCTTCGGCAGTGACAAGACCTTCCGAACTGGCGATCAGTACTATCTACTGAAGAACCCGGTCGCGAAGGCCAAAGACCCGATGCCAGTCAATCCACAGATCGTGGAAAAAATCACTCCTAAGACGGATACCTGGTATGCGATTCAAGTTGCTCAGACCACAAACGTGATCGACGTCCCACGTTCCTCCACAGAAAACGGGGAATCCCTCGGAGTGTTTTACAGCAACAAAACGCCCAACCAACTCTTCCGTTTTGTCCCCACCGCCAACGGTTATTATCATCTGATGAACCAGAACAGCCAGAAAGTGCTCGCGATCGAATCCGCCTCTCGCAACACGGGTATGCAGGTCGTGCAATTTGATATTGGCCCAGGAGGAAACGACCAGTTCCAACTCCAGTCCGCCAGGCAGGGAAAGCAGTTTCATCTCGTCGCAAAACACAGCGGCAAACCCCTTGAGCTGAAGAATGGATCTCTCATTCAAGGGGATCAACTCGCCAGTGCTGCGCGGTTTGAACTGATTGAAGTCAGCAAAGTTAAGATGGGTTCTACTCCTTCTGTTGACCCTGTCAATCCCCGGAAAGAAATGGCTGATAGCTCGAAAGTCAACGGCACAAATGTTGTTTCCTTCGAAGTCTGGTATGAGGGATTGAAAGAAATCAAAAAGCCGGATGGAACTCGATACCGGTTCGAAGACAGAAAACGAGAGAAAGTCTCAGAAAAGACATATTACTGGTATGAAGAGAATGGATTCTGGCGGTTTGATCGCGTCGGATTTCCTCCCAAGGAAAGAACCTATACCGCCAAATTTACTGTTCTTAAGCGAAACAACGACGAACTCTGGCTCCAGGAACAGGGGCGAGAAGATGGTTTCCTCGTTAACTTCAAAACCGGTGCCTGGTACACCATTTATCAGGGAAAGATCAATTTCCAGGAAAAAGATTATCTGGTCAAGAATGCCGAGACGGGCTATATCGGCGAGACTGATAATCCGACCCGAATTATTAAATTCAAGCCCGAGTGGTACGACACAGATGACCAGAACTTTAAATCGATGGCATCAATAGAACGCGGTACCGATCCAGGGACCGTCAAAGAAGATGTTCCAAATTCACTGCAAAACTTCTTACCATATCGGTTTGATAAGATGCACCCGTATTTGCTGTACCAGACGGGAGTCCAGAAACGACAGATCTTCGAATCTCCGAAAGAATACTACTACGAGGACCGGACCTACCCCACACTTTTTTACTTCAACCGTCACAATATTGGTGGTTCCAATCGTTCCGGGCAAGTCTTTTTTAGTGAATCCGATCGTCAGAAAGCGTTTTCTGCTTCTGCTTCTGTTGAAGCCAGTGGTTATGGAGTTTCTGTCGGTTTGGAAGGAAGTTATGGCGAGAACTCTGGGACGACCAGCAGTACTGAAAACACTTCAGTCTATATCTCCAGTTATCGGGCCCGTTATTGGTTAACTCTCAATAAAGAGAATGTGAAGCTGACTCAGGATTTCCGCAACCTCGTTTTGACGAATCGTAATCCGCGCAGATTCCTCGAAGATGTGGGAACTCACTATCCGCTGGCCGTCTTATATGGTTCGCAAGCTTTCATGGATCAACGTGTAACAGAAACTTCTCTGACCAAAACTCTTGGGAATGACTGGGGGGCTGGCGTGACTGCCAGTGGTGGAGCGTTCGGTGTTTCTGCAGCCGTCTCTGCGAATTACAATCAAAGCAGTTCATCCGCGAAAACGGACACGAGCAAATTTGAATCGGAAACTCTGGTTGTCGTCGGTGGCGAGTCTATCGCAGCCGACGCTGGAACCAGCGATCGAGATGCGATGCCGATCAAAGTAGTGCTCCGACCAATCTACGAATTGATTCGCCCAGAACTGTTTCCTGGCGTGGATGAAAATCTGGTACTTTCGCAGCGAAACAAGATTGAGCAAGCGTCAAAGGAAATGTACGGACAGAATCCGAACCCCTCTATTCGCCCCAGTGGCTACGAAACAAAGAATGGCTACCGTACTCGCTGGGATAAAAACATTTTTGGCCCGCTTCCCTCAAGCTCGGACACGGCAGCGACAAGGCGATTCAGCCAGCAGCGTGACGAAATTGGGACTCCTCTTCTATTCACGTTTCATATCCGAGGACTGTCGGCCATCTCCGGCAGTGATAAAATTGAAGCGTTCGATAGCAAAGGTCGCAGGATCAATATCGTGAAATTGACTGAACCCAAAGGTTCACCGTTTATCAACAAGAGTTGGTTCTGTTATATGACATTGACTCCTGATGTGATCGACAACGCCTACTATGACTACGGCACGGACAGCACGATTACAATTCGTGGCGAGGATTACACGGGCAAGGTTAAAACGGTTTCCTTCACGCTCGACCAGGTCAGAATGCAAACCGGTCAGCGCGACCCACGTGCCTTCACAAACTATCCGAAAGTGAGAAACCCGAAAGTCAATCCTGGCTTACAACTCGACCACCTCGACGCATATTCTGAACGGGCCTTTGAAAATACGAAAGCAGGCGATCAGAATTCTGCTTTGCCAAAAGCGCCTTGGGAAGCCAACTAGAGAAAACCATCATATCTTCGATCACATGACTCCTCCGTCGAACTCCAGTTCGGCGGAGTTTTTTTGTTTTTGCTCCTTTGAATTTGATGAAAGAGCAGATGACAAAGTAAGAAAATGAACATTATGTGGATACCTTTACGGCCCCGTCATATGCAGTCCTACAGTTTTTGTTTCTGAAATCAAATAACACGGCTCATCTGGTTCTATGATGAAAGAATCTCAAAAGACGAGACAATAGATTGTCATCAATGTTCCAGTCGAGTAAATTAAGCCACAATGCGGACATGGACATTTAATCACACAGGTCATGCCGAGACTTGACATTGCGCTCATCATTATAGTTTTGGCTTGGAATAGTAAATTGATGACGACGAAACAAACATCTCTGACCATGCTCGATGGAATTCGTAAACAGGATGCCGATCAGTGGAATCGGTTTGTCCAACTCTTTGGTCCGATTGTTTATGAATGGTGTCGTCGAAATGGCATTTCAGAGCATGACTCCGCCGATATTGTGCAGGAAGTGTTTCAGGTTGTCGCTGAGAAAATCCTTGAGTTTAGACGGGAGCAACCGGGAGACTCTTTTCACGGCTGGCTATACGGGATTACTCGTTTTAAATGCCTCGATTATTTCCGTGCTCGGGGGAAACAGGTTGTTGCAACGGGCGGAACAACAGCCATGCGTCAGATTCAAGATACGCCAGACTCAGAGTTCCAGGACTTTCCCACGGCTGAGATCGATTCCATGAGAATGTGCTTGTACCGTAGAGCACTCGAACTGATCAAAACAGAATTTGAGTCAAAGACCTGGCAGGCTTTCTGGAAAATCGCCATTGAGGAAGCACACACCAGTGATGTTTCAGATGAACTCGGAATGACACCAGGCGCAATTCATAATGCTAAATATAAAGTTTTACGAAGATTGCGATCCGAGTTTGAGGGTTTAGTCCCATTTCCTGATGATGAAAATATAGTGTGAGTGCTTTTCGATGAACTAATAGATCAATTTCAAATGGTCTCTGCAGTCCCTTGGAAGTCAGTATTCGAAACACTCAATCTTTGCTCTTTTCTAACTCTGCAGTTGATTTATGAATATGCTCTGGAAACTGAATCAGTTTCATCAGTTCTTTTCAACAAGAAATATTCATGACTATGACATCCTGCCCGCAAGCTGAGGAATTGAGCGGATTCAGTAACGGAACGCTCGACGATCTTAGAGCGAATATGATTGCCGAACATATTGATCAGTGCATCGACTGCTGCGATACCTTGTCGGGGCTAACTCAGAAAACTCTTCAACCATTCCCATGGCGAGATTCAACTGAAGAACTCCTTTATATCGATGAGTCAGCCTATCGTCGAATCGAATCGGTGATCAGCCAATGGATCCTGAATGAACGTCAGAAAAAGAATCCGCGAGGAAAGAAATTCCAACCTGGAACAGAAATCGGTCCCTATCGAATCGAAGGACTTCTGGGGCAAGGGGGAATGGGGTTTGTTTATCGAGCCTTACATACGCGTTTGAATAAGCTTGTTGCTCTTAAAGTACTTCCAGCCGAACAGGCATCGAACCCTGATCTGATTCGTCGCTTTGAACGCGAAATGCACTCCGTCGGCTCTATTGTGCATCCCAATATTGTTAGCGGATTTGATGCTGGAGTCCACGAAGGAATTTACTTCCTGGCAATGGAATTGATCGAGGGTTTAACTCTCTCCGAAATCCTGCGGCATCACGGACCAGTACCAGTTGCATTGGCTTGTGAAATCATTCGACAAACAGCAATTGCTCTCGATTATGTCCATAAACGAGGCATGCTACATCGAGATCTCAAACCTTCGAATCTGATGCTTTCACGCTCCGATAATGGAGAAATCATTGTCAAAATTCTCGATCTAGGCCTGGCAAGATTAAACAGTATCCATCAGGAAATGGAAGAAATTACGTCTGCAGGATTGATTGTGGGAACTCTGGAGTACATGGCTCCAGAACAGGCTGATCATCTAAAGGATATTGATGCCCGATCAGATATTTACTCGCTGGGAGCCACCTTTTACTGTCTACTGACCGGATTTGCTCCGTTATCAATAGAACAATATCCGACCCCCTTAAAACTATTAAAAGCTCTCACGATTACGAAACCGGTTCCGATCGGAAAAAGTGTGGCGATTCGCAGAAAATTAGGCCACCTTATCGATAGTATGTTGGAAAAAGATCCTGCAAAACGACCGTCTTCTGCCTTGGAAATTGCGAATCAACTTTCACAGTATGCCAAGAATTTGGATCTGGAAACTCTTTTGCAGAACCCATCGAAAACAACTGTTGTTGGAGCTGATTCCAATACCGTATTAGTTTCTCAGGATGATTCCCTCCCTGTTAGTCCTACGGCTCGGATATCTAATGTTTTCTCGGATGGAAACTCTTCAAGAAATTTCCGACGTTTATACCTACTGGCCACACTGCCTTTAAGTCTCTTGTTGGTAGTGGGCATCCTCTGGCTAAAAACAGATGGTGGTTATCTGAAAATAGAAGCTCCGGTAGGTGTCGATGTCACTGTCGAGGTTATCAAAGATGGACAATTTCTGAAATCGATTGAAGTTGACAAAGCTCGTGATGCGATCTGGTATCGATCTGGAAATTATGAAATCCGACTTCCCTCTTCGGATCAACAGAAATTACAGATCACGGACAATGTATTTCAACTCAAATACCGCAATGATCAAACGGTAACAATTACCAAAATATCAGACGCAGACGCCGTAACGAATCCGTCTTTGGAAATGCCAGAGAGTATGCCGACAACAGAGCAACCTAATGGAAATGATTCAAAAGTATTCGCGAATTCGACAGAATTATCACAATTTCAGATGTCTTCAATTGAAGCAGCCAGCAAACAGCAGCAACATGCAGATCTCGCAAACCTGCCAGTGACGAAAACGATCACGCTTCCCGGTGGAACAACTATGGATTTTCAACTGATCCCCCCTGGAGAGTTCCTGATGGGTTCGACAGAAGCGGAACTGGAAAAATTTCGTATGCAGTCGGAAGCTTATGATGACGGTTGGGGCTTGAGTCATCTGAAAACCGAAGGACCACAGCATCGCGTGAAGATTTCAAAGCCTTTTTACATGAGTCGTTACGAAATGACACGAGCACAATGGAAGAGTGTGACAGGTAACGACCACGTTAATCGAAGTTATCATCAGGGAGATCCTGACATCATGCCAGTTGTTGAGATTTCATGGCATGATTGTCAGAAAATGATTGAATCATTAAATGATCAATTCAAAGACCCTGCCTTTGAATTTGCATTGCCGACCGAAGCTCAGTGGGAGTACGCCTGTCGGGCGGGGACAACCTCTCCCTTTTATTACGGTACACTTGAAGAAGTTTTACAGAATAAATTCTGGTATTTTGGAAATCAGAATCGAAAAGAACAACCGGTTGGTTTGCTCTCACCGAACGCATGGGGTTTGTATGACATGCATGGAAATGTACATGAATGGGTGTTTGATCGCGGTGCGAAAACTTACCCCAATGTCAGCGTAGAGATTGACCCGACAGGCCCTGCTGAAAAGTTTCACCGGTTTGATGTCCGAGTCATGAGAGGAGGCTCGGTCTGGGATCCGCCCACAGCATGCCGCTCCGCGTTAAGAGGTTGCCGTCCACCTGAGTATGTATTTCATGCACTGGGGGTGAGGCCTGTCATGTTGTTAACAACAACGAATTCGGATTTACACGACGTCCAATGAACTCCCGAAGCTCATGAAATAGGGGAGGGAGCCTCAACAAGTGGATTGTGTTCGGCCCCACTGTTCGCATTGATTGCTTCTGCGAGGGATTGGGAATTGGCCAAATATGCGGAATATCTGAAGGCCGAGAACCAGATTCTGAGGGCTCGGATCCCTGGGCAGATTCATACGACAGCAAATGAACGCCAGAAGCTCATCAAGCTGGGGAAGGGGATTGGGAGAGCAGTCGAGGAGTTGATCACGATTGTCACGCCAACAACATTCTTTCGGTGGCTGCGGGACGAGAAGGGAAGTAAGTCCAAGACCAAGAATCCCAAAATCGGTCAGCGGAAGCCACGTGAACTGAGGGAACTTGTGATTGAAATCGCCAAGACAACCGGATTCGGCTACACGAGAATCATCGGGGAATTTCGGAAACTCGGGATCAAAAACATCAGCCAACAGACCGTTCGGAATATCCTCAAGGAAGCAGAGATCCAGCCTGGTCCAGACCGGACATCCGACTCGAGGACAGAGTTCTTGAACCGACATTGTGAAACACTATGGGCCAGTGACTTCTTTTCAGTCAAATCGATGACAGCACGCGGGTTGCGAGACCTGTATGTGATGGTATTTTTGAACCTGCAAACTCGCGAGCCAATTTTGACCGAATCGGCCTATCGACCGAATTCGGCATGGGCTGCCAGCAAACGAAGAAGTTTACTGAGCAGACCAGGGATCGTGTGAAACGTCCTGCGATCCTGATCCACGATCGAGATACGAAATACAAAAAGAAGTTTCGTGCAACCGTGGAATCAGCGGGCATGAAAACGAATCCGTTACCAAAGGCATCGCCGAATCTGAATGGTCGGTGTGAGCGGTTTATTGAGACGATCAAACTGGAATGTCTCAACAATTTCATTGTGTTTGGCAAGAAGCATCTCGATTATCTCACGGACGAGTTTACGAGTTATTACAACAAAAAAAGAAGCCACATGGAACGTGACCACCTGCCGCCGATTCGAGGGGAACCTGATGAAGTGGCGACAATTTCCATTGATCAGATTGAGGTCAAGAGATACGTTGGAGGATTGATCAAGTCGTTTGAGCGGAAGGTGGCTTGAGCAGATCAAGAAGACCGTAGTTCGGCTCCATGTGCAATCGTCTCAAATAACTGGGATTCTCAGCGAGTAAGCCTCCAATCGTGAGCTGATATTTCTTATCAACTTTGGAATTGTCGTATCATCGTATTTTGTTTCACCGATTACACCCGTTGTACCGGAGGAGCGTGATCATTTGCCGCCCGTGCCCAGTAGTGATCCCGCAGAAGTTGAGACGTTGAAATTGACCGAGGTCTTTGTCATATCGCACGTTAGAGGCTAGGTCAAATCGTTTGAAAGGAAAGCGGCGTAGAATACTAACGCTAACTATTCTTCTCTCGGTCGAAAGGTGGGGTTAGCCCGCTTTGCTGCGGCCAATTCTGCTTCAAGCTCCTGCACGCGCTTCTGAAGCTGCTCGATAACGGGAGCGACAGCACTCTGCGAAAACCGTTTATGGATGTGCTGGGGGCAATTGATGTCCCAAGCCTCGATCTCAAAGAGGATGATACGTTCAACTTTGCCTGGGTAATCGGGATCACGGAGCTTTTCCTCCAGCGAATCGTTTCCTTCCACGACTCTTGCATTGCCCCACAATTTGATGCGGCGGCTGTGAACGTAGTCCATCAGGAATATGAATGCCTTGGGATTTTCGGATAAATTTCCCAAGCTTATGTATTGCTGGTTGCCGCCGAAGTCAGCGAAGCCCAAGGTCTTCTCATCGATCACCTTTAGAAAGCCCGGTGATCCACCTCGGTATTGAATGTAAGGCTGTCCTTCGGAGTTGGATGTACCTAAATAGAACATATCGAGTTCAGAGAGAAACAATTCCAGATCGGGTGTAACAGTCGTTTTCCAGCCGTGCTGTTCTACTTTGGCGTAACTTTGACGTGAACCCTTTTTGGATTGGATCGCTTTCACGGCGGTGGTAAATGCCACATCGCTTGGATAGTTTGTCATCGGGCTCGCTCCTTACTTTTCATTGAACCGTAGCGAATTGTGGAGGGGGCATTCATGGCAGAGGACCGGTGATGTCATTGTTCACCGGCCCTCTCAGTACATGATCGTTAAACAGAAACCGCTTCAACCTTTGGAAAATCAATTTCAGTTTTTGCGACGTTATTGAAGAAATTCGTCAACACACTGAGGCTGATGTGAGCGATGACTTCTGCAACTTCTCCTTCGGAGTACCCTTCAGCAAGAAACTGATCGAGATCCGAATCGTCGATTTGACCGTTTGATTCGAGAACTCGATGTACGAATCGCAGAAGTGCATCAGCCTTCGAGTCGCTCGCATGACCATTGCGGCTTTCGATGATTTGGCTTGGATTCAAGCCGACCATTTTTCCAATTGCTGAGTGGGCGGCCAGGCAATACCCGCAGCCATGATGTTCAGCGACAGTCAGGGCGATCCTTTCTCGGTCCTTGGCCGAAAGACTTCCTTGGCTCAAAGACTCATTGAGGCTGAGATAGCCACCAAGGGCAGATGTCGAGTGCCCAAGCGTTTGCATGAGATTGGGAATACGCCCCAGTTTGGTTTTGACCTGCTCAAACAGTTCCCGAGTTTTGACCGGTGCAGTTTCAGCGAGTAGAGGGTTGATACGTGACATGGTCGTTCTCCTGAAAAAAGGGTTAGAAAGCAGACTTGTATGCCTGCGTGGTTCAATACTTGGATGTCAGGTCAGGCGACATTGGGAATGCCAGCGTCATCTTCCGGTCGTGGACCTGGGGCTGACCAATGGAACTTGCGTTGCACTTCTTCGATGGAGACATCATTGATGCTGGCTTCTCGACGCTGCATCAGTCCTTCATCATCGAATTCCCAGAGTTCGTTTCCGTATGCTCGAAACCACTGGCCATCAGCATTGTGGTACTCGTATTGGAAACGGACGGCGATCTTGTTGTCGGTGAAACTCCAGAGCGATTTGGTGAGTCGATATTCGAGTTCCTTTTCCCACTTGTCGGCGAGAAACTCTCGAATCTGCTCACGACCACGGACGAACTGACTTCGGTTTCTCCATTCGGAGTCTTCCGAGTAAGCCAGCGAAACACGATGTGGGTCACGGCTGTTCCATGCATCCTCGGCAGCACGAACTTTGGCGACGGCAGTTTCGAACGTGAACGGTGGTCGAATTGAAGTTGTCGATTGCATTTCATTTCCTTTTGCGAATGGGTTTTAATCTTGCTGTCTGAGCCGTTGTCGACTAACGGCCTGTACTTTGAGGGAGCCCTACCGGGCCAGTTGTTTGCCAAGAACGTCAAGGATGAGTACGGCGATAAAACAGAGGACTCATGGTCGTCTTCGACGGATCGTCATTCGCAAGCCTCATAAGCCGTCTACGAGCAGACTCAAGTGAGTCTATTAACGCCTCACCACCATGTTCGTCATTCTCGGCAGCAACAATCTCCAAATCGTTCACGCCGATGAAGTGAAGCACTGTCCGCAAATGTGGATCAAGGTGATTGAGAGTTTCATTTCGACCACCGGGACCGTAACCGCCATCTCCCCGTGAGATGACTGCAATCATTCGTTTGTCGTGAACGAGCGGTGTATATGTCGATTCTCTGTTGTCGGGATTGAATAAAAATGTCCGACCTACACGCACAATTTGATCGATATAGGCTTTGAAACCGCTCGGCATCCCAAAATTATAGAAAGGAATCCCGGCGACTATGGAATCAGCTTCGAGAATCTCGTCTACCAATACGTCACTCAATTGCAAGGTATCTTGCATTGCTTGACTGCGTTCATCAGGTTGGGCAAACGCTGCTGCGATCCACTCTTCCGTCACATGCGGCAATGGGTTTCGACCAATGTCACGATAAGTCACGGTGCCGTGGGGGTGGCTGTCCCGCCAGCTTTGAACAAAGTGGGCTGTCAGGCGGCGTGTGTGAGACCGGTCGTTACGGGGACTTGAATCAATATGAAGTAAATGAGGCATTTCATTCTCCTTTCTAATGAGAATTGCCTAGGTTCGACTTTCGCACTTTTACGC
>DEML01000028.1:0-3314 GCA_002359185.1 Planctomycetaceae bacterium UBA2671
GCTCACAGAGCCGTGGCACCATCAAGATGGAGCGAATTTTCTGAGATGACCACGCCCATCACTTCATTCTGGGCGTGCCACCTGTTACAAGCACGAAGCGCAAGCGAGTGAGTCAAATCGTGACTGAGTAACACACTCGCTTGCGCTTCGTGCTTGTATTTGAATTCTAACTCATTTCATTCTCACTTGCGAACTTCAGCGATGGCATTCGCGAGTCGTTCGATGCCTTCCTTCAATTTTGGTTGGGGCTGAACTCCATAGCTGAGTCGCATCGTGTGATTGGCATCGGGATGACTTGGGTCACTGTAAAATAATTCGCCGGGCACGAACATCACATGATGTTTCTCTGCCGCTTCACGGAACAGTCGCTGAGAAAATCGGGTATCGCAGGCTTTGTCATCCAGTTTGAGCCAGACATACAATCCTCCACCCGGCTGCTGAGCGTGTGCAAGATCAGAAGTTAAAATCGAGTCTGACACTGCCTTCCACATGACCTTCGATTTCTCCCGATACGAATCTCTCAACTTCTGCACATGCTGTTCGTATTGTCCGGAAGACAATAATTCCGACACAATAAACTGTGCGAAATGAGGGGAGCCGAAGTCGTGGATTGATTTGAGATCGGTCACTGGTTTCACCAGCGCTTTGGGGAGCAGTCCGAAACCCGTTCGTAAACCGGGTGAAAGTGACTTCGAGAATGTTTGCGTGTAGATCACACGTTCTTTGGATTGATCGAGACTGTAAATCGATTGCGGCGGCGGTTCTTCAAACCAGAGTTCGCGATAGGCGGCATCTTCCAACAGATACAAATACTGTTTGGCAGACCAGCGTTCGAGAATCTCGAGAACCTCCTGCCGACGATTCAACGGCATCGTAATGCCGCGGGGGTTGTCGAAATAGCTGACCAGATAGAGCATCTTCACGAGTGGCAATTTCCCGGCCTGTTCCAGTCGTTCCAAAGTTTCCTGCAGCGAAGCGGGGATGATGCCCTGATCATCACAATCGACGGAGACGAGCTCGACGCCGATCCCTTCGAGTGTACTCAGGTAGACGAAATAACTCGGAGCAGTCACGAGGCAGATGTCGCCGGGGTTGAGAATGGCCTGACTGACCAGATCGAGAAACTGCTGCGATCCCGTCGTGATCAACAGCTGATCAATCGAACTCGCTTCACTTTCCTGCGAAACTCCATCCAGCCTGGAGAGATGCTTTAACAACAGCCGACGCAATTCGAGTGAGCCGGATGTGGTGCCGTATTGCAGCGAAGCTCGTGCCTGAGCAGGATCAGTCAGAATTTTCTGAGTCGCCTGCAAAACCAGATCCGCTGGAAACGTATCGTAATCGACCAGCCCGGCTGCCAGCGAAAGACAGTTGGGATAATCGACCCCCTGCTGCATCAAATAGCCGATTTGCTGCCGACCAGCCCACTGTCCACGATTACTGCTCAGTAATGTCATCTGACTCACCTTGAAAATTGATCATTCGTTTGGCTTTCATCTTAACCGGAAATGTTCGTAACCCGAAGCGTCAGCGAGGGGCACACGTGAACTTTGCATTCGCGTGCCCCTCGCTGACGCTTCGGATTAAGTTGGAACGGACAAGAAATTTGCAGTCAGGTTCACGGGCGAAGATCAGACTCTTATCTGCGAAACAAAAACAGAAATCCGATGACGACCAGGGTGAGAAACGGATAGATCCCCAGCGACACAGGATTGTGGGCCTCCACCAGACTGGGGAAATGTGGAGAGTAGAGCACATCAATTTTGGAACCGATTGAGAGTTTTCCGAAGCCAGGCACAATTCGACCTCTGGCTATTGCGCCGTTAGCAGTTTGATATTCGACAAAATATTGTCTGGATTTCCGCTGATGACCTCGATGGGATGAACTATTGGTCTCAATTCGATAACAAATCGCCTGAGCTGGCTGGCCGCAAACGACAAGATAAGCAGCTTTGGCGGTTTTGAACACCAGAATCGATCCTGCTAATCCCAATGCTAGAAAGATCAAAGCAAGAGACCAGCCAGAAGCGTTCTTTAAAGAAAATTCGTTCGAGGATTGGAGTGTGACTTGAGGATTCATTTTACCTGCTCTTAATCAAGTAGTATCAATGGGATGATCTACTTCTGGATCGTAAAGCAGGGAAATGAGAGGACAGAGTTTTTCGACTGAGTTTGCAGACGTACCGCTTACGGATTTTCCCGTAAAGCCGATGAGATGCGGATCATCGTGTGGCCGAGTTCGGAGATGCGTTGTTCGACTCCTTCATCGGAAATGCGGGTCTCTTCGAAGGCGTTGCCAGTCGCGTAGACAAACTTCGGTAAAATAAAACAGCGAAAATCGAGCATCAGGCTGTTGGCCAGTCCCATGATGGACATGTAGCTTCCCGTCCCGCCAGCCGCACACAGAAAGCCGATGACTTTCTCCTGCCAGTTCTGGCCCGTCAACTCAATCAGGTTTTTGAGAGCCGCGTTGACGCCGTAGTTGTAAATCGGGCAGGCAATCAAAATCCCCTCAGATTCGATGATTTTCTTCGATAAGGTCGCCACATGCGGATCGGCATAGGCCCCCTCGGCATCGCAAAATGGAAGCGGGAAATCGCGCAGGTTGATCAGTTCCACTTCCCGCCCGAGAGATTTCAGACTTCGCTCGGCTGCTTCTGCCAGGAGTCGGCTTTTACTGGTCGATTTCAAACTGCAGGCGATAACGAGATACATGTGGAATCCGGAATAATTGGAAAGGGAAGTCGGAAAGCGGAAAGTCGGGTGCAAGATCGGCTTTCCATTCGATCTTACGCACTTGAGGGCATGGTCTCAAGTTAGGCATTTGTCTATCGGTTGATGCAGGCTGTAATTTTGCGCACCAGATCTGCTTAGGTTGAACAGCAATAAATTTTGGAATTGAGATGTGGATTGAAGTAATGGTGATGACGCTTGAACAGGCGGGGGAGTTTGTGGCGAATCATGGGTTGGCCATTTTTCTGGTCGTTGGCGCATTTCTCGTACTGGTTTACGGCTTGTGGAAACCACCCTCGTGGATTCATGGGCCATTTGAATCGTGGATTTCGAAAAAGCTCGAAGCGATCGAACGCGAAACGCGGGCCCAGGAAATGATTGCGGAATCGACGAAGGCGATTTCTCAAACCGCTGAAGAAATCCGCGAGGCGATACGGGCACAGGATCGAGATCTGGAAGAGATTTGTCAGAGCAGCCGAAAGTCCTCGGCCTGGTTTGATGCCTGGGGAGACATCGCCAAAGAGATGTTTCAACGACACATCAACTGAAGAATTGTGCGTCGGGTGGCTGGGGTCGTAGCG
>DEML01000028.1:3566-5400 GCA_002359185.1 Planctomycetaceae bacterium UBA2671
GCACAGCCTGACCTACAGATTCGGGTAAGAGAGAATTTAATTTTCAGAAAAAGGAGAAGAGAGATGATGTTTGCCAAAGGTGAGTCGAGGGCGTTTGAACTCGACAAAGCGGATTTGTGGAACCTGCTGGTGACGGCTGGACTGTCGGCAGTGATTGTGTTTGTGGGAAATCTGTCGGAACTGCTGCCGAGTCTCGACACGGAAAACGGAGCGATTTCCTTGATTCTGACCGGCCTCATTGGTCCGGCTCTAGTGACCTTGAAAGATTGGCTGACTGACTATGCCGAGCGTTATTAAGTTGATTGGTGGTTACGGATTCGGTGGCTTATGTGTGCTGGTCGGAATCTGTTTTGAAAGAGCGGGATGGCATTGGCTGACAGTCGCTTATGGACTGCTGGCTGCGGCAATGCCTTTAGTCGGCTGGTTCAGCCAGATGACAATCAGTCTGTTGAAATCGCAATGGAAATCGTTGCTCGATCAACTGATCGAACAGCATCTGCAGAGCAGGAATCAGGAGGGGCAACAATGAAATGGATTCCAATTGGATTACTGGTTTCTCTCCTGGGATGTCTGCCAGCAGGGGATGGTCATCCTGCAGATGAAGAGCACGTAGAGGACTCAATCTCATCGACAGAGACGGCAATCGAACGCGTGGTCGAAAACTATGAAGACGGATTGAAAGCGTTGTTTCTGGACGTCGCTGACAAATTGGAAACGGGTGAACTCTCGACTGAGATCGAGACCAATACGTTTCTGCAGCAACAGTCAAAAGCGATCCGGGAACGCGCTTTCATGATTTTGAATCGGGATGCGGCTGAGATCGGCGGAGAGAACTGGAGTCCGCAAGTCGCATCCGAGTATTGGCGGAAGCAGGGGTTGAGTGGCCAGTGATGAGAGGCCAGTGGCCAGTGGGGTTAGAGATGATGGTTAGAGGTGAGAGTATTCTTTGACAGGTTCGAAACCCACTAGCCACTAGCAATGCTGAGTTTTAAATCGAGACGAAAAAGGAACACGGAACGTGACAGATTCAATTGTGCGGGCAAAGGGTTGGCGGAATGATCTTGAGGATCAGTCATTTTTATACGGGGCGGCTGTGAAGTTTTCGTATTTGAAGGCTGCCGAGTTGCCGGAGAAAGTCGATCCGCGGGGGAAGATTGGGGTGAAAGATCAGGGACAGGTGGGAGCCTGTTCCGGGTTTTCGCGGTCCTATTGTATGGAGGCTCTTTCCAATGGAATTGGTGGACAGGGAATTTCGTTTTCGCCGATGTTTTGTTATCTAACAGGGCAGAAGACGGACAATCTGCTGGGGAGTGATACGGGAGCGACAATTAGTGGAGGCATCAAGGCGTCCCGACAATACGGGAACTGTCCTGATCATCTTTTCCCATTTCCGGGGCGATATGTTTCCACAATTCCAGAGACTTGCTGGGAGCCGGCTGAGCAGTTTCAGTTATTGGCGCATTCATCCGTGAATTCGGCTGAGGAATGCCGGCAGGCGATTGGATCGGGCTATCCAATTTATCTGGGAATTCTGTGGGATCAGTCAATGGATACGGCTGTGCTGGATACGTACCGCGTGCGAAATAACGGCGGCGGACATGCGATTTGTCTCCTGGGCTATGAGGGAGACTACTTCTATATGCTTAACAGCTGGTCGGAAAAATGGGGCGATCGTGGCTGGGCGAAATGGCATGTCCGCGCGGTCGAGGCAATGATTCGCTCGCAGTATTCCGAGTTCTTTGCGGTCTCGGAAATTGAGCAACCCGAGCCGCGACAATGGAATTATGAACAAATGCCTTTGTTAGGTTAGAGATTAGACCATTTTCAAATGGTT
>DEML01000028.1:5568-6476 GCA_002359185.1 Planctomycetaceae bacterium UBA2671
CGCTGCAGGTAATTTTTGAAATTTCCAGAGGTGAGTTGTGAGAGTGTTGGTGTTGGGTCTGGTGATGTTTGTGAGTCAGTTCGAAGTTGAAGCAGATGAAAATTCTTCGCTGCCGCGTGGGCATGTGGTGATGGAGACGGCTGAGTGGTGTGAGCCTTGTCAGTGGTTTGAGCGGGAAGTCATTCCGGCATTGCGGTGTGATGGCTGGAAAGTCGGGACTGGCGAAGGAAATCATTTGCGAATTCAGCGGGTGCAATCGGGAACGGTTCCCCGGTTTGTGATTACTCGTGATGGAACAATTGTCGCCTCACATGTCGGAGTGCTATCTCATCGTCAGTTTGTGAACTGGGTTCGCGGGCACTTCGAAGGCTTTGTTACAGAGTCCACTGAAGTGACTCCTGAGAGTCGGGATTATCAGAATGAAAGTGTGTTGAATTGATGCAGGTTGCCAGAAAGCAGTTTGAGGAAATAGTAGAGCAATCCTTTCCTTTGAAACGACGCAGACGGATGATTCGTGAAGCGCATCGCGAACTACTCGTGGGACTGGCGTTGCGAATTGGGTTGGAGCGTCTTCAGCAAGAGGAAATGAGCTTCGATGCGGCTGTTCTGAAAGAGAGTGTGAAAGGACAGGCCGATCAGTATGGAATCACCAGAGCTATTGGTGAGGTTTTGCTGCAGATTATTCTCAGTAAGATTGTGGCCATTGTGATGGAATGGTTGCTGGATCAGATGAAACGAAATTCGTTGCAGGAAACTGCTCAAAATGAAATGTGGGAATTGCCAGAGTTGAAGTGAGATGTCATGCTGTCAGAGATCAAATTGTCCCTTATTCCTAAGGGAGAGGGTTAAGGTGAGTGGGGAATCGATATGAATTGTTACGAGAAGGTCGAAGAGATCCCCTCATCCGG
>DEML01000047.1:0-11808 GCA_002359185.1 Planctomycetaceae bacterium UBA2671
ATAATCGCGCACGGTCATTTAGTGATGCCAAGTGAATGTGAGAGAATTCACAACATGCGACTTGTGGTAGTTCGCAATTTGGAAGCGAGGAACCACAAGCCCACTCAGTCAGAACTGAACGCATATATCCTCAAGGCTTTGCCGTCGGAGCAGTAAGGTAACAATTGTGCCCTATTTCTATCTTGCCATGAGCGAACTGGACAGGCTTCTATTGGGCGGTCTTCTCTGAAATTTTGGTCTAGATGCGTTATGAGATGGCCATTATTATCCGCGGCAATTCAATAGTAGACATTTCCTACTCACCCAAAGAGTCCGCTGATGCGGCAGGAGCAATAACTGTGAAGTATTCATTTGCCAAGCGATTCGTCAGTTCCGTGCCGGGACTGAGAACTTTTGGGGCTCGTTCATTCACTTCATTTCCAACTTCAATTTCTCCATACGTCTATCGATTTATGCGAGCCTCTCTTTTTCGAGATGAACTCAAACGGTTGAAGACATTTGAGATCTGCTTTGACAGGCTTGCAGCATCCGGTGACGTCGGAGACTATCTGGAGTTTGGAGTCGCACGTGGAACTTCGATGATTAGTTCTCATCGATATGCAAAGCGACACGGGCTCGACAAGATGCGTTTTTTCGCATTTGACTCGTTCGCGGGATTGCCCAGCGATGAGGAACAGTTTACACAGGGAGACATGGCTTATTCTCAGGAGGAGTTTTCTCACTTTTGTAAGAAAGCCGGAGTAGACTTAAAGCGAGTCACTCCCGTTCCGGGATATTTCGACACCACGCTGACGAACGACATGCTTAAAAAACTGGACATCAAGCCTGGTCGCCATCTGATTCATATCGATTGTGATCTCTATGAGTCCACTGTCGTGGTTCTCCGATTTCTAGAGCCCATTCTCGAAGAAGGGTCGATGATCGTATTCGATGATTGGCATTCGTTCGACTACAAGGAAGATCCTGAAAACTGGGGCGAGCAAAGAGCGTTCAGCGAGTGGCCTGCCCATAAAAAGTTTGAAAAGCTGGCAGAACATCCTGAATGGAATTGTGCGTTCATCAAAACTTCAACATAAGCACTCGGTTCCAAGTTGAGTCTTAAAATCAAATACTTTCATTGATTCTTCGAAATCCGTGGCAGCCATTTGATTGCGTCCATCAAAATTTGAATGCGACATTGTCACTCCACAATTTGTGACAAATCGATTTTTGAGTATAGATTTTCAGGGGCTCTCTCTTTGAAGTTAAAGCAGGATTAGGTGCTCAGATGACCTGGTTGGACAATTCGAGAATACTGGCAATATTTGCCGTTGTTGTTCTTCATGTAGCTGCCGGTGTTGTCACGGGAAATGAAATTGGTTCTGAATACTGGTGGATTGGTAATATCTATAACTCACTTGTCAGATGGTGCGTGCCTGTTTTCGTAATGATAAGTGGCGCATTGATGCTCGATACGAGCAAGAATGAGGAGTTGACGGTCTTTTACAAAAAAAGACTTTCCAGGATACTCATACCAATCATCGTCTGGTCAGTGTTTTATTCGGCATGGGCTGTGTTAAAAGCCTCGATTAAGGGAGAACAGTTATACTTAATTGACTTGTTAAACAGAGTACTTAGCGGAATGCCACATTACCACATGTGGTTTCTATATATGATCCTCATCATGTATCTGCTGACACCATTCTTTCGACCCATTGTCGCCAACTTTTCCAAACGGGATTTAACCCTATTAACTGTATTCACTTTTTTATTGGCCGCGATTAATTTTGCCTACATAATGGTGACCAGCGCCGAGCCAAGACCAGCCTTATTTATAAACTGGTTTCTATTATATATCCCCTACTATTTCCTTGGGCATCTCATTCGAGAAGACGATGTGCCCCGATCAAGCGTCCTGCTGTGGTCTACTTTCGTGGTTTCCGCTCTGGTTACCTCGGTGGGATGCTACCTCGTGTCAACCAGAATCGGACTGGACTCTGGCTTATACTTCTATGGGTATTTAAGCGTGAGCGTGATTCCTATGTCGATAAGCACAATGTACCTGCTGAAAAAAATAAGCACTCCGATAATAAGCAGTGAATTCACAAAAAAGATGTCTGCGCTTACCCTTGGTGTTTATTTAATTCATCCTGTCTTGTTAGAAACAATTAATCAGCTTGGCTATGGTGCAAATGATTACAAATATTCTTTTTCCGTACCGATCATAGCATCCATCATATTTGCAAGCTCACTGACTATTGCATGGGGAATTTATTCTGTCTCCTACCTGAAACGAATCATCTAATTCGGCTTTCGACTTGAACGGCACATTAATTTCCATTGTTCGCTCGCAGATAATTCGTTCTGAGGCTTCTCACTCTTTTCATGATTGAGGGCATTCTGGCTTGATCAAAGAATCTGCTTTATTGAATTGCAGATTGGGCTACTGCAGTTTGTAGATTACTGTAGTGGTTTTTTGATTGTTTGAAGCCTGTATTTCCAGTCAATCTTCCGCTATACATTCATGAAAACGGCTCTGAAATTTATTTTTTCAGGTTTGCCGGAAATCTGTCGATGCTAGCGCAGCACGCTGAGGCAGACCTCAGCAGCACCACCAGTGGAAATATCGCCGCAAACCGCCGCTACAGTCCCGCCAGTGCGTCTACCCTGAATAGCTTTCCAAGTTCAACGCCCAGACTTTTCGCGATCACGGTATTGATGTAACGTTTGCGAAACATTTAGAGTCTCCACCGGTGACTTCATCTCGGTTTGCCAGTTTCACAAGGCCTCGTCAGTTCTGCGAATAACATGCGTTCATGAATCAGAATGGCTTCTCGGCTGCCTGTTCACTACTCTGTAACCGTTTTGATACTGTTTCAGGAAAAGTTGTGACGAATCAAGTTGTCAATAATGTCCATTTTTCAGAAATAACAAATTGAATCTGGTATTTCGTTTAGTTAACGTGTTTAAACACTATATCAATTCTCGTTAATATGAACGCAACAACGAGTTTCATTTTGCATTTTCTCTGGAGTGTTTTTCGTGATTGTCCATCATTGGCTGCGAAGATTAAGATACTATTTCCCTATCAATTCCACACGATCACTGGCAAAACGTCGTCGGTTCAGAAATCCATCGACTCTGCACGCTTCGGAAGTCCTTGAGGTAAAAGTGCTGCTTTCAGCTACTTTGGGTATGGAAGAAGACTATCATCCAGCAGCAGTAGACTTTCCGATGGGTGTTTTCACTCCTGAAGAAATCCATGCGTTAGAAAATGTCCAGTTCAATTCTGATTTCAGCACGAAAACTCCCCCCTCTCCTCTTTTTTCTCAGAGAACAGCCAGTGCTGATGGAATTCATGAAGCTGATGTCCTCACGTTTGTGCTTGATTTTAAAGAATCTTCCCAGGGAAATACCTCTGATATCTTTGGAAACGTGACTTCAGATTTCGATATTACGGATTATGGATTTAACATTTCCGATTTTGACATGGTCGCTCAGGCGATTTTAGCTGAAGTGGACGAAGATTACTTTACGGAACTCATTGGGACAGTCGCAGGGCCTGTTGGGCAAGATTTGGCGATCGATTTCATCATTGGTGATATCGGCGTCGCGCCTGTCGGGATTACTGAATATTACTACGTTCAAATTGGAACGGGAACATCTGGACCACACAGTGGTGGTACGTTGGGAGTAGCTGGTGGAAGCGTTGTTCGCAGCAACGGTGGCAACGGCCCGAATTTCGGAATTCAAACCGGAGATGTTGTCGCTTCAGTCTTTACAGACGCCATTCAGGGACTCGGTGGTGTAGGCACTCAGCTCTCTTCAGGCAATTTGCAGTCGACGACATTTGCCGTTTCTGGAACCCTGTCCCATGAAATTGGTCACACGCTTTCGCTCTCTCACATCAATAAAGCTGGTTCGACACAGCCAACCAATGGTGTTTCCCCGATCATGGGAACCGGTGCAATCGACTTGCCGAACCAGGATCGAGTGACCGATCGTGAATTCTCACTTTCCGGTGTTGATGCTCAAAATGGAAATGCTCAGCGGATGCATATTCAACAACTCGTTGATGCCGTGGGATTACATGATTTTGATACCGATCCCGGTGTGACAATTGTTGAGACCGATGGTTCTACGGATGTTACCGAGGGTGGAGTTACAGATACATATTCCATTGTGCTCAACGCTCAACCGACAAGTGACGTCGTTATTACGATCGATCCAGGCACGCAATTAACGGTTGATTCCACCACAATCACATTCACAACTGAAAACTGGGATGAGGCTCAGGTTGTTACCGTAACAGCTGTTGATGATGTCGTCATTGAAGGACTGCATAATGGAACAATCACCCATACGGTTGCTTCTGCAGATCCAGATTATGATCAATTCGTGGTTCCCGACCTGATGGTGACGATTACGGATAATGATTTCGTAATGCCTCCCGGAATTACAGTTACTGAATCAGCAGGAAATACTGCTGTCACTGAAGGTGGTGCGACGGATACTTATACAATTGCGCTGAACTCTCAGCCGACAAGTGATGTGACAGTTACGCTCAATGGGGCTCCTCAATTGAACCTCAATCCTGTCACCCTCACGTTCACAGACATGAACTGGAATATGGCTCAGGAAGTCACCGTAACCGCATTCAATGATTATCTGGTTGAAGGCGCACACAACGGGACGATCACCCACACCGTTACGAGCGCAGATAATAATTACAACAATTTCGTTGTTCCGGATATCACTGTTGCGATTACCGACGACGATATTGCGATTCCTGCAACGATTATGGTGACAACCGCGACTGATGAAAATGACGGCACCCTCAATCCGAATGCAGGAAGTGGAGTTTCATTGCGGGAAGCAATTCTGGCGGCGAATTCAAATCCCAATGCCAATACAATCACCTTTGCGGCTGGCTTGAATGGAACACCGATCGTCCTCTCTCTGGCAGGAAACAACGATAATGTTGGACTGACGGGCGATCTGGATATCACCGAAGATATTACGATCACAGGAAATGGGATCAATCAAACCATTATCGATGCCGATGGTATTGATCGCGTTTTCCATTTGGTCAATGGGGCGACCTTCAATTTGGATGGTGTTACTGTCACTGGGGGTTCAGCTAATAATGGAGGAGGTATTGCTGTCGATAGTGGCGATATGATTATCACGGGCACTCAGATTCAAAATAATGCTGCATCAGGCACCGGAGGTGGAGTCTACCTGATTTTCAATGGAACACTCTCGATTACGGAATCGACGATTGCGAATAACTCTGCTGGAACAACCGGTGGTGGTGTATACACATTTGGAACATTCAATATTGATCGTA
The DNA here is from genome assembly GCA_002359185.1 of Planctomycetaceae bacterium UBA2671. GTDB lineage: Bacteria > Planctomycetota > Planctomycetia > Planctomycetales > Planctomycetaceae > Rubinisphaera. Next base: position 5,330 of record DEML01000047.1, read on the forward strand.
CGACTATTCACGGCAATACATCTATTATCGCAGGAGGAGGTTTCTATTCATTTGGATCATCGGCTTCCACAATTAGTCAAAGTACGATTTCAAATAACTCCTCTACGCGTGATGGAGGGGGCTTTTATTCTCAAGGGTCAACGATTTCTATCCTGAATAGTACACTGACCGGGAATCGTGCCGACTCAGACGCAGGAGGTGCCAGTGGTACTGGTGGAGGGATTGGAACATTCAGCGGTTCAATTACCCTCAATAATACAATCGTAGGTGGGAATTTTGTCGGATCAGGAACTACTTCGGATGATATCACATCTCAACATATTCAAGGAACTTCCAGTTTCAACCTCATTGGAGATTCCGGTTCCGCTGGCGGCTTAATGGATGGTATCAACGGCAACATCGTCGGTGTGAATGGCTTGGGAACACGCGATATCAACACCATCCTCAATACCAATCTCGCCAACAATGGTGGGCCGACGCTCACTCACGAGTTGATTGCAGGCTCAGCAGCAATTGATGCGGGCGATCCGAACTTCATGGGGCCACCAGATACCGATCAGCGTGGAACAGGATTTAATCGAATTGACAATGGCCGAATTGACATTGGGGCTTTGGAATCCGAAGTGCCACAAACGCCTCCCACCTTATCGCAATTCTTCTTCGGTCGATTTGAACATGTGATAGATGTTGGACAAATGCAGGCGACCGATCCCGATCAACCAGACAATACTCTGGTTTATTCGATCTCAGGAAATGGGGCTGACGACGCACTGTTCAGCATCACAAGTACTGGACTGCTCAGCTTTAATCTCACTCCCGATTTTGAAACCCCACTCGATTCGGATGGCGACAACGTCTACGAAGTAAGCGTCCAGGTGACCGACAACACATCACTGACGGATACCGAAACTCAATTCATCACCATTAATGATGCTGTCGATAACGTCATTCCCGGTGGTGTGATCGCAATGCTCGAAAATAGCACGATCGAATTTTCCAATGCCAACGGAAACGCAATCGAGCTGGATTCTCCCAGTGACTTTACGGAATACACCGTGAATTTGACGGTTCCACGAGGAATTCTCACTCTGGCTAGCACCGCTGGTCTGATATCCTCATCTGGGAATAATTCCAACATGGTTCAAATAATGGGGACAGCTCCAGCGATTAATGCTGCTCTTGACGGCTTAATGTATACTGCCGATGCTCAGCTCGGTCCGATTTTATTGACAATCGATACTTCAACGACGGCATTCGGTCAATTCATTCAGGATATCGACCAGCAACAGATTGAAATTGTCGATGCGTTTGTCGATTCTGCCCTTGATTATACAACTTTCAACGGTATGGATAGCTTCTCAACAACGAGCCGTAGAGCTGTATTTGGTGATGATTTGGTAGAAATAGATCCCTCAGCCAGCTATACGATTTCCGGCAACGCATTTTCCGGTGACGGAATGGGCGGGCTATATAATCCCAATAATCTCCAGTATTTCGGTTTTGCCAGCTACGATGTCGATATGCTGAGAATCGATCCCTGGTATGTCACTCAGTTCGCGGGGAGCAGTCAGGCGAGACTGGCGAGACAATTGAAAACCGGCGACACGGTTATCTATCTCGACGATGTCTCTGGATGGAACAACGGAGGCCCAGGTAGCACTCGTGCACTGGCCTGGTACGGATATGCCAACTCAGCTGGAGAAATTTACGATGATTACACCTATACGCGAAATGTGATCTTTGACAAGGTCAACGGTGCCTGGGATGCTGGGCAAATTAATTACGCCAATAATTCAATTACCCTGCGCACGCCTTGGGCAGGACCTAACGTCGCTGCAAACACTGCCTTTACAAATAATACCTCGGCCGCAACTTACAACTACAATGTTCTTAACAAACAATCTGTCTCCAATGTCTCTCAACAATTCTCAGAGACGATCTCCGGATTTGGAAATAAGGCTTACGAATTCCGATATGGCACTGCTTTCATTCAGTCATTGATGCTCACGAATTATCAAAACGGTGCTGTGAATCAGATCAATTGGAGCAATGTTCAAATCGATCGCACTGTGGAAGAGTACCTGGCAGGCGAAACCGTGGAGTTGAAAGCCATTCAGGATTCGGCTGCAACTTATCAGTGGACTCAAACAGGTGGCCCACAGGTACAAATCAATAACGACGATCAATCTTTCGCAAACTTTGTTGCTCCCGTTACCCCTGTAGACATCGTGTTGGATTTTGAGGTCACGATTCAACAGGGTGCAGTAATGACGACCAATACAATTTCTGTCACAATCCTTGCCAACACTTTCCAGTCCTCAGCGAATACCGATTCCGCTCTTGATTATACTACGTTTAATGGCTCGGAAACGTTATTCACGACAAACCGTTCCGTTGTCTTTGGGGATGAATTTGTCGCAGTCGACCTCGACGACGATTATGTAATTTCTGGATCAGCGTTCTCAAACGATCCTGGAAATTCCATGAATCAGCAATATTTTGGTTTTGCCAGCTATGACGCAGATCAGTTGCTCATTTCTCCCTGGCATGTGACTCAATTTGCTGGTAGCTCACAGGCTCGACTGACTCAGGCATTGAATAATGGCGATACCGTAATCCATCTTGATTCAGTTTCTGGGTGGAACAACGGGGGGCCAGGTGTTACCCGTACACTTGCCTGGTATGGTTACTCGAATTCTTCAAACTTCACCTATGACGATTATACCTACACGAGAAATGTGATTGTAGACAAAGCTAACGGTGCCTGGGATGCTGGGCAAATTGATTTTGTCAATAACACCATCACTTTGAGAAACGCCTGGACCGGCGGAACGATTTCCGTGGGAACAGCATTTACCAATAATACGTCCGGCAATATCTACAATTACAATGTCTTGAATAAAGTAGATGTACCCGGTGAAATGACGGATTACTCAGGAACAATTTCCGGAGTTGGAAATCAGTCCAGCCAATTCCGTCATGGGACCGCCTTTATTAAGACTGTTATCCTGACTAATTATGGACCGAATGCTCCAACTCCCCGAAATCAGCCTCCCCATCAAATCAGTTGGAGCAATATCGAGATCGATCGAGTTCCTGAATTTTATCGTCCAATGGAACGTGTCGATTTGAAGGTGACAAAAATAAATAATGCCATTTATCGCTGGAGACAGGTTTCAGGGCCGAACGTAGCACTCGAAAATACAGACGAATTCAAAACCAGCTTCCTGGCTCCTGCTTCCAATCAGAATTTAACATTTGTGTTCGAGGTCGATATTATTCTCAATGGCATGATTGACACAGAGCAATTGACAGTATCACTTGTCGGATTGAATTGATCATCCAGAGGTAGTCTTACAGGCGATCCTGTAACGCATGAGGTACTGTACGAAAAGGGATTTGGTAAGCCATCAGCGGTTCCATTATTCTGAAAGGAGATTTGTAGATGTTACAAATCTCCAGACGAACAGCAGACACTTATCGCAAGAAGGATCCGTCGCATCTTTTATGTGGCGAACAAAACTCCGCCAACTCAGTGCCACATTTCCGCCCAAAGCGTTATCTTTTCTGCCCCTTCTTTGCACAGGTGCGTTCTCTGAATAAGGTCATTATGGACTTCAATTCCGCATACTAAGCCTTACGGATGATGCCAGTAGCCATAGTTGCAAGTTTTGTAAAATTGCGGGTATCAAGAATAAACTTAGAATGACTGGTAATAAAGTTACAGTCGTATGCGCTATGGTCAGTTGCAATAAGGACACAATCCTGCTCAGACAGTAATTTCTCTGTTAATTCGCAACTTGACATTTCGGGTAGGTCATGGTGTCTCATTTTCGGAAGATGGGGCACATGAGGGTCATTATAAGAAAGGTCCGCTCCGCGTTTCAGGAGTTCTTCCATCAGAACGAATGAAGGACTCTCCCGCGGGTCGTCGACATCTTTTTTGTAAGCAACGCCGAGAAGAAGGATTTTGCTGTTCTTGATCGGCTTTCCCTGTTCATTCAGAAACTCAGCCAGCCGCGTAATTACATAATCGGGCATTCGTGAGTTGACTTCTCCTGCCAGTTCAATAAATCGCGTTGTCAGCCCCTGTTTGCGTGCCAGCCAAGTCAAGTAGAATGGATCGATCGGAATGCAGTGACCGCCCAATCCAGGCCCAGGATAAAATGCCTGAAATCCAAACGGTTTGGTTTTAGCGGCATCGATGACCTCCCAGATGTCTATGCCCATGCGGTCAAACAGCATTTTGAGTTCGTTGACTAGAGCGATATTCACAGCCCGGTACGTGTTCTCGAGAATTTTGCAGGCTTCAGCAACTTCACAACTTGAGACAGGGATTACTTTGACGATCGATTGAGAATAGAGCGCCACTGCCAGTTCAAGACTCTGTGGATCATATCCGCCGACCACTTTAGGAATGCCAGCGGCAGTGAAGTCGGGGTTGCCAGGATCTTCGCGTTCCGGGCTGTAAGCGAGGAAAAAATCCTCACCCACTATTAAGCTTGAGGTTTCAAGGATTGGAAGCATTACGTCGCGGGTCGTTGTTGGATAAGTCGTACTTTCCAGTATGATCAATTGTCCTTTTCGCAATGTTCTGGCAATTGACTCGGTTGTTTTTTCTACATAGGTTAAATCGGGATCACGAGTGTCGTTCAATGGAGTCGGAACGCAAATGAGCAAAACGTCTGCTTCTGCCAGACGAGCCGAATCAGTAGTGGCCTCAAATTTTCCAGAGATTCGCCATTTATCAACTTCTTCATTGCTGATGTGTTTGATATAGCTTTTGCCTGCATTGAGTGTTTCTACTTTTTTGGAATCAACATCAAATCCAATGACCTGAAAGCCTTTATTAAAAAAAGCACTGATTAATGGTAAGCCGACGTAGCCCAGTCCGATGATTCCAATAATGCTATTCTGCGATTCAATTTTGTTTTTGAGATTCTTGAGCATCGTCCCAGACCTTGTTGAATTAAATGGAAAAAATTACTACGGGACGCGGACCGACGAGGCTCAATTGACCGCGGGTCATATTGATCCATTCCGGCAATTCATCCAGCGAGGCTTTGCCTAAGAAATTGCCGAACTGAGTCAGTCGAAGTTCATCCGGCAAAGGTTTTGCAGAGGCATCGACACTCAAATTCATGTTGCTAAACTTTACCATTTGAAAGCTTTTGCCATCTTTCCCAGTGCGTTATTGCACAATAAAAGACGGGAGCTCCGAGATTCAGACTCACGTGTGCATAGAGAATTCCAATGACGGATTTAAGAATTATCTTAGCAGACTAGCGACTACAGGATCTAAGGTTCTTTTGAAGAATACTGAGTACATTGTATTCCCCTGCCTTCACTCCAGAGCATTCTGCTCTGAACTGCTCTAACCTTAAACACTCTTAATCCTGCTTTTGCTCATTCCACAAGCGGGAGTACCTTTCTGTTGAAAACAGTTCCGCAGAGAAATGGTCAAGCTTGAATTTGGGACGTTAGAAGAAGTATTCAACTAGAATACTCATTCCGCATTCAATGTTCCCTCCCACAGGCAAGCCGGATTTCCGGTTAAGCTATCAGTCGGCTGAAAACGTGTCAATATGGGAGGGATTTCAGCAAAGGGTAAAGCTAGGTTTAGTATCGGATTTGTATGGTAAAGGTCCATGAAATCTGCAGCAGTCGTTTGGTAGGCTTTCTTACAAATTATTGTAAACCATAGTCAGAAAACTAAGCGCCTTGGGGAGCCGAAAAATGTGGCGTCGGATTGGTCGAGGTTCGCATGCTGGAGACAAGATGGAACTTGGCAAAGACTACGTAACGATTTCGTTCAAAAAGATCGTCGAAAAGCAGTTCGAAATCCCAAATCAACGATAATAGAGGGTGTTCAACTTATTGCCAGTACATCAGTTATTTCTCCATACCTAAATCCAACCTTCAAACGGGGCAAGATACCTGGATGCGATAGTGTTAGCCGCTGGGATTGAGTTCCAGCGGACACAAAGCCTCGGAATGACCTCAAGGCATGCTGCTTCTGTGCAGTTGCCAGAAAGGTTGTTCCGGGGCTTTTTGAGTTGATGCCGTCAAAAATCATCCATTCATTTTACTAAGGAGTATTTAATTTCGTACATCATGCAGATTCAAACTGAAGTGCGTGACCCAATCGCTATGTGGCCGTGTAGCGATCGCCTAAGTCTGCCGCAACTGACAGAGAGAACATTCAAGCTATTCAGCAATACGGGTACCGGATCGGTGGTGCATTTTAGCCGAGCGACAGTATCCAGTTGTTTGCGACACCCTTACCGCGTTTAAATTCGGATTTTCATTACGAACCAGTGACTCTCCCTGTTCTATTCGCCGTTCGAACTACTTCGCTCGCGTATAAATCTATAAGTCGTTAACTGGCATGGAATTGCAATAGTTCGGGTCTCTAATGGTGACCCCGTCACCTGAGCAAACAGGTACGAACCTGGAACCCTATGGTTAACAGAAATCAA
>DEML01000047.1:11895-19898 GCA_002359185.1 Planctomycetaceae bacterium UBA2671
TATGGTTAACAGAAATCAAGCCAAGCGCGTATTTGGAGAGATTTTTGGCGATTTTTGAGCGCGCTCATAGTCAATTCGGGGTGCATAAACGTACTTCAGGACATTTGATAGGGAATCAGAGGCGCGACGGAGTACTCTGAAATACTCTGCCCGGTTAAAAGCGGGGTATAAAATGTCACCGGAAGACCTTTGAGATAAAGAGCCAGAGGTGATTCCATGCGTCGAAATTAGCATCCATTATTCGTCATACTGGCATCGCTCACACACCAGGAATTGGCCGCCAGATTGCGTATCTGAAGAAAGAGAATGAGATTCTTCGCGCCCGTCTGCCGAAACGAATCCATACCACGAAAGCCGAGCGAAAGAATCTCCTCAAAGCCGGATTGAAGATCGGTTCCGAACTATAGGAACTGATGTATTTTGTGAAGTACGAGTCTTTTCTGAAATGGAATCGCGAGAAAGAGCAGGGGACGAAGAAGAAAACATTCCATGCCATTTGTTGCTTATTCAAAAGTGAAGTAAGTTCCCGAGATCCCAAATTCTCCTGCGTTCGGACGGTCTCTCCACTGGTTGGGGGTAATTGTCAGATCCCCCTCGAGATACCCCTGATAAATCCCATTCATGCTGCCGCTGCTCCCCAGCAGCATTTGCACATGACTGCTGTCGAAATTCACTGCGGCGATCAGTCGATCTTCTGTGTTCGGCGTGAAATTCACCCAGACATCGTTGTTGGCATATTGCCATCGATTATTAATAAATCGGACCACCACAAAATGCTCCGCCCCATTGGCAACGACTGCCCCGGCAAACCGTTGTTGAACGCTCTGCTGGCTGTAGAGGATAAAGCCGTTACCTTTCGCATTATCCTGACCGGGAATCCCATAGCCCAGGCTGGAGGGGGCAATGTTCACTCGAGTCGTCAGGGGTGGGAACTGATCCAGCGTGAAGTATGTTCCTGTGATGCCAAATTCCCCCGCGTTCGGGATGTCTCTCCACTGGTTGGGTGTAATCGTCAGATCTCCCTCGATATACCCCTGATTGATCCCGCTCAAGCTCCCAGTGCTTCCCTGCAGCATCTGCACCTGACTGCTGTCGAAATTCACCGCGGCGATCAGTCGATCTCCTGTGGTCGGCGTGAAATTCACCCAGACATCGTTGTTGGCATATTGCCATTGATAATTGACAAAACGGACGGCCAGAAAGTGCTCCGCCCCATTGGCAACGACCGCCCCGGCAAACCGTTGTTGAACGCTCTGCTGACTGTAGAGGATAAAGCCGTTGCCGGTCGCATTGTCCTGACCGGGAATCCCATAGCCCAGGCTGGAGGGAGCGATGTCAATTCTGATCGTTGGCAGTTCCAGAATAAAGTAAGTTCCCGTAATTCCAAATTCTCCCGCGTTATAGGTGTTCCTCCATTGGTTGGGGGTAATCGTCAAGTTCCCCGCGAGATACCCCTGATTGATCCCGTTGAAGCTCCCAGTGCTTCCCTGCAGCATCTGCACCTGACTGCTGTCGAAATTGACTGAAGCGATCAGTCGATCTCCAGTGGTCGGCGTGAAATCGACCCAGACATCATTATTGGCATATTGCCATTGATTATCGATAAATCGGACCACCACAAAGTGCTCCGCCCCATTGGAGACGACCGCCCCGGCAAACCGTTGTTGTACATTCTGCTGGCTGTAGAGGATAAAGCCGTTCCCGATCGCATTGTCCTGGCCGGGGATGCCATAGCCCAGGCTGGAAGGGGCGATGTCAATTCGGATCGTAGTCAGTTCTAGTGTAAAATAAGTTCCCGTGATGCCGAATTCCCCGGCGTTAGGACGGTCTCTCCACTGGTTGGGGGTGATCGTCAGATCCCCCTCAATATAACCTTGATTGATCCCGTTCACGGACCCAGTGCTTCCCTCCAACATCTGCACCTGACTGCTGTCGAAATTGACCGAGGCGATCAGTCGATCTCCTGCAGTCGGCGTGAAATTCACCCAGATATCGTTGTTTGCATATTGCCATTGATTATCGATAAATCGTACGACCACAAAGTGCTCAGCCCCATTGGCGACCACCGCCCCGGCAAACCGTTGTTGAACGCTCTGCTGGCTGTAAAGGATAAAGCCGTTCCCTGTTGCGTTATCCTGACCGGGAATTCCATAGCCCAGGCTGGAGGGGGCGATGTCAATTCGGATCGCGGTCAGTTCCAGCGTGAAGTAAGTTCCTGTGATGCCAAATTCCCCTGCGTTCGGGGCATTTCTCCACTGGTTGGGAGTAATCGTCAGGTCCCCCGCAATATACCCCTGATTGATCCCGTTCACGGATCCAGTGCTTCCCTGCAGCATCTGCACCTGGCTGCTGTCGAAATTGACCGAGGCGATCAGTCGATCTCCAGTTGTCGGCCTGAAATTCACCCAGACATCGTTGTTGGCATATTGCCATTGATTATTGACGAAACGGACGGCTACAAAGTGCTCAGCGCCATTGGCGACGACCGCTCCGGCAAACCGTTGCTGAACACTCTGCAGGCTGTAGAGAATGAAGCCGTTCCCGGTCGCATTGTCTTGACCGGGGATGCCATAGCCCAGACTGGAGGGGGCAATGTCAATTCTAATTATTACCTCACCATTAGTTATGCTGGTCGATTCGTAAGCTCCGATATCGACCGTGTCACCTAGAATCCGATCAAAGCCAGTCCCGCGCTGATCGGTTGTGAGAGTTGCACTGTTTTCATCGACAGCCAGTGCGTTACTGCCTGCATTGATAGCAAGTGAATTAAAAATCAGAGCATGTGTGCGTGTTGATCCGCCATTATCGCGAAGCACGGGGTCGAGAATTGTGTTGATGTCGCGAGTTCCACTGCCGTTGACACCGACGATGTTGCCGTCGACTCCATCAGACAGTCCGCCGGAGGTCGCAGCATCGGCAATGAGGTTGTTCGAGCCTGTCACTGTTCCGAAAATTTCATTTGCAACAGTTCCTCGCTTGCTGCCAGCGATAAGCGTATTGTTAAGCAAAAGCGTGCCACTTTTGACATAAATGGCTCCCCCATCATTGGCAGCGAGATTGTCTCCAACAAAATTATTGACAAACGTGGAATTGACGATCGTCGCAGAAGAGGTATCTGAAAAAATGGCCCCACCTTGAGACGGTGTCGAGAATATGACTGCGGCATAATTGCTTCGAAATGTCGAGTTGTAGATCTCGTAATCTGTAGTTGCGGCAATGGCTCCGCCTCTGCCTTCAAATGCTGCATTGTTGTCGAACAGGCTGCTATTAATAGTCAGGTTTTCACCTGTGTGATAGATTGCCCCACCATCACCGAAAGAGTCATTACCGTCAAACTCCATATCTCTGAGGTATAGATTTCCCTGGTTGTAAATCGCACCGCCAGCACCGTTACTGCGTCCTCGGCTAAGTTCAAGTCCAGACATTTCGACTGTCGCACCAGCCTGCACTTCAAAGATTCGACTGTCAACATCGGCATTGATCTCCAGCTTGTCGGCTCCCAGGCCGTTGATGATCAGATCGTCAGAGATCGTAAGTTGTTGATCGTCGAGGAGAATCGTCATTCCCGAAAGTGAGGACGAGAACGTGATGATATCTGTTTCATCGCCAGACCCGGCCAGTGCATCGCCAAAGGCCATATTCGTGTTGGCCGCCTCGATCGCTTCCCGCAGGCTCAACATGCCATCGGTCACTCCGCTTCCATTGGCGGCTTCGTCAAGCAAGGTATCGACAACAAATGTTCTGGCTGGCGTATATTCGTAAGCTCCAACGTCAACGGTCGTTTGATTGATGCGGTCGAAGCCTGAACCACGTTGGTCAGATGTGAGAGCCTCCGCATTTTCATCGAGGGCTTTGGTGTTGTCGCCAGCATTTATGGCAACCGAGCCACTGACCAGTTTGTGTGTTGGCGTTGGTCCACCGTTGTCTTGCAGTGTCGTGTTGAGAATGGTTTTGATGTCTCGAACCCCACTGCCGTTCACTCCCACAATATTGCCATTGGTCCCATCGACAAGACCTTTTGAGGAGGACGCATCCCCGATCACATTGTTTGAACTGGCCGATTGCACATTCGAGCCCGAGAATTCGTTCGGAATCAAACCTGTTCCGGATACATTACCCGCCACAATGCTGTTGTGCAGTGTGAGTGGACCAAAAAGTGAATAGATCCCACCGCCGTTGATGCCTCCAGTGAAATCTGTATCGGCCCTGTTCAGTGTCAGTGTCGAGTTGGTAATTCGTGTGATCCCTAAGCCACCAAATTCATCCGAGGAATAAATTCCGCCACCCAATCCAGGAGTATGGTTTCCACTGACGGTCGTGTTGATCAGGTCGAGTGTTCCGTTGGTCCAGATGCCTCCGCCACTTCCCAGTGCTTCATTGTCGGAAATTGTCGAATCCTTGACGACTAAAGTTCCCACATTCCAGATGCCTCCCCCAGAATCTCTACCTGTTTCTGTGGAACGACTGGATTTGACATGCACGCCATCGAGTGTCAAGTTGCCAAAATTCCGGACGGCTCCTCCCCGGTCGGATTCCCCATTTTGAATCGTCAGACCGGAAATAGAACTCACGACGCCAGAATCGACAAAGAATGGCTGAAAACTTCCCGCTCCATCAATAGTCAACTGGTCGGCTCCCAAGCCAACAATTTTTACATCCCCCATCAGAGTCGGCAGGCTGGCATTCAGGGAGAGTGTCATGTCCATCAGTGAAGAGGAAAAGGTAATGATGTCTTGACCATCTGCTGATCCGGCCAAAGCATCGCCGAAGGCGGCGTTTGTGTTGGCCGCTTCAATCGCTTCCCGCAGGCTGACCAGACCATCGGTCACTCCACTGCCATTGACCGGTTGATCGAGCAGCGTATCGACAACGTAGGTTCGCGGAGGCGTACCTTCAAAAGCACCAATATCGACAGTACTATTTAAAAATCGTGTGAAGCCATCCCCTCGCTGATCGGTCGTGAGAGTAGTGTTGTTTTCATCTTTGGCCAGTCCGTTGGAACCGGTATTGAGAGCGACCGAGCCAGGAACCAGGGCATGAGTGGGCGTTGACCCGCCATTGTTTTGCAGTGTGGTATTGAGAATCGTCCCAATCGCACGCGTGCTTGCTCCGACGATCCCTACAATATTTCCATTTACTCCGTCGATCAGTCCACTGGACGTATCAGCATCACCAATGACATTATTGGATCCGACGATCGTGTTGGACAGATCGTTGGGGGTCGTGCCTGTTGCTCCCTGAAAATTGCCTGCGACAATCGAGTTGTTAAGCGTCAATGAATTGTTAGGGAGGACACGAATCCCTCCCCCGGAACCGTTGGTCGCCCGGTTGCCGGTGATTGTGCTGTTGGTGATTGTAGCAGTACCGCCTGTCATGACCCCTGCGCCAATCGCAGCGGCTGTATTTCCAGAAACGGTGCTGTTGATCAGTTCAAACATCCCTGTGGCATAAATTCCTCCCCCTTCACCTGCTGTTGCCTCAATGTTTGATGCCGAATTGTTAGAGACGGTCGAGTTCTTGACGACCAGAACACCGACACTGTCGATTCCCCCGCTGAAGTTGGCTTGATTGCCGGTGACCCAAACGCTGTCTAAAGTGAGCGTTCCCCGATTGAGAATGGCTCCCCCATCAGGTGGTTCAGATGGGAACACTATCCTGGCGTTCCCTCCGGTGAATGTCAGTCCTGAGATATTCACATTACCGGAACTCACCCTGAGCACACGAGACTGATTATTAGCGTTGATTGTCAGTTGATCTGCCCCAAGGCCGTTGATGGTGAGATCTTCTGTGATTAAAAGCTGCTTTCCCCCCAGTGTGATCGTCATCCCTGCCAAAGAAGGAGCAAAATTGATGATGTCAGTAGTGTCTGCTGACCCTGCCGGGGCATCACCAAAGGCGGCATTAATATCCGCCGCGATCATTGCTTCCCGCAAGCTGATCAGCCCATCGGTTACTGTGCTGTTGTTGTCTGACTGATCGAGAATCGTGTTGACAGTGTAGACTGTGGCAGGGACCGGGGGAGGGGTTGTATCGACATTGGTCGCACTCACCATGGAACCAGTCGCGAAGACATAGCTGTCATCGATCGTGTCGAGAATCAATTCAATTTCGACGGTCTGGTTACCATCAACACTACTGTCAGAGACTCCGGTGACGGTAACGGTTTGTGCGACATTCCAGTTCGCGGTTGTAAATGTGAGTGTTGCTTTATCGACAGTCGCTTCATTAGTGTTGGCACTCAAGACTGAGATCGTGATGTCTTCCAGCGGTCGGGTATCGAGTACTACGGTAAAGGTGTCTGTCGTGCCGGCTTCGGTGACGGAGGTATTACCGCCAGTTTCTGTCACTGTGACTCCTGGCTGAATCATCATGTAGCCGATGTCCTGCATCATCCCGAATTCAACCGGATTGAGCACTCGCGCATTCACACCTCTGCCACCGTTTGAAACCATCAGATAGTCAACGAAATTGATGCCAGCATTGTTGTCATCCACATGACTGGCACTCGATCCATCCTGCCAACCCGAAGGGGAATACAGGCCAACCCGATTGCCACCATTGGCCGCTTTGGCATTGGGGCCATCAAAAAACAGACCGGCTGATGGACTTGTTCCCCCGGTACGAACGGAATTCCAGGTTGAAGTATTGAGGGTAAACGTACTGCCGTTGATGACCCGGTTACCGCTCACATCGCTGAGAAACTGATCAAATGGTCCCCATTCATCAGGGTCCTCATAAAATGAAGAACCATCAAAATTCACTGCTGTCCCAAAATCCAAGCCATGCATAATCTCGTGCATCAGGGTGGCAATCAAATCATCCTGAGAAGAACTGACATCCAATCCTGTCCCGTAGCTGGGCGCAAAGTTGACTTCCAGCAGCATGTCGTCACCTGCAGACGGATCACTTCCCCCTTTGACAATGTGTCCCGCATCACCCAGGTTGTTGAAGCCTGGATTTTCCGCCAGCGAGAAACGTGGAGAAGCTGATGCCAGCCCGCCACTCGGGCCAGAATCGAAATAGCTGAAGACATCTACATCCAGTGTGGCGGTGTGATCGAACCAGGTTCCTAACGTTGCGGCTGCGTTTTCCAGCATACTGCGATAGGTAGTTCTCGTGGTCGAGTTCGAATCGTTGAAGCCGACGTCATCAGCGGTCCCTGCTTCATTGATGTACGAGAAGTTAAAATCAATCGTAAGCAGTGTTCGCGATTCCAGAGCCTCGGCAGCCAATTCCCTGTTCCTTTGTCGGAACCTTCGTTTGGACTTCTGGGGACACAAAACCAGGCTCCACCATCGCATATTCAAAAATCTCATCATTGGCCCGTCTGCTTGATTTTATTATTAGTTCAAATGAATCACTATGTCACATGATCACCGCCTGACACAAGTATTACTTGCAAAAACCTCCTAACTTACGGCCTAAAATCTTGAAAAGTTGAAAATATTAAAGAAGGCAGCCTCTAGCAGCCCGTTGAATTTGTCTTAACAGGTCGTTTTGACTTGATACAAAATTTCGTTTTTGTGAATTCCAAATTGAGTTCGGAAATTTGTTTTCAGGTTGGTCTGAAGCCTGTTGAAGGTTTCTCGGGGGCTGAGACCGATTTCTGGAGTCTCTCAACTAGAAATACCAACACAAAACGCCGCCAGAGTCCCATCAAACCTGGGGGGGCCTGTTCCCAGTAATTTTCCAAGAACCAGTCCCAGGTTTCGTGCAGCCGCGTGGATGCTATAACGTTTGCGGATCTCTCCGAGTCCTCGTAAGTGACTTCGTCTCGCGCCGCCGGTTTCGCAGCTGTGAGCAAAGCTGCGTTCCACTCGCTCGCTGCGCAATCGTTGTTTCTTCCGGCCGCGACGGCTGCGGGTCTCCAGTCGATTTATCAGCCGCGACCAGTAATGAGGGTCTGACCGTGAGAGTTTTGCCGCGTTGGATTTCTCTGGAATGTGGGCCGATAGGTCCATCCACTGCAGTTGAGTCAGCACCTCCGCTTTGTAATACCCCTT
>DEML01000052.1 GCA_002359185.1 Planctomycetaceae bacterium UBA2671
AGGATTGATTTAACATACAAGGCGCAGAGAACACGGAGAAATTTTGAAATCCAAGGCTAATACAGAGTTCGAATGTTCTTAGCCTATTCATGTCTATCCGAAAATTTCTCTGTGTCTCTGTGGTTCAATGAATCAAATGTCAGTTTTTTCAGGCGTTCTTATTTACTCTGTATTCAAATTGAACTTGATAAAATTAAGAGAATGGAATGTCGAATTTAGTCACAGGAGGAGGCGGATTTCTCGGGCAGTATCTTGTGGAACAGTTACTGGAGCAAGGAAAATCTGTTCGCGTGCTTTGTCGAGGAGATTATCCCGAACTGCAAAAGCTGGGGGTCGAGATCATTCGTGGCGATATTCGAGACGCGAAAATTGTGGATGCAGCGTGTGAAAAAGTTTCTACGGTCTACCATGTCGCGGCTATACCGGGAGTATGGGGCAGTTGGAAGAAGTATTATTCGATCAATACAGAAGGCAGCAGAAATGTATTGAAAGCCTGTCAAAATCAGGGCGTGCAAAAACTTATTTATACCAGTTCGCCGAGCGTCATTTTTGATGGACAATCTCATATTCAGGCTGACGAATCGTTGCCGTATCCTCAAAAGTATCTTTGTCATTACCCGCATTCGAAAGCTATCGCAGAACGTGAAATTCTTGAGGCTAATGGCGTACAGGGAGTTGCGACTTGTGCGTTACGTCCACACCTGGTTTGGGGACCACGTGACCAGCATTTGATTCCGCGGTTGCTTGATCGAGCAGAGTCCGGTCGATTACGGATCGTCGGGGATGGTTCCAATGAAATTTCGATGACTTATGTGGAAAACGCAGCGGCTGCACACTGGCAGGCTGCTGAGAAATTATCCCTCGATTCTCCAGTCGCAGGGCAATTCTATTTCATAAATGATCCCGAGCCTGTCAACTTATGGTCCTGGATTAATGAATTGCTCACGAATGTCGGGAAGCAGCCTCTCCAAAAAAGAATCTCCGCTCAAGCGGCTTATCGCATTGGAGTTGCACTTGAATCTGCCTATTCGATATTGAGGCGTCAGTCTGAACCCCCAATGACACGGTTTGTCGCGCTGCAATTGAGTCAGTCCCATACCTATTCGATTGAAAAAGCTCGTCAGGATTTCGATTTTCAGCCACCAGTCGATTATGAAACAGCTTATCAGAGATTTATGGATGGTCTGAAGTTGGTTTAACGGCGGGTGGCGGGGCTCTCGAAGAGAAGCTCCCGAACGTGGAACTTTCGGGGGCTTCCGCTAAAGCGGAGCGCCCCGGCCACCCCAAATCAATTTCATCACGATCAAGTTTAGTTAGCGGTTCAAAGTCGGTCTTGGCGGGATTTCCGGCTTTTCGCTATCCTTATCTTTGAGAGCGAGATGCCAGCTATGAGGGCTGACTAAATTTGAATTCAGGGATGAAGTCATGGTTTACTGGTTGTTAATTCACGTCTTGCCGTTTTTTCAGCAAGTGGAAAGTCATACGACCGGGACTTCACGCGTTTACACAACCTTTCGCATTGCTCTGGCCAGTCTGACATCCTTCCTGATGGCCGTTTGCCTGGGACCAATGGCGATTCGCTGGTTGAAATCACGATTCCGCGAGCGAGTTTCGAGTGCCTCTTCCGAACTTGACCGTCTGCATGCCTGTAAGAACGACACCCCAACAATGGGCGGCTTGTTTCTGGTGATGGCGACTCTGTTTTCGGTGATGATCTGGGGAAACCTGGAAAATCATTATGTGCAGTTGAGCATTTTTGTGATCCTCAGTTTTGCCATGCTGGGAGCGTGCGATGACTGGACCAAACTGAGCACGAGCACTCATGGACTGTCCGCTCGAACAAAATTTATTTTACAGTGGATTCTGGCGATGATGGCCGGGGCTTCGTTGTATCAGCATCAATCACATATTCCGTTGGGAACAGATCTCGTTTCTCCAGTCGGACAGTTCGCCATTCCCATCGGTTATGGATTCATTGTCTGGACTGGTCTGGTGTTGGTGAGTGCCTCCAATGGAGTCAATTTAACGGATGGTCTGGACGGTCTGGCAGGGGGCTGTTCGATTTTCGCCGGGGGAGCCATGATCGCATTCTGCTATCTGGCCGGGCACAAAACGCTCGCTGAGTATTTTGTAATTCCCTACATTCCCCAAGCAGGAGAAACTGCGGTGGTCGTCGGAGCGATGGTCGGAGCCATGCTCGGCTTCCTCTGGTACAATTGTCATCCTGCAGAAGTCTTCATGGGAGATACCGGCTCCCTGCCAATGGGCGCGATGCTGGGGCTTTCCGCAGTGATTGCCCGCCAGGAGTTTCTTTTCATCATTGTTGGTGGAATATTCGTCGTGGAAGTTCTCTCGGTTATCATTCAGATCTCCATCTACCGCACCTGGGGCTGGCGACCTCTTCGCTGCAGTCCTTTGCACAATCACTTCGTTCTTAACGGTCAAAGTGAAGTCAAAGTGGTCACTCGCTTCTGGATCTGTGGTGCCCTGCTGGCAATTGCAGCTTTGGCGGGATTGAAGATTTTGTGAATTTGAGAAGCTCTTGCCAGTCTTGATCTTGAATTTTCTCTGGTTGAGTTGCCTGCATAATCCCCATAACCCTCACTTCCTGTACTTATGAGGGTTCGAACGATTATTTGCGTTCTTATTCCGATGTAATGGATACGGATGAATATTCACTCGTTTCCACAAAATCGGACTGCTCGACGATGAAAACGTTAAAATTTCCGGCTGAACTCCTTGCCATTTTGATTATTGGCAGTTCATTCACTGTTTCGCCGCTGATCGCGGACGAATGTATTCTCACGAATTGGCTGAGTTGCAATACTGCAGATTCATGTTGCGGTGATGACTGCATCCTCGCAGATTCCTGCGTCGATGATTATTGCGGATGCTGTGAGTCAACTAGCATTCTGAAACGCATGGAAGAGTCGGGAATCACGTTTAAGGCCAACTTCTATCAGATGTATCAGGGAGTTGCAGCCGGGGGAGTCAGCCAGGAATTTGATTACGGCGGACATGGCGATTACATTGCCAATCTCGATATGGACAAACTCGCTGGAATGGAAGGACTGTTCCTGAAAATTAAAGCCGAGCATCGGTTTGGTATGTTTGGCGGACCACCTGATGGAGCTCTTTTGCCATCAGCTTTGCCAACGGCTCTTCCTGCCGATACCAATGATCTCATCCTGACAAACGTCCTGTTTACACAGTTTCTGAGTGAGGAATTCGCAGTCTCTTTCGGAAAACTCGATACTCTCGATGGCGATGCCAACGAATTCGCACATGGTCGCGGCTTGAATCAATTCTCCAATACCGCCTTTATCTTCAACCCTGCGACTCTGCGAACCATTCCTTATTCGACTCTCGGCGTCTCATTCAGTTATCTTCAGGAAATGGAGCCGATTTACACTTTCAGTGTTCTCAACGCAGTCGACACCGCCACAAGGACTGGTTTGGGAACATTGTTTGAACAAGGAGCCGTTTTGACCTCGGAGTTGAGACTGCCCACTCAATTTATGAATAAACCTGGCCATCAATTATTTGGAGCAACCTGGAGCAGCCGAAGTTATGCCAGCATTGGAGATGATCCCCGCCTGGCGATAACTCCTGTTGGGATTCCCCAACAGACAGGCTCCTGGTCGGCCTACTGGAACTTCGATCAATATCTGGTCTATGACAAAGGCTGCTGCACTGAAGAAGCACGAGGCTGGGGCGTTTTCGGACGAGCCGGCATGGCTGATGACGCCACTAGTCCACTGGAATACTTTCTAAGTTTCGGTATCGGAGGAGATTCCATGATCCGCGGCCGCGAGAAGGATTACTTCGGCATCGGCTGGTATCAGGTGGGAACGAGTGACGAACTGAATCCAATTACTGCAGCGGCACTAAATCTTGGCCTGCAGGGGCAGGGGATTGAACTTTACTACCGTATTCAAGCCACCGAGCACGTGCAGATCACTCCGGATATCCAAATCAACGACCCGGCTCGAAATGGAATCGACACTGCTTACCTCTTCGGTGTGCGGGCATTGATGTCGTTCTAATCGTTATTCGAGAAACTGTGCTCCGATGAAGCACAATTGATTTTCTTACGGCGTTCAAGTAGCGTCAGTTTTAGAAAATCAATTCCATCAAAAAACAGTTCTCGGAGATGCGATGCGTCGACTCATCCTGCTGGCTTGTTTAGTCTTATTCACTTCAATCCAATTACCGTCACTGGATGGGGGTGAGCGACCGAACATCCTCTACATCAATGCCGATGATCTCGGCATTCAGGATGTCAGTTACAACTCCAATCGCTATCGCACACCGAATATCGATCGACTCGCTTCCGAAGGCATGACCTTCACTCAAGCCTATGCCCCAGCCGCAAACTGCGCTCCCAGCCGGTCCTGCTGCATGACGGGCCAGAACACGCCACGACACGGCGTGTATACTGTCGGTAATTCTGATCGCGGCAAGTCGAGTCAACGCAAGTTGATTCCGATTAAAAATTCCGTTCACATCCCACAGAATCAAGAAACCATCGCTGAAATTCTGCAGGCCAATGGCTACAAAACGATTCACCTTGGCAAGTGGCACATTACCAGGAACCCAATAGAAAAAGGGTTCGATGTGAACATTGGCGGCAACGATTCCGGCAGTCCGACCGGAGGCTACTTCTCTCCATTCAAAAAAGGATCGATGAAGTCGTATAACAATCAATATCCTGCCGGCACCCACCGCGTCGATATCTTTGCCGATCAAGCGGTCAAATTTCTGAGGAAACATCGCGACGATCCTTTCTTCATGTACATGTCTTATTACTCCGTTCATACCGGAATAGAGCCAGTTCCTGAATTTGTTGGGAAATATAAGGGCAAAGGAGTCGATGCCGCTTATGCCTCAATGATCGAAAAAATGGATCAGGGCATCGGCAAAATTCTTTCTGAACTCGATTCACTCGGCTTGAAAGACAATACATTCGTTGTGTTTTCCTCCGATAACGGCGGCGTGCAGATTATCTCGAGCCAAAGCCCCTTCCGAGCCGGAAAGGGTTCATACTTTGAGGGGGGAGTTCGAGTTCCTGTGGTTGTTCGCTGGCCCGGAAAAGTTGAACCGGGTTCAATTAACGAGACCCCCGTAACCGGCCTCGATTTCTTTCCAACATTTCTCGATGTTGCCGGGATTGATTCGTCTGAACAAAAAATTCTCGACGGACAGAGCCTTGTCCCGCTCTTAACTGGTAAAGGGCAATTTGCTGAACGAAAACTCTACTGGCATTTCCCCATTTATCTGCAGGGCTACGGGAATATCAAGAAGCCTGAAGAAGGTCCACACGATTCTGACTTTCGTACCCGTCCAGGCTCCGTTGTTCGCGATGGAAAATGGAAACTCCACGAATACTTCGAAGATGGCCGCCTGGAACTTTACGATCTCGAAGCCGATATCGGAGAGCAATATAATCTGGTTGAATCTCATCCAGAAATAACCTCTCGAATACATGCCGACCTTAAGCAGTGGCGTAAATCGATGAACGCTCCTGTCCCAACGAAACTCAATCCAGACTATCAGCCTCAGTAGACAACTTGAGTTGACTCACATCAGAGAAGGGAGTGAGAGCATGGCTGAAATTCGTGCCTTGAAGTTTGAAGAACTTCAGTTGATCGTTGACTGGGCGGGGAAAGAAGGCTGGAATCCCGGTTTGAACGATGTCGAAAGTTTCTGGAATCTCGATCCTGAAGGCTTCCTAGCATTATGCGAGAATGACAAATTCATCGGCGGTGGGGCGATTATTCGACACAGCGATGATTACGGTTTCATGGGACTGTTTATCGTCGATGAGCCCTTTCGTGGGAGAAAGCTCGGAACAAAACTCTGGTTGGCACGCAGAGATCAATTGCTCTCACGCTTGAAGCCGGGCGGAACCATCGGGCTCGATGGTGTCGATGCCATGGTTACTTTCTACGAAAAGGGAGGCTTTCAGCAATATACCCGGCATCGTCGTTTTCAATTGACTGAGCCCTCACCGGAATGCAAACATTCTGAAACAGTATGTGATTTGAAGACTGTCAATTTCGAAACTGTTCTCGAATTCGACCGACGATGTTTTCCCGCCTCCCGACCTCAGCCCCTCTCCAACTGGATTCATCAACTCGGAGCCATTTCTCTGGCTGTCGTTGAGAACGAAACTTTAAATGGTTTTGGGGTGATGCGTCCATGTCGAGTCGGCTGGAAAATTGGCCCTCTGTTTGCCGACACTCTGCACACTTCTGATCAACTCTTTCAGGCTTTTCAACTTCAACAGGCAGGCCAGCCGATCTTTCTGGATATCCCCGATAACAATCCACAGGCGATTGAACTCTGCCGCAAGTATCAGATGGAAGAAGTCTTCGGCTGCGAACGGATGTATCTCGGCTCCCCACCGAAACTTGATAACGAGTCCATCTTCGGAATCACTAATCTGGAGACCGGCTAACGTTCACGATATTTGTTTTTCAATGAACTGATCACAGAATTTTCGTGTCAATAATCAGCAGAACAGGAATAGAATAGAGATATGAAATCAATGACAAAAGAACTCTGGCTGGACATCCCCGAACGCCGAGCCATCGTCTCCATTCATCGCGAAGTCGAACAACTGGTTGCAGAAAGTGGAATCAAAGATGGGCTGGCCCTTGTGAACGCCATGCACATCACCGCTTCGGTCTTCATCAACGACAACGAATCTGGCTTACACGCCGATTACGAACGCTGGCTCGAAGAACTCGTGCCGTTTAACCCGGGCAGTGATCCCAAACAGGGTGGCTACCTCCACAACCGCACCGGATAAGACAACGCCGACGCCCACCACAAACGCCAGATCATGGGCCGCGAAGTGGTGGTTGCCATTACTGATGGCAAATTGCATCTGGGCCCGTGGGAGCATGTTTTTTATTATGAGTTTGACGGGAAGCGGCGGAAGCGGGTGCTCGTCAAGATGATTGGGGAGTAATTTCAGGGCAATGAAATCAGTGTCACTAGAAATTGCAGAAATCAGCCTAAAACTAATATTTTTCGCCGGATTTGCGAACACAGCGCGCCGATACTTGTCTCACGTAACGATCTCGATATACTTTGCGTACTCGGAGGTGATGACTCACCTTTTGCCTTGCGGACGTGGCGGAATTGGCAGACGCGCACGGTTCAGGTCCGTGTTCCTTAACGGGAGTGGAGGTTCGACTCCTCTCGTCCGCACTCAATAAAAAAGCATCCTCAGTTTTTTGAGGATGCTTTTTTTTGTGTTATGAACTATCCGAGCGGGGCATTGGGGGCTGCTCTTGGAGAGCGCCCCCGCCACCCGTCACTGAATATTTGATCAATTCTTCGCTTCGAACTTATAAATGCCTTTGCCGTCGGCTGATTCGACAGAGAAGTAGACTTCGCCATCCTGGTCTTCGCCGTAGGTTAAAACGGGCATTTTGTTGGAGTCGATGGAATAGTTGCCGCGGAGTTTTTTCGCTGCGACATCGTAATCCAGAGCGAACAGTTTGCCGGTTACGAAGTCAGCATACAGGAATTTGCCCTGCAATTCCGGCACTTTTGAGCCTCGGTAAACATATCCACTGGTAATCGATTTTCCGATCTGATGATCGTATTCCCAGACTGGGGGAATCGCATTGTCGGCATCGGAAAGAGGGCGATTGCCGAAGATATGAGTCCCTTCGTAGCGGTTCCAGCCGTAGTTGCCTCCTTTTTCGACGATATCAATCTCTTCCCAGAGATTCTGGCCGACATCGCCGACCCACAGATCGCCGGTTTCGCGGTCAAAGCTGAATCGCCAGATATTTCGGAATCCATAAGCAAAGATTTCTGGTTTCGCATCTTTTTGAGAAGCAAAGGGATTGTCTTTCGGGATGCCGTAAGCCTGATCTTTACCGGCATTGTCGACATCGATTCTCAGCAGAGAACCCAAAACAGTGTCGGTGCTTTGTCCATTATCAAATGGATCGTTTCCGCTGCCGCCGTCGCCGAGACCGATGTAGAGGTATCCATCAGGACCGAAGCCGATTGTTCCCCCATTGTGGTTCGAAAACGGTTGTTCGAGTCTCCAGATCTCTTTTTCTGATTTGGGATCGGCTTTGTTGGGATCATTTTTCGAGACGTTGAACTGGGAAACGATCGACGTGTGAGGATCGGCCAGGGAAGTGTAATAGACGTAGAACTTGCCGTTCTTTTCGTAGTTCGGATGGAATGCCAGTCCCAGGAAGCCCTCTTCATTGGCGGCTTTATAAGGGGCGACGCGATCTGTCAGATCGATAAATTCAATCGTCTGCTTCGTCTTTGGGCCTTCAGGGAAGACATGAATCGAACCATTTTGAGTCGCGGCGAACATCCGACCGGAATCATCGCCTGCATGAGTGATGACGATAGGTCGCAGTCCGGCAACTTTGCCTTTTTCATCGATCGGTTCCCAGTTTTCCCAAGTCAAATCGGGAAATGCCTGAACAACTTTGACATCCAGTTTGCCATGAACGGGATCCGGAACTTCCTTGGAGAGGTCACGAACTTTGATGTTTCGGTAAGAAACCAGATCGTTATGATCCTGTAGGCAAATATGGCCTTTGGTCGGTTTGCCGAAATTTTCGTAGGCTGAGAATTTGCTGTCTGCGACCAGTTTATTCCACTCGTCACTCCCTTTCTGGAAACGATAGTAACTCACGCCATTCATCATGACTTCGGATTGTCCGGGGGTGATGCGAATGTAAAGTTCATTCCATTCTCCGGGAGGACGGGTGGCATCCAGAGTTTTTTCGGTATCCAAACCGGCTTCGGATTCCACTTTTTTCATCCAGCCAGGGAGGGTTGGTTTGTAAAGCTGATACAACCAGCCCGCTTTTTGAGGATCGTGTCCGTTGATGTTGTCCTGGACCTGAATTTCCGGACCTGTTTGCCAGGGGCGCTGTTCGGTTTCCAGAACATGGAACATGATTCCACTGTTTCCTGCAGGCGAAATATTGTACTGCAGGCAAAGCTCGAAACTTTCATACTGTTTTTCAGTGATGATATCGCCAGCGCCCTTATCGACACGGCTCAGCGCTCCGTCTTTGACGACCCAGCCATCGCTGATGCTTTCTTTTTTGTAATTCCGCCAGCCGTCTTTGGATTCTCCATCGAACAGCAGTTCCCAACCCGCCAGTTTTTCAGAGTCGGTGAGCGAATTGATTTTTTCATCAGCATGAATTGTGGCTAGGGAAGTAGTCAAAACCAGACCACTTAATAGACAAGACCAGAATCTCATAGAGGACCTCTCTCAAATGTGCAATTTCTGTGTTGTGTACACGCTTGGGCGTGTGTTGATGTGTGCGTTAAAATCATATCCGGCTCTGCTCATGAATGCTACAATCATGGAGTTAACAATCTCGAATCATGTTTATCTGTTTCTAGAGTTCGTCGAGGGCAACCCCTCATCCGGCCTTCGACCACCTTCTCACCAAGGAGAAGGAAAGAATACGGTAAGAAAGAGAAATACATCGAATTTCACACTAAATATAGTTAGAAAAACTACATCCATGAATGTCATTGGAATTATTCCTGCTCGATTACAATCAACTCGATTGCCAAACAAATTGCTGCTCAAGGAAACGGGGCAATCTTTGCTGGAACATACCTGGCGAGCGGCTCAGAAGGCGAAGCGGCTTGAACGGATTGTGGTTGCTACCGATAGCACTGAAATCGCGGAGGAATGCCAGAAGTTTGGAGCCGAAGTCTGTATGACAGGCGAGTGTGCCAATGGAACTGAACGGGCGGCGGTTGCTTTGGAATCTCTTGCGGAAACTCCGGAAATTGTTGTCAATATCCAGGGAGATGAGCCTGAAATTGATGCGGATCATATCGATCGCGTCATAGCCGCTTTGGAGAAGCGAACCGACTGTGAAATGGCGACTCTTGCGAATCCGATACTGACTGCGGATCAGGTTCGCGATCCCTCCTGCGTAAAAGTCGTTTGTGCGACTGATGGCCGAGCATTGTATTTCAGTCGGGCGAGCATTCCATTTTCGCGGGATCGAGCCATCGAAGACTGGTTTGTCGATGAGCCAACGCCCTACCAGTCAAGTTCATGGCTGCAACACATAGGACTTTACGCATATCGAACGGCTTTTTTGCAGGCGTTTGTGAAAATGCCAGCCACGGTATTAGAAACAACAGAGCAACTCGAACAGCTCCGAGCGTTGCAAGCCGGTGCCCATATTCATGTTACAGTGGTTGCCTCGTCATCGAGCGGAATCGATACCCCTGAAGATTACGCAGCATTTGTCAAGCGACATCAAAGCTCGCATTGACAATAAAAAACCTTTGACTGCCGCTGGTTTGCGTGACCCAAAAAACTTACACTGTGATGCCAGTGCTGGGTTTTCTTACTAATTATGGATTAGAAGTCAGTAAAGAATCCAAGCCGTCGAAATTTCCCACCTCGCCCTTGAGTAGTATGCAATGACCAAACATATTTTTGTCACCGGAGGAGTTGTCAGTTCTCTCGGTAAAGGATTGACCTCGGCTTCACTGGGCCTGTTGCTGGAACGACGCGGGCTGAGTGTTCGCATGCAAAAACTCGATCCGTATCTGAATGTCGATCCCGGCACGATGAGCCCATATCAGCATGGCGAAGTGTATGTGCTTGATGATGGTTCGGAAACGGATCTGGATCTGGGACATTACGAACGGTTCACGAACAGTCCACTCTCACGAAAATCGAACTTCACGACAGGTCAAATTTATCGATCCGTCATCGATAAGGAACGGCGAGGGGAATATCTCGGCGCGACCGTACAGGTTATTCCGCATGTGACCGATGAAATCAAGGAAGCGATCTATTCACTGGATGGCCCTGATATCGACATTGTGATTACAGAACTCGGCGGCACTGTTGGGGATATTGAAGGATTGCCGTATCTGGAAGCGATTCGCCAGGTGCCGTTGGAAGTGGGACGCGATAATTGTCTGTTTATTCATTTGACGCTCGTTCCTTACTTGAAGGCCGCTCGTGAATTGAAAACGAAACCGACTCAGTACAGTGTTGGTCAGTTACGTCAGATCGGGATTCAGCCTGATATTCTGGTCATCCGTACGGAACGACCGCTCGGCCGCGAAAATGCGGAAAAGATCGCTCTGTTCTGTAATGTGGAAAAGCAGGCCGTTATTGAAGAAATCGATAAAACGCTCTCGATTTATGAAGTGCCTCTCGGCCTCGCAGAAAACAAAATCGATAAACTGATCAGTGAAAAACTTAATATTCAGCCAGGTCCTCTCGAAATGGACGACTGGAAGAATTTGATGCATACGATTCGCAATCCAGAACATGAAGTGACGATTGCGGTCGCTGGAAAATACATTGAACACCGGGATGCTTATAAATCGATTTATGAATCGCTTGATCATGCGGGGTTTGCGACGAAGACTCGCATCATAATAAAACGTGTCTCAGCCGATGAGCTCGAAGAAGAGGATCCGGAATTGTTGCTGCGAGGTGTCGATGGGATTTTGATACCTGGCGGCTTTGGGATGAGAGGTGTTGAAGGCAAAATTCGAGCTGTGAAATATGCCCGTGAAAAGCAGATTCCATATTTCGGAATTTGTTTGGGTATGCAGTGTGCGGTTATCGAATATTCGCGAAATGTGCTCGGTTTGAGTGATGCGAACAGTACCGAGTTTGAAGGCCAGACCGGGAATCCGGTCATTTGTCTGCTCGAGGAACAAAAAAAAATCACCTACAAAGGTGGGACGATGAGACTTGGTGCCCAGCCTTGTCGACTGGTTGAAGAGAGTCTTTCACGTCAGTTATACGGCCAGAAAGAAGTTCAGGAACGACATCGGCATCGCTACGAATTCAATCCTGAGTATCGTGAACGACTCGAAGAAGCGGGTATGCGAGTCGCCGGGACATCTCCGGAAGGGACGCTGGTCGAAATAGTCGAAGTCGAAAATCATCCGTGGTTTGTTGCGGTTCAGTTCCATCCGGAATTCCAGTCCAAACCGCTGGCACCGCATCCGTTATTCCTGGGCTTTGTGAATGCGGCATTAGCCCGGCATCAGAATCAGGTGAGTGTGCCTGTGTAATTGAGAAGTAGGCCAGGCACTGCCTGATCTACGAAGCTTTTAACGAAGACGGCGGGTGGCGGGGGCGCTCTCGAAGAGAAGCCCCCGAAGTGTTGATGTCTCGGGGGCTTCCGCTAATGCGGAGCACCCCCGCCACCCACAGTAAAACAAAGTATCGTCATTCAGGAGGAACTATTGGATCGGGACGAACTGGCCACACGGTATCTGGATGAACTTCCTTACGAACCCTATCCGGTTCAGGAGGAGGCATTACTCACGTGGTTTACTGCCGATGAAGGAGTGCTCGTATGTGCTCCGACAGGCACCGGAAAAACTCTGATTGCCGAAGCCGCTTTGTTCGAGGCGTTGCATACCAATAAAGTTGCTTACTACACAACTCCGCTGATTGCCCTGACCGAACAAAAGTTTCAGGAACTGCAGGACGCTGCCGTCCGCTGGGGATTTTCTGCGGATGATGTGGGATTAGTTACCGGCAATCGAAAAGTGAATCCCGATGCGAGGATTCTGGTTGTCGTCGCGGAAATTCTGCTCAATCGACTGCTCGATTCCGAACATCAATATTTCGATGAGACATTCGCGGTTGTGATGGACGAGTTTCACAGCTTTAACGATCCGGAACGGGGAGCGGTCTGGGAGTTGACGCTTGGCTTGTTGCCGAAGCATATTCGTTTGATGCTGCTTTCAGCGACTGTGGGAAATGCCATTGAGTTTCTGGGCTGGCTGCGAGTTCAGCACAAGCGGAATTTGCGACTAGTGCAATCAGCAGATCGACGGATTCCGCTCAACTTTCGCTGGGTGCCGGATCAACTGCTCGATGAGCAACTCGAAATTATGGCGGCTGGCGATGACGAATCCAATTACGTCCCCGCTCTTGTCTTCTGTTTCAATCGCTCCCAGTGCTGGACGATCGCCGAGCAACTCAAAGGGAAACGGCTCGTCACCAAAGAGCGTCAGAAAGAGCTGGCATCTCGGCTGGAACAATACGACTGGTCTCAGGGAGCCGGTCCGAAATTGAAACCGATTCTGTTGCGTGGCGTCGGTGTGCATCATGCGGGGATTTTGCCGAAGTATCGGCGGATTGTCGAAGAATTGTTTCAGGAAAAACTGCTTTCGGTCTGTATGTGCACGGAAACTTTGGCAGCCGGGATCAATCTGCCCGCTCGGTCAGTCCTGTTGACTTCACTAATCAAAGGCCCGCCGGGCAAAATGAAGTTAATCGATGCCAGTGGAGCTCATCAAATGTTCGGCAGAGCAGGGCGGCCGCAGTACGATCATGAAGGGTTCGTGTTCGCATTGCCCGATGAGGATGATGTTAAAATTCTCCGCTGGAAAGAACGTTACGATCAAATTCCGGAAGACTGCAAAGATCCGATGCTGATTAAAGCCAAGAAGCGGATGAAGAAGAAGATGCCGACGCGGAACAGCAAGCGGCAGTACTGGAATGAGGATCAATTCGAAAAGCTGCGTCAGGCTCCGCCGGCGAATCTTTCCAGTAAAGGACACCTTCCGTGGCGGATGCTCGCCTGGCTGATTAAAGCGTCCGATGACGTCATACGATTACGGCAGTTTGTCTCCCGTCGAATGCTGGCTGGTAAAGAACGTGAGCAAGCAGAGAAACAACTCTTCCAGATGTTGAAAACGATGTGGGCCGGTGGTTTTGTCAAACTCGATCCTGAACCTCCCGTGCCAAAGCCAGTCAATCAATCCGCTGACAAAAAGGAAGAAGATAAGCCTGAGGAGGAAGCGGCAGAATCGATCGGCTCATTCGGGAAACTGCTGCAGGCTGCCATTACCGATGAACCCAAAAAGAAACCGAAGACGGTCTCAAAGTCCACTTCAGTAGATGCCCCGCGTGAAATTGAATGGATCCCTAAGAAAGTCACACCGACAGTGAAACTCGATGATTTCTTGAGATTTCGCAGTATCAATCCGGTGTTTGGTTCTTACCTCGTGAAGATCATGGGCAAAGCGGATGAGTTCGAGCAGATTCAACTTCTCGAAAGTGTGCTGGAAGTTCCCGGCTCGGTCGCTCGCGATGTCCGGCTGCCGCTTGATTTTCTGGTTTCTGGAGAACTGGCCAAGTCCTTCGTTGATTTTGAATTGATCGAACGGGGCATCCTTCCGAGTCATCGTATTTGGCCAGAACTACCCGGCGATCCATACGACATTTTCTATGAAGATTATCCTCCGCCGATTGCCGATAAAGTTCGGATGTTGTTTCAATCGGAATTTCCCGGAGTCCACGGACTGAGAACAACTCCCGTCTGGATTGTTGGCGACTTACTCAAGTTCGATGGCAACTTCCAGAATTACGTGACGGGGCGGGACCTGACGAAACAGGAAGGGATTGTGTTTCGACATCTGCTCCGTTTCTGTCTGCTCGTTCAGGAGTTTCTGGATGTCTGTCCTGAGGGAATGGACCCCGAAGTCTGGCAGAGTCGTCTGGCGTTCTGGCAGGAGACGGTGACAAAAGCGTGTCGGGAGGTCGATCCGGTTACAACTGACAAGATGCTTGAAGCAGGAGAGTGATTGATGAGCACCGACCGATCGGCCTGGGATCTTCCAGAAATTGCCGCGTATCAATCAGGGCGGGGAATTATCCGTATCCCCTGTGAACAGGATGTACCATTCACTTCACGCGTTCGTGCACTTGTTGACACACCCGAGTTTCAACGACTTCAGCACATCAGTCAACTCGGGTTAGTTGTCCGCGTTTATCCAGGAGCAACACATACTCGATTTGAACATGCACTGGGCGTCTATCACAATGCGGTTCGATATCTCGCCCATTTGAGTCGCAATGAGCGATTCACCTCGCTGTGTACTCAGAAAGATGCCGAGTTGCTGCTCGTCGCTGCACTCCTGCACGATCTTGGTCACTGGCCGTTTTGCCATCCGATTGAAGATATGGCTCTGGAAAGTATTCTCGATCATGAAGAATTTGCTTATCAATTTCTGATGGGGGAGACAGAACTGAATCGTGTTTTAAAATCAGAATGGCAAATCGATCCTGCTGATGTGCTCGATATTCTGGTGCCTCGACGTAAATCATCGACTCGAAGTTTGTTACGCTCGATTCTTTCTGGTCCGATTGATATCGACAAAATGGATTATCTCGATCGAGACAGCCTGCATGCAGGAGTTCCATACGGCCGGAATTTTGACCGCAATCGATTGATTACTTCCTTAACGGTCAATGAAGCGGGTGATGGACTGGCGATTACTTCAAAAGGGAAAACGGCAGCCGAGTTGATGGTGTTTGCCCGCTATGTGATGTTCAGCGAAGTTTACTGGCATCATGCAGTGAGAAGTGCGACATCGATGTTTGCCCGCAGTTTTTATGAATTGAGAGACCGACTCGATCTTCAGGCATTTTTCAGGCAGCGGGAATCGGAATCGATAGCCGATATGCGGGAAGCAGCCAGGGGAACCAACTGTGAATCGTTGGTGGAAGGCCTTCTTGGTTCGAAAAGGGCTCTTTATAAGCGAGTCGTTGAATACTCCGCGGTTGACGATCCTGAAATTTATGAGCGTCTCGCTCATCGTCCGTTTGAAGAATTGATCCCGATCACTCAGAAATTGCAGCAGATTCTTCAACAGGAATTCCGCGTCTCAACAAACCCACATCAAATCCTGATCGATGCTCCTCCACCGAAACGGGAAGTGCAATTCAAGATTGATGTGCTATACACGAAGGATCAGAAATTCCGTTCTTTGACATCGGTTTCGCCCGTCGTGGAAGCATTGGCTCACCGTCAGTTTGATGATTATGTGAAGAAAGTTCGGCTATTTGTTGCTCCCGAACTGGTCGATCAATTGAATGAGGAAATCATCGAGCAGGCGATTAGTCGGTTGTCTTTTTGAACTTCAATATAAGGACGTTCATAAGCTACTTTTTCTGAGGGCTTCGCTGCGCTACGACCCCAGCCACCCTTGCCATTATAATTATGTATGGAACTCGTTCTCTTGGTGAAGTTTGAAAACTGATTATAATTGATCCCGCTCGCCGGATTTAGTTTGCTCGCTCAACACTTCTATCAGTTTCTGAATATCTTCCGAGGTGTTGTATACATGAGGGCTGACGCGGAAGTGGTCGTTTCTTGTGTTGAAATAAACGTTTTTTTCGCTGGCGGCTTGCTTTACCGTTAGTGGATCTTTGCCGGGTAAATCAAAGGAGATGATTCCTGACCAGTGATTGTCCTCTCGATTGGAGTGAATGACTGCTCCAATTGATTGAAGAGAAGAAACAACTTCATCCGTGACTTCCTTAAGTTGCTGGCTGATCTTCTCAACGCCAATATCCTGAAATACCTGCAGGCTGGCTCCGAAGCCGGCCAGTCCGACCATGTTGTAGGTGCCTGCTTCGTAACGGCCAGCAGTCTTGCGAAGATCCATGCACTCATGTCCGAATTCGCCGGCAGTGGCGACGCTGTTCCAGCCGACGTTGATCGGGCGGAGTAAATCGAGATGATCGCGTTTCAGATAAAAGATCCCGGCTCCTTCAGGACCGAGCAGCCATTTGTGTCCGTCAGCCGAGAGGAAATCGATGGGAGTTTTTTTCACATCGAGGGGGAACATGCCGAGGCCTTGAATGGCATCGACCATCAGCAATGCTCCTGACTGATGCGTCAGTTCAGTCAGTCGGTTTAAATCGACTCGATAGCCATGCGAAAATCCAACCCAGCTGCAAGATACGATTCGAGTTCGGGAATCGCAGGCGTTTCCGAGTCGTTCGATATCGACAGAATTCTCCGGCATGACAACTTTTCGTAGTTCTACTCCTTTGGATTCGAGCATCATCCAGGGATAAAGATTGGAGGGAAACTCACCCACCGGAATGACCACATTATCGCCCGGCAGCCATGGAAATCCTTCCGCAACAAAGTTAATACCTTCGGTCGTGCTGTGTGTCAGTGCGACTTCTTCCCGATCCGCATTGATCAGGCTGGCGGCTACTCGTCTGGTCTTTTCGACTTCCGTTCGCCATTGCGGCCAGCGGGCATCGCCACTGCCAGCGATATCATTAGTCCAGCGAAGGATCGCCTGATGAGCAGCTGCAGTCAGTGGTGCTACGGCTGCATTATCAAAATAGGCCACGCCCGCATCGAGACGCATGGCTTCTCGGAGAGAGTTTGTCATAAGATTAAATTCAATTGAGAGTCATCATTGCTATAAGGTAGCAGCGATTTCATTGCATTCTTTCAGGTGAGCATGAACATAATCGAGAAAATCCTTTTCCTGGTTCTTTTTCGATAATTCCAGGACCCGCTCCAAATCGAGAGGTTCACCAAAATAGACACGAACTTTGGCAGGGCGAATGAAAATGGCTCCTCGAGGCATCGCTCGATTGGCTCCGACAATTCCGACTGGAACGATCGGCACCCCGGCTCGACGGGCCAGTGCGATGAAGCCAGGTTTCAGGGTTCCAATCTCACCATCAGTTGAACGTGTTCCTTCAGGGAAAACGGCTACGAGAAAACCTTGTTTCATGCGTTTGATGGAAAGCCGAAAGCTTTCGATGCCACCTGCTTCGCGATTGATCGGCATCACAAAGCAATTTTTAAGGATCCAGCCAACGACTGGCACGCGAAACAGATTCTCCCGCGCCAGAAAACTGACAGGACGTGACAAGGGAAGCCCTACTAATAAGGGGTCGAGATAACTTTGATGGCTGATTAGCAAGAGTGCGCCTGTGTCGGGTGGAATATGCTCCATTCCTTTAGCACGATATCGAAACCAGATGACAAACAGTAGCTGCAGTGGAATTTGAATGGAACGCCAGAGAAAATTCCTGCGAAAACCAATCTGCTGATCTGACTTTTTCTCAGTATTTACATCTGTCAAATCAGACTGATCAGGTTG
Source organism: Planctomycetaceae bacterium UBA2671 (assembly GCA_002359185.1). Lineage (GTDB taxonomy): Bacteria > Planctomycetota > Planctomycetia > Planctomycetales > Planctomycetaceae > Rubinisphaera. The sequence continues at coordinate 17,941 of DEML01000052.1, forward strand.
AGAGATGTCGTGGGCCATTGTATTAAATAATGTCGATCCGATTTCAAAATTCGGGGGGGGGGATTATGTGGTATGCCAAGCTCTTGTCTATCGCATTGATGCCTCACTGACAAGGCATTTCAGGTGGTGATTCTTCAAGTCACCTAACAAAGAAATTGCTGTTTGTACAAATTTTATGAATTCACAAAAAATGATAGACAAAATTCAAGACTGCAGGAGTCTCTTGATTTTGTAGTACTATCTCTTTCATACTGAACCTATGTCTTGGAGACGCCGTTTCAATTAACTCAATAAATATGTGCTCACTTGAATCAATCACCATCAAATGAATTTGAATTGCAATTGAAGGATTACGCCAGGCAACTCTCTGGTGGGGATCTTAACGCGCTGGGTTCTATTTACGATCATGCGGGGACTCGTCTGCTGCGGTATGCTCTTTTTCTCGTTAAAGATCGAACCGAAGCTGATGATATCGTGCAGGCAACCATGTTAAAACTGGCCAGGAATCCGAAAAAGCTGGTGCGATCCAAGCATCCGGTGGCGTACCTGTTTCGTATTCTAAGGAATGAAGCTTACACCATATTGTATCGTCGAAAACCGTTTGAGCATTGCGATGTTTTACCATTAATCCCGGCTCGAACTTCTTTACAAAGTGATACCTGGGAAATTACTGAAGCGGTTCACGAGGCTCTTGCGGAATTGCCAGCCATCCAAGCAGAAGTGATTACTTTGCATCTCTGGGAAAATCTGACATTTCGTGAGGTTTCCGAAATCACTAATGAGTCCATTAATACCGTGGCCAGCAGATATCGATATGGAATTGAGAAGTTATCAAAAACTTTGAGATCGTTTGATGAATCGGGCCGACCAACCTGGGAAGATGTCGCCATAAAATTTCAACTGCAGAGATAAGTGATTGAGTTTCTAAGAACGCCCTTGGAAGTGAACTAAAATAGAACCGAAAATTAACATGTCCTATTCCTGTCAAACCATTGAAGAGCTTGTCGTCCTTTCTTCGCCGACCGTGAAGGCGGGGGACGGTCTGCGTCTTCAGTTAATGAGGCAGGCACGCAAGGACGCCTGGCAGCGAACTGCTCGACGGCAGCTTTCCGTGATCGCTGCTCTGTGTGTTGTGCTGTTTGTCGTTGCGGAATCTCAATTACATTCTGTTTCACGAACAGCGGCTGTGGTCATGCAGCCTCTGGTGATCCAGCCATCACAAAGCACACTTTGCAAGCTGGATGTTTCTCCGGAATCGATTGGAGAATGGGGGCATGTCGATGCTGTTCTGGCTTATCGCTCTCACATTTCAGCGACAATCCGTTTGTAACTGGATTCCTTTCATACCTCTTTGCAGAACTCACGACTTCGATCGTGAAATTGTTTGATCCTGCGTCAATTGCTATCTCTAATCTACAACACTGGCGATTTTATGTCTGCGGTTCCAGTCGATCTCGGAAAATGGTTCTTACAACATGCTGGCGATACTTCGTCTTTGAAAGCCGATCAGGTGCCACGCCTGGTCGATCACATTCTTTCCGGAGCCCGCAGTTGTGGTGCCAGCGATATCCACTTGCGACCCACGGGAGATGGCCTGGAAATGCGATGGCGGATTGATGGCGTGATACAAACCGTCACAAGTTTTCCACAACTTTTTGCTGCGAACATCATCGCTCGACTCAAAGTGCTGGCCAACTTATTGACGTATCGAGTTGATGTCCCGCAGGAAGGACGGTTGCAATCTTCTGTTGCCGGAGAAGAGACACGCATCAGTGTTTTTCCCACGCAGTTTGGTGAAAAAGTTGTTATCAGGTTATTTGCAGATTCCGGTCGCCTGGAGTTGATCAATGATCTCGATTTACCAGAGGATATCGTAGGCAAGTTTAATCACTTACTTGAGCAGACAAGTGGTGTCATCGTCTTAACTGGTCCGGCCGGTAGTGGGAAAACAACAACGATTTATGCCGCGATGCGGGAAATGTTACACAAATCAGCCGGGGAGCGGAGTCTCGTCTCTTTAGAGGATCCCGTGGAAGTGGTGGTTCCTCATGTGGATCAGACTTCTGCAAACCCTAAAGCTGGTATGGATATGATGACAGGCTTACGATCATTAGTCAGACAGGACCCGGATGTGATTATGGTCGGCGAAATTCGAGACCGTGAAACAGCTGAGACTGTCTTTCAGGCCTCGTTGATTGGAAATCTTATCCTTACAACATTTCATGCCGGCTCCTGCACTCGAGCGTTAAGCCGATTAAGTGATATGGGCATAGAACCTTATTTATTAAGAAGTGGATTGCTGGCCGTTTTCAGCCAGCGTCTTCTACGGGCTCTTTGCCGTTGCAAAAAGATTTCGACCGATGAGTCCGATTTGTTAGACGGAGAGTTTGAATCGGTTGCACTGCCAGTCGGTTGCGATGTCTGTCGAGGGACAGGATATCTGGGAAGAAAAGTTCTGTCCGAATATCTCGATCCAGACTGGCCGGAGATTTCCGAAGCGATATTGAAACGGCAGGATGTGAAAACTTTGAATGAGCTGGCAGCGGAATCGGGGATGATCAGTCTGCGTGATCGTGCCAGGAAATTAGTTGCCGAGCATATCGTCAGTCCTCAGGAGATGATTCGTGTTTTAGGAGCCAGTTAGATCGCGTAAGTCAGGCTGTGCCTGACGAAATACAGCGTCTATTGTCAATCATGTCAGGCATTGCCTGACCTACAAAAACTTATTACCGAGCCTTTGCCATGTTTCCTTTCAAGTCCCAGTTTTCGCTCGAAGAACTCCATGAGTTCAACGATCTGTTAACGGGTATTGTGAGTGGGGAGGCGGGATTAGTCGAAGGTTTACAGGCAGCTGTAGAAGGGACACACCCCCGGCTGAGCCGAACATTGCAGAAACTAGTGCGGGATCTCGAACTGGGTTCTTCTCTTTCTGAATCGATAGCTCATCAAAGTGATGTCTTTCCGGAACAGTATCGCGAAGTCGTAGCCGCAGGAGAGCAGGGGGGAGATATTCTCGGCACCATCCTAGAAACCTACGGCAACTATATCCAGCAATTATTCACGCTCAGGCAGCGGCTGGGTCGGGCGATGATGTATCCGCTGCTCGTCATGTTCACTGCCTACATGCTGTTCCTGTTTGTAGGCAGGATGACCGTGCGAGGATATCTCGCATTCGACGAAGCCAGTCGCCTTCAACCGAATCAAATCGTGCAGTTTATGGATTCCATTTATGCCACTGCCTGGATCTGGGGTTGGATTCCTCCTCTGATTCTATTCGCTGCCTGGTTCAGTTGGCTGCGAAGTAACGATGGGCGAAGTTTGAATCTTTCTGGTGGTGCTTCGCTGATGCGATTGGTACCGGGGGTCACCAATATTCTTCGGCTGCATCGGCTGGCGAATTTCACGGAAATGATGTCAATGATGATTTCCCGTCATGTCCCCTATGGAGAAGCACTGCGGATTTCCGCAGCCGCGACGGGAGATGCGAGTTTGATTGGAATGAGTCAGGTACCTACAGATCATCATTTGCAGGAAGTCGTTTTGCCACCTTTTCTGGCTTGGCTGATTCAGTCCGGTCAAGGGCAGTCGGATGTGAGCCGCCCTTTGTATCATGCGGGGCAATTGTATCGCAGAAAAGCAGAACTGCTGACGGAATGGCTCAAACTCCTTGCACCGTTGGTGTTCCTGTTTTTGGTGGGAGGCGGTGCAACATTGATGTATGTGCTGACCGTCTTCCTGCCATTTGTCAATTTACTGGATCAACTTTCATGACTTCATAATACGTCAGGGTGGCTGGGGTCGTAGCGAAGCGCAGCCCCCAGATAATTCGGTCTCGTAGTAAATTAAACTCAACTTTGTCAGGCACAGCCTGACCTACACATTTAAAATTCACCTACACGGCACAGAGCCGTGGCACGTCAACATCGTTTTAATTTTGATTCTCAAATCATGCCAGACTTTCAATACATCGCGATCGATCAGACGGGGAACCGTCAGACGGGGACGCTGCAGGCGGATTCTGTCGAAGCTGCTCAACGGGAGTTGAAAGAAGGGCGAGGCTGGACTTTACTTGAACTTAAAGAGCAGAAACAGAACTCGACAGACGATAAGATGTCTCGCGGAGCCAGTGAAGACCTGGCGGCTCAACTGGCCGAGTTAACGGCCAGTCAATTGCCGCTGGAACAAGGCCTGCGAAAGTTAGCGGATGAACTGGCCGTCTTTTCGACCTGGGGACGGAAACGACAACGAGAGCAACTTAATACGCTAGCCAGTCGACTCGAATCCGGACAATCACTCGACGATGCCCTCCAGGTTCAAGGGGCCCCGGCTGATTTAATCGCCGCGATTCGAGCCGGGTTGGTCACTGGGAAAACCGGCCAGGCGATGAGTCAGTATGTGACTTATGTTAAAGATTTATCAACACTCCGCAGTCGAGTCTCGATCAGTTTTATCTACCCGGCTTTTCTCTTTTCTCTAGCGATGGCATTGTTCTTTGGTTTGTTAATTTACCTCGGACCGCTAATTCTCAATTTTTCAGATATCTTCTATGGCTTCGGCATGCAACTGCCTTTGATAACGTCTTCATTATTGGAAACGACCAAATTTATATTTGATTTTGGAGCCATAATATTTTTTACGGGATTGGCAGGAGTTGTTCTTTTCTGTGTGCTTTGTTTTGTATTACCGAGACAAGCTGTCCGTAGGATGCAACTTTCCATTCCGATATTCGGAAGTATACTGCAATCCATTTCCATGTCACGTTTCACTCATGCCTTGGGCTTTCTGACCGACAATGATGTGCCATTGGCGGAAGCGTTAAGGCTGGCCGGTCAAAGTGCTGATGACTCGGTCGTTGCAGAAGCTTCACAACGCTGGGCAGCACGACTGGAAGCCGGAGAATCTCTGCGAGATGCCGCGGATCGTATTCGAGGAATTCCAGCCGATTTGATTGAATCGCTGCATTGGAATTCTGATCGCGAAATCTTGAGCCGTGCCTTGCATGCCCTTGGCGAAATGTATGAGAGCAGGGCTCGACTTCAGGCCGTCACCATAACGGCTTTTACAGAACCGGTCATCGTGATCTTTGTTGGCGTTCTGTTTATGTGGATTGTGATTGCATTGTTCTTTCCTCTAATTCAGTTAATGAATGATTTATCATAATTGTCACTGGCAACAGCTGGACGAATTATTATGTTCCAATTTCTCATCTTCGTAATCTCCCTGATCTTGTTGATCGCAATGATTGGCATAGGATCTCCAATCGGCATTTTTTCGTCACTGCTGATCTGTCTGGTCATCATCACTTTTGCAATGATTAATTTCGCTTCCTGGAAAAATCGAGGCATTTCCACGCTCTGGTTAATCGCCACTTCCATTAAGAATAATCTGCCCTTACCGGAGTTGATTGATGCCCAGGCAACCGAGTTTCGCGGTAGCAGGGGACGAAAGTTACTGGAACTTGCAGATCAACTGCGTGAAGGGGTCGCGTTGCCGATAGCCATTGATCAGTATCGTTCCTTAGTTCCCTCACAGGGACAACTGGCGATACGTGTTGGAGGAGAAACTGGTACGCTGGGAGAAAGCCTGGATGTGACTGCTCGATACCTGGATCGATCTCGCGACCCGGATCGATATTCTTACTATTATCTCATCTTTTATCTGATCTTTGTGTTGCTCTTCATTCTTTTTATTACCGGATTTTTCTTCTATTTTATTATTCCAAAGTATCGTGAGATATTTCTGGGATTTGGTATTGAGCTCCCTGGCATCACCATATTCCTCGTCACCATCGCTGATTTGAGCTCAGCGTATATTATGCCACTCTTCATACTCGTGCTTTTTTGCAGTATGGTACTAATTGCAGCCATTTTCAGACGTTCAAGGAGTTCAATGGTTATTCCTTCGAAATCGTGGTCCGATAGTCTGGCAACCATTCATCATACGTTATTACTACCTTTTACCAATGTTGCTGATTTTGCACTTGGTTATTTCCCAAAGCGAGCAACACCTGAAATTCTACGACTCCTCGCCGTCTCCGCAGAGGCTGGCAAGCCCTTGGTTGCTACAGTGGACTCTTTTTCCAGACATTTTCCGTTTCCAGACATCCGTGAACGGATGAAAAAAATCACTTTGAGCGTTGAACAGGGGACTGAGTTCTGGCAGGCGATGACTCAGCAACGTATTGTGACAGCACACCAGGCAGCGATTTTGCGAGCTGGGGAACGGAGTAATCAACTCAGTTTCCTCCTCAGAGAAACCAGTAATTCCATGGAAGCAATTCGCCTGCATCACCGGTTTAATTTCTGGGAAATTGCCCGATGTGTTCTTCTGATCGCCATGACTTTTCTGGTCGCCCTGATCGCGATCGGCATGTTTTATCCGCTCATTAGCCTTATTCACGATCTTTCGTAGTCGCCATGTTAAGAATTATTTACAAACCGAAACTCGTGCGATCAATTTCACTCCGAATGCTTTCCAATCGAAAAGCCTTCGGAGTGGTCGAAATGATCGTATCGTTGATTCTAATTGGCACGTTAATGGCTACAACGATTCCATTGATCGGATTACTCAATGCTCAACAGGCTCAGTCCAAACGTCAAATGATCGATCAGCAGATCGCGTTAAACTTGGTTGAAGTATTGCAGGCCGTGACACCTGATCAAATTCAAACTCAGGAACAGTTGGTAGAACTTGCGAAATCCGTCAATCCAAACAGCCTACGTCTGATTGAGATCAAAGCGGCAGAACCTGATGACCTGAATCGCATTCGATTTGACATTTCGATTATTGAAGCTGGAAACGATCAATCAAAACCGATGCGGCTCTCAACCTGGAGGACAATGAGTGGAGGAACAAATGAATAACAGCCTCGACTCCAGAAAAGCACCTGCTTACTTCCAGAGTAATCGGACTAGAAATGCTTTCACTCTCATCGAAATGGTGACTGTGATGGCCTTAGCCGGAACAGTGACATCGATAGCTGCTGGAATTATGTTTCTGAGCTTTCAGGTCGATCGCAATTTCCGACAGCAACAGCAGGAACAAAAAGCTATAGAAACTTTCGCCGATTTATTCCGAGAAACCGTACACAGCCACTCTTTTGCACAATTTCAAGTTGCTGAAGGAAAGCTCCAGATTTTAACTACAGAGGGAACCGAGCCTCTGAGTGAGTTTCAGTTTCTTCCAGGAAAGATTGATTTTTCTCAGAGTGCAGCTGAAGAGCAGGGGGGGCGGCTTGAACGATTCCGCTTGTCAACAGATTGGAATGTGAGCTGGAGTTTGGATCTTGAAAAAAAGCTGGTTTTGACACGATTTGAAATGAGGACTCCCCAGGAAGCGGGCTGGAAGAACTCAACTCAACCAGAACATCGCTCCTTTGAAATTTTGGCTTCTGCGGAACGATGGCAACCTTTCCTGTCGAACTCAAATGCGGAACCGGCAGGAACTTCGACGGGGGAAACGCCATGAAAGAAAATCATCAGCGTCGTCGTGGAGCTATCCTCGTGATAGTTCTCGCCTGTATTGTGCTAACTGCTGGTGTGATCGGAAATCTCGTGAGACAAACCGTCCTGACCCATCAGCAATCCAAAATCGAATTTGCTCACTCACAACTTAACGTATTAGCCGATGATGCCTTGTCATATGCCATCCAGAAATATACACAATCGGGAACTGTTCCCAAGGAAACCTGGACGATTCCCCGTGAGGAGTGGGATTTGAATTATGAAGGACGTGTTGAATTCTCAGCCACTGAAAATACGACTCCCGAGACGACGATTCAAATCCAGGCTCGACTCTTCGATGGTGAAGAGAAGATTCAGCAGTTGACCAGATCCTATCCATTAACGACTCCACAGAACGGAGAAAATAACTGATGAAAACTCGCAACGAATTATCCGCTGTAAGAGGCAGGTTCGGTTTCACATTGATTGAGCTGTTGGTTGTCATCGCAATCATTGCGATCCTGGTGGCCTTGCTGCTGCCAGCAGTGCAGCAGGCGAGAGAAGCGGCTCGTCGATCGTCCTGTAAAAACAACATGATGCAGATGGGGATTGCGATTTCGAACTACGAACATCTCTGGGAAACATTACCTATCGGGACCACAAATCCAACCGGCCCCATCGAGAATACTCGAACCGGTTCCGACGTCGGTTGGATGGTTCGTATTCTTCCACAGATGGATGATCGGAATGCCTTTGACAAATTTGATTTTATGGCTGGGGCTTACGATGCAGCTAATTACCAGATTGCAGAATATCAGCCGCAATGGAATCGCTGTCCGTCATCAGCACTTCCGGGGTCGGTGTCGGTTGCAGTCAATATTGAACCGACGGAAAATGCAGATGATTCTGAGCAGGAGTTTTCAGGATTTGAGGGAAACGTTGATTTCGTGGAGATTGCAGTCACGAACTATGCTGGTGTGCACAGTGGATCTAATGTTGCAATCGATCAGGACAATAACGGAGTCTTCATTCTGAACAAAGCAATAGCACCACGAGACATTCGCGATGGTATGTCGCATACGTTGTTGGCTGGTGAGAAAATCTATGGGGGCCTTAAACTCGGTTGGATCTCCGGTACTCGGGCGACACTCAGAAATACGGGGATCTCGATTAATCAGAATGTCCATGAGTTGAGAAACGCTGGGGGATATCGTATGAGAGAGGAATGGGAACCGACCGATCCTCTGGAAACGGGTGGCTTTGAAAGCGAACACGCAGGGGGGGCACAGTTTTTACTGGGTGATTCTTCCGTGCGATTTCTCTCGGAAAATATCGACATCGAAGTTTACAGAAACCTGGGCAATCGTGAAGATGGGGAGTTGTTGCGAGAATTTTAACACACTCCTTTTTAGTGAACCATCCACCTGATGAATGATGCTGAACAACTTGCAGTTGAGTTACAGTCTGCAGATGTCAAAACACGCCAAAGAGCGGCGGAGCAACTGGCTCGAATGACAGACGGAGTCGCTCCCGCGTTAATTCCTTTGCTCGATGCCATCAATGATGCGGACGAGATAGTTCGTGAGTGGTCCGTCGAGGCACTGGAGAATTTGGGAACACCTTCCCGTGAGCAACTTCCGGATCTCGCCGATTTTCTTAACCGCACAAAATCAGTGGATCCTCAATGGTTCGCGTTGAAGATTCTGGGCCGCTACAGAACTGAGGCTTCAAAGCATTTCGAACTGGTGATTTATTACTTTTCGAGTGACCATCCGCAAAATATTCGCATGCAGGCCATCAAAACTGCCTGTAAAGTAGCCTCTGATGATCAGCAGCAAGACTTAAAAGACAGATTGAAAAAACTGACTTCCGATGAGGATTCCCGGATCCAGCATCTCGCGAATGAGGAATTGATTCGCTCATGATGGAGCAATGAGTACAAGCACGAAGCGTAAGCGAGTGAGTTTAAAAAAGTGAATTCGACACACTCGCTTGCGCTTCGTGCTTGTAGGCTTTCATAAATATCAATGCGCATAAAAAAACTGGCGAATATCAATCCGCCAGTTTTTATTACTTTGCCGCAATTTCGCTTACTCAACTGTCCAGGTATCACCCGTGCTGAAGAGGTCTTCGAGGTTGCCTGGGCCGTATTTTTCGGTGACTTCCTTGACCTGCTCGTTGACTTCATCGTCGTAGGTGGGACGGTCGATTGCTCGGAAGACGCCCATCGGTTCTGGGCTTTCGGGGTATCGCATTTGTGAGAGCAGGAAGGCGAGAGTTGGGTTTTCCAGTTTTTCATCGTGGAAGAGCAAGTCGTCTTCGCTGACGCCGCCTTTGCCCAACTCGACAACTTCCGGCTGGCTCAAATGATTGAGTCGAATCCCCTTGTCGCGATCTTTTCCGAAAATCAGTGGTTTGCCATGTTCGAGGTAGATACAGTTTTCGACCTTCTGGTCTTTCTTCGAAGCGAAATCGAAGGCCCCGCTGTTGAAGACGTTGCAGTCCTGATAGACCTCGACCAGAGCAGTTCCTTTATGATTGGCGGCTCGCTCCAGAACATAGCAGAGGTGGTTGATGTCGACATCAACTGATCGAGCCGCGAAGGAAGCGCGGGCTCCAATTGCCACGGAAAGCGGTGTCAAAGGAGCATCGACGGAACCGTAAGGCGTACTCTTGGTTCGTTTGCCTTGTGGGCTTGTCGGTGAATATTGTCCTTTGGTCAGGCCGTAAATCTGATTGTTGAACAGGATCACTTTCAGATTCACGTTACGGCGAATCATGTGCATGAAGTGATTACCGCCGATGGAAAGCGAATCGCCGTCTCCGGTGATCACCCAGACCTGCAGATCAGGCCGAGCGACTTTCAGGCCGGTCGCAATCGCTGGAGCACGACCGTGAATACTGTGCATGCCGTAAGTGTTCATGTAATACGGGAACCGGCTTGAGCAGCCAATACCTGAGATAAACACGAACTCTTCTTTGGGAATGTTCAGCGTTGGTAAGATTTTTTTGACCTGAGCCAAAATGGAATAGTCGCCACAGCGGGGACACCAGCGGACTTCCTGGTCGCTGGCAAAATCTTTGGGGGTAAGAACTGGAAGTTCAATACTTGTACTCATGAGGAGTCCTATCTCAACAGAACTTGATAATTGTCTTATTATAACCGTCAAACCTGCGACGGCATATTATTTCTTCAGGTTTTCAATAATGGCATCGTAAACTTCGCTGACGAGGAATGGTTTCCCCTTCATTTTGTTCAAGCCCTTGGCATCGCACAGGAACATGGCTCGCAGGAGGAAGCGAAGCTGTCCAGTGTTTAGCTCAGGAACGAGAACCTTATCGAAGCGTTTGATGACCTCTTCCAGATTTTTAGGAAACGGATTGAGGTAGCGTATGTGTGCCAGTGTGACTTTATGGCCATCTTTTTGTGCTCGCTGGACGGCTGTGCGGACAGAACCATAAGTTCCGCCCCAACTGATGACGAGTAAGTCGCCTGAATCCGGTCCTTCGAGTGGTTGGTCTGGTATATGATTGGCGATACCGGCGATCTTTTTGGCTCGCGTTTCAATCATGTGCTGATGGTTATCGGGATCGTAGCTGACGTTCCCTGTTCCATCCGATTTTTCCAGTCCACCGACCCGGTGCTCAAGACCCGGTGTGCCCGGTAATGCCCAGGGACGAACAAGTCGATCGTTTCGCAGGTAAGGCATATACTGACCATCTTTGCCGTTGGCTTCTTTGATATGCTTGAAGTCGATCGGTTTGATATCTTTAAGATCAGGAATTCTCCATGGCTCTGCTCCGTTAGCGATGTAACCATCGCTCAGGAGGAAGACTGGTGTCATGAATTCGACAGCCAGTCGCATCGCTTCACGGGCGACATCGAAGGCATCACCGGGTGTGGCGGCTGCGATAATCGGCATCGGACATTCGCCGTTGCGACCGAAGAAGGACATCATCAGGTCAGCCTGTTCAGTTTTTGTTGGTAAACCGGTACTTGGTCCACCACGCTGTACATTGACGATGACCAGCGGCAATTCGGTAATGACAGCCAGCCCGATTCCCTCAGATTTCAACGCGATTCCCGGGCCACTGCTTGCAGTAACGGCAAACGCACCCCCGAAGGAGGCTCCGACTGTTGCAGTAATGGCGGCGATTTCGTCTTCAACCTGAGCTGTTCGCACGCCGAAGTTTTTCAGCTTCGAGAGTTCGTGCAGAATGTCGCTGGCAGGTGTGATTGGATAACCGGCGTAGAACAATTCTTTTCCGGAAACGTGAGCGGCAGCGACCAGTCCCATGGCAACTGCTTCATTACCGGTCATTTTGCGGTATTTGCCCGGCGGCAATTTTGCTGGCGGAACCTTGTAATGAACCGTAAAGGCCTGAGTCGAATACCCGAGATCGGCACCGGCTTTCAGAGCAGCCAGGTTTGCCTGCACGAGTTCCGGGCGTTTCGCAAATTTAGATTTGATCCAATCCTGAGTCGCCGTGGCATCGCGATCGTATAACCAGTAGACAAGACCGAGTGCGAAAAAGTTTTTGCAGCGATCTGCCTCTTTGAGGGAAAGACCGAGGTCGGCTACAGAATCGCGAGTCAGGCGAGTCATATCGATTTTATGTACGCGATAGCCAGCCAAGGAATCATTGTCTTCATCGAGAGGATTTGTTGCGTATCCTGCCTTGGACAAACCGGATTTATCGAACGCATCCTTATTGACAATCAGTGTTCCGCCCCGCTTCAGGTCGGCCAGGTTTGTCTTCAGGGCAGCGGGGTTCATGGCGACAAGGGTGTCGACTTCATCTCCCGGCGTGAAAATATCGGTACTGGAGAAGCAGAGCTGGAAGCCGGAAACTCCGTTTAGGGTCCCGGCGGGGGCACGAATTTCCGCGGGGAAGTCGGGAAGGGTGCTCACATCGTTCCCGAAGACAGCAGAAACATTGGTAAATTGTGTGCCAACGAGCTGCATGCCGTCGCCACTGTCGCCGCAAAAGCGGATGACGACTGCATCGACTTGCTCGGTCGTGCGAAAATTACCGTTACCATTCGATTGTGTATCAACTGCCGACATAATCTGATTCAACTCCTGACTCATCTATTCTTAAATGTCTTGTATGTCCAACTCAATCGAGCAGGTCAAATACCTGCAGAACAGCGATCAGAGAATGACATATCAAGCTCGACAGAGCACTCCGTTGTCCTTGCCATTCTCGGCAAATCGCCATTGAGAATGACTTATTTCAATGCGAAATCAATTCGCGGTTCAATTCCGGTTTCTCTAGCAAACACATTCCAAGGGAACGACTTGAGGGAATTTTCCAATCCGAAATCTATACTCAAGGAATATCGGCAAATCGGGGGGCTCAACTCCGATAATCCCTACAAGTTTCCCGGATTATCGTCATTCTTGCAATTACGAATACACTTGGAAAGTGCGGAATAGGGCATTCAGGCAAGATTCGTGGATTGTTCAGGGATTGAATCTCAATGGTGGGTGTCTCTGGTGGGGTGGGGGGAATCATATTTGCAAAATCTGATCTGTCAATTTTGATTCCAAAAATGTGTTTCTCACATTGCAGGAATGACAAATCAGTTGGGTCCGCTGTGCGGACCGGAATTCGGGAAGATTATAGTGCCATTAGGGAATATCACTCGGGGAAATGGTCCGCACAGCGGACCCTACGGGTGGTTGTAACAGGTGCAATTGTCGGGTTGAAATTGACTCGACATTTGCGATGAACTATCACTCCATTCCCCACGCGGTGAACCGCTTCCAGGTTTGCTGCAAAATGTTTCGAAATCAATTTTGCATTTCGAGGCCCTCCTCCCCTGAAAATTGGCAATTTCATGCTCAAATCTGATTCGACACTTCGTTTGCTGCTCGCATTCGCTTTGATCTCCCTTCTGCCTTCAAGTCTGCAACCGGCTCAAGCTCAGGGAATTCAGACGGATGCCCGACTCGGTCACACGGCTATGCCAGCCTTCGGCCGCGAAACCGGAATCACGCATTTCGAATTCATGCCTTATATTCTCGATGAAGATGAAAGTATTTTTTACGGAGATTTACGGGGCTTCATCACCAACGAGGGAAATGTTGGCGGTAATATCGGAACGGGCTATCGCTTTCTGGAACCAAACGACATTCTGATGATTGGCGTGAATGGAAATTATGGCTTCGATCAGTCACTGGAAGAGTTTTATCAGCAGATGTCTTTCGGCATTGAAGGCTCGACTCGTTTCGGAAGACTGACCTCTAACTTCTACGTGCCGGTCGGTGAAGATGAGAAAACTCTGGAATCGAGGACGGGAAACGTCAGGATGCAGGGGAATCAGATTGTTCTCGATACCATCGACACGATTGGCGTGGCGATGAAAGGTGTCGATGTAAACATGGGCGTCTATCTCCCAGGTGAGTTTGCTACGGAACGCAATATCGAAGCGACCGTCAGCTGGTATCACTTTGAAGGTGCGAATGTCGACAATATCGATGGCGTCAGAATGCAGGTGGAAGGGGATATCATACCTTATCTGCAGGCACAGTTCGGCATCTCAAATGACGACACGTTCGGCACCAATGTCACCCTCGGTATGACATTCCGCTTCGGCAATAACGATGTACCCGACAACCGACTCGACCGACAATTCCGCCGGTTTAATGACTCGAATTACAACGTAATTGTCAGTCAGCGAGCTCAAGTCGGTACGGCTATTCCTTTGATTAATCCCCTGACAGACAATGCCTATGTTGTTCAGAACGTCCAGAATACTGGGGCCACAGTTCTTTCTGCTTTAGCTACAGAAGATGGATCGACCGGCAATCCGTTCGATACCATCGCGGAAGCCCAGGGAGCAGGGGGAGACATTATCTATCTGCATGAAGGATCAAGCTTTAATGAATCGATCGTGCTGCAGGATGGCCAGATGCTCTTTGCAGAAGGAAGTGGCTTCTCTATTGATACTTCGAACTTTGGTGTCGTTACCATGGAAGGAGACAGTTCAGCCGCTCCGGTCACTATTCATTCTGACATGAACAGCCCCGCGATCACTCTGGCAGATAACAGCTCGATAGCGGGTTTGACGATCAATCCCGCAGCCGGTTCAACCTCGGGCGATTTGATTGTCGCCAATGGGATCAACAATTTCCGCGTAGAAAATGCCATCCTTAACGATGCGGCTGAAAACGGACTGGTCATCGATGCCTCGACGAATGGTTACTTCAATAATGTAACCATTAACAACAGTCAGGGAGATGGCGTTCAGATACTTAATCACGATGGATACGTACGACTGGATAATGTCACCGTTGAAAATGCCGGTGGCAATGGTGTGCAGATCACCGGTGGTCATGGTGAAACCGCATTCGGTGGCGATCTGACGTTGATAAACAACCAGGGAAGCGGTCTGCTGGTTGAAGATTATGAATTGATTACCACAGTCGATGATCAGGGAACAACAGATACCAGCGATGATGTTGAGCAGGACATTTATGGATACGTCGCTATCGAAAATCTGATTCTCGAAGGAGCCACCGGACAGAAGGGAGTCGAACTGGTCGATAACGAAGGTTTGATTGACATCTTTAATATGGATGTCAAAACTACCGACGGAACGGGGATCGAAGCACGAAACTCCGATTTCGTCCGCATTCGTGATGGACATGTCTCTTCGGTCAATGCCCCGGCAATTGACGTAGAAGATTCAGCCGTCGATATTCGCCCCGAATCGATCTCCGCAGATGGTGGCATGTACGGAATTCGCATGGTCAGTACGACCGGAACTGTCCTTGCTAAAGGGGGAACCGAAGAAGACAGCGGTGGAACAATCAAAAATACCGACACGGCAATCTTCGTTCAGGACTCCGGTTCCGTTGGTTTCCAAATGGGTAACTTCGTCGACAACGATCAAGTGGCTGTGATTCAGAACGCCGATGTAATGGATATTATCTCCTCAAAATTCACAGGCACGACAAATACAATCGTTCAAGCCGAGAATGTCAAGCTGTTTGCTTTGACGAACAACCTGTTCGAAGATAACTCCATGACAATGGGAACCGCAGTTAATTACACAGTCGACGAAACCGGAGGTTATGTCGCCCGAATCGTTCGCAATACCGTTGTCGATTCCCCCAAGCACTTTTTCAATGCTCAAACATTGCCAGGCGGCGAATCGGCTTCGCTCGATTTCAGCTTCCGGGAAAACAGCATCGACCTGAGTCAGGCGATGGGCATTGCAGCTAAAATGGACTGGACCGGTCCTGTGAATGCCAACATTGTGCAGAACCTCGTGACTGGCGATGCGGCTAATCAGAAAGCCTTCCAGTTCTGGACGGGTGATTCCGCCGAATTGGGAACATTTACCTTCTCGCAGAACGTCCTCGGCTTCACGGAGCAAAACGCAACCGCGATCGAAGTCCTCTCACAGTCAACACTGGACCTGGCGATCTTCAACAACGCGATTGAATTCCGCGGCAAGGACAGTGTCGGCGTGCGAGCCTCAGCCAGCAGAACATCCAGCCTGATCCTGTCGAGCAACCTCATCGACGACTACGCAGGCGGAGCCACCGGAATTCTCTTCCCGACAATCCACGATGGTTCCTCTATCACCCTGGACGGCAACGAAATCAACTTGCAACGCTTCAGCACATTCGTCGACCGCGGCATCATCCTGAGCAACGTGACCGGCACCGACGATCCGCTCGTCACACTGAATTCCAACCTCAGCAACGCCATCAACGGAGCCACCACAACCCTCTTCGTACCAGCAAATGCCACAAACGGGCGACTGATTATCAATGGGCAAGTGTTTGAGTAAACCGCAGGATTAAGCTGTAGGAGACGCTGTGCGGATCAGAATGCCAGCAAGTGGTATTCTCGGAACTTCAAGAAGAATCAAAAAGTAAAGCAGCTATCTCATTTCGAGATGGCTGCTTATTTTCATGATTTCAAGATTTGGGAGTCATGCTCTTAGAACTCTCCAAGCACCAAACCATCGTCTTTGACACCAAGCCGCTGGAAGGTTCCCATTGGAGTTGTGCCAACCACATTTTTGGAATCAATGTTCTCACTAATGAAGCGTACGGAACCATCAGCTAACACGAACTGAGCACCTCCTTTATGGAAGCTGCCAAAACCGTCGTTCCGGTTGCCGTTTGTAGAGTTGCTACCGTTGATGGGAAAGATTGCGTTGGTTGTTCGGCTGACCATGTCGTCATTCTTATGTTGTCCAAATCCCGGCCACAATCCCCCTCGGCTGACTCCAGAGGCATCGCCATGAGCAAAATATTGATTCCAGCTGACTTCCCCAATCATGATTGTATTGGAGGTGCCGTCAACGATGTCTCGCATACGACAGTCGGAATTCGCCCAAACCATTCCATTCAATCTGCTGAATGAAGTTGTTTGTCCCTGGTTTGCGTCGTTACCCCGGCAGGCAACATAACTTGATGACCCGAAACCATCTCGGCTGGTCGCTGATTTGATATCACTGGGACAGGAAAATGCATCGAGAGATTTATTCAGAGAGTTCGCAGTTGTGGGAGCTGGCAGCAGTCCAATCGTCCCCGGAGCTCCCGTAGTGCATGGCCCTGCCATTTGGAAATTGAACTGATCGTAGAGTGCACCCTGTTCAAGTGCAGGCAGCAAATACATCCCCCAGGCAGGATTGTTGCGAATGAAACGATGATCGGTATCATTCACACCAGGACATCTCGGAATGACCCAGCCTGGAGGAAACACGGTATGGGTATCGTGATAATTGTGCATTGCCAGGCCAAGTTGCTTCAAGTTGTTTTTGCAACTGCTGCGTCGTGCCGCTTCACGAGCTTGTTGTACAGCGGGCAATAGCAAAGCCACAAGTATGGCAATGATTGCGATAACAACTAGAAGTTCAATCAAAGTAAATCCGCGCCGAACAGAAACCGTCTTCATTTAGCACCTCTAAAAAGGAAGGAACAACACAGGGAAGCAGAAATAGGGGGGGACTCAATAAGCAATCTTGAACACATAACCAGAACTTAGCTGGATGAATAAAGCAATTGGATTGGGGTAAGCGTATGTCAATTGCCTGTTAAAATCATGTGTTACGGAATAATCATAGTCAACTTGATAAAGAGATCAAGATGTGAAGATTGTTAAAATTGATTTTCTACCTCACATTGGTTTTAACTGATCAATCGACTCATGCGTGCTGAAGGTATTGAACCCCAGACTCATTCGTTCGATGCGTCTAATTATCCGAAAATTGCAAATATTAATGCCAATTTGACTACGTTCAGTAAGTCGATCATTAAAATCTGATCTTACCGCTCTCGGAATTTGTCAACTGCCACACTTTCCACTCAGCATATTCATTTATCTCTCGGTGAATCCGTTTCACTCTCTGGAAACGGTCTTGACCGTTCACTATCATCCTTGCAGACGATTATCACGTGCCGTGGCACGATACTTTTTTTGAAATCGAGCAGGGAAGAACCCAGCGATGAAAATTCATGAATATCAGGGCAAACAACTCTTTCGCGAAGCCGAGATTCCGGTTCCTCGCGGGATTGTCGTCAAAACTCCTCTGGAAGCCTCGTTGGCGGTGAAAGAGCTTGGCGGAAAGATTGCGGTCGTCAAATCGCAAATTCATGCCGGGGGACGCGGGAAGGGGACTTTCAAGGAAGTTCCCGAGCAGCACGGCGTGGTGCTGGTTCGCTCGCCTGAAGAAGCCGAAGAAAATGCTTCTCGCATGCTGGGCAATACACTCGTCACCATTCAAACTGGCGAGGAAGGCAAGCAGGTCAATACCCTGTTCGTCGAAGAAGGGCTCGATATTGCCCGCGAACTGTATCTGGGAATAGTGATTGACCGGGAAACCCTTTGCCCGGTACTCATCATGTCCTCTGAAGGGGGCATGGAAATTGAAGTGGTGGCTGAAGAGTCTCCTGAAAAGATTCTCCGTGAACACTTCGATGCCGATCTCGGTTTGATGCCCTATCAGGCAAGAAACATTGCTTTCGCCTTGGGTATGGAAGGCAAAACAATTCGAGCCGCGGAGAAATTCCTGGTCTCGATCTGCAAGTTCTTCGTCGACAACGATTGCAGCATGGCTGAGATTAATCCACTCATCGTGACTGGTGAAGGCGACCTGGTTGCACTCGATGCCAAAGTCACCTTCGATGACAATGCGATGTTCCGACACAAGAAATTGGAAGAATTCCGGGACCTGACTGAAGAAGAGCCAGCAGAAGTAGAAGCTCAGTCTGCAGGGCTCAGTTATGTGAAGCTGGAAGGAAACATTGGGTGTCTCGTTAATGGAGCCGGTCTGGCGATGAGCACGATGGACCTGATCAAGCTCCACGGCGGAGAACCGGCCAACTTTCTCGACGTAGGAGGCGGAGCGAGCGTCGAAGCCGTGACCGAAGCGTTTCGCATCATTCTGGCGGATGACAATGTGAAAGCTGTTCTGGTCAACATTTTCGGCGGCATCATGAAGTGCGATGTGATCGTGGAGGCTCTCCTGACCGCTTACGATAAAGTCGGTATTCATGTGCCGCTCGTCGTGCGTCTTGAGGGAACGAACGTCAAAATCGCACGGAAGATGCTTGAGGAATCTGGCAAGGATATTATTACCGCCAGTGACCTGACCGACGCGGCTCAAAAAGTCGTTGCAACATTGAAGTAAGCGGTAGGGTACGCTGTTCGTACCTTATTGAAATGTTCGTCAATTTCTGGTACGCACAGCGTACCCTACTTGAGGTCGCTGCTGATGATTAAACTGGCATGTCTTTTGTTGACACTGCTGGCTGGCCTGACTCAGGTCTGTCAGGCGGCTGAGCGTCCGAATATTCTATTTCTGTTCGCGGACGACTGGGGCAAATACGCCGGCATCTATGCGGAAATCGAAGGGGCAGGGGGGATCAATGATGTCAGTTTCACCCCGAACATTGATCAAGTTGCTCGTCAGGGTGTCACGTTCACGAACGCGTATGTGAATTCACCGAGTTGCACACCGTGCAGGAGTTCGTTGCTTTCCGGTCAGTATTTCTATCGGACGGGACAGGGGGCGATTTTACAGGGAGCGATCTGGGATTCTGAAATTCCGACGTATCCACTACTACTCGAAGATGCGGGTTATCATATCGGATTCACTTATAAAGTCTGGAGTCCGGGGACTCCTGCCAATGCTGGCTATGGCGGTAAGAAAAATGCCTATACCAAGGCTGGTGGGCAGTTCAATGGCTTCAGTCAGACGGCAACCAAACTTGTGCAGTCTGGGCAATCGATTCAGCAGGCTAAGAAAACTTTGCTGGATCAGGTTTCGGGGAATTTCGATTCCTTTCTGGCTGCTCAGGAGAAGGAGAAACCGTTCTGTTACTGGTTCGGTCCAACTAATGTGCATCGCAAATGGATCGCTGGTTCGGGAAAGAAACTGTGGGGAATTGATCCCGATACTCTCAAAGGAAAACTGCCCCCTTTTCTGCCCGATGTGCCCGTCGTACGTGAAGATTTCGCTGATTATCTTGGTGAGACAGCCGCGTTCGATGCGGCAGTGGGAGTGATCTTAAAGCAACTTGAAGAAAAAGGTCTGGCGGAGAATACTCTGGTTGTCATCAGTGGCGATCATGGAGCACCGGGTTTTCCTTACGGGAAATGTAACCTTTATGACTTCGGCACAAATGTCGCTCTGATTGCCAAATGGCCTGGACGCATTCCTGAGAATCGAGTCGTGACTGACTTCACGACCTTGATGGATTTGGCACCGACATTCCTGGAAGCTGGTCAGGTTGATGTGCCGGAAGTCATGACTGGAAAATCTCTGCTGCCTGTGATGACAAGTTCTGAATCAGGCCGTGTTGATCCTGCAAGAAATCAAGCCATTACTGGTCGGGAAAGGCATGTTGCCCAAGCTCGACAGGGAAATCTGCCTTATCCTCAGCGGGCGATTCGCACGGATGACTATTTATATATAGTCAACTTTGCCCCCAATCGCTGGCCGATGGGCGATCCCGGGCAGGTCGACAGCGAAACTCTTCCAACCACCGATCAGTTGACTAATGAAACCTTCGTGGCTTATAGCGATATGGATGCCAGTCCGACAAAAGCGTGGATCATCGAACACCGCAACGAACCTCACGTTAAGCCGTATTACGATTATGCGTTCGCCAGACGACCGGGCGAAGAACTTTACATTCTTAAAGACGACCCCCACCAGATTCACAATGTGGCCGGGCAAGTTCAATATGCAGATACTCAAAAGCAGTTACATCAACAACTGTTTAGCGTGCTCGAATCAACCAATGATCCTCGTGTGGTCGATGAAGGCCGCACCTTTGAAAATCCGCCATTTGCTGGCGAATAACCTGAACAACAACATTTACACACTCTATATATTACGGAATTGAATCATGAGTATTCTTGTCGATCATGACACACGAATTATTACGCAGGGCATTACCGGCAAAGCTGGATTGTTCCACTCCCAACAGTGTCGAGCTTATGCTGAGGAATGTCGGCCCGGTGAAGAGGTAATGGTCGGCGGTGTCACCCCGGGTAAGGGGGGGCAGGAGATCGATGGTTTTCCGGTTTATAACACCGTTCGAGATGCCGTCGAAGCGACTGGGGCGAATACCTCACTTATCTTTGTGCCCCCTCCATTCTGTGCCGATGCGATTCTGGAAGCCGCCGATGCCGGGATTGAACTGATTGTCGCTATCACTGAAGGTGTCCCTGTACTGGATATGGCGCGTGTGAGCCGAAAGTTGATGGATTATCCTTGCACACTAATCGGCCCAAACTGTCCGGGAATCATCACGCCGGGTGTTGCCAAGATTGGCATTATGCCGGGTTATATTCACAAGCCGGGCAAAGTTGGCTTGATCAGTAAGTCGGGAACGCTCACTTACGAAGCGACATGGCAGCTCGGCAATCTTGGCATGGGACAGTCGACCGCCATCGGAATTGGTGGTGATCCAATCATCGGCACCTCATTCATCGACCTGCTCGATATGTTCGAAGACGATCCTGAAACCGAAGCGATTCTGATGATCGGTGAAATTGGTGGGACAGCTGAAATTGATGCCGCTGAATATATCCGCGAACATATTTCAAAACCGGTCGGAGCCTTCATTGCTGGCAAAACCGCCCCTCCGGGCAAACGCATGGGACATGCTGGTGCGATCATTTCGGGAGGGAAGGGGACTGCTGACGAGAAAATCGAAGCCCTCGAAGCCGCTGGCGTCGTCGTTGCCGAAAGCCCAGCCGATATGGGCGCAGCCGTTAAACGGGCGATGGAACGGTAAGGAAAAGGTGCAGAAATAGGTTGTAGGTTGGGTTAGCAAAGCGTAACCCAACAAAAAGACGGTGAACAGAAGTAACTCGTCGACCACGAAATATCGCCTGATTTTAAATTCTACGTCAAATGAAACACTGCTGGGCAAGCCAGCAGTAGCACCCGTCATGTAACTTTTGATGGAAGGTTAGTTCAGTAGGATGCGTCAATGCATGCCCTGCAAATCTGATAGCAATTGAATTCAGAAGCGTTGGGTTAGGCGTTCCGCTAACCCAACCTACGGGCTGTGAATGAACAAATCACCTCGAATCTGTAATCTGTGAAAGGTGCGTCAGGACGCACCCTACTATTCCAACTATCGCTAAAAGTCGTGTACGTTCAGAGATTTGGAGCAGGCAAACTGCCTGCGGAACAGCGATTTGAGGGCGACATTTAAAGCTCGAAAGAGCACTACGATTCTACGGGCAACTAGTTTTGTCTATTGTCTATTGTCATCAACATCATTCAGGAAAACTTGCCATGACATTTCCCTCATCCGGTGTGAAACGGTTGCAACTTCCAATTGCGATCACCTTGTTGCTTTTCCTGTTGACGGCAAGTGGACTCGATGCGGATGACAAGGCAGTTCATTCGGCTGCGATTACTGGCAATGAGCCGGGGTTTCGGGATTTGACCGCGGACGATTTTGTGAATGTCAATTGTGCAGAGGATACCTGGCAATGGAAAGAGAACACCCTCTACTGCACGGGAATACCTACCGGGGTTTTGCGTACGAAGAAACAATTCACAAATTGCGAAATCGTTGCGGAGTGGTGCCATCGGAAACCGGGTGGGAATTCGGGAATCTTTTTATGGACGACTGAGGCATCAATCGAAAAGCTGGAAAGTGAAGGCAAGCCGGGATTGCCACATGGTGTTGAAGTTCAGATACTCGATCTCGATTACGGACCACAGTACGAAGAACGGACTGGCAAAAAAGGTGACTGGTTCACCTCGCATGGCGATATCTTTCCGGTTGGCGTAACAAGGATGACGCTCTTCGAGCCACTTTCGCCCAACGGCAGCCGGAGTTTTCCCTCGGAGAATCGCAGCCGGGGAGCCAATGAGTGGAATCACTATTATGTGCGAGCAATCAACGGAGAAGTCCGTTTGTGGGTGAATGGTGGCGAAGTTTCTGGCGGTAAAGATTGTCAGCCGGCTTCTGGATACATTTGTCTGGAATCAGAAGGGGCACCGATTGAGTTTCGGAAATTGCGAATTCGGGAATTGCCATAAGCCACTCCTATGAATTGAGCCCGTCTCAGAATGCGACAATTTGACTTGGTTTGCACCTTTGTTGATTGCTCCTATACTGAGAAGTCTTATCGAGTGAAGATCATTTTGAGAATCACTCGTAGTTATTCCACTTTGATATACATCCTCTCCTCTCAATCGAATCGCTACCGACCATGGCCTGGGTAACCGACGCTATTAAATCCTCGATTGGTAAGAAATTTCTGATGGCCTGCACTGGCTTTCTGCTGTGCGGCTTCCTGGTCATGCATTTAATCGGCAACCTGCTGATGTATGTTGGTCCAGATGTTTATAATAACTATGCCCATACTCTGCATTCTCAGGAAATGCTGATTAAGGTGGCTGAGTTTGGCCTGTTGATTTTGTTTGCCATTCATATCTGGCTGGGGTTTGAAACGAACCTGGAAAATCGCGAGTCTCGCAAGACACGCTACGCAGTCAAGAAATCGAAAATCCCCGAACGTAAGATTCCCTATTTTCTCTCTCCAGAAAATTACATGCTGTTTACAGGAGTGATTGTTTTCATCTTCCTGCTGATTCACCTCGGAGATTTCACCTTCAATATCACGATGCCAGATAAGCTTAAAGGACGTGAACCGTACGATAAAGCAATCATTATAATGCGGACGCCACTCTCCACCATCAGTTATATTATTGGAGTCCTTTTGCTTGGCTGGCATCTCTCTCACGGTGTGACGAGCATGTTCCAGACTCTTGGGCTGAAACATCCCAAGTACGATCCCATGATCCGAGCGATTGGCCCGGTCTTCGCCGTTATCATTGCCGTCGGTTTTGCCAGCTTTCCAATTTATGCCTGGTTGATTCCTTACGATCCCTATGCCGCTCCCGGTGTTGAAGAACACCAGGAAAAATCACATTCACTGACTCACTCTGACTTGATCGCTCCGCTTTGTAGTCACGAAAAGACGACTTTTGAGCCTCATTCAGCTTGGGCGACATCATTGAATCGCGTTTGACGCAATCTTGATCTGCACTGTCTCATTGCAATTTTTTTATTCCATCTGGATTACATGAAATCATGTCCCTGTTGCAATCCAACGTCCCTGAAGGTCCCATCGCCGAAAAGTGGACCCGACATAAAAACGAACTGAAACTTGTTGCTCCCAACAATAAGCGAAAGTACGAAATCCTTGTCATCGGCACAGGTCTCGCCGGAGCCTCAGCCGCGGCTTCGCTGGGGGAACTGGGATACAACGTAAAAACATTCTGCTATCAGGATTCCGCTCGTCGCGCTCACAGCATCGCGGCTCAGGGAGGAATCAATGCGGCTAAGAATTATCCCAACGATGGCGATTCCGTATGGCGATTGTTCTACGATACAGTCAAAGGGGGCGACTATCGTTCCCGTGAAGCCAACGTGTATCGATTAGCAGAAGTCTCAGCTAATATTATCGACCAATGCGTTGCCCAGGGCGTACCCTTCGCCCGTGAATATGGTGGTCTGCTCGCTAACCGAACCTTCGGAGGCGCTCAGGTTTCACGAACTTTCTATGCTCGTGGACAAACTGGTCAGCAATTATTGCTCGGTGCCTACTCGGCTTTGATGCGTCAGGTTAATAAAGGCAAAGTTCAGAACTTTGCCCGCCGCGAAATGCTCGATCTAGTCAATATCGACGGGAATGCCCGGGGTGTGATCGTTCGTAATATGGTGTCTGGCAAACTCGAACGCTATGTCGGCGATGCCGTTCTGCTTTGCACAGGAGGATATGGAAACGCCTACTATCTCTCGACAAATGCCATGGGCTGTAATGTGACAGCTGCCTGGCGATGTTACAAGCGGGGAGCTTATTACGCCAACCCTTGTTACACGCAGATTCATCCAACCTGTATTCCCGTTTCCGGCGACTATCAGTCCAAACTGACACTGATGAGCGAATCGCTTCGAAACGATGGTCGTGTCTGGGTTCCAAAAGATGTGAATGACAAACGATCCCCAGAACAAATTCCGGAAGCGGATCGCGATTATTATCTCGAACGTCGTTATCCGGCTTTCGGGAACATGGTTCCTCGCGACGTTGCCTCCCGAGCCGCCAAAGAACGCTGTGATGAAGGATACGGCGTAAATGAATCGGGCAGGGCAGTCTACCTCGATTTCAAGCGGGCTATTGCCGAACAGGGACAAAAGGCCATTGAAGCCAAGTACGGGAACCTGTTCCATATGTATCGCAAGATCACAAACGAAAATCCCTACGAAGTGCCGATGAAAATCTACCCAGCCGTGCATTACACGATGGGGGGATTGTGGGTCGACTACAACCTGCAAAGTACAATTCCCGGCCTGTACGTTCTTGGTGAAGCAAACTTCTCGGACCATGGAGCGAATCGACTCGGAGCCTCGGCTCTGATGCAGGGCCTGGCCGATGGTTACTTTGTTGCTCCTTATACAGTTGGCCATCATCTGGCTTCGAACAAGCTCGAAAAGGTCGACACAAACAACCCTGCGTTTGAACAGGTCGAATCGGAAGTGCAGGGGAGGATCGACAAATTCCTCTCGATTAAAGGTTCTCGCTCAGTAGACAGTTTCCATCGAGAACTGGGCCTGGTCATGTGGGACAACTGCGGCATGGCTCGCAACGCGGCTGGTCTGCATGAGGCGATTGAAAAAATCCAGGGAATTCGCTGGGAGTTCTGGCAGAATGTCCGGGTGACCGGTTCCGGACATCAACTCAACATGGAACTGGAAAAAGCAGGTCGTGTCGCCGACTTCCTGGAATTCGGAGAACTGCTCGCTCGCGATGCCTTGGCACGTGAGGAATCTTGTGGAGGTCACTTCCGGGAAGAGCATCAAACTCCGGAAAACGAAGCCCGACGAGATGATGAAAACTTCGCACATGTGGCCGCCTGGGAATATCAGGGAGACGATGCCACACCGATACGACATCAGGAAGAACTCAACTTCGAAAATGTCAAATTGACGCAACGAAGCTATAAGTAACCAACACTGTAATTCATTCTTTAAATTTTATTGATCGAAAGCGGAAACGGGAAAGCGGAAAGCCGGTATTTAATCATCCCCCATTGCCAGTTCAATGTCGGCTTTCCGCTTTCTGCCCTCAGCTTTCGAAAACTTCAGGATTCTGTCATGAAACTGACACTCCACATCTGGCGACAGTCCAATAAAGAAACTAAAGGCGAGTTCAAAACTTACGAACTTCCTGATGTTTCAGAACACATGTCGTTTCTGGAGATGCTCGATGTTTTGAACGAAAAACTGATTTCTCAAAACGAGGAACCAGTCGCGTTCGATCACGATTGCCGGGAAGGGATTTGTGGTTCGTGTAGTATGATGATCAATGGTCAGGCTCACGGCCCCGATCTGAAAACAACAGCCTGTCAGCTTCATATGCGAAAATTCAAAGATGGGGACGATGTCTGGATTGAACCCTGGCGAGCCGATGCGTTTCCTGTCCTGAAAGATCTGGTCGTCGATCGTTCTGCATTTGATCGCATCATGCAGGCTGGTGCATTCGTTTCCGTGAACACAGGAAATGCTCCGGACGCAAATTCGACGATCGTCCCCAAAATGAATGCTGACCTAGCATTTGACGCCGCTACTTGCATTGGCTGTGGAGCCTGTGTCGCTGCCTGCAAAAATGCCTCAGCGATGCTGTTCGTTTCCGCCAAAGTTTCTCAGTATGCATTATTGCCTCAGGGAGATCCTGAACGCAAAACTCGTGTTCTGAGAATGGTGGCTCAAATGGATAAAGAGGGCTTCGGCGGTTGTTCAAATACCAACGAATGCGAAGCAGCTTGCCCAGCTGGAATCAGTGTCAACAACATTGCTCGATTGAATCGCGAGTATTTCAAAGCGACATTGACCTCACGAGAATCCTAATCGCGTAGGGTAGGCTTTTCGTGTCAAATGATAAGACACAGCAGATCAATTATATTTGACGAATGAGATGCAGATGAAGACTTCTTTGATCGACTGGCATCGCGCTCATCAGGCTCGGCTCGTCGAATTTGCTGGCTGGGAAATGCCGATTCAGTACACTACGATTATAGAAGAACATCATGCTGTGCGTAGTCAGGCAGGTTTGTTCGACATCTCCCACATGGGAAGACTTTACATTCGAGGAGCCGATGCGGAAGTCTTCCTGAACTTGGTGGTCACGATCGATGTTTCCAGATTGTCACCAGGACGAATCCGCTATGCCTTGGCAACGAACGAGCAGGGGGGAGTTCGAGATGATGTACTCGTATACCGTCTTGAAAACGAATTTCTCGTCGTTGTTAATGCCTCCAATCGAGAAAAGATTGTCGAGTTCTGGAATACTCAATCCCAGAAATTTTCCGATGTTCAGATCGATGATAAAACTCTAGTAACATCGATGATTGCCGTTCAGGGACCGAAAGCTGTCGACATTATTCGTCAGGATTTTCCGCATGCAGCTGATTTGAGGTATTACCATTCGGTTCAGGAATCAGGGCAGGGGGGAGATTTTCTGATAAGCAGGACAGGTTATACGGGAGAAGATGGCTTTGAATTCATCGGCTCTCCTGATGAAATCAATGCGATCTGGTCTTATTTATACGAGCAAAATCAGCCAACCCTACAGGCCTGCGGTTTAGGTTGCCGAGATACATTGCGACTCGAAGCCGGGATGCCACTCTATGGACATGAACTCTCAGAAACGATTGATCCCCTTTCTGCGGGATTGAAATTTGCTGTCTCACTCACCAAAGAGAGCTTTCTGGGAAAAGATCAAATGACTTCAATTTCCGAAGCAGGATTGGAGAAACAGCGAGTTGGATTGGAACTGGAGGGTCGTCGAATCGCCCGAGAAGGAGCTACGGTCGAGACTCCAGATGGACATACGATTGGGGAAGTTACATCAGGAACATTCTCACCGACACTCGATAAATCGATTGCGATGGCCTATGTACCGTTAGAGTCGGGTGCAATCGGCACAAAGCTCCTGATCAATATACGCGGAAAAACTCACCCTGCTATCGTGACATCTCTCCCGTTCTACCAAAGATCAACTGTCACAGGATAAAGACTTGCGAAAGCTATTTTCTTAGGGAATAATCTTTAAACTCGTATAGTGAACATGAGAAACTGATTTGCTCCTGAAATCGCTGTTGTTATCCCGCTCAATTCTTTCGATTCCCGCACCATGAAAAGATTTGAAGACTCAGCCGCTATCATTACCGGCCCCAGTGATCAGGGGATTGGTGGAGCAATCGCTGAGCGACTGGCTGAGGAAGGTGCCGATTTAATTTTATTGGGACTTGAAAAGCCAACTCGGCTTATCAAACGTCTGGTTCGCCGCGGCACTTCGGTCTGCTGGCATCGAGTCGATGTAACCAATACGCAAATGATTCAGGATGCCGTCAGTTGCTGTTATGAGGAACTGGGGCACATTGAAATTCTGGTCAATAATGCAGGAGTGGAATTTTCGAAGAAATTCGAAGAGATTGCAGATGATGAGTGGGACAGGCTGATTTCTGTCAATTTGACCGGTGCCATGAAAATGACTCGTGCAGTTTTACCTTTTTTAACAGAGCAGGGCGGAGTCATTATTAATATTGCTTCCGTCCTGGGAATGGCTGGCTGCCCTGGTTTTCATGCTTATTCGGCATCTAAAGCCGGATTGATAGGCATGACACAGTCACTCGCGTTGGAAATTGCTCCTTACGGGCAGCGTGCACTTTGTGTATCACCAGCGATTGTGCAGACGCCAATGGCTCATAAACACAGTGCCGATTTGAATTCGGAGGCGTGGCAAAAGCTGGAAGATGCTCATCCGCTTGGGATTGGCAGACCACAGGATGTCGCGGATGTTGTTGCTTTTCTTGCCTCGCATGAAGCCCGCTGGATGACTGGAATTTCCATTCCACTGGGCTGGATTCCTTCTTTTGGACTCCCCGCTCCGTCCGCTTCTTCGATGCATCACTCAGCCGAACTTCGTAAAAATCAGGTCATTTCCACCAAATAATTCAGTGACTTTCGACTGAATATGCTTTTATTGATGCATTCTTCCTGTTCTACGCAGCAGCCTGCTAAGCGCTGATTTTGTGCGCAGTCGCTATTTCTCTCAATCGACACTTTCGACAGTCACTTTGTTTGTCGTATAATCCATTGAAATGTTTTGGGCAATTCTGAGGGATTGTGCCAAAC
This sequence comes from Planctomycetaceae bacterium UBA2671, assembly GCA_002359185.1. Classification (GTDB taxonomy): domain Bacteria; phylum Planctomycetota; class Planctomycetia; order Planctomycetales; family Planctomycetaceae; genus Rubinisphaera. Next base: position 47,087 of record DEML01000052.1, read on the forward strand.
GGAATGATCGTTGAATCTCAGCAAGCTGTTCAGCATTTCCTGAAATGATCGTTTGTCCGGATTGCGATTGATAATAAATAGTAATGACTCGAAATCGGCTCATGAGATAGCCTGATTTTGAAGTAGCGGCTCAGTGGCCGAAGGATACATCGTGTCTGAAGAGCACCTCATAGATAATTACCGCCTGGTGAATTGCCTCGCGACCGGATCCTGCAGTCAGATCTGGGAAGTCAATGATCAGGAAACTGGCGAACGTTTCGCCATGAAACTGCTACTGGAAGAGGCGTTTAAACAAGCCGAAATGAAGGCTACTTTAAAACGCGAATACAAAATTGCTGCCGGACTCGATCACCCCAATATCATTCAGGTTTTTGGCCATGTTCAAACCAAAAAGCATGCCTACATGATTATGGAACATTTTGGTGGCCCAAATCTGAAACAGATTATCCGTGGAGATATTCTGGTCATCCACATGCGGCTGCGGAAGCTGGTGGAATGCCTGTTAATGGGGCTGTCTCATGTCCATGAGAAAGGGTGGCTGCATCGGGATGTCAAACCAGACAATATCATGATGACTAAAGCCACGGATGTCCGCCTGATTGATTTTTCACTTTCCTCAAAAGCTCCATCGGGCCTGTCCAAAATGCTGGGTGGAAAATCGAAAACGATTCAAGGGACTCGAACTTACATTGCCCCAGAAATTGTGCGTCGTAAACTCCCTTCTGCTCAGTCAGATCTCTACAGTTTTGGAGTATCATTGTATGAATGTCTGACAGGCAGACCCCCCTTCATGGGGTCTTCGCCAAATGATTTGTTGATCAAGCACATTCAGGAACCCCCCGCGATTCCCTCGGCTTTCAATGAGAATGTCTCTACCGAAATGGATAAATTTGTTTTGCGACTGCTGGCAAAAAAGCCTGAAAATCGGCCCGATTCGGCCAGCGAGGCGTTATCCGAATTTCGTAGTGTGAAAATGTTTAATGAGGATCCTGAAGCCTATTCAACTGCGAAAATCACGAAAGCCAAGGCTGAACTTGATGATTCTGTCGCAGCCACTTTAGATAGCCGAACTGACGCGGAACGTCAACAACGAATTCGTGATGGATTGGAAGTCGCACCAGCTCCTAAAAAACAGGCTCCGGCTCCTGCAAAAAAACCGGAACCGGAGAAGAAAAAGGCTCCACAGCGACCTCAGCAACCAGCCAATCAACCTCAAATGCAACCGCCTGCAGGATGGATGCCGGGGCAGCAAATGCCTGGACAGTATGCCCCTCAACCCGGTCAGCCAATGCCAGGTTATTATCCCCAGCAACCAGGGCAACCGATGCCGGGGCAACAGGCTCCGCCTCAGGGTGCTCCATCTCAGGGTGCTCCATCTCAGGGGCAGCCGAATCAACAACGGCAGCCCCAGCCGAAGCCACCTGCACCAAAATCGCCCCCTGCGAAAAAACCGGCTCCACCAGCCAAGCCTCAAGTGAATCCCGATGATTTACCATTTGCCGATGAATTGCCGGATTTCAAGTAATTGCAAATCTTATTAGCTACGGAGCTATCTTTCGTTTCCAGCTCGAATGAGATATTCTTCTTATTCATTCCCAAGACAAATTTTGCAAACACAAACTCTAAGCGAAGACTACCGCTCATGACCCTTCGGCCACTGCCATTTGAACGAGAAATTCACGACCTGGAAGAACGACTGGAAAGTCTGGATGCTCAGCAGGATCAAACTCCAGAGAAACTCGAAGCGATCAAGAATATGCGAGCAGAGATTGTTCGCCTGCGTCGAGAAGTTTTTGAGAACCTCGATCCCTGGCAGATCGTTCAAGTTGCTCGTCACGAAAATCGCCCGCAGACACTCGACTACCTTGATCTGGTATTCGACGAATTTATCGAACTGCACGGCGACCGGGCCTACGGCGATGATCGAGCAATCGTCACCGGCATGGCGCGAATTGATGGTCGCAAAGTCATGTTCGTCGGTCAGCACAAAGGTCGACATCTTAAAGAAAGAACTCTTCACAACTACGGCATGCCTCATCCAGAAGGCTATCGCAAAGCGATACAGAAAATGCAGATGGCTGCCAAGTACAATCTGCCAATCGTAACCTTCATCGATACCGCGGGTGCCTATCCCGGAATTGGTTCCGAAGAACGAGGCATCTCTTATCAGATTGCTTACAACCTCCGCGAGATGTCGCGACTGCCAACACCAATCGTGAGTGTCGTCATCAGTGAAGGGGGGTCTGGTGGGGCTCTTGGAATTGGTGTTGGGAATCATGTCTGCATGTTGCAGTACGCTTACTATTCGGTCATCAGTCCAGAAGGCTGTGCTGGCATTCTGTGGAAGCACGCCAAGCATGCTGACAAGGCTGCCCGCGCTCTGAGATTCACCGCCAACGATTTGCTCGAATTTGGGGTCATCGACAAAGCTGTTCCTGAACCATTCGGCGGAGCCCATCGCAATCATCGTCAGGCGGCGACAAATCTGAAAGTCGAGATCGTTCAGGCATTGCGACAACTCAGTGGTAAAAGTCCACAAGAGTTGATCGACCATCGCTACGACCGCTTCCGAAAAATCGGCATCTTCGAAGAGGGGGCAACGAAAGGCGATGAAGTCGTCTCCTGAGTCCAGTGCTGTTAAATGACATCTCAATCTGAGTGTGTAAAACACGTGAGAATACACACTCGCTTGCGCTTGGTGCTTGTATATGCTGATGCTGTAGTTCCAGAGAAAGCCTGGATTTCAACCGATACCCAACGTCCGATAATGTCCGTTATGTATCATTCGACTGTAAAAAACGCCTAGACATAGTGAAGGTATTTTCGGGGAGTGTGTCTGAATGCTCAGAATGAGGAGAACTCGCGACCGGACATGTCGAACTAAATCCAAGTTAATCCACCGGCTCTGCCGGTGAGAATTGATCAGGCTCTGCCATTTCCTGCGAAAATAAAAGACGATCCTCCTGAGGAAGGCCTGGTTCAGGGGCCGAGGAGGATCGCTATGAAAGATTGGCAGAGTCAGTCTCACGCCAAATGGGACTGCAAATATCATGTTGTTATTGTACCAAAATATCGCCAACGTGTATTTTTTGGTAGACGAAGAAAACAGATTGGTGCGATCTTACGGGAATTGTGCCGTCAGAAAGAAATCGGAATATTGAAAGGGAATGCTCAGCCGGATCACGTCCATTTGTTATTGAGTATTCCTCCCAAATATTCGGTCGCCATGACGATCGGATATTTGAAGGGGAAGAGTGCGGTGCGAATTCATCGAGAACTGATGAAAACGCAGGGTACGCTGTTTGGACGTAGTTTCTG
>DEML01000119.1:0-2549 GCA_002359185.1 Planctomycetaceae bacterium UBA2671
CGAAGAGAAGCCCCCGAATCGTCCGTCAGCTTTTTGAAGCTTCAAAGTAAAAATTACTGAAAGCCTGCTCGTGCGAGTCGTCCCGCGCTGAACAAGTCGCGGTTATAATCGATGTCAATAAAATTCGACTTCCTATTATGTTTTCTGATATGTGGATTGTTTATCCGCTGGTTCTCATTCCAGCCACAACCCCGTTTATCGAGAGTCTTGTTAAATGTCGAAGTACTTCGGATTCTTCTTCAGACAAATTAGGGCGACGTCCTCGGCGGAGCAATTCAACCTGAATCAGATTTAAAGGGTCGATGAAGCGATTACGGACGCGGATCGATTCTTTTAACCAAGGGGTTCCGTCCAGTAATCCGCTATTGCCTGTCAATTGAAGTACGGTTTGTTTTGATGTTGCAAATTCTTTATCGATCATCGCTGCAATACGCTCTAACGATGGCTTGCCAGTTGCAAGATCAGCGTAAAGTGCTGCAATAGACATGTCGGACTTAGCAAGTGCCAGTTCTGCATTCTCGACAAGCGCTCGAAAAAATGGCCAGTCGCGGAACATGGTAATGAGCTTGGATCGGGTTGATTCTTCGTCCAGCAATGGTTGCAATGCTGCCCCCATTCCATACCAGGCAGGGAGCAGGCATCGGGTTTGTGTCCATGAGAAAACCCAGGGAATTGCTCGCAAATCGCTGAGTCCACCCCCCGGAACGCGACGTGATGGACGAGATCCAATCGGCAATTGTTCGATCTCTGAAACAGGGGTTGCCAGACGAAAGAACTCGACGAAATCCTGTTGCTCCAGAAGTTCGCGATAAAACGTGAATGATGTTTGCGAAATTTTGTCCATCAATTCGAACCAGTCGTTTGCATCATGCGAGACGGGATCGCTGGCTGCGAGCAACGAGGACCAGACCACTTGTTCCAAATGTCGTCTGGCGATGGCGGGATCATCGTAGCGATCTGCCAGAACTTCCCCTTGTTCGGTCAGTCTTAAGGAGCCACGAAAAGTTCCACGTGGTAGTGACAGAATACTGCGAGCTGCAGGTCCACCACCACGCCCAAGTGAACCGCCACGACCGTGGAAGAACGTGAGTTCGACTCCGTATTGAGTAGCCACTTCAACCAGATTTCGTTGTGCCTGAAACAATGACCAGCAGGCAGTCAAATATCCGCCATCTTTCGTGCTGTCAGAATAGCCGAGCATGATCGCCTGTTGATTTCCCTGCTTTCTCACAATTTCTCTGTAAGCGGGTATTTCTAACATCCCCGATAAAATTGCTGGCCCATGTTCCAGATCGCCGATTGTCTCGAGCAGAGGAACAATCGGTGGAACTGATGTGTCTGCATCGCTGGAGGTCTGCTTCCACAGCCACAACACCGAAAGAACGTCGCTGGGAACGGCGGTCATACTGATGACGAACATGCCGAGGGCTGCCTCGGAGAATTGCTGTGAAGCCTCATGCAGGACTTGAAAAGTTTTTAATGCTTCTTGAACAGTGTCCGATATGGTCTCCGCTGAGTTCAGGAGTTTCCTCTCCAATGTGTCGGCAAGTAAATTCAGTCGAGCCGTTTCATCCAAAGTTTCAGGATCATCGCAGAGTCCCAACTTATTCAGCAGTTCGTTAATCACTTCACGATGGACTTTCGCATTCTGTCGAACATCAAGTTTCGCTAAAGTCAGCCCAAAGGTTTCAATCTGGGACTGCCACGACTTCAGGTCCTCTAATGCATATTTCATTCCAGGGTGACCATCCATCGCTACTACTAACTGGTTTACATCTTCGAGGAACTCGTCTGCCGAATGGTAACCTGCTACAGCAACGGTGGGTTGATTTGTCTGTTCGAGTCTCCAGCGAATGATGGCTAACCAACGTCGATAAACTTCTCCTGGAGGAATCTTCGTTATTCTCAATTCCAAATCAGGAAAGCGTTGTACACTTTCTGCAACAGAGGATTCGAGGTCTGTCGCACAGGAATGGTTGGATTGGGAAAGACTCAACGATCCCATTAATCCGTCGCAACGCTTTAATTGCAGCGCGATCGCTTCTTGCCGTAACCAGGTCAATGTTTGTTTGGTGATCTCAGCCGTGACGCCAGGATGACCATCTCGATCACCACCAATCCAGGAACCGAAAGTCACGCAGGGGCGTGTTAGCTGAACAGCCTCGCCATAATTTTCCTTTAATCCGAGACTCAATTCTTTTGAGATCTTTGGGACTTCTTTCCATAACACAGGCTTGAACGACAGACCGCGTCCAACCTCTTGCATCACTGTCGGACGCCACGGACGGATGAAGTCGGTTTGCCATAACATTTCGATTTCTGCTCGAATTGCTGCGTCGGCTTCGTCACGTTCCTCTGAAGATGAGGCACTGTCCAGTTGCCCCATAATCGAACGAATCCTGGTCAGTTTACTCCGTACGGATTTTCGTTTTGCATCTGTGGGATGTGCTGTGAAAACAAGTTCGATATGCAGATGGTCAATGATCGACTGCATTTCCTCTGCTGTTTTACCAGCCTCTTTAAGATCGGCAACAGCGGCTCGGATCGAC
>DEML01000119.1:2647-52401 GCA_002359185.1 Planctomycetaceae bacterium UBA2671
CGGCTCGGATCGACTCGCTGCGCGGATGCGGGTAAGCATGACGAGCCCGATCCCTGAGAACTCGCACCCGACGACGATCTTCCACCAGATTTAACAGATCCAGAAATAAGCTGAAGGCCCGTAACACAATCTGAATTTGAGTGTTATCAAGATTTGTGATCTGCTCGGACATACGCTGTCCGGCATCTTGAACGCCGACTCGTCGATCCCATGCCAGTCGACGCAGATCCTCGACGATGGCCAGGGCTTCCTCCCCGACAATATCTCGAATGGTGTCGCCTAAAATATTGCCGAGATAATTAATCTCATTACGGAGTTCTGCGTCTTTAATATGTTCCATGATTTATAACAATTTCAGTACCTGCTCGAAGTGATTGAGCGAATCATTCGAAGTAATCAGTGCCAATATCAAACTCAAAAAACAGTTAAGGTGGTCTATTTCAAAGAGAGCCAAAGTCGATGTTAAACATCACATTATTTTCCAATGAACTGTTTAACCAGTCTCAATTTCCCACAGCATTTTAGCAATGCTCATCTCGATGTTCGATAGAGTTTAAGTATCGCCAGATTTGGATATTGAAAATGACACACGAAATTCGCTTTGCTGACTTTAACTGTTTCCATGATTGTGAAACGGGGGATAGCCTGGAAATATTGGGCTCAAACCACTAAAAGCCGCTGCAGTAATCACCAAACTGCAGTATGGGCAATGAGTCGGTTACGACTGTCACAAGCATCTGTTTGAATCAGGGTAAAGAGGTAACCGATGAGGCAGATCGTGAGCATGACTCGGTTATGTAAATTGCTGAATTGCAAATTCTAATGTTGCAACTCGTATAGATTTCATTCCACCTCTACAGTAGGGTTATCTTCGATGCTCGCGATCCATTCTCTTATCAATTCAATCGATTCTGTATGAGTCAGATTGCGAGCCAGATTCGGCATTCGCACTCCGGGTTCGTTTGATTCGATGCGGTATATAAGGATTGACTCGTCTGGCTTGCCGGGAACGATATCAAATTTACGCCCTCCCGACCCGCGGCCAGTTGCGACAGGCGATTTCCAGACACCGTATCTGGCAGGATCTTTTTGAAACAGTGATAAATCCAGCCCTGAGGTACGAGCCGAGCCGACGGGATTGTGACAGTGAGCACAATTGACATCCAGCCAGGCGCGGGCACGTTGCTCTAACGAGCCTGTGGAAGGTTCGTTATAAACTGGCAATGATGGAAGACTCTCAATGTCAGGACAATCTTTCAACCAGCCTTTGGATTGCCACTCAGCCAGTTGATTCATGCTACTGTGAATCAATGATCGATTCAGATTTCTCGCGGTTGGGCCAAGCGGTTGAAACTTTCCCTCTTGCCCGTGACAGGTGATACACTGATTTGCGTTTGGAATTTGATAATCATTACTGACGGTCTTACCGGTTTCGTCCAACCATTTTACCTCTCGACGACCTCCTCCAAGAGCCAGCCTGGCATCACTTTGTTGCTCATCCCAAATGTAGGAATAGCCATACCAGCCATTGTCGCGAAGTTCTTCAATTCGTGTTTCCAGGAGTTGCTGACTGGCCTCTGGAGTTCTCTGATCGTGCGGCATTGCAAAGGTTTTCACGATGACTGTCCCGACAGGGAATTCAAAAACCGAGTTCGGTTCAAAAACCATCGCTTTGTGAGATGGGAGACGAATGAATCGGTGTTTTGCTGTTCCATCAGAAAATAACGGTGTGTTCAAATCGTATCTGAAAATCCCCTCGGCAGGCTGCTGATCTCGGGGATCTCCTGCGAAGAGATTCCACGCTGAGAGCAATCGCGGGGTTTGACGATAAACTTCAACAGCAGGATTCCCATTTGGGGGAGGGGCTGGGAAATCGCTCAATTTTACAGCAGCCAGAGATTTCAACTCCCCTGTATAATTCGTCAGGTCTCTGTCGACATGATACTTGTCGAAAAACACATTTTCGGGAGTCAATTGAGAAACATTACCGTTAGCAAATGTTATATCCCCATTGTCAGATAATCTCAGAGAGAACTCTTCTGGCATCTTGCCAACAACGAGTTTCCTCACATTGATGATTCCATCAAAGAATATTTGAGGGAAAGGAATACCGATGACAGGAGCCAGGAGAGTCCCAAATTTTCCAGAGGGTTGATTCCCTCCACGGAGGATTTGATTATTATGAATCCAGATTCCCTCAGGGTAGGGGTCAAAGGCTGGATCTTTAACTGGACGTTCGGTAATCAGGAAACTGACAATCGAAATTGCAAATGTTTGATTATCGGCGATTTCATTTTCAAAGACTTCAACATGATCGGTAGCCATTATCATAAGTCCCGATCCCTGCGGAACCGCGGCTACCATGTTCCCAGCATGCGCAAAATTCTTTGTATTATTCTTAATAATGCGATTATTAAAAACACGGACATGTCCTCCATTAGTCAATTGCAGACCCGGCAAATCGAAAACCAGTATTCCTCCGGTATTATTGGTTGCCACATTGTCGTGAACATCGGCCCGTAATGTGTTTTCAATCTCGATTCCAGCAACATTCCATTCCACGCGACAATTTCGGACGATGACATCTTCTGACTGTCCGACATAAATTCCCGCATCGGAAGCGGCGATGGCCGTGCAGTTTTCGATCAATACATTTTTGCACTGAACGGGATAAATTCCGTAAGCTCCGTTATCAGCATCAGGACCATTGGTCCATTCGGTACGCACCCGACGGAAAATAACACCATTAGAACCGAGCACTTTAATCGCATTGCCAACACTGTCTTCAACAGCCAGATCTTCAATCAGAAATGCATCTCCGGTGGCCACCAGACCTTCACTCCCGACATCCTGACCTTGAAATGATAAAATCGTTTTGTCAGGGCCACGACCACGAATTGTGAGGTTGTCACAAGTGACATCCAGTTGGCTATCGAAGCGGTATTCTCCAGCTTCCAGTTGAATGATGTCTCCAGGTATGGAATCGATCAATCGTTCCTGTAGTTGGAACGCAGCCTCGGGGCCATTGGCAATCACGTAGGTGCGTGGAGCAAGAAGATCTTTGACATCATTCCTGGAATCTTCAGACAGACAAAACCTGCTCGGGATCATTGCATGGCAGAAAAACAATAACAACAGGAAAGGAATCCGTGATCTCTCTTGCTGAAACCAATGATTTGAGGTCTGCTCCATGTGATTTACCATATTTTCAACTTCTATAGTCATTCAAAAAGTGATCTTAAATATTTAGCCCAGCAATGCCGACGTCATCAGCCCGGGAAGTTTGAGTAGGGAGGAACTGCAATAAAAATCTAACAGCTTCCAGGCAACGTCTTCAGAGCGGGAATGAGTGGGAAACCAGACGGGCTTGGGAAAATTACACAGCGGTCCCGAAAAGACAGTCTTCTCATACCTGTTCAGAAAAAAAAGGTTATGTACGCATCCCTGTCCACTTTGGACATCTTCTAACTTCGTGCTTGGTGCGCCTCCCCAGGGTGGAGTCATCAATCCATAAACGAGCCCGGGCCACTGGTTGATACAAACGCTGCCGTAATTTAAATTGTCAATCTGCTCTGTTAACAATTTCCGATACTCTTTGCGAAAACGATTCGTGCATGTGATCGCTACAGACAAGGTGCCGTAAAGCGTATTATTACAGAATTCGACTGCCGCCTTTAAAAAGTCATCCGGCGTTTGTTGATCCAACGCCACTTCAACGCTGACTGGTAAAAATGATTCCTCGGCAAATAATTTTGAAGATTGATCCGCCGGGTAATCCTCGATAACACGCCAGTCGAGAGTTCCATCCTCAGCCATTGGAGCAGGCTCATCGAGAAATTCCTGATATCGTTCTGCACTTCCAGGGTAGTAGGGAACGCGGGGTGGAATCTGTTTCAGGCTTTGACGAAGTTCCGTCAGGAACTGATTTCGTTGCGGCCAGGACCGACTGGTTACAATCACCCTGGTCGTGACACAATTGAAGCCGGCATTATTCGTGAGTGAAGCCGCGATATTCATCGCCTGCATACGCAATTCGCGATCAGAATATTTTCCGGGAACGATGATCCAGGGGCTGACATTGCCCAGTTCGCTCGTGATCGGCTTATCCAGCAGCGGTGTCTTATTTGTTTTTCGTTCTGCAGCCTTGTTGGGGTCACTTCCCCAAACAATTGCATCGTGGGATTGCTGAGAACCTGTAATGTGAACTGACGCCGTCAGGGGAGATTCTACCAATTCTTTGCCAATCGAAGCACCTCCTGTAATAATCTTCACCCAACCCGATTGGACGACAGGGGAAAGTATTTTCTCGAAGACATCCTTGAGGTACTCATTGACAGGATTAAGTTTGAGCAGGACTACATGGCCCTCTTGAAACAATTTCGTCAATGCGTCTGTCAGAGGGATCGCAGAGACATTGCCAGCTCCCAGCACAACACTCACTGGCGCAGGTTTTGGCGGATTCAAAACTGATTCCAGCAGATCTCCGTGGATCTGATCTCGACTAATTTCCGGCTTCATCCAGACTTCTGCTTTCAGGCCAGGAAACAAGAGGTGATCCATAACCTGACGGACGGGAAAAACATTGACTTGCAACTTCCCATCAGAAAGCGACTTCACAGAATGATCAGGTGAAATCGCTTGCTTTTTGGAAAGTTTTTTCAGATGAGAGCTCAAAATTGTCAGGTATCGTGAAACACCGACTGGTCCAGCCAAAATTTCTTCACTTCTTTGCCCTTGCGTTCTCAGCGATTTTGCCTGGGAACTGATTTCGACCCATTCACGAGAATTTTGATGCAGTAAATCACGAATTTCCAGCAGTAATTGTCTTCGTCTTTCCAAACCAACAAGCGGCCAGCTTTCAGCTCCGCATTGGATATCTGTCCACTCTGGATGATCGTTTTCTGCTATTTCGTAAAGTTCTGACAATTTCTAATGCACTTTTCTGAATGTTGCGGGGTAACTGTTAGGTTATTATATTATCATGCGTTGTTATGAAATGTAGCAATTTGTTGAAAGTTTTGTACTCTGCCGTTTACAGATTACAACAGAAATTCTCTTGACCCTTTGGCTTTAATGGAGACGATGCCCCAATGAAGAAACATAATCGTGGGTTTACATTAATTGAGCTTTTGGTTGTTATTGCAATCATTGCAATATTGGTGGCTTTATTATTGCCAGCAGTTCAACAGGCCCGCGAAGCAGCCAGGCGTTCCTCTTGTAAGAACAACTTAAAACAGTTTGGACTGGCAATCCATAACTATCACGACGTCTTCAGCATGTTTCCTCTCGGTGCCAGTGTGAAATGGAGCACAGGCGGTACGCCTTCCAGCAACTTTTACTCAAACGCCAATGCAGCTCTGCTTCCTTACTTTGAAGAATCTGCTCTCAAAGATCTCTACAACGATTCTTTACCTTGGGAGCAGCAATCAGCCCAGGTTGCCAGAACTGTTGTGACCAGCTTTATTTGTCCATCAAATGCCGATTCTTCAGTGACTTCAATCCCTGAATTGGCTTTATTAGGTTCATTTCCAGTTGGTACTGATTTCGCAATTACCACTTACCTGTTTTCCAAAGGCTCCCACAAAGGATGGTGCATGAATCCAAGTTCGATGGGGGCACAGGTGGGAATGTTCGACACGAACCTGTCGACTCGTTTCCGCGATCTTGTCGATGGTTCTTCAAACACAATCGCGATGGGTGAAGGAGCAACTGGATCCAAATTTCCGCTTTGCACTGGCCAAAACTGTAATACTGCTGTCACTCCGATTCGACCTGCAACTCAGGCGTGGATGATTCCTCAACCCAATGGAACGACGTTTCAGGGAGCAGGACTGGCTGCCCAATCCAGCGTATTTGGCAGCACGGCCGATCAAATGAATAAGCCAGTCACCACAGATACACTGGTTGATGACGCTCAGGTCAGTAACTGTTCAGCCGCAGGCCATGCGACGAGTAACTATCGCAGCTATCATCAGGGAGGAGCTCAGTTCCTGCTCGGCGATGGTTCCGTTAGATTCATCAGCGAGAATATCGATCTCACCACTTATAATTCACTGGCAACTCGAGCAGGTGGTGAAGTTGTTGGGGAATTCTAATAATTCTCAACTCCAAATAGTCAGCCACTTCGTTTAGAGTCAATGTGCACGCTAAGTGGATGCGTTGCATGTAACGACTTAAAGCGAGCAGGCTTAAGACTTAGAGACCTGATGATTCTCGGATTACTCAATCCGTGCTGCAGAGTATCCAGTAATTTTTCGAGGTTCTGCACAAGACATTGATCAATGTCTTGTGCCTCTTTCACTCGACACCGTATTGCTCTGTACGTTTGATCTTTCGAGTTGATCTCATGTAGGATGTATGATTGAGTTTCAGTTTTCAGACCGAAATGCTTAATCGGCTTTGACTGATTTGCAAATCACTTGATCATTACATAGATGGAGAAAGCTCATGTCTCTTTCCGGTGAACCATCAATCCCACACCAGGAAAGTCCAGACATGACACCCGTCTTGGATTTTATTGATCGCATCCGACAACGTATCTCAACAGTGGTGGTTGGTCAGGATGTGGTTGTTGAACGATTGCTGATTTCTCTGTTCACGGGAGGCCATACCCTGTTGCAGGGTGTACCCGGTCTGGCAAAAACGTTGCTCGTTTCTGCACTCGCGAAAAGTATTCATCTGGAGTTCAGTCGAATTCAGTTTACGGTCGATTTGCTACCGTCTGATATTGTCGGCTCGGAAATCCTGGATCAGAAATCGAACGACTTTCGGGTTCATAAGGGGCCAATCTTCACGAACCTGCTGCTTGCAGATGAAATCAATCGAGCCGCTCCGAAAGTTCAAAGTGCATTGCTTGAAGCGATGCAGGAACACAAAGTGACGATCGGAAACGAAACCTTTAAACTTCCTGCTCCTTTTCTCGTCATCGCCACACAGAATCCCGTCGAACAGGCCGGGACTTTTGAATTGCCCGAGGCTCAACTTGACCGCTTCATGCTTTGTCATCGGCTTCAGTATCCGACACCAGCCGAAGAACGCGAAGTTTTGTTACGAAATGCCCGTCTCGGTATTCGTCGGGAAGGTGATGGAGCGGTCGCCCGGACGGAATTTGATGTACTCGAGCAGGAAGCGGTTGGTTCGGCTGAAGATTTGATCGCGGCGATGAATGCTGTGCAGCAGGTTTATGTCAGTGAAACATTCACGGATCATGTGATTGATATTGTCCACCGAACAAGACTCGATTCCCGTCTCGATTTCGGATGTAGCCCCCGAGCAGGCATTGCACTCATCAAAGCCGCACGAGCCCGCGCGATTATTCACCGTCGACATTACGTCATTCCAGAAGACCTGTATGCACTTGCAGAAGACATCATTCTGCATCGAATTCGACTCAACTACGAAGCATTGGCAGATGGGCAAACCGGTCCACAAATTCTCCAGCAAATTATGACAGAAGCGGGGGGAAATCCTATCACAAATGGAAAGCCTGCAATGGCCTAAAATGATTCTGATCCACAGAAGTCGGTTGGGTTATGACTTCGCTAACCCAACCTGCGAACTGCGAATATTCTTTGACGAGCCCAGAAAGTAAATCATATTGAGACGGTTTTCATTGAGTCAGAGTTCGAATCCAGACAGGGATCGAAATGCGCGGACTTTAAACACCGTCGAGCCGCTCGATTCCCGTAAGTTTCTGGTTGCGGTTCGTAGACTGGCCGACAGTTTGAATTACGGAACCGATCGTTCATTGTTCCTGGGATCCGGGTTGGAGTTTGTGCAGTCGCGCCCTTATCTCCCCGGCGATCCCATCAAATCGATCGACTGGCGAGTGACTGCTCGAACAGGGAAAATTTTCGTCAAGGAATACGAAGCTCCCAAACGCCTACCCGTCTATCTGGTGATGGATACATCCGCTTCGATGGCGATCAGTAGTTATCGTCACAGCAAATATGAACTCGGAGTGCAGATAGCCGGTGGATTGGCTCTGGCCTGTCTGGACCGAATCAGTCCGGTAGGAATCATCGGAGTCGGTTCGAGACCTCTGCATTTTCAACCTTCGCTTGCGAAAGACCAGATTCTGCAATGGCTGCACAAGTTGAGAAACTATCGCGATGATGAACCGACGCAAATGGCTGAACGACTCACGCAACTTGGTCCCAGTCTGCCGCATCGAGTGGTTATGATCATCATCAGCGATATGCACGAACCCGGCGCACTGCCGATCGTCAAACGTCTCTCTCAGCGACACGATTGCTGCGTACTACAAATGCGAGATCCTGCAGAACGGACTTTACGAGGGACCGGTTTTTATCGAGCACGCGAAGCGGAAAGCGGGCAGACCATTGTCGGGCATGGTCGCAAAATCTGGAGCAATCATGAAAAACTGAAAGACGATCTGCGACGGAGCGGAATCGACCATCTTGTCGTCGATACCGATCAGCCGATCGCATTGCGACTCCGGCAATTCTTCGCCGCTCGCGGCTTAATCGGAAGAGGAGCCCGCTGATGTCTTTGTCAAAATCAAATCGACTCCTGCTCATTATCATTGCATTCAATGCTTTGATTATTACTCGATCCAGCTTTTCAGTAGCTGAGAATGTGGCTGGAGATTCTGCTGAAGTTGCTAACTCCGTTTCTGAAGAAACGGAGACCGATCTCACAACCACAGTTGGCATGACCGCAACTTTGGAACAAGTAGTTCTTCCGGGGTCGGAACTAATTGTGCGACCTCTCGAAACTCGGCACGATCCCTTTGTGCTGCGAATTATTAAGACATTCGGGCATGGGACGGACCATCGCTACGATTTCGATTTTTATGCCCTCGAACCAGGGACATACAATCTGATCGATTATCTCATCCGGTCCGATGGTTCGGCTATGGGCGAGATCGAGCCTGTTCTGGTGCGTGTGACTGCGACTTTACCAGCCGGTCAAGTCGCTCCCTCGGAGTTATCCGAGCCGTCCCTTCCTTCGCTGGGTGGGTATCAATTGATGCTCATTGCTGGTGGTGTCATTTGGGTGCTCGGTTTGTTGGCCCTGATATTTGCCGGAAGAAAACGAGAGCGAGTGGAAGTCCGAGAAACGGAATCGCAATTGACGTTAGCCGAACGCCTGCGACCGCTCGTCCATTCTGCCCGAGATGGTTCGTTGCCAGCCGACCAGCGTGCTCAACTGGAGCGGATGCTGATTGGCTACTGGAGCCACCGGTTACATCTGGAGGAGATTTCGCCGGCTGAGGTGATGAAGAAATTAAAAGCTCACGATGAAGCCGGGCCATTACTGAGACAACTGGAATTCTGGTTGCATTGTCCCGATCCAGCCGCTCCTGTCGATATTGCTGCTCTGCTGGCTCCTTATGAAAATATCACTGAGGCTGAATTTCCCAACTCGTCTGTTCACCAAAAATATTCTACAAACCTCGATAACACCCCCAATCATCACCTCGAATTGGCTAAAGCAGGTGAGAAATGATTGTCGGTTTCACTCATCCCGAACTATTGGCGCTGCTCGTCATTCCGATTGGTTTACTGACCTGGACCTGGAAACGATCCGGTCGTGAGATCGCCATTCCCAGCGATTACGGAAATCATGGTTCTGGCTCGGGATGGCGAAGGACGGTCAATCTGTTTGAATCGTTGCCGGCTTTGATTCTGATGGTCGTGATTTTCCTGTTGGCTGGCCCTCAAGAGCAGGGGAGTCCTCGATCAAAACGGGCATTGACCAACATCGAGTTTTGCGTGGATATCTCTGGCAGCATGACAGCTCCATTTGAGGAAGGAACACGCTATGAAGCGTCGATGAAAGCGATTAACGATTTTGTTGAACACCGTAAAGGAGACGCGTTCGGCCTGACGTTCTTCAGCGATGCCACTCTTCAATGGGTTCCGTTAACGACAGATACATCTGCCTTCCAATACGCATTGCCATTCATGGACCCGCGCAAACGGTTGCCTCCCGGACTTGGCGGGGGCACACAAATCGGAAAGGCTCTGGAAGCCTGTCGTCGCACATTGCTGGAACGGGAGGAAGGGGATCGCATGATCATCCTCATTTCTGATGGTGCCAGTGCCGACTTGTTCGGTGATCGAGCCAGCGAAATCGCGACTGCACTTAAGGAGGATAACATCGTCCTATACGACGTGCATGTGGCAGGAGGGGAAGTCCCTGATGAGATTGTCAAAATCGCTTACGAAACCAATGGCGAAGTTTTTCAGCCGGGAGATAAGGACGCATTGGCTGATGTCTTCGCCCGGGTCGACAAGATGCAGCAGACGAAACTAGTCAAGATCTCAGCCGAGACACACGATCAATTTCAACCTGCTGCTATCACCGGTTTATGTTTTCTGGCACTCTCAATGATCGGATTGTCCGGACTGAGGTACACGCCATGGTAATAGAAGTGATCACCGCTATAGTCTGCCTGTTGGCGCTGATCGCCGAATTCTGGCATTTGCGTCGTTGCCAGCGACTGGCTCCCCTCGCCTTTGGATATGATCAACAGCCGAGCCACTGGGTTAAAATCGCCCCTGTCATACGAGTCGTTTCGATCGGTTTTCTGACATGGGGATTATCGACTTTGCTGGTTGGAAAACCACGGGCTTATCGACCTGAGGGAGAAGTTCAGCCGGGTAAAGAACAGCACCTTTTAATTGTGCTGGATGTTTCGCCGAGTATGCGTCTCGAAGATGCCGGCCCCACTCAGGCACAATCCCGCAAATCTCGCGCACGGGATGTCATGCGTTCGCTATTTGAACGCATCCCGGCTGAGGAATTCCTGGTTTCGGTCATCGCTGTGTATAACGGAGCAAAGCCAGTCGTTGTCGATTCGAAAGATCTCGATGTTGTCGATGGCGTATTGGGAGATTTACCCCTCTATCACGCGTTTGAATCGGGGCAGACACGCCTGCTCGATGGAGTTAAAGAAGCTGCGGTCCTGGCAAAACCCTGGAATCCCGGCAGTGCGACTCTGCTGTTAGTGACTGATGGCGACACGGTCCCCCCTCAGGGATTGCAGCCGATGCCCGTTTCCGTTGGAAATGTGATAGTGGTCGGAGTCGGCGATCCCGCACAGGGCTCTTTTATCGACGGACGTCAGTCCAAACAGGATGTCTTCACGTTAAGACAAATCGCGACTCGTCTGCATGGGATTTATCACGATGGCAATCGAAATCATCTCCCTTCCGATCTCGTTTCAGAGATCACCCATCGTGGTGCACAAAATCTCAAAGAACCCTGGACGAAGCGAGACTATGCCCTGTTACTGATTGGAGCAGGGGGATTCGCTTACGCATTTCTGCCATTATTCCTGGAATATTTTGGACGAAATTACTATCCGGGCGTTAGAATGAACAACAGAGATAAAGGGCGAAAATCGCTCAGAGGTTCACAATCCGTTTCGAAAATTAACTCTGCTGTTTAGTCGAATCTGTATTTTAAAATTTGACAGGAGGTAATCGATGCGACTTTTTGCAATACTCTGCTGGCTTTCCATTCCAGTTTTCGCCTGGGCTTATCATGTCGGACCAGGCCAGCAACAGATGCAGCTCGATCAAGCCGATGCCTCTCTCCAGCAGGCACAGATGAGTTCTGAAAATGGTGATTTTGATCAAGCTAAGCATGCCTTCGCCAAGTCCCTCTCTGAAATTCCTGAGGATCGCAAAACGGAACAACGAAAAATCCGTCTTGCTTTTGCTAAAACGCAAATGGAATCGAGCGAACTGCCCGAAGCCAGAGTTGCCTTGGAAGGACTGCTCAAGGAACTCGAAGCAGACGAAACTTCATCTCCCGAGTTAATCAAGGAAACTCGTCAGGCACTCGCCAGTGCTCAATACTATATGACCTGGCTGATGCGACTCGAAGGACTTCCCAATACCGAGTGGGAACCGGAGATCGAAGCTTCAAGGCAGCATTACCGGGTGATGGCTGAGCAGGCGAAAGCAGAAGGAAGTTCTAAAGAGTTTGCCACCCGTCAACACGATCTCGAAGCCGCCATTCGACTGGCACGAATGGACTTGAGTGAACTCCAGGCATTGAACCTTCCCTGCCAATGCAAAGGCTGCTGCAGTGGTCAATGCCAGGGGAAGAAACCGAGTCGTAAGGTTGCCAAGAAAAATGAGAAAAAAGGCAAAAGTGCAGGTCTGGGGCCACTCCCGGATGGAAATGGCTCTTGAGCAGACATGTCAGGGTGAATTCACCTGAGACGAAAAAGTCCCCTCTCCTCGGGGAGAGGGTTAGGGGCAATGGGTGTTGATTCTAATAAGAACGTCGAAGGGATCCCCTCATCCGCCCTTTGGCCTTTCTCCATCAGGAGAAAGGAAGAAAACCGCTCCCCAGGGAGAAGGATAATAAAGATACTTTTGCTGAGGTTATTATGTCGCGACAGCTTGCCGTTACGTTCGCTTTTCTTGTGTTTAGTTTGTATCTGAATCCTAATCTGAAAGCTCAGGCTGTCCCTGCTCAAGCTGTTCCACTGCAGGTCGTACCAGCACAGCCTGCCGTTGAAGAGAAGCCGATTTCGGAAACTGCTCCAACTTCTGCAGATGCATCTACAGAAACAATACCTGCCGCAAATGCTTCATCGGAGGAACAGGCTCGGCTAGCTGCGGAAAAGCAGGCTGAGGAACAATGGAAGGCTCAGCGTCTTCAGCAAATTCAAAGTATGAGTTTTGACCGCCGTCCCTCGGCGATTTTCAAATTATGGGTCAGCAAAGACAAACCCGAAAAGCCAGCAGAAAAAGCAGAAGAAGAAAAGACTGAAGAACTTGCAGCCAAACCAAAGCCAGCTCCTCTTACCGAAAGTCAGCAGGCTTTGGCGAAAGATAAAGAAAATTTCGCAGAGACAATCAAGCTGTTGTCTGAATCTGTGACTCTTGGGGAATGGGAACAACTGAAAGAATTGCTGGCAAATCGCGAGCGTCTCACAGAAGCAGAAGCCGTGGCCGCTTATGATCGAATGATTACTCAATTGGGTTCCCAGGTCGGCATGGATTTCACTCAGGTTGTCGGCCTGTCTGCAGAGATGCAACAGTTCCTGCAAAATTTCGCGAATCAATCGCAGAATCGTCCTGCTCAGGCGTATGCAGAAAAGCATTCGTTCAATTTTCAGGATCTCACGGGCATCTTACTGGCTTCACCCAAGGGTTTGACTGATATCCAAATTCGCAAACTGGCCAATTTGCTCCGTCAAGCTGTAGCTGCGGGGCATCGGATTGAAGATTTTGTCGCTCAATTGAAAGAGATCGATACCGAGAAATTCTCGAAACAGAATTCAGCACTCCTGTTGAGTGCCGCTTCATATAATCAATTCACGATCGACTTCCTGCCTTCCGTGGAAGAAGCCAAAGAGAATAATAGTCTACAGGAACTCAATCTACTGGCTGAACATTATCTGGCACAGTTCAATAAAGATCGAAAAGAATCGTTTCGGGAACAAGCCTGGGATGTCACTCTGCTGGCATTGGCGATTGAAGAAGGAGCAGAAACAGATCGGGCGCAGGCGTTAACCCGAGCAGTCACGTTGGCTCCCAAACTCCGGGGGGAACTTGGCAAAACCTGGCTTGAAGAAAGCTTCACCAAATACCCTGAGAGAGGTCAGGAAATCCTGGCCAAAATAGGGACCGCAACTGCCCAGCGACTCGCCCAGACACCGCAAGACGCTACCAGTCGTCAGGAATATATCGAACTGCAGCATGCAGCGGTTCAATCATTCTTTGATGCAAAACCAGAGGTGACAAACGAATTGATGGAAATTTTGAATCTTCTGGCCAGTAACTGGCTGACCGAAGCGAAGGTTGCCTATCAACACTCTCAGCAAAGTCAGTATGGCTATTCGATGCAGCGAGATCAGTATGGCAATATCTACTATGCTCAACCCTCCTATTCATTCGAAGAAACTTCACAACCTTTTCGCATGGGGCAGGTCAGCCCTATCGACATCAATGCCATACTGGATTTTTCACCTTCAGAACAATGGTTTGAAATCCTTGATGAAAGTTCGCGACCGGAATTTACCAAGACAATCTGTCAACTCTGGTTGAAGGTCAACGAAGCCGATGAAGCCTTTCCGTATATCGAGCAACTCTCTAAAACTCATCCCGAGACCGCACGAGAACTGGCTGAAGAATTTCTGAGAGTGTGGACGAAAAATCACAACCCGAATGCCGCACGAGAACGTACAAACTACTACATGTTCATGTACGGCTACGAACAGAAGGCCGAGAAAATCCCTCTGACTCGTTCCCGACAGGAACGCAATTTACAACAACTTTCGGAATGGATTGCCCGTCTGAAAGCCCTGCCACTTGAAGGAGAAATCGATGAAGAACTGCTGGTCAGTGCCTTCATGACGTGTCACAGCGTAGCCGAAGTATATGATGTCGAAGACATCGAAGAAATTTTCGGCACATGGGGATCCATCGAGCCGGAAACAATGGCGGGATTGATCCAGAAAATGCGTTCGAATCTGAGCAGTACCTGGCGAGATCCTAACGTGCAACGCGATGCCAAAACCAATCGTAAAAAAACGGATATTCAGGCGGAGGTGAAACGGGGTTATCAGGTTGCAAGCAGCGTCCTTAGCAAGGCTCTGGAGCAGTATCCCGACCACTGGCAACTTTCGCTCACCAAAGCCTGTTTATTGCACGACGAAAATGACTATTTGCAGGAAGTGGCTCCGTCCTCCGAATTCAGTGCCCGCCGTCAGGCCGCATTCGAGGTTTTCGAAAACGCTGCTCAGGCATATCTGAAACTGGCTCCTGAACTCCCCGAGCGGGAACAATCGACTCTCGTGTTCGATCACTGGTTCTATGCCGCATTGGGAGCGACGGAATTGCAGGGCATCAGCGAGAAGAACAGCGAAGCTCCCGGTGAGGTTGAACAGATCGCCGAGATGCTTCAGAAAATGCCAGGAGAATTGGGAGAACGACATCGAGATCAGTTCGCCAATAGACTGTTCACACGCATGAGCGCGGTCAGTCCTTCCTGCAAGTTTCGTTATCTCGAAGCTGGTTTCAAACTTGTGGGCGATAACCCGGGAGCACTCGAAGCTCGCAAGGTTTACGATTACTACAAAGATCTCGTTACCGAACTCGAACTGGTCGCCCGACTTGATGGCAGCAGTACCGTCGGGCATGAGGAACCATTTGGCGTTTATATCGATCTGCATCACACGCAGGAATTGGAACGGGAGGCGGGGGGCTTTTCCAAGTACCTCAATAATCAGAAGAATATGTATTTTTCCTACAACTACGGACGCCCCACCGAGAACTATCGGGACAAATTTCAGGATGCAGCTATCATCATGTTGCAGGACCATTTTGAGGTGCTGTCGGTTACTTTCAATCATCCGGAAACGAAAAGTCGGTCCAATGAATCTCGCGAAGGCTGGCGAGTCACGCCGTATGCACATCTCCTGCTGAAAGCCCGAGGTCCCGAAGTGGACAAAATCCCCGGTCTGAAATTGGATCTCGATTTCATGGATACCTCCGGCTATGTCGTGCTGCCAATCTCAACTTCACCTCTGCCTATTGATGCCGGAAATAAGTCCACTCCCTCAAAGTGGAGTGATACAGAACTTGTCCAGGTGCTCGATGAACGGGAGTCTGACAAGGGTAAACTCAAGGTTGAAGTTCGAGCCACGGGACGCGGACTGATTCCTGAACTTTCCCATCTCATTGAGACAAAGGTTCCAGCATTCAAAATAGAAAGTACGGAAGATTCCGGCGTCAGCGTGATCGAGTTTGATCAGGAAGCAGAGGATCCGATTATTCGTTCTGAAAGAACCTGGACCTTGCATTACACGGCTGCCAATCCCTCAATCCCAACGCCCGAGAAATTTGCCTTCCCCGATCCGGTCGTTGACCTGGAGAAAAGCAGTTATCAGCGTTACGTCGATGCCGATCTTGAAGAAACAGAGCGAATTGTTGTACTGAATGCCGAGTATGGATCAAATCAGTATGCCTGGACAATCGGAATTTTGCTCAGTGTTGCGGGGCTGTTCATACTGATTGGATTTGCAAGTTTAGCTCGTCAACGCCAGTCAGCTTCGTCATCTCAAGAGGCAGTCGCAGAAGAACCACTTACTCCATTCACACTCCTGACCCGACTCAGAAAATACGCTCAAACTGTGGATTTAAGCCCGGAACAGCAAGCCGCTTTGCAGTCTGACATCGCTCAGGTCGAAGAGCATTACTTCGCCAATTCGCAGTCAAAAGCAAAACCAGATTTACAGCAACTTAGCGCTCAGTGGTCATGAGATATGTGTTTAAGACCATGAAATACTGGTAGGCCAAAAATTAAGTTGCAATTAGTGCCCACAAAGGCAAGTTTGTCAGAGTTCGCTTCATGGTGGCAGTTACAGAGCTGACATTCTTGTATTGTAGCCGTTCCTAAGAATGGGGGACGGGTGATTGACTGGAAATATAGGGTTCAAACCATCTAAAAGCCGCTTCAGTAATCTGCAAACTTCAGTAAGCATGTGCAGCCGCTTGCAGGTAACGTGCAGATATTTGCACTCTCTCATTTGATTTCACTACAGTAATTTCGAATGAGATAATCAGCCTTCCACACGCAATGCTGTAAATGCTTCGCAATTCAAGTGGTTTCTTCAGGGCATTAATAATTTGGGGTAGAGCGAAGACTTCTCCCAATCTTTGAATGACTAACACTGGCACGCAGTTTGCACTCTTGAAAGGTATCCATCCGATTTTTCCACGTCATTCGTGAGCCTCGGCATGTAAGCCAACACTACAATTTATAACTTCTTGGGCCATGAAGTGACAGCTTTAGAAATAGATGACAAAACTGTAGCGGTGCGCGACCTCAATGCTGACATACCGGGATTGCGGCACATCATTGAACATGCGGCGCACTTCCTGCCTTCACAGGGACCAATTGAAGTTTTCGTCCATCACAACACGCTTCACGCTTTTGAGTCAATGTCGTTCCATGATGCTGTGAAGGCTGGGTATCAGCGCTATGGTGCCGAACCCTACCTGACCGAGCAGGAGTATCGTCGGCTCTATGCCTCGGGGCGTATCACGGACGCCGATCTGGAAGCAGCGGTGAAGGACGATCTGGGGGAACGTTGCAACGAACAGATCAATGGACTGGGAACTCTCACCGAAATTTG
This sequence comes from Planctomycetaceae bacterium UBA2671, assembly GCA_002359185.1. Classification (GTDB taxonomy): domain Bacteria; phylum Planctomycetota; class Planctomycetia; order Planctomycetales; family Planctomycetaceae; genus Rubinisphaera. Next base: position 19,776 of record DEML01000119.1, read on the forward strand.
CTTTGCCATGTTGCGGCATGAGGTGCATGTCGGACCAGACGCTGAACTCCGTTGGATCGTGGCTGAGACAGATGCGCTGGAGCGGTTTCGCGAAAAGGCGACACATATCAATCGCACCCGTATGATCACAGCAGCGAAGAAGTGGTTGCACAACACCGATCCTGAAACAGAGACGTTAAAAGCCGAAGGCATTCTGGCGCGGTACGGTCGCAACTCCTCGAAATGGTCCAACGCTCAATGGGAATCCTTTACGCTCCACGTCCTGTGGCGAATTTGTCTTCGAGGTTTGGAGTCCTTTCAACCGACCTCTCAACAACATTCATTCGTGCGCCCTCGCGATCTGTTGTTGCACGTCTTCGGCGAAGACACAGACAAGAATGTTCATGAAGTCTTGATCCGGTTCTGTGGGGCGTTTGTCGATCAGGGATATTCGGATTGGGTACTGCCAAATCGCGACCAGGGATTTTTTGAAGCATTCCTGGCTCTTTACTCGGTTCCTTCTCCTGGCACGGAACGCTGGCTGCGAAGACTGCATGAGGAGTTGGTGACTCTATCGAAAAACAACGCCACCGCTGAAGAGTCCATAGAGGAATCGCTTCGTGAACTTGGTATCAACGATACTGATCTTGAAGAGTTTATTATTCAAACGCTGCTGTCACTTCGCGGCTGGGCTGGGATGATCTGGCAGCTTGAATCCGGTGTGGATTGGGTCGTGCATTCCATTCCGAAGGGATCCCTGATCGGCTTGCTGGCTGTTCAATTAATCCTTGAGAAGCACGCGATTCGCTATCTTGGTGACGAGATCTTTGGCGAAGTATTCTCAATCGAGAGAATATTGCAAACGGCCCGCGAACGTATTACCGAACCGAAGCTGCTTAACATCGAACGACGTGCGTTCCTGCTGTTTCAGGTGGCTCAGATGTTGGGTTGGACGCCTCTGGAATTGCTTCAATTGACAGAATCAGATTGGCACGAACTCAGTAAAGAAGTCGAGGACTTTTCGGCAATTCGAAGACGAAAAGTATTTCACGAAGCCTATGAACGCAAATATCGTCATGCAGCTCTTGATGCGTTCGCTGTACATACGGCTCGACGTAGAAAGGTCGAATCACCATTTCTTTCGGAGCGACCTGGTTTTCAAATCGTCACTTGTATCGACGACCGTGAAGAATCATTCCGCCGGCACCTGGAAGAGGTTGCCCCGACTTGCCAAACGCTTGGTGCAGCTGGTTTTTTTGCAGTCGCGATGTACTATCGCGGGGCAGCCGATGGCTTTTACAAGCCACTTTGTCCCGCTGTAATTATGCCCGACCACTACGTGCAGGAAGATGTCGGCTACACCTTTGAGGGCGTCCATCAGGGGCGAATGGAATTGCGTCGTCGACTTGGCTTGGTCAGTCGGGTGTTTCATACCCGAAGTCGTACATTTTTCGGAGGTATTTTTGCCGGCATTGTCGGTTCACTGGCAACAGTGCCCCTTGTGGCTCGCGTATTGTTTCCTCATCTCACGGCTCAAATACGACGACGGTTTAGTTCGCTGCTGCAGCCACCACCTGTCACGAAGTTACAACTCGAACGTTATGCAGATGATCCCGGTCCCACGAACGGACACATTGGATATTCAACGGACGAAATGGCAGCAGTTGTCGTGCGATTGCTACAGGATATCGGAGTAACCCAGGCAGCTGACTTCTCGCGGATGTTCGTCGTCTGCGGTCATGGTTCATCGAGTCTCAACAATCCGCATGAGTCGGCCTATTGCTGTGGAGCTTGTGCGGGGAAACGTGGTGGGCCGAATGCTCGTGCATTTGCACAGATGGCGAACGACTGGCGCGTGCGTGTGAAAGTCGCCGCCAAAGGAGTCGTAATTCCAGATGACACTGTTTTTGTCGGAGCGTATCACAATACGTGCGACGATTCGGTTGTCTATTACGATCTTGACCGACTGCCAGCATCACATCGCGACGATTTTGAAGCGGCTCGAGAATCGATCGAGGAAGCACGTCGCCGCAATGCACACGAACGTTGCCGGCGGTTTGATTCGGCTCCTCTGTCCCTCTCAAGCAACGACGCACTCAGACACGTCGAAGCTCGTGCTCAGGATATTTCACAGGCCCGACCCGAATACAATCACGCGACCAATGCCCTCTGTATTGTGGGACGTCGCGACTGGACACGCGGTTTGTTTCTGGATCGCAGAGCGTTTCTGACGTCATACGATCCTTCAATCGATGACGAAGATCATTCGATTCTACTGCGAATTCTGTCAGCTGCGATTCCGGTCTGTGCGGGTATCAATCTTGAATACTATTTCTCATGTGTTGATTATTCGAAATACGGATCGGGTTCCAAGCTGCCGCACAACATTGTGTCACTACTGGGTGTGATGGAAGGCACTTCAAGCGACCTGCGAACCGGCTTGTATCGGCAAATGGTGGAAATTCATGAACCGATGCGAATTACTTTTGTGATTGAATCTACGCCCCAAGTGATGTTGTCGATCATGGAACGCAATGCTGCGATCGGTCAACTCATTCGAAACGATTGGGCACATCTTGCCGTTATTGATCCGACCACATCGAAAATTGAAGTCTTCAGCGGCACTGGATTTCATCCTTACGAAGTGGGACCTCCTAAGTTATCTGAGGTTGATTCGTCGCTGGAATGCTATCAGGATTCACGTGAGCATCTGCCGTTCTTCTCGGTCCGGGAAACGGAGGTGACTCAATGACGACTGAAACGATTTTACAATTTCTTGGCCTTGTTGTGGTTGCCAGTCCGGCTATTTTGTTGGCTGCGTTGGGACTGCCGCTGCTGGCCGGAATCAAGCTAAGTGAAGGGTCTCAGGCTCGACTGACCAAAGCGAGTGTTGTATTCGCGTTATTAGCAGCGATTGCGATCCTCGGACTGATGCTCGTGACCGGATTAAGGAATGTACCAATCGAACTCGGGAATTGGGTGTCGATTGAAGATGGTCACGAACATTTCCACTTTCACATCAAGTTCGTTTTCGATCGTCTCTCAGTTCCGTTCGCGATTCTTTCGTTAGTGCTTTGCGGCACGGTGGGCGCGTTCGCGTCGGTTTATCTGCATCGCGAGAACGGCTATCGACGGTTCTTCTTTCTATACGCATTGTTTCTTCTGGGCATGGTGGTTTCGTCTCTGGCCGGAACGATTGAGACGCTGTTTTTCGGTTGGGAACTGGTAGGGCTTTCTTCAGCTTTGCTCGTTGCCTACTTTCACGAACGACCTGGACCGGTTCGCAACGGGTTACGTGTCTGGTCGACGTATCGTATTGCCGATGCCGCGTTTCTTATCGCTGCTTTAACGATGCACCACCTTACTGGTGCGGGCGATTTTGACGGTCTGATGGGGTCTGGTCCCTGGCCGAACGGTGTTGCTAACATCGGATCATGGCAGGCTCTGGTAATCGGCTTGTTGTTACTGCTCGCCGCCGCTGGCAAATCCGGTATGGTTCCATTTTCAGGCTGGTTGCCGCGTGCCATGGAAGGGCCAACTCCATCAAGTGCCGTGTTCTACGGAGCATTATCTGTCCATCTGGGGACCTACTTGCTCCTGCGAGTCAGTCCTCTGCTCGACGTATCGTTGCCATTGCGTATCATCGTGATCGTGCTGGGTTTAGTATCTGCAATCTTCGGGACACTGGCCTCAAGGGTGCAAAACGATGTGAAAAATGCTCTTGCGTTTGCCTCGCTGACGCAGGTTGGAATTATCACGATCGAGATAGGACTCGGACTGCAGTACATTGCACTGATACACATGATCGGACACGCCTGCCTGCGAACTCTGCAACTTCTGCGGGCTCCGTCGGTCCTTCGCGATCATCAAATGCTTGAGGATGCCGTCGGAGAGCACCTGACGGGTGATGAAGTCAATCCACCCAAAGTGTCGACCGCGTTTGAGTTGTGGATGTACCGCTTCGCTCTGCAGCGCGGAAATCTTGATGCGATCCTGGATGACTGGATTGTTCGTCCATTTCGGAAAACGTTTGAGTATGCAGATTCGCTGGAAAGGCGATGGACGGACTTTCTCTCTGGAGACAACTCGCGAGAATCGGATCGTGTGCCACCGTACAGCGATTCATTGGAGGATGTGGTCTGATGTCAGAACTTCATCTTCCCTGGCTCGAACTCTCTGTCCTGTTGCCGCTCGTCGGATCGATCTGGGTTTCCCTGTTGAAGAATCGGGATCAAGCACGCACCCACAGCATCGTGATCTGTGGACTAACCCTACTTTGTGCTGTCGGTGAGTGGTTCGATTTTTCATCGCTGGGCACGTTTGAAGCTCACGATCACTGGGACATTCTGCAAATGATTTTTCATCGCGACGTCTTCGTGATTGACGAGCTAAGTGCCCCACTGCTGCCTCTCGGAGCGTTGCTATATCTGACAACAGTGATGACGACACTGCGAACCAAAATCAATCGCTTCTCTTTTGGCTGGACGTTGATTTCTGAAGCAATCCTGCTGGCGACGCTTTCTTGTCGTCATTCCTGGATGATCATCCTGCTGCTGACGGTCGCCATCATTCCTCCATTCATCGAATTGCGAAAGCGTAACCAGAATACACGAGTATTCCTGTTTCACATGGGACTATTTGTCCTGTTAATTATTACTGGGCAGTTATTAGTTCCGGATAACGCGTCCGCTGCGAATCCGCCCATACTTGCAGGCTGTCTTCTGACAGCTGGTGCTTTAATTCGCAGTGGAATCTGTCCACTCCACTGCTGGATCACAGATCTGTTTGAGAAAGCCACCTTTGGCACAGCGTTGCTGTTCGTCACGCCGATGACCGGAGCATATGCTGTGATGCGACTGGTCTTTCCTATTGCACCCGATTGGGCATTGCAAAGCATTGCGATTCTTTCGTTAATCACTGCTGTTTATGCTGCCGGGATGACGCTCGTGCAACGAGACTCGCGGCGTTTCTTTTGCTATCTGTTTCTGAGTCACTCATCGCTCGTGTTAGTCGGTCTCGAAATGGCAAAACCGATTGGACTGGCCGGAGCACTTTGCGTCTGGTTGTCCGTTGGACTCTCGCTGCTTGGATTCGGTCTGGCACTTAGAAGCGTCGAAGCAAGAACCGGACGCCTGTCGCTCGACACCTTTCACGGTTTATTTGAGCACACACCATTTCTAGCCAGCATGTTTCTGTTGACGGGACTGGCATCTATTGGCTTCCCAGGCACGATTGGTTTTATCGGAATGGAATTACTCGTTGAAGGTGCAGTAGAAGTCTATCCGTTAATTGGACTGGCGGTCGTTGTTGCCGCAGCACTGAACAGCATTGCGGTTATTAAAGCTTACTTTCATGTTTTCTCAGGTAAGCGACACACGGCAGCCGTTTCACTCGGCTGTCGTCCCGCTGAAAGAATCACCATTTTAATCATTGTCGTGTTGATCATCGGCAGAGGAATCATCCCGCAACCGGGAGTGCAGTCCCGCTACCACGCGGCACGAGCTTTACTTGATCATCGCAACAAAAAAGATGAAGCATCGCGCAACAAACATACTAATTACGAGACGGATCACACTCCACTCGGTCAATCTCAATCGACTGATATTAACCATGAATAAACAGATGAGTACAGAGATCCCACGAGGGACGTCGACAGGCTTTGTTAAGTATTTCAAGTATGACGTCGTTTCTGGACTGCTGGTCTTTTTAATTGCATTACCATTATGTCTGGCGATCTCAATCTCCAGTGGATATCCGCCGATTGCGGGTATCTTCACCGCAATTATTGGTTCGATATTGACGACATTTATCAGCAATAGTGAACTGACTATTAAAGGCCCTGCGGCTGGGTTGATTGTCATTGCATTCGGTTGCATCCAGGACTTTGGAGGCCCGGGAAATATTGATGCTTACCGAGCCGCGATTGCAGTTGGTGTCGCAGCAGCTGTTTTGCAGATTGTGTTTGGTTTAGTACGAGCTGGAATCCTCGGTGAGTTTTTTCCATCTTCCGCTGTCCATGGAATGCTCGCAGCAATCGGTGTGATCATTCTTATTAAACAGATTCCTTTTAGCCTGGGAGTAATTAATCAGGAAACAGGACGTGCCCCCTCGGCTGAACCATTCGAAATGATCAAGGAAATCCCTCATTATATTATGGAGGCAAATCCCACGATTGCTGCCATTGGCATCACAAGCATCCTGATCATGTTCCTGTGGCCCCTTGCAGGAAAACGCCTGAACTTCCTCAAAAATATCCCTTCACCATTAGTCGTTTTACTGGTGACTGTTCCCATGGGAATGGCCTTCGATTTACTCCATGAGCACTCTTATACATTACGGAATCACCAATATCAGCTTGGAGAACAATACCTCGTTCAGATGCCCGACCGTATGTTTGGAATGTTTGATGAGATAACCTTTCCAGACTTCAATGCACTCTTGCAGGTCAAAGCATGGTGGTGGGTCGGCATGTTCTTTGTGATTGGGAGTCTTGAATCACTTCTGAGTTCCAAAGCGATTGACCTCCTCGATCCATGGAAACGTAAGACCAACATGAATCGTGACATGTTCGCTGTTGGCGTGGGGAACTTAGCCTGTTCTCTCGTCGGCGGATTGCCGATGATCTCGGAAATCGTCCGATCTAAAGCAAACATCGATAATGGTGCCCGCACACGGTTCGCAGACATGTGGCACGGAATTTTCCTGTTGATTTGCGTCGCCCTGATACCAACAATCCTGCATCAGATCCCACTTGCCGCTCTGGCCGGCATGCTGTTCTACACAGGTTTTCGCTTGGCTCATCCAACGGAATTCGTGAATGTTTACCGCATTGGAAAAGAACAATTTGCGATTTTCGTTGTAACTCTTGTTATGGTCCTGGCCACCGATCTGTTGATCGGTGTTGCAGCCGGCATCATCCTCAAGATGGTGTTTCATGTTGCCAACGGTGTTCCCATTAAGTCACTGTTCATGCCGTACATTGAAGTTCAGGAGATAGGCGACGATACGAGCCTCATTCTGGCTCGCGAATCCGCCGTCTTCAGTAACTGGATTCCGTTCAAACGGCAGATCGAGGATATCGGTTTGATTCAACGTCGCAATCTTATCATTGATGTCTCGGAAACTAATCTCGTTGATCACAGTGTGATGGAAAAACTGGAGGAAATGGAACGAGACTTCGAGCTGGAAGGACTGAAGTTCGAAGTCCGCGGCCTCGAATCACTGCAACCGTTGGCAGCCAACACACACTCGGCACGCAAACGCGGACTGGCTACAATGCGCCGGTTGACTGTCATCGGGGATGCAGAGATTGAAAAGTGGCTTCAGCAGCAGTTTGTCGAACGTGGTGCGACTGGGTACACATCGCTACCATGCAGCGGAGCAGGCCGACAGGAATTGGAAAGCGACTCTACACGATCAAACTCCAAAGTCCGCATAGAAGTTGTGATGCCACACCATACCTGTGAAGATTTCCTGAGCTTTCTGCGACAGGAAGTACTGCCTTCACATCGCGTTACGGTAACAATCGAAACTGTTGATGTCATCCGTCGGGATCACTTTTATCCCCTGACGAAATTCGTAGAAGCCGAACACAAATAGCAGGGAGTTGAATGGTCACTCCACAAATTCAATTCTTAACATTTTTGCGGTATCGCTGAAATGGACTTACGTAAGTTCATTGCCTTTGTAATATAAATATATGAACTCGATCGCCCCACATATTTCGTTGCCTGCATTATTCATAACCTCTCAATTCTAGACAGCAGACTACTCGTTCCTGTAAAAGAGACTCCACGAATTTAATGGGGAGTCGATTTTACGGGGATGGGAAATGATAGTGCTGCGAATATGTCTTTTCTGGGCCGCTTCGGCAATCACATTGATGCTCGGACATTCCGTTTATAGCGATGATGAACCTGGCAAGAAAGAAGTTCCATCCGTGATTGATTCCAGGGAACAAGAGACTCTTCTCACCATTGATAGGATCTTTGATGCCAAAGAGTTCGAGCTGAAAGATTATTCGGCTCGCTGGATTGAGGGAACCAGTAGTTACACCCTGCTTACTGAAGTGAAAGATGACCAGGATCATCATGAGATTCGTCGATATGCAGCCGCTACTGGTGCATATGAAACAATTGTCGCAAAGCAAGATTTGATTCCTAAAGGGGAATCGGCTCCATTAGAAATTGACGACTACGAACTGTCGAATGATCAGTCGAAAGTATTAATTTACACAAACGCACAGAGAGTCTGGCGCAAGAACACCCGAGGCGACTACTGGCTGTTTGATTGCTCGACGCGACAATTGGTCAAACTGGGAGGAGAGGAAGATCCGGCGACAATGATGTTCGCAAAGTTCTCGCCGGACGGAAAGCAGGTCGCCTATGTTCGAAATCGTAATATTTATCTTCAAGATCTGTCTGATCTTTCTCAACGATGTCTGACGTACTCGGACAACGAAAATATTATCAATGGCACAACCGATTGGGTTTATGAAGAGGAGTTTCAGGTTCGTGATGGATTTCGCTGGAGTCCTGATGGAAAATTAATTGCCTATTGGCAGATCGATACAACTGGTGTCGATCAGTTTCCACTCGTCAATAACACAGACTCACTGTATCCGGAAGTGACCTGGTTTGCCTATCCTAAAGTTGGTCAGCGAAATCCTTCCTGTCGAATTGGCGTTGTTGATATCGAATCAGGAAATTCTCAATGGATTCAGACACCCGGGGAACCTCACGAACATTATATTCCACGTATGGACTGGGCGGAGAGTTCGGAAGAGTTAATTGTCCAGCAATTAAATCGTCTGCAAAACTGCAATAAGCTGTTTCTGGCAGATGTGACGACAGGAGAAGTTACAACAGTTCTTAAAGAGGAAGACGCGGCCTGGGTTGATGTGCATCATGAATTACTCTGGCTGGAAGATGGGACAAAGTTTGTCTGGATCAGTGAACGTGATGGTTGGCGACACGCGTACCTGGTTTCCCGCAATGGCGAAGAGTCTCTATTGTTGACCCCCGGCGATTATGATGTCATCAAACTATTGCAGGTTGATGAAAAACACCAATGTTTTTATTTCATCGCCTCTCCCGATGATCCTACCCAGCGTTATCTTTTTCGAGGATCGCTTGATGGCAGTCCCGCTCAAAAGCTGACACAACCAGAAGCGAATGGAGTTCACGATTATCAATTCTCCGAAGATTCCGAGTGGGCAATTCACCGGACTTCTCATGCCGATTGGCCTGGGCAGACAGAATTAATCAGTATTCCAGAACACAAGACTGTCCGATTGCTGGAGGAAAATAAAATCGTTGCAGATTCTGTTCGGAAACTGGCTCTCAATCCCGTCGAGTTTTTTCGTGTCGATATCGGTGATGGCATAGAACTTGATGGCTGGTGCATAACGCCACCCGATTTTGATCCGAATGCCAGTTATCCTCTGTTAATCTACGTTTATGGAGAGCCTGCCGGGTCAACCGTGGTTGACCAGTGGGGAAAGAGCAATCATCTCTGGCATTTCATGCTTTCCCAGAAGGGCTATGTGGTCATGAGTTTTGACAATCGGGGAACGCATGTTCCTCGTGGTCGGGAATGGCGAAAAAGCATCTATACGAAAATAGGAATTCTCCCGCCCCAAGATCAGGCAGCAGCGGTAAGAGCAGTGTTAAAGGAAAGGACTTACCTCGATCCGAAGCGTGTTGGAATCTGGGGATGGAGTGGTGGTGGTTCCTCAAGTCTGCAGGCGATCTTTAAGTATCCCGACCTATATTCGACTGCGATCGCTGTCGCCTCGGTTCCGGACCAGCGTTACTACGATACCATTTATCAGGAACGATACATGGGCCTGCCAGAATCAAATCCCGAAGCGTTCCGAGAAGGATCACCAATCAACTTTGCTCAGAACCTGGAAGGAAAACTATTGCTTGTTCATGGGACAGGCGATGACAACTGCCACTACCAGACTCTGGAATTGCTGATTGATAAACTTGTCGCCTGCAATAAGCAATTCAGCTTGATGGCTTATCCCAACCGAACCCACGCCATCAAGGAACGTGAGAATACAGAACGGCACCTCAGAGAATTGATGACACGCTTTCTTCTGCAGCACTTACCCGTGAACGAAGAACTTTGATGTCAATTTTAGTCTTGCATTGAATGAGAATATGATTTTCCGATTGATGGGGAATCTCACTGACTCTTTCTCAAAACGAGACCTGGGGAATCATACCACAACTATCGAACTGGCAAATGAAAACAGATTTGCTATTGTCTATATATTCTTGGTTTAATAACACCTTTGTTATAACTGGTGGTCAACCCAGGTGGAAACACCTTTCGTCGCAGGCAAACACGCGAAAGCAAATTAGCCTGTTACGGGCAATGCTTTTATGAAACTGCTTAAAAGAACAGGAACATCAAATCATGAAACAGTTCATCGCTCTAGTCGTTCTTCTTTGCGTTTCAGTTACGACGTCCGCCGAAGACATCCGCCATCAGCCGCTCAAGGATTTGAACGGCTATTTCCCCTTCAATCCACCGGCATCGCTCGAACAGTGGGAAGAGCGTAAGGAATATGTCCGGCGACAGATTCTCGTGGCGACCGGTCTGTGGCCGATGCCGACCAAAACACCTCTCAATCCGGTCATTCACGGCAAGATCGAGGGTGATGGATACACCGTCGAGAAGGTCTATTTCGAGAGTGCGCCCGGTTTTTTCGTCACGGGTAATCTATACCGCCCGAAAAACATCCAGGGTAAAGTGCCGGGAGTCATGCTTGCACACGGTCACCACAAGGATGCACGCTTGGACCTGACTGCCGAAAGCACATTGCTCAATCTGATCGCTGATGGTGCGGAGCGGTTTGAACGGGCAGGGCGCAGCACCTACCAATCTCAGTGTAGACAACTGGCCAGGATGGGCTGCGTGGTTTGGCAGTGGGACATGCTTGGCGATTCGGATTCGATTCAACTCTCACGCGAGCTTGTGCACGGTTTTGCAAAACAGCGACCGGAGATGAATACGACAAAAGACTGGGGGCTGTTCAGCCCGCAGGCCGAGGTGCATTGCCAGAATGTCATGGGGTTACAAACGCTCAACGCCGTCCGCGGGTTGGACTTTCTCCTCAGCCTGCCTGAAGTCGATCCGGAACGTGTCGCCGTAACCGGCGCCAGTGGTGGGGGGACCCAAACGATGATCCTCGCGGCAATCGATGACCGCATCAAACTCTCTTTTCCTGTCGTCATGGTCAGCACGTCGATGCAGGGGGGGTGCACTTGTGAAAACGCAAGCTTGTTACGTGTGAATACGGGCAATGTCGAGTTCGCCGCTTTGATTGCGCCAAAACCACAAGGCATGAACACCGCGAATGACTGGACTAAGGAGATGGCGACCAAAGGCTTCCCCGACCTGCAGCAACTCTATGCAGCTTACGGCAAGCAGAATAACGTCTTCCTGAAACGTGGTGAGCACTTCCCGCACAACTACAACGCAGTAACTCGATCTGCTTTCTATACGTTCCTGAATAAACATTTTAAACTTGGTTATCAGGCACCAGTCATCGAGGATGATTTCGATCCACTGCCTCCCGAGCAACTCTCCGTGTGGGATGACAACCATCCCGCTCCGAAAGCCGCCGATCCGGATTTTGAACGTAACTTGCTGAATTGGTTTACTGAAGATGCCGAGCAACAACTCCAGGCAGTCGCAGCGACATCTGACGGATTGCGCAACGTAATCCGCCCAGCCGTTGAGGTACTCATCGGTCGCAGCTACGCCAAAGCAGGCGAGGTGCAGTGGGCACTACAAGATAAGCAGGATCGCGGAGACTACGTAAAACAAACTGGAACGCTAATCAACAAGACCCACGGCGAGGAAGTGAATGTCGTCTGGGTGTGTCCGAATCAATGGAATGGCCGTGTTGTGATTTGGCTCGATGATACAGGTAAAACTGCGGTTTACAGTGATGATGGCAGCATGAACCCCGCAGCGATGAAGCTGGTTCAAGCAGGCTCTGCCGTTTTGGGAGCCGACCTGTTCAATGAAAATGGTGAAGCGGTGAAGCAGACGCGCGTCGTTGCGAATCCCCGCGAATTCGCAGGCTATACCTTTGGCTACAACCACGCCTTGTTTGCGAAACGTGTGCACGATGTGTTGAGTATCGTGAGTTTCCTGCGTCACTCGGATTCTGGTCCCTGTCCGAATGCAGAATTAAAAAGCGTGGCAATTGCCGGTTGGCAGGGCACCGGTCCCATCGTTGCCGCTGCCAGCGGGCTCGCTGAGGATGCGGTTGACCGCACAGCTATCGATACTCAGGGTTTTCGTTTTGGTCAAGTGCTCGACTATCGTGATCCGATGTTCTTGCCAGGTGGAGCGAAGTATCTCGATCTCCCTGGTCTCATCGCACTTCAGGCTCCTCGACCGTTATGGCTGACCGGTGAAAGCCAAACGCCTGCGACAATCAAAACCGCGTATCAAGCCACTTCACAAGACGATGGGCTGGTGATGTTCAACGGGGAAGCTGCACAACAGCAAGCAGCGGCAAGCGAGTGGCTGCTCGAGTAAATGAAACCACACGGATTGTCGCGAAGAGCGATGGATCCATATCCACTCACTTTGGACTAATCGATCTCAAGGTATGAAGAAAGCTCAAATTAATGAATTTCGTTGTTCAAACAATCATCACTTCACTATTGATTGGGGCTTTTGCCGTATCAGGAGTGATGGCCGCTCAACCCAATATCGTGTTTATCTTCTCAGATGATCATGCGGAGCATGCGATCTCTGCTTATGGTTCGAAAGTGAATCAGACACCTCATCTGGACCGGCTTGCGAAGGAAGGCACGCGATTTACAAACTCTTTTGTAACCAACTCGATTTGTACACCCAGTCGGGCAACGCTGTTGACGGGACAGTACTCGCACTTGAACGGTGTGCCTGTTTTCAATCGTTTCGATTCTTCAAGAGATACCGTCGCCAAACATTTACAGGCCGGCGGATATCACACAGGCATCATTGGGAAATGGCATCTGGGGTCTGATCCCGTTGGGTTTGACCGCTGGTGTGTATTACCTGGGCAGGGGAGTTATTGGAATCCAACGTTTCTGGTTCCTGATGGTAAGTTTACAATCGAAGGACATTGTACCGACGTCACAACCGATCTGGGGATCGAGTTTTTGAAAACACGTCCTCATGATAAGCCGTTTTTTCTGATGTTACACCAGAAAGCTCCACATCGGAACTGGGATCCTGATGAGCGAAACAAAGCCCTGTTTAAAGATCAGGTCATTCCTGAACCAGAAACGTTATGGGACGATTATAAAACACGCCCGGCTGCTCTACCGGAGAACGAGCAAACCGTAGCCCGTGATTTGACCCGTCGCGATTTAAAACTTGAACCACCGGCTGACTTGCAAGGACGTGACCGCAATCAATGGCTTGGCGTCAAACCGATGGAATTAACGATCGATGGCAAGACACTTATGGGGGAGGAACTGGTTCGATGGAAATATCAACGCTATATGCAGGACTATCTGGCATGCGTGCAAGGTGTCGATGATGGTGTTGGACGAGTCCTCGATTATCTGGATGAGGCAGATTTAGCTAAAGAGACGATCATAATTTATTCAGCTGATAATGGCTGGTACCTCGGCGATCTCGGAATGTACGACAAGCGATTTATGTATGAGCCAGGTTTACGCGTTCCGCTACTAGCGAAAGGCCCAGGCATCAAGGCGAACAGCACTCCCTCACAATTTGTCGCGAATATCGACCTCGCTCCAACATTTTTGGATTTAGCTGGTTTATCGATTCCAGAGTCAATGCAAGGCCGTTCGCTCGCTCCACTTTTACGTGGTGAATCGCCGAGCGATTGGCGAGAAACGGTCTACTACCGGTACTACCATGATCCAGGTCACCATAACACACGAGCTCATTATGGAGTCCGAACCAGGACGCACAAGCTGATTTACTATTGGAAGAAAGATGCCTATGAGATGTTCGATCTCGTTAATGATCCGGCCGAACAGAACAATCTGTTGTATGAAGAGTCAGTCGCAAGCAAGCCTGAAAATATGATGAAATTTGAAGATTTGAAAGCAGAGCTTATTCATCTTCAGGAACAGTTCAAGGATGATGGTCAGTACGCAGATCCTTCAACATGGCCCAAAGGAAGTGCCGATGGCCCGTTCAACCAACAATCACTCGGTTCCAAAAGTATTACCGAAGCAATTTCCCTAAGCGATGCGGATTGACCTGGATTGGAACTGGAAGTCATTAATACTCGTAATCAAAATGTTGTAAATAAAGGTCAGAATCGCAGTGTTTGAGGAAAGCGAAAGAAGAGATATTTTGTTGGTGAAGTCGCGATGCTCATTTGTATTAGCTTAAAGTGTTAAGTAATTAACGTATTTTGAAACTGGCTCAAGTTTTGGTATTTTTCTGCGGGTAGTCTGTTCCAATAATATCGGGGTGGCACTGGCATTGCCAGAGCATCGTAACTTCAGTGTTAATCTCGACTTGCTCTGGCGAAGCCAGTGGCACACAACCCTAAGTTTTAAATGGAACACTCCACAAGCCTTTAGTGGATTGCAGTAAATATTCTTTGTGCTGGAGAGGAAGTGGACGAGTAAAATCATTTAAATTGCTGTCCATGTCCGTGTTCATTTGGAGTTTCTGGTCGCTGGTATCTATGATCAAATATCGCCATTCAGATACTTGAAGAAGCATGGATGGAAGCTGGGAAAGAAATCTCAATCACGGTCAGAGAAATCGAAAGGAGAATGGCGAGATGAAGTGTTGGTCTTTCGTTCTGTTAGTCCTCCTGCTACCCAGTACGATCTGTGCCGATGATTTCTTCACCTCTAAAATCGAACCTCTTTTTAGAGAACGATGTTTTGAATGTCACTCACACGAGTATTCGATCGAAGCGGGTTTGGCTTTGGACTCGCGATCAGGTTGGGAAAATGGTGGAGATTCTGGCACTGCCTTAGTACCGGGAGATCCAGAAAGTAGCCTGCTGATCAAGAAGGTGCGCTGGGGTGATTCCGACCATCAAATGCCTCCCGATAAAAAATTGCCTGCTGCGGAAATTGAATTACTGGAAGAATGGGTGAAACGTGGCGCCCCGGATCCCAGGAAGATGTCTAGTCAAAAGTCAGATGCACTCGATTGGTGGTCGCTCAAACCACTCAAGCCAGTGGTCATTCCAGCATCCGACATTCACCCCATCGATGCATTTATTCATGAGAAGCTGAATGCAAATGATCTGAAACCTACCGCGATCGCAGATCGACGAACACTGATTCGCAGACTCTATCTCGATCTTCACGGCTTATTACCAACTCCAGAAGAAGTTAATGCGTTTGTGGCAGACAGCGATCCCCAGGCTTGGGAGAAGCTGATCGATAAAATGCTTGAATCACCTCATTATGGAGAACGGTGGGCACGACATTGGCTGGATGTGATTCACTATGCAGATTCTCATGGCTGCGAGCATGATGTGAAGCGACCAAACGCCTGGCGGTTTCGTGATTATGTGATCGCACGCTTGAATGCGGATGTTTCCTGGGAACGATTTGTTCGCGAGCAGCTTGCCGTGGATGTTTTTTATCCGAATGAGCCGCAGTTGATTCCTGCTTTGGGATTTATCGCATCTGGTCCGTTAGAGTTGAGTCGAGCATCCACTGCCCCAGTCACGTTCGACTACCTGGATCGCGATGATATCGTGACGCAGACAATGGCGGCCTTTGCCAGTACAACCGCGAATTGTGCGCGATGCCACACCCATAAATTCGATCCAATCACTCAAGAAGACTATTACTCACTTCAGGCTGTTTTTGCAGGAGTTGGTAAAGGAGATATCGAATACGATATTAATGCTCAGGTTCTTGAACGTCGGTTAGAAATGGAAAGCCTGCTGACTGCTGCCGCTTCGCTGGACTCCGAGGTTCTGCTGCAATCAAAATATGACGAGATTGTGAATCAATGGACACATGATTGGGAAATTACTCAAGCGACCCCAGTCCAGTGGAATCCTCTGGAAGCAGATGTGTTTCTTGCATCGGGTGGCGCAACGCTAACCAAACAGGATGACGGATCAATCTTCGCAAGTGGCACCATTGCCGACCAGGAGCAGTACACCTTCACGTCCGAAGTCAGGTTAATACGGTTTACAGCCATCCGACTGGATGTACTCAGGGACGATCGTCACCCCGAAGGAGGACCGGGACGAGCAGCTAACGGTAATCTTCACTTGTCAGAGGTCGATTTTCACTGGTTTCCTGACGGAGAGAAGACGCCGGTCAAGTTAACAATCGCTCATGCCTCAGCAGACTTTGATCAGGAGGGATGGACATCTTCCCGCGCAATCGACGGTGACCTCAAAACCGGCTGGGCGATTTATCCTGAGGTCAACAAATCGCACTTCATCGTGTTTGAATTTTCAGAACCGATCGATACAACTCAAGAAGGGCGGCTTGCAATCACTCTCAAACAGCTCTATCCACCGAAACACGTGATCGGAAGATTCCGCGTGTCAGCCACAGATGCCGAAGGGACTTCGACACGCATTTTGCCGGAAAACATTCAAATAGCACTGCAGAAACCAGAGGATAGCCGCTCGCAAGCAGATCGCACATTAATCGCGGCGATGGCACTGAAGAAACATGCCCGTCAGACACTCTCAGAATTACCTGAAAAAGCAGTGGTCTATGGTGTTTCGTCATCCTGGTCTCATGCGAAAAAGCTGCCGCAGCCTATGGAGCCGAAGGTCGTCCACCTGTTGCGAAGGGGCGACATCGACAAACCCATTCGTGAAGTCAGCCCCGGTACGATTTCCGCAATTTCCGGATTACCAGGACGGTTTGAGCTATCGAACTCGAATCAGGAATCATTACGTCGCGCGGCATTGGCTGATTGGCTAGTTCATCGGGAAAACCCGCTCACGTGGCGCAGCATTGTGAACCGAGTCTGGCAATATCATTTTAGACATGGAATTTGTGATACGCCAAATGATTTTGGTCGCATGGGAGGGGAACCGACTCATCCAGAGTTACTCGACTGGCTTGCGATTTGGTTTCGCGATCAAGGCCAGGGTTCACTCAAGGAACTGCATCGATTAATTCTGACTAGCGACACTTGGAAGCAGGCGAGCATCTTAGAATCTGTTTCTGATCGATGCCTTGAGGTAGACCGGGACAACAGGTTGCTTTGGCGAATGAACCGCTTCCGTCTCGACGCAGATTCGTTTCGCGATTCGACACTTCGCATTTCTGGCAGACTCGACTTGACGGTTGGAGGAGAAGGGATCGAGCAGTTTGTGAAAACTGCAGGTCCCCAGGCGACTCCAGTTCTGGACTACACACAATTCGACTGGAACAGCAAAACTGCGCATCGTCGCAGTATTTATCGTGTCGTATGGCGCGGCATTCCAGATCCCTTCATGGAAGCGCTGGACTTCCCGGACCTGGCACTGCTGACTCCGAAGCGAAACTTTTCGGTTTCCGCGCTGCAGTCGCTCACGTTGTATAACAACAATTTCGTACTCCACGCATCCGGTTGGATTGCCGACCGAGTAAAAAGCGAGGTGCCGGCCGAGCAACAGGTGGAACGTGCAGTTCAATTATGTTGGCAGCGAGAACCGACCCGGACTGAGCTAAAATCGTTTGAAGCTTATTCCACAACACATGGGCTGAGAGCACTTTGCCGGGTTCTGCTCAACAGTAACGAATATTTATTTATCGATTAGCCATGATAGAAATGCAACACGGTATCGATCGTCGTAACTTCCTCGGGAATATCGGGGGTGGTCTATGCGGTATTGCAATGGCTCATATGCTCGCTCGCGATGGAGTCGTTAGCGCTTCATCATCTGATCCCGCACTCAAGGGTGGGCTACACCATGTCCCCAAAGTAAAACGCATCATCCAGTTATTCATGACTGGCGGTGCCAGCCCAATGGACACGTTTGATTACAAACCGGAATTGGAACGGCTGCATGGTCAGAAACTTGGCCCAACGGAAAAGCCGGAAGGCTTCACCGCAATGCCTGGCCCGCTGATGAAGAGCCCATTTAAGTTCAAACAATACGGAGAGTGCGGACGGTGGGTCAGCGATGTGTTTCCACACAAGGCGAAGTGGGTTGACGAGATGACTTTTCTCATGGCCATGGTTTCGAAAACCAACGTGCATGGCCCCGGCACATATATGATGAATTCCGGTTTCCTGTTGCCAGGTTTTCCCTGCATGGGCGCGTGGATTTCCTACGCACTCGGAAATCTGACTGACAATTTACCGACCTTTGTCGTCCTGCCCGATGCAAAAGGTTTGCCTTACAATCAACGCGGCCCATTCTCATCCGGTTTTCTTCCGGCTGTTCATCAGGGAACTGTTATTAATGCGACTTCTAACACTGCTATTCCCGATTTGTTCGCCGATGAACAATTTGAGTTCGCTACCGATTCGGCCAATCGAGAGGGTTTGGCTCTCCTGAATGAGGTCAATCAATCACACGCGGAGCAGAGAATCAATGACTCACGCCTTGATGCCAGAATTCGTTCGTATGAACTGGCAGCCAAGATGCAGTTGTCGGCGCCAGAAGCTTTCGACATTTCAAATGAAAGCCAATCGACTCAACAGGCTTATGGTCTGGGACAAAACGAGACCGACGACTTCGGTCGACGTTGCCTGCTTGCGCGACGACTTATCGAACGTGATACGCGTTTCGTCCAGATATGGAGTGGCCCACAAGGTGCAACCGGTAACTGGGATAATCACGGGAGCATTCCCAATGAATTACCACCGATTGCCAGAAGTGTTGATCAGCCGATTGCGGCACTCATCGGAGATCTGAAATCTCGTGGATTATTCGAAGACACCTTACTCATCTGGACAACGGAATTCGGTCGGACACCATTCGCCCAGGGGGGCGAAGGACGAGATCACAATGGGGGTAGTTTTGTGACCTGGTTTGCCGGAGCCGGTGTGAAGCCTGGGATCGCTCACGGCCAAAGTGATGAATGGGGATACAAAGCAGCCGAGGGCACAACTTACTGCTACGACTTTCACGCTACAATCCTACATCTGCTGGGCATCGATCATAAACGCTTAACTTTCCGTCAGAATGGTATCGACCGGCGACTCACCGACGTGCACGGGCATGTGATTCATGAAATATTGGACTAAGCAATCCAGCTGGATTGACCTCAGAATCTTGCCTACCTGTCATACAAACCCCTTTTTGTGGAATTGGACCAATCTCAATCCGAGCCAGTCAGAAAAGTGACAAATGGTGTCGTGAAGCCATAGATGTTGCTGGGAAGCAAAAAAGAATGGCCTTCGAATGGAAGAACTATCAAAGGCAGAAGAAGCATTCTAATATTCTCATCAACAATCCATATCTTGAAGTTTGAATAGGCGTTTCATTTTGCCGATAACCTGGGAAGGTCCTCCGCATCCAATGATTCAGGAAGTTTGTTTTCCTGGAATGTCTTCAGCAATCTTACGATGCGGCGTTCCAGGAGTTCTTTTGGCTCCAGTTGAGTTCCATTACTGAGTTTGTCGAGTTTACTATTGAGTTTACGATGAATGCTCAGTGCATTTTTGGCCTGCTTTTGCATTTCAATACCAAACTGTTTACCCATCTGATCTTCCAGATTTAAGACCATCTGTCTTGCATCTTGAGGGACGTCATCAATTTCTTCAAACGCGGCCTGGATATCAGAGCGGTTATCCTGTACGAAACTGCGAAAACTTTCGGCACTCATTTGTGTCGCTTCATCAAGACCATAACGCATCTGGCGTGCAGTTGCCTCTTCGAGCCACTTGCGAACCTGGGGGGTATGATCAATTGCCTGATGGCTAATTTTCTCGGCGATTTCAGGAGCGTTAGTCGTCAGGTACTCTTTCACTTCCCGATGCATCTCGGGATAGTTTTTCTCGATGACATTTTCCGCTTCGGCAACTAACTTTTCAGCTTCAAGTTGTTTCTGCACCGTACGGTATGAATACCAGGAGATCGCTCCCAGCTGAACAATAAAAAGCAGGAGAAGGACGGTGGTAATTGTGGTATGACGGTTCACATTTGAATTTTCATGTTCTTTGTTTTGCTCTGCCATGATTTGACTCCTGTTATGATATGATGTAATGATCGATGGATAATAGTTAGGAATGGAACAGGCCATTCCGGTTGCGGTTAATCTAGTCCCAATTGATCGCTTGACTCATCAGTAAATGCAAGAACTGTCCAATCGGCAACATAATCGAGCAGTTGCCCTTCCAGATCCACTTGAGCATCTTCAGGCACTTCGATCGGTTCAAATCGTGACCAGTATTCAGCCGTTGTTTTGCCTTCTTCTATGAATTCGTCAGCATAGTAGCGTTCGATTAACTTATCGGACGTGCGTTCGAACTCGGCTATGAGTTCGTCAAGAGCTTCTTTGTCCGCATATTCAGGGAATTCCTCAGCAAGCACCTTGCGATGGGCTTGCCAATAATCGCGATATTGATTCTGAGCCGCCTTAATAAATAATTTCTCAACATTCTGACCGTACTCGGCTCCTTGAATTTGAACAGTTTTGAGATATCGGGAGTCATCCTCCTGGATCTGCTTATAAAAAGCCTTTCCGATCGGTTCACTTACTTCAGTTACCAGTTTTTGCGTAGCATCCTGGATGGCGGGGAGGTGATCCTGCAGACGATCTTCGATCTCGCTAACAGCTCTGGACTTATTAATTGGCAATTCCCTTGACGAACCAAACATCAAATATGACCAGGCTCCGCCGGTGATAAGGATCAATCCTGCGAGAAGTATGTTATTAAACACCGAGTTGTATGAGGAAGACATTGATTTCTCCTTGAAGGTTGACTAAAGACTGAATTACTATCGGCTGAAGCCAATAGGTTTTTTGGCCGTGAGCTTCGGACTGAAGTCCTATCCCTCACATGCCAGGTTTTCATTGTCCTTGGACAAATTTGAACCCACGATAAAAAAGAACCTGAAAATTCCGCCTGAAGGCGAGGGTTTTAGCCCCATCGCAAGGACAATAAATGATTGGAACTTCCAGTCGGATATCCAAAAAGTATGCAAAATGTTTCAACCCACAGTCATATGTCATCAAACGACATGCCAAAACCTTATCAATAGTTCCAATATCATCCAAAAAAAACAATAATGTTTTGAATTAGCATAAACATGCGTGTGAGGCGAAAATATAATGCTGATTATTTCATGACACATCTATTGAGATGACTGCTCATCAAGCAGACTGGAAGTAATGGCACCATTCCTCCAGCATTCGACCATTTTGTCAGGTACAATTATTTCGTCTCAAGAGGCAATATGTGTAGGGAGCATTGACATTAATCATGTCCAGGTCGAATGTAGCCGAATTCCATGAATGTGTAGCGGGAGATAGAATGGATATAGAGGGTTCAAACCATCCAAAGGCCGCTACGGTAAATTGCAAGCTGCAGTAATCCAGGCTGATTATCACGTTGATGTTTGTTGACGCCAGACACGCGGAGGTTGAGATGCCTCGTTGGGAATCAACGCGATCATCAACAGGAATAACCCCACAACAATATGGTTTTCGTGAGCAGGAGGAGGTGGTGTCACATAGAAACGGCCCCACACAATCATGCCAACGGAGACAACCAGAATCAGCAGGTGAGCATGACGGGTTGGATGCCAATACGACAAGCCCGATAAGGTCCAGATTAATAATGCGAGGCCAAGGTCAGCCCAAAGTATAGTTGCATCCGACTGAACGCCAAAGATAAACGGACTGCCCGCCAGCCATACTGCGGTCATGATTTCAACAACTCGTCCCCACATCAGCTCACCTTACGCGATAGAAGTATTTCCCCGGCTGCATCGAGTTGCTCGTTTCGATTTCCCCAAAAGGCATCCCACAACAGATGCCATTTATGATTTTCTTTCCAGACGATAAACAGATAGGCCAAAGAAGATCGAACTTCATCCCACGCCCAGTAAACCAGAATCAATGAAATGACTGCTGTGATCAGACATAGAAAACACCAGGACCCAACGACGAATGCCTGAAAGAGTACAAGGACGACACTGACAATTCCTAACGGAATGACATCAATACCAAACAGAATGACCAGCCACGGTCGATATTGCCAACGCCGTGTCGAACCTGCAAAACCAAGGATCGCATCACCCAGATAAGCCAGCACGCCAAGTGCGGCATCGTGAATGCCCAGGATGCCGTACATTGATTTGGCGGTATCCGATTTCAAAACCTTGTTACTGCTCTCACCGAATACAGGATCATAGGCCGATTCGATGAATCCCCACTGATAAAGCGAAAGATGGACGGAAATGATCGCAGCGACGAACGCCAGCAAACAAATCGGAATCCGCTGACTCCAGGCAGAAGGATTATGGTGATATGGCGGTACGTTGCGGTTGAGGTCGTCAACTGGAATGCTTGCGCGGGACATTACTTCAAACCGTTCTTTTCATACCATGTGTCAGGATCGGACCTCAGCAAATCCGTCATCTTCGGGATGGTATTCAATAAGCTATGCTTAGGTTCCCATCCCAATAATTCACGGGCTCGTGAAATATCCAGCGCGTAATGATCATCGGCCATACTCACCATAAATGGCTTAATGAATGCATCATCACCTTCAATCAGGTTTGTCCCTGCTGCACCGACTTTGGCAAGAGCAGGTGGAATATAAAGTGTTGGCCACTCCTCACCGTGCAACTCTTTTCCGATTAAATCTTGCAATGTCTCATACGAAACCGGATCAGGTTCACCAATCAGGATCGCCGTTTTGGATTCTATTGAATGACGTTTCTCCACGGTACGAACAATCGCATCGACAGCATCATTAAGATGCACTGCAGTTTGCCCGGCATCGGTATCTCCTGGGAAAAAGTATCCCTGGAGTTCCTTTTCGTAGATGCGTTTCATTTGCTGCACAATCGTTGGCTGACGACCGTAATCGGTATAAATCCCCGCGACGCGAAGAAAAACCGACCGGACGCCGGGATGCCCGTCACGAATGAGCCGCTCAGTTTCCACTTTACTTTGCGGATAAGGCCATTTAGCTTCAAGAGGCGAATCTTCAGAAATGTGATCGCCAATTTCACAGGGGGCATGGACCAACATCGTGCTTGTGAATACAAATTGTTCACAGTCGAACTCCTGCAATTCATTCAGCAATCGATCCGTTCCGTTGATGGTGACTTTTTCATAAAGTTCACTGTCTTCCCCGGAGAAATCATAATAGGCAGCCATGTGGACAACGCTGGCGATTTCACTTCCAGACCCCTTGCGCACTTTATCCATAGCTGCACGGACCGATACAGAATCAGTAATGTCGCATTCGATATCACGAATAAACTCTTGATCCTTGGGAGGTTCCGGGAATCCAACTCGATCGAAACCGAAAACCTGATACCCGGCCTCTGCTAGACGGCGGCATACAGGTTGGCCAATCAAACCAGAACTGCCGGTGACAATCACTGCTGGGCGTGTATCTGACATATTTCTCCTCATAATTCAGGAAACGTTACACAATCACATTGCCGCAACTGCTATGCCAAACATCAGGACTTTTCCGACAGCCCCCATTTTCAAACTACAGCGTCCAATAGATTGCCATTCCTCCGGCATAGACGAGTAACACCGCCAGTGAGTCTATACCCATTCCAAAGACCTGCTTGTCACGTCGCTCCAGAATCCCCCACAAATACAGGCTGGTTACGATTATGCCCATCGAGCCCAGAAAAGCCGCCGAGGGCTGCATAGCATCGAAAATTGGACCATCCCGATAGGCAATTTCAGCAGGAAGAAACAGAGCGATCTCCAGACCATTTGTCCCCAGGATATTCGCGACTGCCATACTGTAGGCACCGAATCGCACTGCAGAATATGTCGTGCTGACTTCTGGCAAACTAGTCGCCAGAGCTACTAATGTTGCTCCAATAAATCCCTGACCAATGCCTGATTGATCTGCAATCACACTGGCAGTTTTTGCAACAATAAACCCACCAATCAGCACCAGCATGGATGCAATGGCAAAGTAGCAGACGAGCTTACGAGTGGAAACCTCGCGATATGCTGCTTGATGAGCGTCTTTCAAGTCACGCGCAGTTTCAGGGGGCTGGGCAATTTCACCACGTGGTTCCCAGCGCGGATTGCCTTCATATCGATAGATCACCCACAATGAAAGCACATAGGCCGCGAACAATCCGACTGGCCATGCACCGATCCCCGCGATCGAGAAGACTTCACCACTACTAATGGCCGCAGTCGCAAGTGCCACAAGGAGAATCAACATGATGCCGACCATCAATAATGAGGATTTCGGCGAAAATAACGTCAGTGGTTGCCCTCGCACAATGAAAGCGTCGATGACAGCCAGGACTGCTACCTGCATAACAACACCTCCCAGCAAGTTCGTACCAGCCATTTCCACGGCATCTGAATAGGAAGCTGTCAGGGTCGTCGCCAATTCGGGTAAACTGGTCGCACCACCAAGCAATAATGCGCCGGCAAACGCCTGACCGATGCCTGTACGATCGGCGAAAAGATCGACGTATTTACTAAGTTTTGTTCCGGCAAACCAAACCAACAATGCTCCCACGGTAAAGAGAGCTCCATTTATCGGCAGAGAAAGACTATGAAAATCTGGCATATGACTAAGAAATTCTTTGGCCAGTTGCTGATCACGGGAGGGAATCGACTTGTTAACTCAAATCGATCGGATCAGTTCGCAGATAGCTTCAGTAACTACTCCTGTACCGGCACAATGGGAAAAATGGTCGTCCCAAAATAATCTCGTATATACATTATGTTATCAGTTTATTTTACGTGAATAGATACAAACTTTTCAGAATATCTCATTCGCTTTATTGGTGGGACTTCATCAATTGCCAGGATCGACCGGGCCGATCGACACGGAACTGGACCACGCGAGTGGACTCCACTTCGGTCACATAAGCCGTTCTTCCATCTGGTCCGCCGAAGCAGATGTTACTCGGTTGCGCCCCCAGCACATCAATCTCCTGAAGTATTTCCCCGTTGGGCGACATTTTCACAACTGTGCCTTTTCCGTATCTGGTGATGTACAAGTTCCCTTCCACATCGGCTCGCCTGCCGTCAAACCCGTGGTCGGAAAACTGACGAACGAGCCGCTTTTCACCCAGTGAACGATCACTGTTGATCGGAAACGCCCAGACATTTCTCTGCACACTTTCATTCACATACAGCGTTTTTCCATCCGGGCTGACTTCAATCCCGTTCGTTGTTCCCATCTGGCTGGCCAACAGATGCGTGCTGCCATCCGGATCAATTCGCCAGATCTGACCGGTCCCCTCTTTCCAGTTCGGATCACTGGCAAACAGGGTCCCGTCGTCGGTGATGGCCAAATCGTTCGGTTGATTCATTGCCGGGTTGTGGGCAAATGTGCGGATCTGCTTTGTGTCGACATCCACCAGTAAAATGTTGTGCCCTGTGTAATCGGCAACGTAGAAGTCGCCGTCCGCATTGAAGCGAATACCATTGCCGATGCTGCCTTCAGGCAATTCAACAAACACGGATGTAGAGCCATTCGGAATCACGCGGCCTATTGTTCCCTGACGCTGTAAGTTCACCGCATACAGATTTCCCGCCGCGTCACAGGCAGGGCCTTCGATGCCGGGAGTAAATTCACCTTTGCGGGTCAAAATCCGCGCTTTCCAAAGCGGCTCAGTGGTCATCTTAGATCTTAGAGTCAGTTCAAACGCAGGTTCCGCAGCCGCAGCCGTTTGCATTAAGCCAAATAACTGAATGATGACAAACACAAACGACAGCGAAATCTGTTTTAAATATGACATGGATACCTCATCAGTAAGGCCTCAGATGTTGCGTATGTGATTTCGAATTTCCGCTCAAATTCCTTGAACAGCATGACGCTGACATAATTGCGTAAATGCCAAAATATCGGGTTCTGCAGATTCGGGACTTTTCATCACGTCAATGTTTCGTCATTATGATGTCACGTGATAATCAACGTCAATGCTCGCCTGCAATTCCTTTCAGGAAACCACGAATGATCAACATTGGACGTCGCCAGTTTCTGCATACTTCCGCACTTCTCGCCGCTGGTAGTGTCACATCTACTCAACTACATGCGGCTCAGTCAGCCAGTGCAGCCGGAAATCTGCATCTGGCTCCATTCCGATTTGATGTCTCTCCACCCCTTGGGCATCCGCTGTGTGGGGGTTGGATTAAGCCCGTCATTGATTACGATGATCCTCTTGAAGCGATTGGTTTTGTATTACTCGGGGCAGGGGACCCTATCGTTATCTGCGCCGTCGATTGGACTGGCCTCCTCAACGAAGCTCACGTCGAATGGCGGAAAGCCCTTGCCGAGGCAGCTGGCACCACGCCGGATCGTGTTGCCGTGCAGTGTGTGCATCAACATAATGCACCGTTTGCATGCCTCGAAGCCGAACGGCTGGTCGCCGCTACCAGGGATTTCACACACATCGTCGACCTCGCCTTTTATCAGAAATGTCTTGATGCCGGACGCGCCGCAATTGAGGCTGCATTGAAACAAGCCATACCCATTACTCACATCGCACAGGGAGAAGCGGCCGTCGAAAAAGTAGCCGGTAATCGACGCATCATCGGACTGAATGGATTGGTTGTCGCGCAGCGGGGCAGCAGCTCCCGTAGCGAACCGCTCCGCCGATATCCTGAAGGGCTGATCGACCCGATGCTCAAAACGGTCGCCTTTTACTATGGTGAGAAAAAAGTCGCTGCCTGCCATTATTACGCCTGCCACCCGATGAGTTATTACGGGGATGGTCGCGTATCTGCCGACTTTTGCGGACTGGCCCGACGCAAGAGGCAAGCCGACGAACCCGATTGTCTCCATATTTATTTCAACGGCTGTGGCGGAAATATCGGAGCGGGAAAATACAACAACGGCTCTCCAGAGTTGCGGCCAGTTCTGACTGACCGGATATACGCAGGAATTCTCGCCTCGGAAGCCGCGCTCGTACCCGAACCGATTCAATCGCTACAGTGGACCACCACCGATATTTTGCCGCCCCCCGACGATCGTTTTGATATCGATGCACTTGTCAAACAGATTGAGGATCCAACTCAAAGTCCGGTCAGTCGGAATCGACCCGCTTACACCGTCTCGTACACAAGCCGTTTTAATAAACAGATTCCCATTACACTCTCGGCTCTGCATGTCAATCAAACGTCGTTGCTGCATCTGCCCTCCGAAAGTTTCGTGGAATATCAACTTCGCGCTCAAGGATCGGCTCCGAATCGATTCGTCGCCTGTGCAGCTTACGGAGACGGCGGCCCCTGGTACGTCCCCACCAAAGACGCCTATCCTCAGGGAGGCTATGCCGTCTCGGTTGCCTGGTGCGATCCACAAATCGATACACTGCTCTCGGGAGGCGTCGCCAAACTGCTGGAAACGGTGTAGGTGGTCGCCTGTATGACACGAAGCGAAAACCAGTTCGCAATATTTCGCAATATGAGGAAGATCATCATGCGCTGTTATATTATCCTGTCGTTTCTGCTATCGCTACTTTGCACATCTTCTGTACAAGCTCAGAGTTCGGCGACCAACTGGAAGCTGGAAGGCAACGCCTCGTGGCAGGCGCGGGATTCTCAAGGCGAACTTGTCTACGATGACAAACTGTGGATCTTTGGAGGCTGGTTCAACTCCTATGCCGCTCCTCCGCGAGATGTCTGGAATTCTGCGGACGGAGCAAATTGGCAGCTAATTGAAAAGTCCGCTCCCTGGATTCATTCCGATTTGCCGATGACTGTGGTTTTCAAAGACCGCATGTGGCTGATGGGGGGCTGGTACAATGGACGACTGCCTGGACATGAAGCGGGAAATCTTGTCTGGTCCAGCACAGACGGTAAAAACTGGGAGAAAGCCGGGCAAGCTCAGTGGACACCCCGCCTCGCAGCCGGGCTCGTCACACTCAACAACAAAATTTATGTATTGGGTGGAACTGAAAATTACTATTTTGGCAATGCAGACAGTCTTAAAAACGACGTCTGGGCATCAGCCGACGGAAAAACCTGGAACGAAATCACGACGGCCGCTCCGTGGAAGCCACGTGCCTATCATCAGGCCGTCACGCTTAAGGGGCGGATGTACATATTAGGTGGTGGCAACTACGTTCCCCAATACGCCGCCTTCAATGACGTCTGGAGTTCTGCTGATGGCAAAGCCTGGCGGCAGGAAACCGAAAACGCTCCGTGGCACCCCCGTCTGTGGTTCAGTTCGGTTGTTTATCGAGACCACATCTGGGTGCTCGGTGGCTGGTCGAGCGAGCCACACAAAAACTGGAATGATGTCTGGTACTCGAAAAACGGACGCGACTGGACTCAGCTCAAAACTGAAACAACATGGAAGCCCCGCCATGAACATTCAGCATTTGTTTTTCAGGATAAAATCTGGGTTACGGGCGGGCATGCTCAACCTCTCAGTCAGGAAGTTTGGTCGCTCCAGCTCCCGGAAGATTTCGGACAGTAAATCACGGGCTGGCAACTTCAGCAACCGGATGCCAGTTTTCGATTTTCTTTTTCAACTGTTGCACGATTTGCGGATGAGTAGCTGACAAATCGTTTTCTTCATGGGGATCGTTTTTCAGATTGTATAATCTTACGGAAGCTTGATCCCAAATGTGAAGATTCCGGTATTGTGTTTTATCCTTTCCCTGATAGCGAACAAGGAGTTTCCAGTCTTCATGCACACACCAGAGGTATTGCAAGGTATCGTCAGGATTACCAGGAGTCATATTGTGGACTGAGTTACAAACACCGAATACAGTTTTTCGATCTGATCGAGCTTTCTCATCCAGCAGATTGATGCCAGGAAGATTGGACGGAGGATTCAAATCGATTGCAGCTGCGATGGTGGGGAAAATATCAATCGCATGCGCTAAATCCTGTACATGCTCAGGTTGCACATGTCCCGGCCATGAAATCATGATGGGAGTACGAATACCCAGATCGTAAGGTGAGCCCTTCGATCGTTGCGCATATTGCGACCACAACTTCTGATTGGGATCATCCGCATTTGTACTTGCCGCGGCCCAACCATTATCGCAGATATAAATCACAATCGTGTTGTCGGTTTGTCCCTTTTTCTCCAGATAGTCGAGTAATTCGCCGCAGGTTTCGTCGAACCATTCGCACATCGCGTAATATTTTGAAACATCTGCTGCTCGTCCCGGTTGCGCGTACTTATCCAAAATTCGCTGAGGAGGATTGTGTGGTGTATGCGGCAGGAATGGGGCATACCAAAGCAGGAACGGTTTCTTCTCCTGAGTTGCGAGATCAATAAAATCGGTGATTGGCTTCATGGTTTCCCGTCCAATCTTCAAACCTTCGTCACCATGGCGGCCACCTCGCCGGGGATCTCCATGGGTCATGCCGTGTGTAAACCCACCATCGCGCCAGGAGCCTTCCCACCATTTTCCAGACTGATGCGCCAGATAACCGTTTTCAGTTAATAGTTTGATAAAACCAGGCAATTGATGAAATGCCTGACGAACAGGTCTGTCCAACTCAGCTCGCTTGTTCTTTCCATCGACATCGTTGCCAGTAATTCCGTGTTGAAAGGGATAAAGCCCAGTCACCATGGATGCCAGGGAGGGGCGACACAGGGGAGCAGCAACATAGCCGCGCTCGAAGACAAGACTTCGTTCAGACAACCTGTCGAGATGAGGCGTTTTGATTTCAGCATGCCCCATGAAACCATAATCAGTCCATGCCTGATCATCACTCAGGATAAAGACGACATTCGGGGGTTGCTCAGTAGCGGATACAACATCAATGTTTAAATGTAAAAGAGAAGTTATCAATAACAGAAATGTGTATTTGAATTGAGCTGATATTGTCATGAAGGTTCCCGTGAATGATAAAATGAGGTTTCTGTTTTCAGTGAAATGCTTTTTATGAGCAGTCCTTCAGCTCCGTACTCCAAAGTATAATCTTCTCTCAAGTCCCTGCCAGCCATGGCTTCAAGAGAGTTATACTTTGCAATATTTCTTCTCTTGAAATTTATTTTACTCATCATGTTCGGTTTACCTGAGAAGGATGAATCTGGAATCAATAAATCAGTTTCAGGCAGAACGCCAGCCATATAAGTCCGATCGCGGGAGTGATTAGCCCCACGACCAGCCCAACTCGAACAAGGTCCCACGTTTTGATACACCCAGTTGCGAACACCATTGCATTGGGAGGAGTTGCAACCGGCAGGCACATTGCTGAAGAAGCGGCGATTGCAACTCCGATGGCAACGGTTGTTTCTGAACCAGCCGCCATCGTAACTGCCAGCGGGATGAGAATATTGGATGCTGCCGTGTTGCTCATGATGTTAGAGAGCATCACAGTCACATAGGCCAGCAGGAACGTCAAACTCACCGGTCCCAGAAATTCCACAGGCAACTTTGCCACGATCCAGTTCGAGAGCCCTGTAGTGGTCACCGCATTCCCGAGCGCAATCCCACCGGCCATCAGAAAAAGCACATCGTAATTCAGCCCACGAATATCTTTTGCCGAAAGAACTCCAGTACTGGTCAGAATCACAATGGGCAGGAACGAAACTGCAGCGGTTGGAATTCCATGCCATGAGGATGTCAACCAGAGTCCGATGGTGGTCATTAATGATCCGCTGACCACCAGAAATTGCCATGTGGCCGGCTCTGACAACTCGCTATCACTCGCGGGAGTATCCAGCTGAATCTCATAACCAGGATCGGGGTATATCCACAACAGCAACGCCCAGATTAACAGCATACTTCCCATTGCCGGAGGCAATCCGATCACCATCCAATCAAGGAAAGTGATGACTTGTGGCGGATCGAGCTTGCCCAGCGCAGCGACAGCAATCGCGTTGGGTGGCGTACCGATCAGGCTACCCATCCCACCCAGATTGGCCGCGACTGCGATGCCCAGTAGCAATCCTTTTCCCGCTTGGGAGCCTGTCCCGAATTGGTGCAACACAGGAGCGATCACGGCCAGCATCATGGCGGTCGTGGCGGTGTTCGACATGAACATCGACAGAACAAAAGTGGCAAGCATTGTGCCAAGCATCACGTTCCGGTATCGCCCACCGACGCGGCGCAGCAGTCCCAGAGCCATGCGACGGTCGAGTCCACAGCGTTCCATTCCGGCTGCCAGGACAAACCCACCAAAGAAAAGCCAGATCAATGGATGACCAATCACCTGGACATGCTGTTCCCATTGGCTGCCTGCCTGAGCAGGCTTGCCTAGCAAGGCCACATTCAATGCAATTATCAGGATACCGACTGCAAATGCGGGCACTACCTCCGTCACCCACAGCAGTACCGCCAGGACGAGAATGAACAGTGCCCTTGAGGCTTCTCGAGAAAGACTTAGATCCGGGCGAAACCATGCCTCCACAACGATCGCCGTAATCAGGCACAAAATAAATATCAGAGGTCGCCCTGGCCATCCGGTTTGAGGATTCAGTAAGCCTAGTCGCGAAAGAAGTGACCTCCGAGTTGACGGTTCAGACATTGAATTGAACTTGTGAAGTGACGAATATACTAAATTTAAAGCAGACGTTGCTCTCTTAACGATGATGTCTCGCACGCTGGCGTATTCGGATATCGCTGCATCACTCCGTGAGTAATCCTGCTTTATCCAAGTGTGGCCGGGTTTTATCAAGAAACGCCAACACTGAATAAGAAACAACGTTCCAAGGACGCATACAAGAATGTCTGTCCGATCCTGCTGAGCTGGCGAATTATCGACCTGCGCGAGGTCCGCTGTCAATCGCCTGTCGCGATTTCACTTCATAAATCAGATTACGACGCCGCCAATTCGGAGCCATTGGAATAGTGTTGATGACCGAATCAACAGGTGGTGGATGTATGGACTACGATCGGGATTGCTGGCAAGATGTATTTTTTGTGCAGGGAGGAAATCCATTAACTGAATTGCAGATTATGACAACGATGGCTTTCATGATCTCTATGTGAGTAATCGACGTCCGTGTCATGTCATTCTTATGATGGAATCAGTTCACACTGCAAGAGAAAAGCCAATTGGGTTGTGAATGGTTGACTTCAATCTTCTTCTCCCGCCCCATTAAAACGAAATCCTCAGAGTCTAAACTCAATCGGCAAAGCTGGTAATTCATATCAACTTTGCTATTTTCTTTCTATCGTATATTGGATGCAAGATTACATTTGATGGACCGTACGCGGAGCAACCAATATACGGGACCGTATTGGAATGAGTTGTTACCTCTGCACATTCCTTACTACTACGACGACTGGATTTAATACTATGCGCATTCAATGTCAGGTCATCGTTGTGCCCCTTTGCTTCACTCTCATTTCGCTTCCTCTTGCCGACGCCGCGACTCCGGACGAATCGGTGTTGCAGGCAGGCGCCGCAATCAGCAACATCACCCCGCCGATCAGCCTGGCCCCAGTAGCTCAATCTAAACTACCGCCAGCGACTCATGTGCACGACGAATTGCACGCCCGCTGCCTGGTGCTGGACGATGGACAGGTCAGGCTGGCGCTGGTTGTTTGCGACTTGCGACATATGTCGGCTGAAGTCACCGCAAACGCCAAGCAGCTGATTCAATCAGCCACTGGCATTCCTCC
>DEML01000056.1:0-126 GCA_002359185.1 Planctomycetaceae bacterium UBA2671
CAGTCAGGTGCAGATGCTGCTAGGGAGCAGCGGGAGCGTGAACGGGATCAACCAGGGGTATGTCGAGAGTGATCTGATGATTACTGCCAACCAGTGGAGAAACCGTTATAACGAGGGGGAATTTGG
>DEML01000056.1:263-20697 GCA_002359185.1 Planctomycetaceae bacterium UBA2671
GAGGGGGAATTTGGTATCACGGGAACTTACTTTACGCTGGAACAGGCAACAAATGGTAGACCAAGCGATCCGAATGGGGGCAACAACACATCCGGCCAGGCTCTCAATCTTGGTACCGCCGGAGCCGCTTCACTCTCGGTCAGCCGTACCGATCTGATTGGGGTTTCCCAGGATACCATCGACTACTATCGCTTCAGCGTTGCCAGCGGGTATGAGTCCGAATTCCGGATTGTGTACGAGGCCTCTCAAGGGAATCTCGCCAATCTGAACTTCGTGCTCGAAGATGCCAGCGGGAATTCGATTTCCATCGTGGAAAGTGGAGTCTCCAGCTCCACTACGAAAATCTTTACATTGCCCACTCTCTCATCTCGACTGGACGAGGGAACGTATTACCTGAAGTTCACCTCCAGTGCAGCTGCCAATCTGGAGTACAACTTCACTTTGTTTGCGACGACAAATTAAGAAATAATCAGCTCTGGAAAAATGTCAGACGATCTCGAGGGTAGAGTCCGATTCTCTGCTGATCGACATCGTTTAATTAACCCAGCAGCTGATGAAAAACGGATAGGTTTAGCTGACATAGTTGCACAACGTCGTTGCCGAATGCGGAGACTAATAGAACAAGCGCATAGGCAGTTCCAGTAAGTCACTCCGCTCCCAGGGCAATCGCATGAGAATTACTTACAAAAACAACTGAAAAACAGGCGATTTTCGACAATTCCACTAAAGTTGATGAGACGAAATCGCATCTTTTTTGCTAACAATCACACTAAAAACGCTGTATTTGCAGAGTTATCTCATGCGATTGCCCTGCTCCGCTCCTTGGAATATTCCCTCATGCAGGAATTTCTGATCATTTCAGACAACTGGAATACGTATCATCACCGTCGATCAGAAGGACATTGCAGTGCTTCTGCTTGGATAAAAATTGGAATAGTATCCAATTATTTCATAAGGATTCCATTCGGGAAATCGTTGGTACAGCAAAAGGTAAATGAAACTGGTCCAAAAGAATCGTCCAGCTCATAAACAGCGAAAGAATTTCAGGACAATGAATATGTTTACTGTTTTGAGACACACAGATGACAGAATTTTGGATCTCCAGATTCAAGTGATTTAGTGAATATTTTCTGAGGGGATCATTTAATGTTGAGGGTAAATAGGTCTTTCGTAAATGCAATTTCCATGGCTGTCCTTGTCACATACGCATTTACCAATTATGGTGAGGCTGGTCTTTTTTCAAGACGAGGTTCTCAGAAACAAAACGGTGCATCAGCAAGACCGTCTAGAGCAACGAATTACAGACCGTCTTCGGTGAGTTCTCAGACAAAGTCAAAGAGAGGCTTGTTCAACAGGAATCGGACTGCTCCTGCGTATAATGGGATTGGTGACTATTACTACTCCCCACCAGACAACAACGCTAACGGCGTATGGGACTCCCTTGAGTGGAATTAGCATACCGGTATGTCACGGGCTGACTTGGTCGCATTTGATGAGGTCAGCCTATTTGCGTTTATCTACACAGGCAGATACTTCACGCAACCCGGTGAGAGTAATTCTTTAGCAATCCAGCCAGCCGTGTTTCACACAAGACATCTTTCTCCGCATCTCGATTTCTTACAAATGGCATCGCCTGATCTCCCAGTGGTAGATCATTCTTTGATGAGTCAGGCCGCTCGTAATTGTAGCACGACTGAAATTCCTGCTCGATTACGTTCCACTGCCGAGAAGCGATCATAATAAACTGATCCAGCCATTCGTGCTCGTAAGTCTGTACCAATCACTGGGCGAAGCTAGTGGTTCTTCTTAAAGTAGCAATCCGCCGCTTTGAGTACTTCGTCAAACCCTTTCTTTAACCTACCGTCATTATCTCGCATCACAATTGTGTGCTTGAGTTCAACATCGCCGCAGTGTTGCAGAAAGTTCTTCGCCTGCTCGCTCATCCAGTTGGCATCGGGGTTATTTGTGGCTGGAGAGATCCAGATGCGTCTGGTTCCTATGTGGATAAACAGCAGCTGGAACAGGTCTTTCATGTCGGTACCAGCCACGCTGCATCCCATTTGAACTGCTCAGAATAACGCAGCCGCGTTCGTTTTTCAGCCGGCGATGATTCTGACATAGTCGACTGCTCTCTGAGAGCTTACAAACTCCTTTGGACACCCATTTTTCCTGGGGAAGTCCAGATCTTCTACGATCGGGCCAGATTGGTAGACCAGCGCGTATTCGATTTGAATGAAACATCGGTAAAGCATCATTACCGGTGAAGGTTTCGCTGAAGTTGAGAGTTCCGAGGATGCAGCGACCATCATCGCTCAGTTTATTTTTCTTTTGAGGGAATTTCTCGTAAGGCTTTAGATTGAAGACACGTTGAGAATCATGAACACCCCAAATGATTAAATTGGTGTGATCTCAAACTCAAACGTGGAGCTTGCTATGAAAAATACCTCTGCCTTCCTGCGAACCTTCAAACTTCGTTCAAGAACCGGATTTACACTGATCGAACTGCTGGTGAGTCTGACAGTGATCGCTTTGTTGATGTCGTTGCTACTGCCTGCTGTGCAAAGTTCGCGTGAGGCTGCCCGACGAATGACCTGTCAGTCTCATTTGAAACAACTCACCTTGGCGACACTGAATTTTGAAGCTACTCATGGACACTTTCCCCTTGGGACAAGCCATAAACAGGAGTTGCTTCCCTACCTTGGTGAAGATGCTCTTAATCAAAAGCTTAAAAACGCAGGCAGCTTAGAGACTTCACAGTCGCCCAACGTTTTTTTGAAATACCTGACCTGTCCTAGCGACCCGGGAGCCATTGCAATGGATGGCCCGTTTGGCTCGACGTTTGGGACAAGCTATCACGGTAATGCTGGTACGGGAGTTCTGCGTAATGGCTTCAACGGGATTTTCGGATATGGCCCTGATGCGAACGACATTTTCCCCGACAAGGAGGTACGGAGTGCAGACATCACCGATGGACTTTCCAACACGGCTGCCTTTTCCGAAGCAATTCTTCCAAGCAGTGCATTCCCACGCATCGCCAATGTTTGGATCACATCAATGGAGTTCTTTGAGCCAGGTGATCTGGAAAACCTTGCTGCTATCTGTGACTCAATACCTCAAGACCCAGCAACTGCACAATATGACCCAACGACATCACCCAGAGGATTCCCCTGGCAAGGTGGTGGCATGGGTACAGCTTTGTACACGCACACTCTGCCGCCGAATCGACCAAGTTGCACCAATGGGCCGACTGTCCTGACCGGTGTGTACTCAGCAAGCAGTATGCACTGCGGCGGTGTTAACACAGCCTTCTCTGATGGTCATGTGGAGTTTGTCAGTCAATCTATCGATTCTGGAGTTTGGTCGGAATGGGGTTCAAGGGAACCCAGCAACCAACTCTTTCCATTCTGATTCTCAATAAAGGAGATCAAAGATGCGAGCTTTACTAACGATTGCAGTCTTGAGTACAGCGACGTTGTTGTCTCAGAGTGTTGATGCTGCGAACACGTTTCGCGGTGGTTTCACCATTGCCAGCCACAGTAGTGGGCGAAGTTATTACAAATCTTCGGTCCGCTACATGACTGGCCGCGGACCTCGGAGCCAATCGTACTTGGTTGGAGCTGGACACGTCGACAAGAGTGGCAATGCGGTGATCGATACCTATACCCGAGGACGCGTGTCCTATCTCGGACAGTGGGCAGGTGGACCCCGAGGTTACGTCGTCACTGACTCTCGAAGACGCAATGAAAACTTCGTGTTCGTCTATGCCAATGGTAGCCGATATGCGATCGTAGATAACATCGATCTTCGTTAACAACAACCGCCATCACTCTTTCGTTTTCATGACCGGGAATTCTACTGCGTTCCCGGTCATATTTTTCTGGAGATCTATCATGAAGATATTTTTAGCGACTACGATCACACTATTGTCTGTCGGATATCTGATCACTCAATGTCTGCAACCCGTGGTCAGCTTTCCAGAACCGGATCATGGCTACTCAGAGGGCAACGCTATCTACGATGATCTTCCACCAAACTCTCCAACAGAAATCGTCTTGCCGGCGATCGAGTGCGGTGCGACCACCGAGAAGCCCATAGAAATCCAGTTAGCGACTCCCCAGGGAGACGGAATTCGCATCACAAGCCAGATCAGTTCTAAGTCGAACAATGAAGCGAATATCGTTGTAATTCTGGAAATCAGTCGAACGTTCAAGCGCACAAAACAGATTCTGAGTTCTGTTGTTGAGATACTGCCTGCAAGTCAAATAGCAAGCAGCTTAGATCTCGCGATCAGATACCCAGCTAAGTCGGGTCAATACGACGTCACTCTGCATGTGTTGCCAGTTGACGAATCAGGGACTCCGCTTTATGAATCACCCATCACTCTTGCAGTTGGAAATGTTTGGCTACCGGGCCAGCCAGGCTGATTTTTTTAATGCCAAAGTTTGCTACAGTGGAGCCATTTTCAACGTACATCCCACCTCTCAAGTGAGCCGCTGGGTATAAAAGATATCGCGGACTTTTCACTCTAGAATACGGTTCAAAATGACGCAAGACTCGTTCAGAATTGCAAAGTTTTGAGCAGATTACTGAATCGTTAAGCATTTGATAGAACGATTTTTGTGTTGAAAATCTCACAGCGAGGAGCGAGAGCCGGGAAAAGCGAAACGTTTCTTGATTCTGTCAGCCCATCACGCCGCCCGACGCGAATAACTCTTTAGCAACCCGCCTAATTGGGTTGTGCAGACAATGTCACGAGTTGAATCCAAGTCTCTCTTGATTGGCATTGTCTGGTCTCCCGGAGGCAGGTGATTCACCGACGAGTGTGGTCGCTCATAGTTATACCAGGTCTGAAACTCCCGACCGATCACATTCAGCTGCTTCGGACTGATCACGATGAACTGATCCAGACATTCGTGCTCATAGGTCTGCACGGCTCGTTCGACGAAGGCATTCAGGTTCGGAGACTTGGGAGTGTTCTTTTTCACGTAGCACTTCCCAGCTTCGAGCACTTCATCAAATCCTTTCTGGAACTTGCCATCGTTATCCTGCATGATGATTGTGTGCTTGAGTTCGACATCGTCACAGTGTTGCAGAAAACTCTTGGCCTGCTGACTCATCCAGACGGCATCGGGATTGTTTGTGGCTGGAGAGATCCAGATGCGTCCCGTTCCAATGTGAATAAACAGCAGCTGGAACAGGTCTTTCATCCCGGTAATCGCCCATTGCGGTTTGACCAAGAAATCGCACTGCCACATGACATCAGCGTGCCGCTGCAGAAATGCATCCCAGGAATCGGCATCTCTTCGCGGCTGGGGATCATGGCCTGCCGCTTTGAGGATGTTGCGGATCGTGGAGCGGGAGATGTTGTAACCAAGTCGTTTCAGTCGACCTTCCAGTAAGGTGTAGCCATCGCCCGTTTCTTCATGCAGTCGCAGGACCAGTTTCTGGATATCTTCAGCAACCTTGGGACGGCCTACCTTTGTTTTCTTGGCACTCCCCTGCTCTTTCTCCCGCACCCATCTCAGGAACGATTCGTATTTCACGATTGAGATCAGCTCCCGTAACTTGGGACCGATCTTCCGTCCGGCTTTGAGCAGCTTTTTGCGTTCCGCTTTCGTCGTTTGAATCCGTTCCGGCAGGCGGGCTCGAAGAATCTCATTTTCTTTCTTCAGATACGCAATCTGGCGGGCCAACTCCTGCTGAGTCAGTGAAGCCAACATGACAAACAGTGGGTGTAAGGTCCGACGCATGGAATCACCTTGGAATCTACTATCAAAGGTCATCCGGTGACCGAACATCATTTTTCACCCCGCTGAGAACTGGGGAGAGTATTTTAGAGTACTCCTTCGCGTCTCTGATTCCCAATCAAATGTCTCCAGGGAGGTTTTTGCACCCTAAAATGAATTTGAGCGCGCTCAAAATCCTCCGGAAATCTCTCCAAATACGCGCTTGGCTTGATTTCTGTTAACCATAGGGTTCCAGGTTCGAAAGAGTGTCAATAGGTGACGGGGGCACCATTATGGACTCGAACTATTGCAATTCTATGCCAGTTAACGACTTATGGATTTATACGCGCGCATTGTGGTTCGTTCGGGGTGTAGAACGGGGAGGAGTGGATCGGCTATGGAAAAGGTCATGGGATTCCGGGCATCGACAAGCAGGGACGCTCAGGCCACCTCATGTCCACCGACGGGGGCACTCTGTTCGTCGATGAATTCGCAACCTTGTCTCACGACCTGCAGGTGATATTTCTATCAGTCTTGGAACACAGGACTATCGAGAAGATTGGCGGTGACCCGTTCACACCTGACGTGCGATGCATCTTCGCCACTAATGTCGACATCGATATTGCTGTCGCGGAAGGAACACTTCGACGAGACCTTGTTGATCGTATAGGCATCAAAATCCGGATCCCATCACTGCGGGAACGGCGAGGTGATGTTCTGATGCTGGCAAAGCATTTTGCAAAGGAGCAAGGTTTCACGGATCGCTGCCTGATCGCTCTGTTGAGGTACGAATAGCCAGGAAATATTCGAGAATTGCAGAAGCAGGTCGATCGTGCCATTGCCAGAAAGAAGATTGAAGACGCAGCCGCGATTGATCTCGCACATGTCGAACTTCCGTCGGACATCATCGCAGCCGCTGAAACACTCGATGAAGTCTCCTGTCGAAAAGTACTTTGGCGACTTGCGGACGAAATCGCACGTGAGGAAGGCTTTGCACACCGTGAAGGTCTTCAGAAACGCGCTGCACAAATCATGGGAGTTACTGAAAGTCAGGCGTCGAAAATGTACAGCGAGGGTGATCATTGTATTAACCATGAATTGAGATTCGAACGGCGTGTACAACGGAGACGGTCAGTTGCCGCGCATGCTAATCGATACCGAGAAAGAGCATTGTCGTCCTCCTGTGAGAAAGAGTGAGTGTGATTCCCCAGTCATAGGAAATCACAATTCCCACTGAAAGCAACTCTTTCATCGATATCAAAGGGGAAACGCTTATTGATCCTTGACCTCTCGAAGGTGCCAAATTCGAGGTGCATAGTCATGAGTACTTCGGATTTTGCCGTCCTCCCAGAGCCAACCGCCGCCGGTGATAAGTTGACGACCATCAGGACTTACTGCGAGGTGCAAACCTTCAAGACTTGCGGTCTCGACGGATGCTAATTGTTTGCCTGAACGCCATTTCCAAGATGAGATCCGACTCGTGCCCCCAACAAAAAGTGTCTCGCCGTCAGGACTGAGTGTCAGGCTCGAAACTCGATTTTGATCGGCCTGCCACTGGCGTATTTTGGCTCCTGTCTCGGCATTCCATACTCGTACGGTGCCATCCTGAACACACGCGATGACGTACTGGCCATCGTGCGACCACTCCGCCGCTTCCACGCGTTCATCATTAGACATCGCAAGGTCGACCGAATCATCACTTTCAAAGTGATGCACATGGGCCGTACTCGGGACACCCTCGCCTCGGAACTTCACCAGGAAGACACGATCTCCATTTGGAGAAATCGCGGCAGCAGGATGAACGCCGCCACCCGAAGCTTGCCAGACCATTTTTCCATTGTCGAGGTCGAGTATTGCTGCGAGCCCCGGTTCGCCATGAGCCACCACCAGTAGCCGACCACCTGAGGTGAACTGCAGCGAACCAACATACTCCGCAGGAAAATTGATTGACCATCGTTGGATCTTACCCTCAATTTCCCAGAGGACGATTCGCGAACTTTTGTTTCCATCGATGGTTTCCGCTACAGCTACAAGGTTGCCGTCTGCTGAAATTCGCGTCACCCCGCCAAAAGGGAGTTGGAACTTTTCGAGCGTGCCGCCGTCCAGAACATTTGAAATTCTTACCTCTCCAATTCTGGAGACAGTGACAACTTGCTCGGCCCCCTGAAATCCAACTCCACGAATCGACTGCGGATGAGCCGGCAGCTTGCGTTCGAGTACAATTAACTTCGAATTCAGACCTGTATTTGTCGTTAACTCCTCCGGATTGTCAGTGATCAGACGCCAAAGTGAGACGTGGGGCTCATCTCCAACCGCTCCAGTTGACGTTACCAGCTTGGTTCCATCGGGCGAGAATGTCGCGGATTTGACAGCCTGATCGAAATCTTTACGAAGAAGTTCTCGACCGGTTGTTACGTCCCAGATACGAACGGAGTTGTCC
Organism: Planctomycetaceae bacterium UBA2671; assembly: GCA_002359185.1. GTDB lineage: Bacteria > Planctomycetota > Planctomycetia > Planctomycetales > Planctomycetaceae > Rubinisphaera. The sequence continues at coordinate 8,430 of DEML01000056.1, forward strand.
ATCGCATTCTTTTCATAGTATGCATCGTTGAGATACTGACCACCGCTGCCGGAAACCAGTAACCTGCCATCAGGAGAGAATGCAACCGTGTCAACTGCCGATTCATGACCGATCAAAGTACGAATGACCTTGCCCGTTGTAGCGTCGTACAAGCGAATGACACAATGCTCGGGATCGCTCCATTTGTTTTTGTCTACGAGGATAGCTGTGTGGCCAGTGGCGATCAGTTTTCCATCAGGCGACCATGCGACACACTTTGGCGACGAGCCTCCACGACCATACCGGCGTATTGGATCTCCTGTTTTTGCATTCCAGATGGTAATGCAATCGGTCTCGGGTCCGCTGAGTCGAAGGGTTACCAACTGCGTACCATCGGGGGAGAACGAGATGCCTTCAACCTGTCCTTTGTCACTGTTTTCTTGAGACAATGATCTGCTCCAAAGCTGCTGCTTCGTTTGCATGTCCCACACTCTCACAGCAGCATCCCCATCTTTGCGATTCCAGTTATCTGATCCCGTAGCGATGTAACGACTGTCAGAAGATATCGCTAATGCCGAAACGTACCCGGTGTGTCCTTCAAACTGATCACGTTGCTTTAACGTCCAGGGATCGAGAATGCGGACAAGACTATCTTTGCCCACACTGACTATAAATGTGCCATCGGGCGAATACTGAGCATTGTGGACCGCCGACTTATGACCAGAATAAGTAACCTGTTTTCGACCGTTGCGAGCATCCCACAATACGACCCCCTGTTCTCGATCTCCGCAGGCGGTCACCAATCGCCCACCATCGGGAGAAAACGACACATTCAGAACATATTTGTTCAATTGCTCTAATCGCAGGATTTCTTCCAGTCGCATATTCGATGAGTCTGAGCCCATTGGTTGACTAGCATTGCTAATAGGACGTTGCTGATCAGGTAGATTTCTCGCACCGAAATGCTCACCATCCAAGCTAATGACAATTTCTCTTGAGATCAGTTCCACTTTGAAAGTCAATTTGTCGCTGCGTTTGATCTGAAATTCATCCGTCTCAAACTTAAAATCGCCATGTTGGATCATCAGGGTTTCTATTCCCGGCTGAATTGTGATCTGTTTATCTCCATCCTGCATGGTGATTTTCTGGCCTTCGATTGTCACCGAGAGTGAAGGATCGCTTACTTCCACTCGTACGACGCCGTGATTCGTCTGCACGTAGAAAATGCCAGCTGCGAATATCACCAATAATATTGAGGCAATAACAGTAAAAACTTTGAATGCTTTTCGTTCATTCGGGAATGGACGGGTGGGTATTATTGATCTGCCTGTGGCGTTTTCATCTTGGAGCATCACTCGTTCAATCGCTTCGGCAACGGCGACCGGTGTCTGGAACCTTTCGGCGGGATCTTTCGCCATCATTTTTGCAATGAGGGCATCCACTTCGACGGGAACTTCGCTAAATATTGTACTAACCGGGACGATTTCATCTTCGGCATGACTTTTCAGCTTCTCTGTGACACTGCCGATTCCAAATGGCGGCTGGCCAGTCAGTAGGAAGTACAGTGTTGCCCCCAGGCTGTAGATGTCCGAGCGAATGTCTGCTTGGTGAGCGTTGGTCGCTTGTTCGGGAGCAATATAGTCTGGTGTCCCCATGATCGCCCCGGCGAGCGTTAGCCCTGAAGCTACATTATCGCCGTTTTGATCGTCATCAGGGATTGCGGACGTCAACGACGCCAATCCGAAATCCAGGATTTTAACAATTCCAGCTGGTTCTGCTGTTTCGTCTTGAGACGAATGTCCCACAACCATCAGGTTGTGCGGTTTGATGTCCCGATGGACCATACCGAGATCATGTGCGTGTTGCAGTCCTAATGCCGCTTGTCGAGCGTATTCACAGGCCTGATCGACGGATAGAGAGCCCTGTTCGTGAACGACTTCAGAAAGATCTGTTCCGTCAACATACTCCATGACAAGAAAGTGCACATCATCGGCCTGCTCTGCATCAAAGGCCGTCACGATATTCGGATGCGAAAGTCGTGCAGCCGCTTTTACTTCCCGATGAAATCGCTCGATGGCTGACTGTTTCCTTACCAATTCTCGATTGATGATTTTCAATGCGACTAGGCGATCCATCATGCGGTGCCGCGCCAGATAGACGTCGCCCATCCCACCTCGTCCAATCATTCGCAGGACTTCGTATCGAGGATGATTGGCAATCGCGGTTGGAATCATCGCGAGTTCAGAATTGCCTTGACTTCCTTCAATAAAAGTTTTCTGCGCCGCCTGATTCGCCCGCCGCAAATCGGAGACGAACGTATCGTCGCTGGCAATGCCCATGAGCGTTTCACAACATGAATCACACTCATTCACATGCGATTCAACGACCTCTGCCTCTTTTGGTGGCAATTGACCCAGGCTAAAGGCGGACAGATCTCCAGGACTGGGATGCTGAGCTTGTTCCGGCATAATGTGTTCTCAGTAAGATGCAGAGGATACTGGAATTGAGAGAAAAAATGTCTCTATCAATGAAGTGCGGTTCTCCGAAAATTCTTTCAGCAATTTGCTAAAAAACTGAGGATGAGGCGATCAAGCCGTCTGCGAGATGCCGTAAATGACTCAAAACTCTAGACTTAGCAATGAATATGGCATTGGTGGATATCCCCAGATCCGCTGAAACCTCTGCTGGAGAATCACCATCAAGTGTGACACGACGAAAAGCAGTCCAAGTAGTCGCTTCGAAATGCGGTTCTGCAAGTTGAAGAAGTTGCCGGAGCACAAATTCATCGTGCTGTATATCCCATACCCGACTGAGTTCGCTGTTCGGATCGTTGAGCTGAGCAATCCTCTGCTCGAAGTCTGACGCACCATCGCCAAAGAGATGGCGTTTTCGAGTCCTCCAATAGTTACGTAGGCGATGAATGAGAATCGTCTTTAACCAAGAGCGAAAAGCCCCGGTACGACCGTTGTGTTCGAAGTTCCGCAGATCAGTGACGACAGCAGTCATCACTTCCTGTTTCAGATCATCGATGTCAGTAACTGGCACGTCGAACTTGCGCAGCCAGACGGAGAGCATTGGCGAATAAAGTTCGACCAACTCGGACCAGGGATCTGAGCCATCGGTCTGACGAATTCGATCCAGCAAACTGAGTGACGTGTTTTGCATGATCGATGATAATACTGAAATCTGCTGGAGCTGAGAACCATTGAAGTGTTGTGCTCGACTTGAAGATGAAAACACTCCGTGTAGGCACAATATTTGGAATGGAAGAATTTGTTCGTGAATGAGGTTGCACCATCCGACGTCATTCGCCTTTACTGAGAGTCCGATTTCCTGAATTTCACTACTGCAGTTTACTGTAGCGGTTTTTTGGTGATTTGAGCCCTCTATATCCAGTCGCACACCCACTACAAATCCGTGAATACGGCTGTAAGCGATATGAGACTGGCTCTCTGAGTACTTAATCTGATCCTTATCCATGAATTGCTTTGAGTATTTTGTATCCCGATCAGGAATGATGCCTCTTAGTTTTTTCCCGGTCATTTGCTTATTAAAAGAAATGAATTGTCTGCTGATCTACAAAAGCTGATTCGTGGCGTTCAGCCGTCACAGCCGCGACTAATGTCTTTGATCCCGAGCTACCGAAGTTCCCCGAAGATCCGGAAATATCCGAAGCCAGATCTATTTATGATCTCATTACGGAGTTGGAATTTTTTGTGAATTGTAACGCCATTGCATATGGCGGCACTTCGCAGTTTTGCGTTTGCTGATAGTGGAATGGAGCACGCAGAATTCGAGAAGTAAAATGAGTGAGACGAATGGAGTGAAGTAGAGGTATTGCGGCAAGATGAATCAAGAGCGTTGAAACGAGTAGCGGAGACAACAGGGCCAGTTGGTGTTTTATTGAAAAAATATTCTGTTTGATGCGGGTGTAAAACGGGAAGGAATGCTGTGTAATATTTTACCGCACGGTATACTACAGCGTATGGAATCCAGCGACGAACCCAACTTACGAAATAATAATGCAGATCAGTTTGTAACGACACATTGGAGTCTGGTATACGCGGCTGGAGATCATGAATGCGAAGAATCCAATCGAGCACTTGAGAGGCTTTGTCGAGCTTATTGGCCTCCGCTATATGCGTACGTCCGTCGCCGAGTTAACAGCATTCATGAAGCGCAGGATCTGACGCAGGCATTTTTCGAGCGTCTCCTAGAAAAAAAATACCTGACTGATGCTGACCCGGAGCGTGGCCGCTTTCGCTCGTTTCTGATCACCGCATTCAAACGGTTCCTGTCCAAAGAACACGACAAGGCTACGGCAAAGAAACGTGGTGGCAGCCAGAGGACGTTTTCCGTCGATTTCGAGTCCCAAGAACGTAACTGGGGGATATTGCAAGACACGATGACGGCCGAACGTATTTACGATCGCCAGTGGGCCGTCACGCTACTCAATCGTGTTATGTCGCGATTGCAGCGAGAGATGGAACGTAGCGGCAAGTCACAGCAGTTTCAATTGCTGAAGGATTTTATCGGTGGGGTGGGAATGGCAAGTTATAGCGATGTCGCATCAGAACTGGGAATCAGTGAGTCGGCAGCTCGCATGGCGACGAGTCGTATGCGAAGTCGCTATCGCGAACTGCTGCGGGACGAAATTTCCCAAACCGTGATCGCTGAAGAGGATATTGACTGTGAGGTGCAGTACTTATTCAAGACATTTGCAGAATAATCTGTAAATCCAGTTGCGCATTGAGAAATTTCCGTAAGAACACGGTAAGTAGACTGGAAATCAGAGATGACGTAACCAATTCAATGCTCGAAATGTGGAACTGTATTGCCGCTGGATGCTCCAGCTGGTGTCTGTCCAAAATGTCTACTTCAGGCGGGAATGGACGACTTTGACGATGAAGTTAGCGACGACGCCACCTTGATCACACATCCCGAGACGAATGCAAATCAGTTCAAAGAACCATCCACATTGCGAGATGTGCCCCAGTCTGCGAAAGCCCCGCTGATCGGTTCCACAGTGCAGTATTTTGGTGACTACGAGTTGCTTTTCGAAATCGCACGCGGTGGAATGGGTGTTGTTTACAAGGCGAGACAGGTACGGCTCAACCGAGTTGTCGCACTCAAAATGATCCTGGCAGGGCAGTTTGCGGGATCAGCGGACGTCCAGCGATTCCAGTCCGAGGCCGAAGCTGCCGCACAACTCGATCATCCCGGTATCGTGCCGATCTTCGAAGTGGGAGAACATGGCGGTCACCACTTCTTCTCGATGGGTTTTGTCGAAGGAAATTCACTGGCCCATGAAATTGCAGATGGACCACTGCCGCCAAGGGAGGCTGCAGAAATAGTTCGACGAATCGCAGATGCCGTTCAGTTTGCGCACGAGAAAGGAGTCGTTCATCGAGACCTCAAACCGGCGAACATTCTGATCGACCGAGATGGAGTTCCCCGTGTTACGGACTTTGGGCTGGCAAAGAGAATTGAAGGCGAGAGCAATCTCACCGCAACAGGTCAGATCCTTGGCACGCCCAGTTACATGCCCCCGGAACAGGCCGCGGGACGAATCGACGATGTGCAGGAAGCAGCTGATGTGTATTCGCTGGGGGCAGTTCTTTACGCTACTTTGACCGGTCGACCTCCGTTTCAGGCTGACAACCCGCTCGACACACTCATGCAGGTTCTCGATCGCGAGCCAGTAACACCGCGGTCCCTGAATCCGAAGGTTCCGCTTGATCTGGAAACGATCTGCCTGAAATGCCTGGAAAAAGATCGTCACCGGCGGTATCAGTCCGCCCATCATTTGTGTGCAGAGCTTCAGCGATTTCTCAATGGGGAGCCAATTCTGGCACGTCCCATCAGCCGCACGGCTCGCCTTGGGCGGTGGTTTCAACGCAACCCGGTTATTGGGCTGCTTCTGACAGCGATTGCGATCAGTCTGGTCGCGGGTACTACCATTTCAACATGGTTTGCCATTCAATCTCATCATGCTGCGATTGCAGAAAGAGATGCACGAAAGGATGCAGAAGAGAAACAACAGCTAGCAGAACGTTTGGTAATTGAGAAAACAGCCTTAGCTGATGCAGAACGGATTGCCAATGAGCGAATCAACCGGATTAATACAAGATTGACCGTTGAAAAGTCACTTCTGCAAATGGAGCAAGGAAAAGTGACAGAAGGTCTGCATAGCTTGACAGATGCACTGGATACTGCGGATGACGACTTGCAAAACATTGTACGATCGAACTTAGCCTTGTGGAGTACGAAAACGCCACGTTTGCAAGCCGACTGGGAGAGTAAGTCATCGGTTACACAAATTAAAACTTTCGCCAATGAGCGGCGAGTGCTGTTGACGCAGAGTCGTGATCAATCATCCGCTGGCGAATGCCGGGTCTGGGATGCGATCCTGGGTCAGCAAATCGGTGAACCGATCGTGTTCAACGATTCGACGGAGTCAACACGCTTCAATGCCGCGGTGCTGATGTCAGATTTCCAAACTGTAGTCGTCGCAACGTCTCAGGGAGTCTTGCAACGATGGAATGTTGACAATCGAAGTCCCGTCGGTGAACCCATAAAACTGAAAGTGGACAACTCAGGCAAGAGTGTAGCGTCGATTGATTATCTGGCTCTCAGTCCAGACGGAATGACATTGATGGCTGCGAGTCGACAAAAGCGAATCGCCTGGTTGTTGGATGCGATCACGCTACAGCTGATTGCAGAACCACTGGTAACGAAAGGCTGGATCAGTGGTGTCGGGTTCAGCTCGGATGGTGCTTTAGCGTTACTCGGAATCGGCGGTGGTGAAGGATATATGCAAAGCGGACAACTCATGTTGTTTGATTCAAAATCGGGAGAGCCCCATGGCGATCCGATCAAACATCCTGGTCGTGTCACCGCATTTGATGCGAGTAGTGAATCGATTATTGCAATCGGAGGCTCGGACGGCACGGTCGCCATTTGGGATCTTTCGAAACGACTTCCAATCGGTGTACCAGTGATACACGATACTGCAGTGAACCAGGTGTTGCTGTCGATCGACGGAACCGTGTTGGCGACGGCGGATGCGAACGGCTCGATTCGATTTTTCGATCCTAAAACAGGCCTGCCAATTATGGGTGAACTGCCGCAGCGTGTTCCACTGACAGCCATGGTGTTCCTCGACAAGGCAAACCAGCTTTTGATCGCGACAACGGACAATCGAATTCGACTCTGGACGCTGGGGCGCGGATGGCGGCCTGAATATCATTGGCAGCTTGAGGGGCCAGCATTAGAGCTTGTTGTCAAACCAGAAGAGTCAATAGCACGGGTTGCGTGGGGCACAACCGTTTCTGGATCAGGGGGGCTGCGAACATTCGACATGAATACACAGGACGCCACCGGGCCAGCATTACCACTGGGGGAAAAGAACTCTCATTTGGTGATCTCACACGATTTGAACTGGGTTGTCAATTGGCAAACTCAAACAGCGGATGGCAAGCCAAATTTCGCTCAGCAAGTGGAACTGCTGAATACAGCGGATGGCTCTTCACGAACAATAAATCTCGGTAAGGCTGGGGTGATGCCGACAACTCCCTTCGCCGCAGCAATGAGTGCGAGGATGATTTTTGATGCTCAATTTAGTCCCGACTCGCGATATCTAATCGTAGCGGCTCTGCCGTTGATGGGGCCTCAAGGACGTATCTGGATCTGTGACACGAAAACCGCAGAAGTAATCGGCCAACCGCTGCCCTACACACATACCGCGAATGCAGTCGTACTCGCTGAAAATCTCAAATCTTTGCAGTTACGATTTGACGACACGGGCGAAAGACTACTAGGAGTTGACATCACGGGAATTAGAGTGTGGGACTTGGCAACTGGGAAAACTTTGTTCACGAAACGTAGAACGACAGGGTTTATTCGGGACGTATTATTTTCTCCCGATAGTAATTCAATTGTTGCGGCAACGGAAAATGGCGATGTCTCGGTCTTTGAATTCAAACCCGGCACAAGTGACCCCGAACCGATTCTGAAACTAAGTCATCCCAGTGCAGTGACGATACTGGCATTCTCTCCAGTTTCACATTTATTGGCGACTGCGTGTACGGATCGAGTCGTTCGATTGTGGGATATCAGAACAGGAATGATGCATGGGGAATCGCTCCCTCACCAAAATCGAGTTTCGCAAATCTGTTTCGATCCGAAGGGAAAAATGCTCGCGGTCGCCTGTAACAATAATATTATCCTATGGGACTTATCGACGAGACAAAGAATTGGTCCTGCGATTGAACACCCGGCATCGCTGAGTCTGTTTGAATTTTCTTCCGATGCAAAGTTTCTACTTTCCTCCGGTGCCGATCACGTTCTGAAATGGTGGAATCTATCAGAATCAGTGAAGGGCAATGCAAACCAGGAGCGTGCAAAGATCGAGTCATTTCAAGTCGTTGACGAGAAACAAAAAAACGACTGGGAAGCGATGCAGCGGTTTGTGAAATTCGCTCCGCAAGATCGTGAATTCTCGTGGCCCTGGCTACAGCAGGAATTGAACTTATCCGACGAACAGATTGCGCGACGGAATGAGCTTGAAATGGAATGGATTCGAAAAATCTATCAGTGGGTCAAAGAAGCTCCCAGCATCCATTCGGTTGTCCCTAAAGTGGAGGCTGAAATAAAGGAATTCCGTCAGCGAGAATTGAGACTGCTTACTAACTCTCAGCGTATTCGATGGGATCAGTTTATCATACAAAAACACATCTGGCTTCATGGTCCCGGGGTGTTCACGTCAAATATAAAACAACTCGATCCAATGGAGATCACAATTGACCAACAGAAATCGCTTGACGCCTTCGTTACGAATTGGAGGGCCGAACATCCTTCAGCTTCTCAACTCGGTGGATTTGCCGAGTTGATTACGCATCGCCAGTCTGGAGTTGAAGAAGCCGTGCTACTGCTTACGGATCAACAACGAACAAAGTGGGATCAACTCGTTGGTTCCACGATCGATTGGAAAAACTTATGGCCAAACATCGGCACAACGAAAGAATGACATTACGCTTGGGATTGTTTGAGTGAATTTAAGTCAGACCATTCATCGAGATGAAACGGCGGAATTAGGATCAAACGATAAATAGCTTTCTCAATCATTTATAAGAATCGATCATCAATATGAATATGATTTCGCCTCAGACAAGCCGTCTCCCTTGGGGCCTCGGCATCGCGGTATTGCTGTTATCATTATGCATTGGCTGCTGTATCGGCTGGTTTAGCCTCGATAATCGCTTGGATGATGTATTGAAATCGGTCTCCCTCGTCGTCTTCGTCTTATTGACGACCGTCGCATCTTGGCAACTAAGACGCTACAGCCCGATTATTGGCCCAGCCATGTTAGGAGGCATTTGTGCTGCAGGCATACTGGTTGGATGGGGGTGGGGAGAATGTGCCGCGACATATGCAGCGACTGGGCGACTCGTTCCTGTAAGCTTGATCGGGATTGGTACGTTCATGTATTCCTTGATCGGACTGTTCTTCGGCGCGATTGGTGGAATGATCATTGGAGGAATGTTGAGCTTGCTCATCAGACTGCACTTGTTCGATGCGCGGTCCGAACCGACCGCACCGGGCAAAGCCACGCAGATCGAAGCACTTGAATTCGATGGCCCAGCAAGTCGATCTAGCTCCCCTCCAACGATCAGTCCAACGGTGGAAGACAAGTTCGTTCGCTAGATCGCTATTTTGGCAATGGCACTTTCCTCGGGGCTGTCGGTGGGTTCGTGAATGATGCTGGCGTGTGGTTCGTCGGAAAGATTCTATCGGTTGGATGAATTGGAGAATAAAAATCAAGAACTCACTGATGTGCAAATGCAGGTGGTTGAGGCGGAGGAGCGATGACTTAACTCGGAGGTTTCTGGTACCGATAAAGCGTTGTTGCCAATGGTCTTGGATATCGCCAACGGCGCTGCGGACTGCAATATCCCCTTTGAAACAGACAATCCATATATAAACACAAAGGTAGCACAATGAAACTCGACACAATCGTGGCACTTGTACTTGTTGGCGGGCTGATTCTGATGGCCGTCGGTAACGCCTTAAAGAATCGCGGCAGCGGAGTCGGAGCTGTCATTGAAACGATCGGTAAAGGCCTCTATCTGCTCTGGGCAGGTGCCGTAGTGCTGCTCGTAGTGGCGCTGATCTGGCTGGCATTTCAGTTCTCTCGATAAATCATGAGGGATTCGGAGGCTAATCATGGCTCTACTCTTTCTATTCGAAGTCATCCTCGTCAGCGTGCTAACATACTTTGTTTGGACGTGCTGGCGATTTCGAATTGCGGTCTACACGATTCCGCTTCTGACATGCAGCTGGAGCGTCTTCCTCTACAGCCTCTGTTTCTTCCGAGACGGTTCTGGAACTCCCGGTCAGTTACTGGGGTTTGCTGTCGTTGTCAGCCTCTTCCTAGCATTGCCATTCGGGCTCGTGTGGATGATGTGCATTCTCTCTTGGCGACGTGCAACACGCACCGATTCGGGGCGTAAAAGCATTAACCCTGTTACAGAACAAACTGATACACAGCCAATGTAAAGAAGCCCCTGAAGGCGTTATGGATTGACTACTCAAGCCACCTTCCTCTCGAACGACTTGATCAAGCCACCGACGTATCTTCTCACCTCAATCTGATCGATGGAAACAGTCGTCACTTCATCAGGCTCCTCCCGAATCGGTGGCGGGTGGTCCCGTTCCATGTGACTTCTTTTTGTGTTATACCACGCCTGAAACTCCCGACCGATCACTTTGAGTTGCTTCGGACCGATGACGATGACGACGAACTGATCCAGATATTCGTGCTCATAGGTCTGCACTGCTCGTTCCACAAAAGCATTTAGATTCATTGAATAATGCAGGTGGGGCACAAAGTTGCTATGATCAAACTTGGGAACGACTCAACCTCAACTTCCGCTCACACGCAACGTTAGTCTGCAATAGGAATGTCTTATGCTAATCCGATTTTTTCACTTTACATTGGCGTGTCTATTGGCGTTTGTATTCATTCATGATTTGAGGGCAGGTGATGACGATAAACCCACTATACGTCGAGTCCGCGTGATCTATCTTGTCTCACAGGACCGGGAGGAGAATATTGAATATACTGCTGCAATCGAGCATGCGATTCGTGACCTTCAGAAGTGGTATGGACGGCAACTGAATGGGCCAACCTTTCGTCTGAATGATCCAGTTGTCGAAGTAGTCAAAAGTGACAAAGACGCAGAATGGTTTTACGGTCATCCTAATGGAAGTCTTAAAGACAATTGGGGATTTACTAACACGTTAGACGAAGCGAAACGGCTACTCGATGCGAAACTCAATGATCCAAAGTTTGTGTGGGTTATTTATTCGGACGGTCCTGGCAACAAAGGCCGCGGTGGCAGTGGTGTGACGTGTCTTCCCGAAAACGATCTTTTGGGGCTCGTCGGTAACCACCCGACTCAGAAAAGCAAACTCCGCTGGATAGCTGGTCTTGGCCACGAACTCGGTCACGCGTTCGGACTACCTCATCCGGAAGATACTATAATGCACGCTAACGCGATCATGTGGGCGGGGATGTATGGGCAATATCCCGATAACACTTATCTCACTGACGAAGACAAGATGAAGTTGATGCGGAGCCCCTTCTTCTATCAAAAAGACGATACCTCTGTCTTTCAAAAGGGAAAGATCGTTGCCAGATACAATTATGGCGGGGGGGCGTTTGAGCAGCATGCAGGGAAAGTCCCTAATTACTGGACGGAAACAAAAATCAAAGACGCTACCACCTTCACATTCCAAGAATCTCGTCGTGATGCGAAATACATATATCTTTACGATAACAGTCGCAGATTCTTCATCCGCATCCCAATCTCTGGAGGACTTTCATATTTTTCGACCGATGATGAAAAGACTTGGGTGGCACTTTATGAGGTTGCGGAGCCCTCGTATGTGAATCGTTAATAATCAGTTTAATAACGCAGTAAATCTAATCGGTGGATCGTGCTTAATAAGAAACTAATGAGATTTGGCCCTCATCATTTTACTTAAACCTTATTTATAATGGCTGACTCATCCCCAGTTTTGCGATTCCTGTTGACAAACAGGCGGTTTCCTGAAGTGATGGTGGTGTCAACACTTCCGTCACCACTTGCAGGAGAACCGCCATGGATGGGGATTCGGTTTTTCATTGGACTCGATCATTGACCGCACAAACTCTGCGGGCCTCCCAGGCCAAGACGCTCGCGTGGATTGTCGCAAGTCTGGTGCATGTTCGCCATCTCAATTTGCC
>DEML01000118.1:0-12729 GCA_002359185.1 Planctomycetaceae bacterium UBA2671
TACAGGGTTATGCAGGGACGACTCATTAGCTGGGGAGTGCTGATCGGATTAATTTCCTGCTTCCGATCTTATCTCCCGGACGGAGTTGGACAACATCGAACACGTGTTGCAGGTGTCACATTACTTGGGTTTATCTCTGTTTTTTTAGTGGGCATCAGCCTGATCGGCATCATGCATCAATTTGCCTGGATGCCGAAAGATCGATTATTGACTTCAAGCTTTAATGACATTATCGGCTCAACGAATACTGAAAAACAATTGGGAAATATTGGTGTGGCAGTACACACTTATCACGATTCCAGTGAAACACTTCCTTCTGGTGCTATTTATAGTGAGGACGGACAAGCTCTTCACAGCTTGTGGACTCAACTGCTGTCCTACTTGAATCACGACGAGTTATTTGAACAGATTGACTTAAACACTTCTTGGAATTCAGAAGAAAACCTAAAAACATTCGGTCAGGAATTAACTAACATCCACGTCAAGCAATATGACAATCAATTTGATGTCAAGTATGTCAATTACCGAACAGGTATTAAGCTTCCTGCCGTTCCCTTCGCAGCAAATTCAAGAGTCTTTCCAAGAAATAAGAATCTGAGTTTGAGCGATATTACCGATGGAACAGCGCGAACTTTGATGTTCGGTGAGATCACTGAAAATCTTGAACCATGGGGCCAACCGGGACATTTACGGGACCCAATATTGGGCATGAATAAGCATCCCTATGGATTTGGCGCAACTTGGAATTCCCACCAAGTCAATTTCTTATTTTGCGATGGACACGTCTCCACATTAAGTGATGCAATTGACCCGGAAGTCCTGAAAATATTTTCCACACCCAATGCAGGGGAAGAATTTCCTGAAGAATTTTGAGGAATTATTGTCATTAGCCTCGTGTGGGATCCTTATGTTATCTTCTTGTAACGATTTCAGACCAATTTCCTAGAAATAAAGTCGGTTTGCTTCATCAATATGTCACAATATAAATGCACCTGGCGGGATTCGAACCCACGACCTGCGGTTTAGGAAACCGCCGCTCTATCCTACTGAGCTACAGGCGCTGAAATAGTTTTTGGGAGCTTCTCTCGTCATTATTTGGAATGTAAGAGTTTATCGTTCGCCGGATAAGTTTGCATCTTGAAAATATGTGACTTTCTCGGATATCAATTCACAGAGACTTTCAGTTTCTGAGCGAGTTCGTGAATTTGCTGAAGTGTGCTTTCTTCTGGAGCAAAAGGACTTTCCGTAATGGCGGCTCGGTAAGCGGGGGAATTTTCCTGAGAGTCGACATGCCTGACGAGCGACTCGACAGTTTTCGCCAGCTTTTCTGGGCCTGCAAAGGCTGCCGGATCGATGGCAATGATAAAATGTTCGAAGCGTTCATTCAGCGGGCCGCGTGTTTTTTCCGGAGGAGTTTTTGCACCTGTTAAACCACTCGTCAGCAGGCATTGCAACAAGCCAAGAGAAGCAGAAAGCTCTGCTGGAATTTGATGTCTTAGAGGACGGTCCACACCAAATGAAAATTCATAGCCGATGGTCGCTTCATGAGCCGGGACTGCAAAAGCTGCAGGCTGCCGACCGAAAAAGGTCTGTTCTTCCAGCTCGGCTTCCATCTCTGGTGATGAGGGAGGGCTTGTTAAACAGCAGCCGATCATCCCTGCCTGGGCCACCAGTCGAGCATAAACGAGGGGACTTCCCAGATTCTGACTGTTCGATATGACAACCGCCCCAATCCCAACCGCTTTTGCTTTCTCAATCGCCTCAGTCGTTCCTTTGGAAGCGGCGACATGCCCCATGCCTTCATTGGCATCAATCCAGGCGGTCGCGGGTGTTTCCGATTTCTTCATCGAGAGTGCACGAGGGTCGATATCGCCAAGATCAATCGATTTCACAGACTCGACAACACTCAGGCAACCGAACTCACTGCGCCCCATGATATCAGCATCAATCATTCGCTGAGCCACCGTTTCCGCCTCGACCGCATACATCCCTTTCTTGATCAGGATTGCCGCCAGAAGTTTTCGCATTTCAGAAGCAGTCATTAGGAGCCTCATGGTGTCTGTTTTTGACTTCAATATGTTAAAATCTTTTTCAGGTTTTATTCTAAGTCAAATTCCAGACAAACTCCAATCCTGACAACCTGTGCACCTGACAATCAGACTTATGAATGTTCTCAGGACTACTTTTAAAAAAGTCTTTCAGGAGTATTAATGAGTATATCACTGGAAAGGATAGCCCAGATAGCTCCGCTATCTGGGTGGACGAAGTCCACAAGTGGATTTCAGTTTGATGATCGAATTTTCTCACAGGCTTCTTACGGTTTCGCCGCCCCGAAAGAATCTTTCGGGGCTATCCTGATACCCACGTTTAACCATTATAATCCATGAAGAACTCCCCCAAAAAACTGCAACTGAATTATAGTTTTGAGTGGTCATCAGATCGATAAGTGGAAAGAAAATGACAGACGAAACAAATCATCAATCCAGCAGTACACGGGTTGCAATTCTGAAAATAGTCTTCGCTGGAGTCACCACAATCTGTGTTGCCATCGCGGCTGCCGTCACTGCAATTTTGACAGATGTCGTCTCACTGGGAATAACTGCCTGGGTCGCGACCGCTATTATTGGAACCGCCGCCATGCTTTCCTCTGCGAAGAACAGCTGATTCGTATCAATGAAATTTGCAGATGAACGTAAAAAAACTCACTGATCAAATTGATCAGTGAGTAGACACGGAAATTACAGGCAAACCTTTTGATGCTTATGCAAACAATCCCGGAATCGCCTGAGCTTTGACAAGTTCGCGGGGTTGATTGAGGTGATTATAGACAATCGATTCGGGATTAATCCCGAATGCATGATAAATCGAGGCGAGCAGTTCGCCGGGATGCACAGGTTTATCCAAAGGAGCAGAAGCAGTTTTATCGGACTTGCCGTAGACACTTCCGCGTTGCACGCCAGCACCTGCCATCAATGCGGTGTAACAATAAGGCCAGTGATCGCGACCATCCGCACTGTTTCCGTTTCCGGATGTGCTGACACCCTTTTGTGGACTTCGTCCGAATTCACCCACGGCAACGACGAGGGTATCTTCCAGCATGCCTCGTTCGTCGAGATCGGCAATCAAAGTGGAGAGTCCACCGTCGAGCATTGGGCCGGATTGATCTTTCATGCGTTTGGTCAAGCCAGTGTGATGATCCCAGGAATGGTTGTCGGAGTTGGCAACTTTCGGCCAGACAACTTCAACAACGCGTGTGCCAGCTTCAACGAGACGACGAGCCAGCAGGCAACTTTGCCCAAAGGTGTTACGACCGTAACGATCTCTCAGGTCGGAATCTTCCTGATCAAGCATGAACGCATCACGAGCACGACCGGAAACAATCAGTTCAAGGGCACGGTCGTAATACTCGTTAAGACTCGAATGTGCGACCGCTTTATCGATTTCGGGCATCAAATCGTTAATCTGATCGCGAAGTCGAGCCCGGCGTTCAAGACGTGATGCATAGACTTCCGGACGGAGTTTCAGATCGTCGATCTTGATCTTCTCCATCTTGCTCATATCCATGTCATCGCCATCGGGATAGAGCGTGTAAGGATCGAACGCTTTGCCGAGGAAGCCTGCTGTTCCCCCCTTGCCAACGACATTACTTTCTTGTAGTGGGCGAGGCAGCATTACGAAGGGAAGCATTGGAACTTCAGAAGGCTTGATGCGAATGATGTTCGAGCCGAAGTTCGGAAAATCTTTGGGAGACGGAGGCTCCAACTGACCGGAAGGGCTCACTTTATCAGTCGTGTAGCCAGTCATCATCTGATAGATGGCAGCAGTATGATTGAACAAGCCGTTTGGTGTGTAACTCATCGAGCGGATAAGCGTTGTCTTGTCGAGTTCTTTGGCGAGTTTCGGCAGGATTTCCGTCACTTTGACGCCCGGCACGACGGTGTCGATGGACGCGAATTCACTTTTGACTTTGTCGGGTACGTTTTCTTTTGGATCCCACAGGTCAATATGACTCGGTCCACCCTGCAGGTAAACCATGATGATACTTTTGGCTTTGCCCCAGCCGGGAGCTGATTGGTGGGCAATTGGTTCATTGGCAGAGGCCGATTGCAACTCCAGCATTGTGCCGAGACTCAAGCCAAGCATTCCTGAACCGCCGATCCTGAGGACATCGCGACGGGTTGGTCCGAGATTGCGATCACAGACATCCTTACCTTTTTGGCCTTTGACAGTAAACATCGTGTTCTCCAATGAATTGAATGGTTGAATTGTCAGGTATTAAGCGGGTCGACGTCTTATCGGTTAAACAGGAATGAAGGACTGTTAATCAAGGCCCATGTTAAATCCTGAGCAGCAGTCAGGCGTTGATTCTCAGTCAGTTTTTTACTCATCTCAAAGTCAGCTCGAAGTTGAACGACGCTTGGAGCATCCTTAACAGGTTCTTGAGCGGCGGCTAAACTTGCTTCCAGATTCTGCAACTGAGCATCGGGTGGCAGTGGTTTCTTTGCTTCAGCAACAGCCTGCTTGAGGGCAATATATTTGTCATCGAATCGCTGATAGAACTCGATCAGAGTCGCAGTCTGTTCGGGAGTGCGTTCTTCAGGAGTCAGTTTGACAAGAGCCTGGACTTCGTGTGGCAATCCCAGCGGAATTTTAGGCTCCGCAGTTGTGACAGAAATCCGGAATCTTCCCAACCAGTGATTTTTATCCTGATAGTTTTGCTTGAGGATAAATTTAAACTCAGACGCACCCGACGCAGGGGTAGGATTTTTAATTTCAAACGTGGCCCAGTGAGTTTTTCCCTGTTGAGGCGAGACCGCCCATCCATTTGCGTTCGGTTTGACTTGGCCATCAATCGCAGTTTTGACATCGTAGCTACCCTGGCTGAAATCAGCCTGAGCGTTCTGCAACATCAATTGATGTGGTACAGGTTTCTCTTCGGAAAGATCACTTTTAAAGACTTCGAATTCGGTCAACACGAAATTCCCGCCACCCAGTCCGGGACCATTCCCGGGGAGTGAAGGGTCTGTGAGTGCTTCCAGTCGAATGGCTGTCACTTTTGACAAATCTGTTTGAGTAATCAATTCGTAAGAGCCCAAGCCCGGTTTGACAGAGGCAATAATTGAGCCGTCTTCCTGAAGTTTCAGATCGGCTTTATTGGAAGCGACCAGAGAAGTTGGACGCAACACCTGCCACTCGACACTCGCTTCAGACTGTTGTTTGGCGATCCACTCCTGAAGAGGTTGCTCGATCGATTCGGAATGTTTGGCCAGATTCTCCTCGGCTTGAGCAATTTTCTTCTGACGCTCCTGCTCAGCCAGTTCCCGTTTAGGAGCCAATTCGATTTTGTAATCGGTGAGAGTCTTCTCAGCTTCTTGAATTTCAGCAAGTCGTTCCTGTTCTTTCTTTTCCCGGATTGACTTCCACCAGGCTTCTTTCTCTGCCAGCTTCTGTTCAAGTTCCTGATGGGACTCAGCAACGGTTTCAAAAATCGGCAGCGCGACTTCAATCTCTTTGACAGTAGCCGGTCGATTCAGAATCTTCAGATACAGGGCATCGATCAATTCCTGATTTCCGGGAATTGAGTTAACAAGTTTCGGAATCGCGTTATTCGGATCAGCAATCGCATCCGCGACTGTTTTTCCGCTGACCATCGCCATGATCGGTCCGAGTTGAACTTCGTTGGAGCGTTCACATTCGCAAGCGCTTTCGCGGTTTGGGCGCCCGAAGTTACTCAGGAAACCATCTTCCAGTTTAATTTGAGAATCCGATAAAGCCGCAGCCCGTGTTCCTGCTGGAACTCCCGGAATATGACTTTGTGAACCCGTCACCTGATGAATGGCATCGAACAAAGTTTCGGCTGGCAGGCGACGAGCCTGGGCATGCGAGAAGTTAATGGTGTCATCTTCGTTCCATTTGTTTGTCGCAATCGAAAGCTGATACGTCCTCGATTTGCAGATGATTCGCACAATATGCTGGACATCGAAGTCGGAATTGATGAACTCTTCCGTCAAATAATCGAGCAATTCCGGATTCGTCGGAGGATTGCCGGCTCGGATATCATCGATCGGTTCGATAATCCCGATTCCGAACAGATATCCCCACAAACGATTGACATAACTGCGGGCAAAATAGCGGTTATCGGGAGCGACCATCCAGGCAGCGAGTTGTTCTCGGCGAGTCGCATCTTCAGTAGTTTCAAATGTGCTTTCATAGGGGAATGTCGGTGGAGCAATTTCATTCGTTCGTTGATGAATGACATCCCCCTGTTTCTGGTCGACCACCATCTCATAAAGCGGTTTACCAGACTCCACAGCCGTGCCGCCAATATTCTTACCTTTTGATTCCGGATCAGCTTTCAATCCAACCTGAGCAAAGAAAGCCGCCGTTTCGTAATATTGATCCTGGGTCCATTTTTCGAAAGGGTGGTCGTGACATTTATTGCAGTTGAAACGCACTCCCAGAAACAGGTGTGTCGTATTCTCCATCGTATTTTCAGGATCGCGAAGAATCTTGAAGTACGAGGCTGGAGGATTTGCTTTGTTGGACCCAGTAGCCGTCAGGATTTCCCGGACGAATTCATCATAAGGACGGTTTTCTGCGATTTGTTTTTGAATCCACTCACGAAACAGATTCGCACCTTCGCGTCCGAGGAACTTTCCGTTGACCTGCAGCAGGTTGGCCCATTTGTTGGTAAAGTGGGCATTGTAGTCTTCAGAACCGACCAGATAGTCGATATAGCGATCCCGTTTTTCCTGAGTTGGACGCTGATCGGCGATAAATGCTTCAACGGCTTCGGCTGTGGGAGGCAGACCTGTTAAATCGAGTGTAACACGTCGCATGAATTCCGCATCAGAGGTCAGCTGTGAAGGTTGAATTTTCATACGTTGCCATTTATTGGCAACCAGTTCATCAATTTGATTGAAGGTCGGCGGATCCTGCCAGACAAACTCGTCTCGATCTCCCATGACCGTCAAAGTTGTCGCGGCATAGGCGCCTTCATGACGAGCCAGAATCGGTGCTTCTCCACGGCGAATGGAAGTCAAAAGTCCACTGCTGTTGATCGTGGCAACTTCCGTATTTCCACTTTCGATAAACGATTCGTAAGTGACATCCCGTTGTGCTCCATCGGCATAGGTTGCAACAACGCGGACCTGTTGTTTGGAGTTGATCGACTGAATCGTCGGGTTTTTCGGAAAGACATCGATCGAAACCACACGCGGTGTTTTCAGATCAAGTGCGGCTCCGCCGGCAATCCAGTTTCTAAGGAGCTGATAGTATTTGTGATCGGCAGTGATTAACTGCCCGCCGACATGTGGCACTCCGCCAATTGCTTTCAGGAGCATTAGCGATTCATCTGGAGCAGCGGTATTCATACGGCGAGAGGCGTGATCGTCGGTCAATGCCCGGACATCGAAAATGGGATCGTAACCCCGCAGGGAAAGTTTGAAACCGGCTTTTCCCTGAGCAGATCCGTGACAGGTTCCCTGATTACAGCCCAGTTTCGAAAGCACCGGCATCACATCGTGAACATAATCGACATTCAAGCCCGCATCCTGCTGGGAAATTGTAACAGGCAAAGAGGCTTCAAGACCTTGAATGGAAACCTTGACAGCTGTTTGGCCATTTGAGCGAGGTTCCAGCAAGCCGAGAGGATCAATGGAGGCAAATTTCTGATCGACAGTAAATTTGACAGAGCGAGTGACATCAATTTGATCGCCTGATTTTAATGTGGCCATCACGACCAGTTGAGCATAATCCAGAGGATCGTTGAATTGAATTTCAGCCGGCGTGATCGCAATCGATGCAATCTCAGCAGTCACTTCTGATTTCTCATCTGTTGCTGGATTCAAGTTTCCAAACTTCCAGTCTGAAGATCCGACTGCCAGTTGAGTCTGCTCACCAGTCGTTGGATAAATCGCTAACTCCTGAGTCTGCTCGACCGAGCCAGCATCGAAAATTCGCAGGTTGCCATCGGTACTGGCAACTGCGATTTGCTTTCCCTCTGGATGGTATGCAATCGCATAACAGCCACGTCCGGGAATCTGCTTTTTGGAAATCAGCTTGACCCCTTCGACCCGTAAATCCTCAATCATCTTTTTCTGTTCGGGCTTTCTGCTGGCAACACGCTCTTCGAGAATCTTTTTGATCTCATCGGGAAGTCCACCATCGACGCCGTACTGATAAACCGTCAGATAACCCGTCCCGTTGTCGCTGCTGACCACTGCCAGTTGAGACGCATCGGGACTGTAAGCAACATCGAAAATTCGACCGGAAGTCGCAGGAAGTTCACGAACCAGATTGGCATCATCACCAATCACGCGTTTCGTCAAGCGCTCCATACGATACGTTCGCGGCACCCCATCGGCTCCGCCGATCAGGATTTCATTCCGTGCCGGATGGGTTTCGACAGCCGCCAATCCACCTTTAAGGGCTCCCGGCGTAATAGAGGTAATATTGTCGACAAACCGCTGAGTCTCAAATTCGATGAGCTTAGCCGTTTGATCTCGACCAACAGAAACGATGTGTGCACCATCAATAGAAAACGTGGTATCGAGAACCCAGTCGCCGTGCGAACCCTGAAAAAGGACTTCTTTACCAGTCGCCGCTTCAATGACCCGCAACGTGTTATCTGCACAACCAAAAGCGATTTTTGTTCCATCCGGAGACCAGCTGGCTCCATAGACCGTATCGTAAGTCACCTGCACGGAACTCAGCAGTTTCTTAGTCGCGACATCCCAGACTTGGACTTCTCCCATACGAGCGGGGGCTCCGCCTGTGACGGCAAGTTTCGTTCCATCAGGAGAAAACTTGACCGATTCAATCCGGTCGGAAACGCCGATCAAACGCGCCACAATTCCACTGCCATCGGCATGATGAATCAGCACTTCATGATGACCAGC
Source organism: Planctomycetaceae bacterium UBA2671 (assembly GCA_002359185.1). Taxonomy (GTDB): domain Bacteria; phylum Planctomycetota; class Planctomycetia; order Planctomycetales; family Planctomycetaceae; genus Rubinisphaera. The sequence goes on from DEML01000118.1 coordinate 8,901, forward strand.
TGCGGCCAGCAATTTGCCATCTGGCGAATAATCGATGGCAGTTGTGACAGGTGGTCGGCTGTAAACAGGAGGATGGGCCGCATCGTACACGGCAATGGCTGAAGCAGGAGTATCATCGATAGCTCCCTGTTCAATCCAGCTTTTCACCAAATCAATCTGTTCGGGGGAAAGCGGAGCCTTTTCCTTTGGCATTGCGGCTACACCGTCGACTGGCGTGATCTGATCCAGCAGATAACTGGCTTTGGCATCTCCGGCAACAACAGCAGCCGATTCCGATTCGCCTCCTTTGAGGAGCGATTGAAAATCGGTCATTATATAGTCACCGAGCGGCTTAGCCGGCTGATGACAACCCTGGCAATGAGCCTGGAAAATCGGTTTGATTTGCGTGTGATAGCTGACGGATTCCTGGGGAGTATCTGCTCCGGGGGTTTCTTCAGCGTGGAGGTGGGGCGTTATCGCAAAGGCGGCGATCAACAGCAGGAGGGAAGGTGTGCGTGCATTAATCATTGGCGTTATCCAAACTTCGGCAGTGAGCGACAGTCCGGTGAATGCAGGTGCGTGCAGGAATAAGCACGCATTAAGCAGGCATCAGGAACGGACATTGACTCATCTAACGAAGATCGTACGAAACAAACGTCGTTAAGTAATGCCGATCCGCTGCAAGGCGTCCGCGCTTTGGTTGAGGTCATCTCAATTTCGACGCGGGAGTGGGTGACCTGAATTTGGCGAGTACGAAATTAAACAGTCGTTAAACTTTCAACTTCGCCTACGGAACGCCCCAACAGGTGCGGTAGCCGAATCACTCAATTCGGCAGGCAGGTTCATATCTATGATTATGGATGACAAATTCAAGAAATTCAAGATAACTCTTGAAAATTTTTCAGGAGTCGGCCAATTGACGGCTTAATTCCGCTTCTTTCTGCATTTCCAATTCACGACCCGGAGTGAGAATAGCCGTGAAAATCGGCACAAACACAACCATGCTGACCAATGAAGCCCGATAAAACGGCACCGCCATCATAAAGCATTCAACTAAGCCGCCCAGGGTTTTCGAGTAATTCATTTCATCACCCAAAGCCCAGATGAGCGAATTCGACACCAGAAAAAAGAGTGTCGCACCAATCAATCCACTCGAAACATTGACCAGTGTCCGTTCGCTGAAGGTTTCGCTCTGGATGTATTTCTTCCCAATTAGGCCGAGTGCAACCAGACCAATCACCAATCCATAAACCAGCGGTTGATGAGCATAAAACGCCCATTCCATATGTCCGGAAACAATCCCAATCAACAAATCTCCCGCAAACCAGGTCCCTAAGGGCAACGCAATTGCCAGATTTCGCGGCAGGCTTGCACCGGCAACAATCGCCAATGGCATCAATGGTGAAAAATTCCAGATATAGGAACCGATATCGGTCGGATCCAACTGCCAACCCATCCGGTAAATGGCATAGGGCATCACTTTGGCAACCATTGCGAGCAGCACAAGAGCAGCCAGGAAAATGATTCGGCCTGTGGTCAGTGGCGTTTTTGAGAGATCGTTTTTCATGACAATATTTTCTAATTCAGTTCTATCTACTAATCAGGGCAGTACCTGACATTGAAAGATTGATTCAAAGCACAGAATAAATGATAACCGCAAAGATCGCAAAGGACGCGATGAGCCAGTGGTTGTGCTAAGTGTCCTTTGTGATCTTTGCGGTTAATTTAAACAATGTGGAACACAGTGCTCAAAACACGGTGTTCCACAATAAACATTTACTTACTCACGATCATACTTCGAATCATCATCGCCGACAAAACCGAGATGATGCTTTCGATTCGCTTCAATCTGAGCAGTCGTGAACCAGACGGGCAATTGAATCTGACTCGGAATCTCGGATTCAACATGTCCATCCAGATATGCAACATTCGCGGAGTTGTGATGTCGAAAATGGACAGAAGGCTGAGTATTCGAAGGCGGTTCCAGCAGAGGATTTTCGACGAGATGTTCGTCAGGAAAATAGTCCCATGTGTTGTAAACAGCCGAGTCGGCAAAGGCGATTGTCTGTGTTGTCGACTGGACATCGCGGAATTTTCGAGTGACAGGTCCCTTAGAGACAGTCACTATCGGGTAGGCAGAATAGTCGTAATTGATGCCGTAGCTTAAATAGTGTCCATTGTAGGCGTAACCGCAGGCGGGTTTGCCAAAACGAAGATGATCAATTTGACTCGGACCTAAATCGGGACATTGAAAAACCGCACTATTGCTCTCAATAAAGGGAGCCAGAGGTCCGGCAGCGAAATCGTATTGCTGATCGACCGGAAGTGTGTAATCGACTTTTCCGAACCAGTAATTAATGGAGCCTCGTGAGCCGGAAGCACCGGTATTGTAGGCAATTTCCTGAGCATCATCGATCTTATAGGCGATGAGTTGTTCGCTATACACATCGGCATAATTGTGCATCGCCAGGACAATCTGTTTGAGCTGACTTTTGCATTGTGTTCTCCGAGCCGCGGCTCGGGCCTGCTGCACGGCTGGAAGCAATAACGCGACCAGCACAGCAATGATCGCAATCACGACCAGAAGTTCAATCAGTGTAAACGCATGGGTGTGCACAGAAGCATTCTGTGCGATGTTCTTGTTCTGCATGGGAGATCTTCCTGTAAAATGATTCTCTCATCTCTTAGTCGATGAGGAAAAAATAGCGCAAGCAATGCTTGCGGAATAGCATCTCCATTGATGCCATTCGAGTTTCGATGTCGTATTTCACGACAGGTGGCTAACGAAAATTCGTCAACGCGAAACTCTCAGGAAGATCCGAATTCTGAGTACTCAATCTGCATCGCTGTCATCCTTTTGCTCGAAAGGGCAGAATAAAACCAACATTCGGGCAGGTCTTCTGGCTCCCGGCTCGTCTGCGAGTTCTCCCTTCCCACCTAAAAGGCAGTGGACTGAGAATCGCATCCCCGGTTACAGCGGCGGCACCGCAACGGAATTTCACCGTTTTCCCTATTCTCCCACTCTGGCAACAAGCCGGCAGGCACCCGTGTTGTATGTCAGTGTATCGACACGTATGCAGACTTCAATGTTCACCGCTCTATGATAACGACACATTAAGAAAATCGAATCTGTGAACACGACGTCATAACCAATACCAGTTTTCGATTTCATTACAATTAGACGATTGTGAATTTGTATGTGCAGAAGAGTGTCGGTATGATCAATTGTGAAGGTGACGGTGTGTTGCCTGATTTTACGAACCTGACTTTGCGAAATTTGCACCGGAGAGACTGAGATGCGCTTCCATCATGGGATTGAACTTTTTTGTTGTGGTTTACTGGCCGTCAGCCTGATTGGCTGCAGCAAACCCGAAGAATATCGTGAAGTGACCGACAGCGATATGGTCGAAGATCATGACCACGATCACGACCATGCTCACACTGCACCTCACGGCGGTATTCTCGTTGAACTGGGCGAACATGCCTACTCAGCAGAGATTGTCATTGCCGAAACAGATCCCAAAGTGACGGTTTATATCCTGGATGCTCATGCAGAATCTGCAGTTGCAGCCAAAGCAGACAGTATTTCTCTCGTCGATGATGAAGGTCCGATCTCTCTCAAAGCGATGCCGCAGGAAGGCGAAGCAGAAGGCACGGCTTCTCAGTTTGTACTCGACGGGACACTGCCAGAAGGAGTGACTGCAGAAACTCTGCATGGCGATTTGAAAGTCACAATCGATGGCAATGAATATTCTGCTCACGTCGAACCTGGTGGCGATCACGATCACGGCGATGAAGGTCATGACGATCACGACCATGCCGAAATGCCCAAGCCAGCCGCAACCACGGA
>DEML01000118.1:12827-18086 GCA_002359185.1 Planctomycetaceae bacterium UBA2671
AAGCCAGCCGCAACCACGGAAACTCCTGCTCCTGCAGCTGAAACACCTCCCCCAGCTGAAACAACTGCTCCTGTGATAACACCACCTGCAGAAACACCAGCTCCGACTGAGACTCCAGCACCAACCGAAACACCAGCACCAGCTGAAACTCCGGCTCCAACCGAAACGCCAGCTCCTGCCAAAACTCCAGCTCCAGCTGAGACACCTGCTCCATAATTCAAATACAGGATAATCAAAAAGAGCCGGTCAACATAATTGTTGTCCGGCTCTTTTCAATGGGTACTGCTGAAATCGATCAATGCTTGTAAGGGACTTCAATCATTGTCGGTTTCGGATCGAACGTGCATAACCATTGTCCGTTCTCACCGGACAACGGGAGTGACTCAGCCAGCAATTGTGGCTGACCAGTTACAGGATCTGTCTTCCACTGTGCAGTGAAGGTTTTATAAACCGTCTGGACTCCGGGATCATTCGTTGAATTAAACTCTCCAACCGTGACGATCGATTTTTTGCGATCATGAAAGACATAAGCATCCATGCCCCTTTCCCGCAATGCTTTCATCACTTGCCAGGCTTGAATTTCAGCCAGGTCGAGACCACAGCGTCCCAGTTTATCTGCTCCCGAATCGTCTCCACCAACCTGAGTCACGGAATTGCCATAGAAGGACGCAACGACAATCGTGTATTTGCCAGGATTATCAAGCAGTGAAAATTCCGTATTCGAATTAAATCGAATGATCTCAGGATCCCGCTGTCGGCGTTTCACTTCTTCCGGATTCAGCATCGGGTTCACGCTTAAAAATGCTCCACCTAACGGCCCGGGTTGTCCAGGAGTCGGCCTGTAAACGGCAGTATTTTTAAGGCAGGCGGGTTTATAATCCTTCAACCACTCAAGAGTTCGTTTCCCTAAGGAATTCTCTCCCTCAATGCTGCTATAATTGCCAGCCAGAACGCAAATTTCGGTATCGAGTTTATACTGTCGTTTCTCGACCTGATTCAGTCGGTTCGTCGTATCAATCGATTCTAATTTCTGCTCCCGACGATAGGTGTAAGCGGGAATTCCTTTTGTTCGCAACTCATAGACCAGTTCATCGGCGGCCTGTTCAGAATTCATCCCTTCGCTTCTCAATTCTTCAGGGAGCTCGCTGAACACGGCAACCATGACCATCCAGGGGCCATGTTGTTTGGTTAAGGTGTATTTCTTCCCTTTGACAGCTTCGATGCCGGCTTGGGTCGGAATTGCTCCAGCGACGCTGATTAAGGCGGCGAAGAACATACAGATAATGCGGACGCGCATGACAGACTCCGTTCTGGCGATGGCGGAATGGACGAGGTAAACTTCTAACGAGACGAGCCAGGATGACTCGGATTGGTGGGTTCACCAAAGACACTGCTTGAGTGAATGAAGCGAGTTGTATCAACTTGAGGGATTTTGGTCCAGAGGCCAGTTTTCTCCGAAGATATCCCGTTGAATTCGTGTCAATTCTACAATCCCATCGCCAGCCAGCGCGAGCTGTTTCTGCAGTTGATCGTGCGAAAATGTCCGCTGTTCAGCAGTTCCCTGAATTTCCACAAACTGCCCTGAGCCAGTCATCACAACATTCAAATCAACTTCGGCGGTGCTGTCTTCCACATAATTCAAGTCGAGCAGCGGGACGCCATCACAAATGCCAACACTTACCGCGGCGACCGTATCAACGAGAATTTTCTGAATCTCACACGTGGGATCCTGCTGCCGCAACCAGAGCAGTGCATCAACCAGAGCGATAAAACCTCCCGTAATTCCAAGAGTCCGGGTGCCACCGTCGGCTTCGAGAACATCGCAGTCAATCGTAATCGTTCGCGGGCCAAGGGCCTGAAAATCGACAACCGCACGTAAGCTGCGTCCAATCAGACGTTGAATCTCGGTCGATCGTCCATCCACTTTCTCCCGGTCCCGACGTTTTCGCGGAGAGGTACTTCCCGGCAGCATATTGTATTCAGCAGTCACCCAACCGGAGGGATTCTCTTCGTACTTCTTCCAGGGAGGCACTTCCAGATCGACACTGGCAGTACACAATAAAGTCGTCCGTCCCGCTTTAATGTAAACGGAGCCCGGGCTCGAATCGGTAAAGTGTCGTCGTATTTCAATCGGTCGTAATTGATTGGCGTGGCGTCCATCGTGTCGCATGTCTGATTTATCCTTTAATCGTGAATTGTCGAGTCAGACTACTTTTAATGGTTCCCTCCTCACTGAGCAACACGCTCGGCATGAGCGATTGAAAATATCAAAATTCAGACTCAAGATTCTCTACTCGCTATTTTCGCCTATAATACAGACATGGATGAAACGACAAACAATCTGCCGACAGAGAATTTGCCTGCAGAGACGGGTGAAACGGTTAGCTCTGAGAATTTGGTGCTCTTGCCGAATGAAAAAGTACGGCAGTTCCCGACAACTCCTGGTGTCTATCTGATGAAAGATGCCGAGGATCGGGTGATCTACGTCGGTAAAGCGGTCAATTTGCGCAGTCGAGCAGGGAGCTATTTTCTGACAGCTGCCAAGACAGAACGACGCACCGCTGAACTCGTGACCGCGATTTCCGATATCGACTACATCTCGACTGAATCGGAAGTCGACGCCCTCCTGCTCGAAGCCCGGCTCATTAAAGATATCCAGCCTCGCTTCAACACCGAACTCAAAGACGACAAAACGTTTCCCTATCTGGAAATTACAACTCGGGAAGATTTCCCTCGCGTAGAATTCACACGAACACCCCGAGACAAAAACTCCAAACTCTACGGCCCCTTTACCTCAGCCGGACAGCTTCGCGAAACAATTACCGTACTCCAGAAAATCTTCCAGTTCCGCACCTGCTCGTTGGATATCGATGCCAGTGATGAAAAGTGGAAATGGTATCGCCCTTGCCTGCTGGCAAGTATTCATCAATGCACTGCTCCCTGCAATTTTCGAATCAGCAAAGACGAATACCGCAAAGACATTCAAAAACTGAAACTCTTCCTCGACGGCCAGCGTACAAAGCTGTATCGCGATCTCGAAAAAGAGATGCAGCAGGCTTCCAAAGATTTGCAGTTCGAGAAGGCAGCCACGATTCGCGATCAGATCAACTCGCTCAAAAAGATTGAACTGCGCGGCGATATCGAAACCGACCAGCAACCCGAAGTCTTTTATATCGATCCGAAAAAAGGAATGGCAGGGCTGAAGAAAATCCTCAATCTGCCGGAACTTCCCCGCAGAATTGAGGGGATGGATATCGCTCATCTGCAGGGCGGCGAAACAGTGGCCTCTCTGGTGCAGTTCATTGATGGCCTGCCATTCAAGCACGGCTACCGCCGTTATAAAATCCGCACAGTCGCAGGCGTGGATGACTTCGCATCGATGCGGGAAGTGGTTTCCCGACGCATGCGGGGGCTGCAAAAAGCAGGAGAATCATTCCCGGATTTACTGCTGATCGACGGCGGCAAAGGCCAATTGAATGCCGCTTTGGAAGCGATGCGGGCGATTGATATCGAACCCCCAATGACGATTTCACTCGCGAAACGGGAAGAAGAAATTTACATTCCCGGCGAATCCGAACCGAAAAAAGTCTCCCGACATTCCTACGGGCTCCGCCTGCTGCAATACGTGCGGGATGAATCTCACCGCTTTGCCCAGCATTATCACCACATCCTCCGCAGAAAATCGACGTTCGATGAATAACCCTCAACCACCGAATTCGAAATCCTCAAAACCCGAGTTCGATCCCCATTCCGAAACGATCACGAACCGCGACTGGACGTTCATGGCTTATCTGGTCGCACTCTGCGTGATCCCACTCGTCCTGATGATCGTCGCCATCCTCGCCCTGATGCAGCAAAACCCCAACTTCGACAATTTCCCCAAAGACCGGATTCCAATGCCGGTTTCGACGGATTCGTAATTAAGAAACTGCAATAATGATGATATTCAATTGAAAAATGGGTGCCATGCTTGCATCGCGCAGCAGGGCAAGCATGCATTCACCAGCAAAAATCTCAGATGCGTCCATCAAAAAAGGCAGGCTGGAAGCCTGTCCTACTGAGTTAACCATTTTTCGTCCGCATGGTTTTGCTTTTGCGTTCCAGAAATTTCTTTTCCTGGGCAGTCAAGGAGTTCATCCCCTGCTGATGAACCTTGGCGAGCAGTTCATCGAGATGTTCCTCATCGCGGCGGCGCTGCTCGGCGAGTAGCTTGGCTTTCTCCTGTTCACGACGTTCCCGGCGGCGTTCCCAGAAACTTTTTCTGACAGGTTTATGAGTCGTATCTGCACTCTTTTCCAGAGAGGTGTAGCCTTGCGAAAAGTCGTAGCCCATGAAGGAATCGTCGAAGGTTTCGCCGTATTGTACGCTCACTCCTTCAAGAATGTTCATCACCAGCAGTGTGGAAGCCAGGAATACGATCCAGACATTATCAGTCATCAAGCCAATTGCAGAAAAGATAATCGCGGCAACCGTTCCGATTTTCAGGCAAATTGTTTTTCGTTCGGTCGCCGTCCCCTGACCAATCAGACATGCTTCCACCATCCGGCCACCATCGAGGGGGTAAATGGGCAGCAGGTTCACGATTGTTAAAGCCCAGTTCACAAAGAAAATCAGGACAATTAACTCCTGTCCCCATTTATCTGTAAATTCTCCGACGGGCAATACGAACGGATTGAACGCCTCTGAGCCCCCCGAAATCGCTAGTAATGGCGGTAACAGGACCAGACAGATCATAAAGTTCGTAAAAGGTCCACCAGCAGCGGTCAGAAACTGGGATTTGAAGGTACTGGCCGGGCGAACTGTAGCAAGTCCCCCAAATGGCCAGAGCATGATTTCGGAGCCATCGCCCCCTGTCGAACGCGAGACCAGAACATGCCCTAGCAATTCGTGGAGCAATGTGCTGAACAGGAAGATTCCCGTCAGTGCGAAAGCGATTTTCGGGTCAAAGCGAACCAGCAAAATCAGCAGTAAAAGCGGAAACCACAAGCTGACGCGAATGCGGGTGGCAAACAGCGAACCTGCGGGAAATGACCAGAATAATGGGCTGTGTGAGGACTGCATGGATAATGCCTGTAGCGGATCAATCAGTATTTCCTGATTTTATGATGACTCCAGACGTTATTCAATCTCGAAATTCAAACTTCATTCGGATTCAAGGATTCCAATCTACAGAAATCGGGTATTTTACTGTTCTTTTCAGAGTGGACAGTTTATTGTCCTTGCGATGGGTCTAAAGCCCTCGCCTTCAGGCGAAACCTT
>DEML01000118.1:18286-82086 GCA_002359185.1 Planctomycetaceae bacterium UBA2671
ACCTATCGGCTTCAGCCGATAGTAATTCAGTTCAGCAGTGAGTAAATCGATAGACCAGCAGCAGTAAAAAGTAACAGCCAGGCAAAATGCTGCCGAAGGGCTCCGCCGGACATCCGATCGCTCAACTGAACGCCGAGTTTCGCTCCCAGCGTCCCGCCGAGCAGCAAAATCATCACAGTTTGCAGATCAACACGCTGATAAATGGCATGAATGATTGTCGCCTGAAACGCAATCAACCAGACAAGCAGCATCGACATCCGAGCCGCTCGTTTTGTGGGGATACCATATGCGTAATGCAGTCCTGGCAGAATAATCACGCCACCGCTCAAGCCGATAAAACCGGAAAGAAAACCGACAAAAACTCCGAACCAACTCAGTGAAATAATTGAAACCTGATGCCGTCGGTTTCTTCCAAAAACTTCGCAGGTTGGTCGCAGCCATTTGAATCTGGCCCAGCCAATTGGAATCGGCTTCCCACGATTATGCAGCATCGATTCCCACAAACTGAAAATTCCCAGCGACCAGAGTAGCACCAGGTAGGTAATTTGCACAATATTCGTCAACGAATCTGCGTTGGAGCCAACCTGCTCCTTCAATTGATTGAGCGAAGCGGATCCCCACAGCGTTCCCGCGATAATGCCCCCCATCAGAATACAGGGGATTCGCAAGTCCCGACGCCGTTGCCGAAAAGAGAGCGACGCAGCAGTCGCAGGCCCAAGCACCTGACAGGCACAACTTCCAACAATCAGTTCCATGGGAATCGAGGTCGTAATACTCAGCAGGGGGACCAGCAGAAAACTGCCCCCCACTCCAAACAGACCGGCTACAATTCCGGTAGCAGTTCCGGAAATCAAGACGATCAATGATTCCATGAAATGTTCATTTCGTCCGTGAGAAAACTGTGAGCGCGATATAATTGAAGTGTGAGCGCTTCGTGCTTGTACTTTCGAGTTAACCCATTTTGTTAAAACCCACGCGATTCAATAATGTCATCCATCGTACGGAGCTGGTAGCCGATGTTGGTGAAATCGAGCAAGCTGCAAAGTCCGCGAACCGCTACTCCCATTCCATCCGGGCCGCTGAATCCACCGAATTGACCGCCCCCTTTAAGGTGCGGCTCCAGTTCCAGGAAGAAGCCGGGAACGCCGAGTTTGGTCACTTTTTCAGTTAATTTTGGCAAATGCTCGGCCAAGTCGCGGAAAATCGCTTCGTGACCGGAATCGCCAATGTCGGCTGGCACAAAGTTTTTCAAGCGGTTTTCATCAACTACACCCGTCCAGACGAGTGAAGGATCGATCCGGTAATCTTTGACATGAATCCAGCCAATGTGATCCCGCATCGCTTTGTATTCTTCAAACACCTGCACGGGAGTCATGTTTTGCGTGGAAAGATTTCCGCCATCGAAAATACAGACCATATTCGGATGATTTACCTTCTCAGCCAGTTCCGCCAGATAATGCCCATTCTGACCAATTAAATTCGCTTCGACTTCCAGTCCATAAACCACACCCGCTTTTTCACAGGCATCGACAATTTCGCCGATACGATCAACTGCTTGAGAAATATAAGCATCCGGCTTTTCAGTTTGCGGATGATAAAACGAGAAGCCGCGAATCAGTTTGGCTCCCAGTGCCTGAGCAGCATTGATTGTGTTTTGAACTTCGCCTTCCAGATAGGCTTTCGGATCGACATATTTATTGTGCGAACCATCTTCAACATCAATCAGTTTCACCTTCCCAAGGCGGGCACCAATACTTGTGACGGTCATCCCGTAAGTGTCCTGAGTCTTTTTGACCTGCTCCCATTCGGAAGTCGACAAATCGACAATGTGCTTCACTTCGCCGGAACCGGTCACATCGACAAAGCGAGGACTGTAATATTTCAAGCCCAGGCTCGACAAGACGGCTAACTGTTCAATGATGGACTTCGTATTGGCAGCTTCATCGCCAAAAGCACTGATTAAAACTTCAGGTCGTGCAGACATGCGAAAATTCTCTTCCCGGCTCAAATTAATTTCAGTTTATTTTTATGAGTCAACCTGTAGGTCAGGCACTGCCTGACGAAATTCGGTGTCGACAGCTATTCACGTCAGTATTAGGGTCCGCATAGCAGCCCTTAGAGTTGACATACTCAACGTCAACAACAATTTACGTCAGGCACAGCCTGACCTACGAATTTATTTTGACACTGAGAAGTGATGTTAGTCACTCGGACAGGGAATGAAAACCGAGGGCCGGATCAGTTTTCATCCACTCGTGAACTCCGATGCGACGTCATGCCCAGCTTTTTCATTTTGTTATAAAGGGTGACGCGACTGATCCCCAGAACCTGAGCGGCTTGCGTCCGATTGTGCTCGCAATCTGCCAGAGCATTGGCAATCAGTTCCAGTTCGGTTCTTGCAATCTGTTCGCCAAATCGATGATGCTGCACATCGAATTCCAGTCGCGTGAGGTAGTCCGCATTCGGAATATGCTCTGGATCAATTGCCGTCATACCAGACGTTGGCTGAAACCATTCCGGTAAATCCGAAATGCCGATCGTTGTTCCTGAACATTGCTTGAGAGTTGCTGAAACGACCGCGTTTAATTCTCTCAGATTTCCGGGCCAGTCATGCAGTTGCAGTTTTTGAAGATAAGCCGATTCAATGTAGTGGATTGGCGAACGACCTGCTTCCGTTTTTGAACTCAGAATTTGACGCACGAACTTGGAAATATGTTCTCGTTGTTCTCTCAGAGGTGGCAAGGTCATCTGACATCCTTGCAGCTTTTGCCGAATGGCAACTTCTTCAGAAGCATCTGGAGACAAAGGATCGAGAGTCTTCAGCGGATCAGCTGTCATTATCACAAGCGACAAACGGTTGTGCTGATGTTCAAAATCAGGTCTGCGTTTGATAAGCCTGAGTAAATCGAGCTGATGGGATTTGCCCAGGCGATCGATATTTGGAATCAGCAATGTGCCGGGGGATTGGCTATTGAGTTGCCGTTTCCAGTTGGCTGATCGCAAGCGAGCCAGTTTTGAGCTCGAATTCAACGGAGTCGACTCCCCCTCCAGGATCCGAAATATGCCCTTGTCCACATTCCGAAGCTGATGAAACTTCCGGACCAGGGTCTTTTTTCCCGTTCCGGATTCACCAATGATCAACAAAACCGAATATCGCTCGGCCAGCTTACGCAGTTCCTGCAAATGCGGATCATTTTGAGCGAACCGCGATACCTGTTGTCCAAATTCGACCATGTTGTATTACCTAATTGTGTCCGCAAGGCGCATCAATACCATGTATAATGCAGGGTGGCTGTGGGCGAACGTAGTGTGCCCCCAGAATCAACAACGAACTGGGTCTTCGCTTGGCTACGACCCAAGCCACCCGGATTTGAATTCCTCATTCAACAGATACAAATCTGATACCGAGCGGCTTCGAAAAGTTTTGATGGAGCAAATTTTCAGGAGAAATCTCTGCAAAATCACTGTGATTCAAGTAGAAATCAAACGGTCAGATTTCGAGGCGATATTGTGAATAGAACTTAACACAAGAGTACAAGACGCATCATTTTTGTTTGTTTATGATGTCAAATTGCAACAACAGGGAACGAATTCATTGCTTGGACTGGTCTTCATTTTCCGGGCATGTTAAAACGTACTGACTGAACTCAATCAATAAAACACGGGAAGTCTTCTGGTAGGAAGCTCACTGGAATGACGCCCCGCTATCGGGAAGAAAAAACGATGTCATCGCCGCTTGAAAGTTTGATTCAAACAGGAACGAAACTCTGGTTGGACAGTATCGATCCCGATCTCGTCCGCGAAAACCGCGATCTGGGCGCAACCGGAGCGACTTCAAATCCGATTATCGTTTCCGATTTGCTCAAAACCGGCCGCTTCGATTCCGATCTCGAAACTCTCCTCGCTGATGACACCGATGATTCCAGTGTCGCCTGGACAATGACGGACAAACTCGTCAAAGATGCCCAGTCTGTGTTTGCTGATGTTTTTGAGCAGACCAATGGGAACGATGGCTACGTCAGCTTCGAACTCGATCCCCTCCTCGAAGATGCTGCTTGCGAATTGTCGGTCGAAGAGAAAGCTCAGCAGTACATCGCTCTCGGCAAAAAATGGTCTGCCGGTCACACAAACCGCATGATTAAAGTCCCCGCGACTCCCGGTGGACTGGCCGCTCTGGAAGAACTCTCTGCCGCGGGTGTAACGCTCAACGTCACACTCATTTTCTCTCAACGTCAGTATGAAGCAGCTAGAGATGCCATCTGGAAGGGCGCTCAGCGACGTGAGAATCCGGCCACTCTAAAGTCGGTTTACAGCATTTTCATCAGCCGCATTGATGTCTACACTGAACAGCATGCTGCTGACCTCTCGTCCGAAGCTCAGGGACTTGTCGGCATTGTGAACGCTAAGGAAATCTGGAAGTTGAATCAGCAATTCTGGGCCGACAAAAAGCTGCCACTCGATCAGGAAATGATTTTCGCCAGTACTGGCACGAAGAAGCCGGAAGATCCTAAAGACAAATATGTTTCTGCCCTGGCTGGTTCAGATATTCAGACCAATCCTCCCGGCACTAACGCAGCCGTCCAGGAAATGACTGGCAAAGTTTTCACGCGGCAGGTCGATATTTTACCGCCTGACGAAGTTGTCGAAGAAATTGATACCAAAGTCGATTTCGAGCACCTCGAAAAAACATTGATGGAAGAAGGTCTCAAGAAATTTGCAGATCCACAAAAAGCCCTCATCAAACTGATCGGCGAAAAACGGGGCGCACTGACTGCGTAAGTTGCGAGTTGTAATACAAGCACGAAGCTCAAGCGAGTGAGTCGAATCCAAAATAACACACTCGCTTGCGCTTCGTGCTTGTATCCTTTTGATTCCAGTTTCATCGTAAACATTCGTTTTCAGCGTTTACTTTCTAAAGAGACCTCCCATGAGTGAAGAGTGGATTTCTGAGCGGATGTTGAAGATCGATGCCTCAGGGATTCGCAAGGTGTTCGATCTGGCGGCCAACATGACCGATCCAATCAATCTGAGCATTGGTCAGCCGCATTTCGATACTCCAGAATCGATTAAAGAGGCCTTCAAAAAAGCGATTGATGAAGGCAAGAATGCATACAGTCAAACGCAGGGGATCAAGCCGTTAATTGAGCGAATCCAAGGGGATATCGATCAGCAGTTTGGGCATGATGACCGTAAAGTCTTCATCAGCAGTGGCACGAGCGGTGCATTAATGATGGCTCTCTGCACGCTGGTCAACCCGGGTGATGAAGTGATCGTGTTCGATCCCTGGTTTGTCATGTACAAACATTTGACAACGCTCGCGGGTGGGAAAGTTGTCGAAGTCGATACCTATCCCGATTTCAAAATCGATATCGCCAAAGTTGAAGCGGCAATTACACCGCGAACGAAAGTGATTCTGTTCAACAGCCCCAGCAATCCCACCGGATATGTCGCGACACCGGCAGAAATGCAGGAGTTGGCAGAACTGGCGCTCAAGCACGATATCGCACTGATCAGCGATGAGATCTATCGTCAGTTCTGCTACGACGAACCGTTCTGCAGTCCTGCTCAATGGAACGATCAGACGATTGTCATTGATGGCTTCAGCAAATCGCACTCGATGACCGGTCACCGCGTCGGCTTCTGTCACGGTCCACAGCACATCATTCAGCAGATGTTAAAGTTGCAGCAGTTTACGTTCGTCTGTGCGCCCCACCCGGCTCAATGGGCGGCGCTGGCGGCTTGCGATGTTGACATGTCTACTGAAGTGGACGAGTATCGACAGAAGCGGGATTTCATGGTCGAAGCATTAAGCGACTACGAAATCCACGGAGCCGGCGGAGCGTTCTATCTGTTCGTCAAAGCTCCCTGGGGAACGGCGACCGAATTCGTCAAAGAAGCAATTGCCCGCAACCTGCTCATCATCCCCGGCAATGTCTTCAGCAGCAAAGACACCCACTTCCGCATCTCCTATGCTGCCCCGCAAAAGACTCTCGAACGAGGCGTGCAGGTATTGAAAGAGTTACGGCATTTGAAATCGGAGTAAGATTTCGATGTGATAGCTCTGATTTGCTTATTCAAAATCGAGAGCGGTGCGGTAGATGCGTAGAGCAGGGTCCTTTAACACGAGTGCTCCATAATAGACCTGAAAATCTGTGACTTGAGGATTATCTTCAACCAGCCAGCCATCAAATGCTCGATGTAACTGCCAGTACGTTGGGCGGTTTAGCTGTAGGAATTTAAGAGCTTCAGGACGAACTTTGATTTGATAACGAGAAATTGTAAGAATTCGCTCGATATAGTTTTGAAATCCCCAAGAGAAAAATAATGCTGTAATCAGACCAAGGATAATCACCAAGACGAATAGAAAAGAGCTACTATCGACATTAAAAAATGCCAAGGCTGTAATGCATATTGTAAGCTGAGCAATCATCCAACCGAAAAAGGATAGCTGGGACACAATTTGTGGCGATATCGAACCCTTCAAGCTTTGAATCCATTCGCGAGAGCAACGAGTCGCCTGCTCAATATCAAGTTGTTGGCTATATCTTTGACGCTGTTGTTTCGCATAATGAGCCAACCATTCCCATACCGACACTAACTGCTGTTGAAGCAAGCTCTTTTTTTCCTGAGTTTGAAATCGTCGAGACCAGTCAGGAAATGTCTGACTTAATTTTCTTTGAAATTCCCAATATTCATCCAGTCCATTTTCATGATCACTCAAGCAAAGTGATTGCAATTGACTATGGAATTGCAAAAAATGAACTGACTCCTTTTGCTCCGGATTCAGTTTTTTAAATGTACTCAGATAGTTTCTTAAGAGTTCAAAGAATTCTAAAGAGAATTCCAGATGATGGTTAACCAGATCGGCATGATTTTCCAGAAAGTTGACCTGCTCATCAATCCAATCGGAAGACGATGTCCAGACAGCTGGAATCAACCAAGCCGAGAGAATAGCCACAAACTGTTCCGGAAAATGATCTCGATATGGTTGAAGATAGTCATTCCATAAGCGTTCAAATGTGGCAAAATCAGTTTTTAGTAAGTAATCCCACAGAGGCTCAGTCAGTAACAGTCTTCGTGCAGGCGGGACTGCCAGACAAATGAGATTGAGTACATCTTCTGCCTGATCACGAGTTTCCGCTTGAGAGCAATACTGGCTTACAAAGCGGTGTAAAGTTGAATCGTGAGGAAACGATTTCAGGCCAACACACAGCCAGTTCAAAAACGATTGCTCGGGCTGTCCGTCAATCACTTCGCTGACAATCGCCAGATGAATGTAGTCGATCGGGGCCTTATCAGGTTTAGCCGTCAGCTGTAAGAACCATTCTTCGGGTGTGTGGGATTCCAGGATTTCTTCGAGAGAGACTATGACAACTGGCTTGGGAAGGTCATGTGTTTCTGAAGTGAATGATCCACTGGAAGATTCTTCAGACAGGTCAACGGAAATGCTGATTCCAGATGCAGAGAACTCAAAGGAGTCGTCCTCAGTTCGATAACTCAACCAGCGTTCAAGTTGTTCAAAAGCATCGCGGATTTTCCGGAATTCTTCCGGCTGTTGTTCCGGACGATAAACCTTAATTAAACGGCCGTAGGCTCGTTTCAAATCGCGGCGGTCGTAGTCTTCAGACAATTCAAAAAACCGAACTGGCTGATCAGGCAATAAATTCCAGTCCGGTTCAGTCATGATATCGGGGCGTATCAAAAAAGTAATCAAAGACGACTATTTAAAGTGATCTGAAAATGGTGATGATCAGTCGTATCACCATCACGATTGCCACAATGATGACAAAATATTTCAGCCCGCTCAATTCCGAGCCTTGAGAAGAAGGTTCATCCTCCGTAATCGCTATCTGAGATTCAGCATTCAACTTTAAGTGAGCAATGGGAGAAATGAGCCGACGAATTTCAGACCAGTCCATTGGAATGTAAGTCAACAACAGTTGCGCAGAGTTTCGATAACGGACCCGATCTCGATTTTCCAGGTTCGCATCGTGCAGCAAGTTGGTTAGCTGAATCTGTGCTTCTGAGGAAGAGGCAATCAGCAGGCGTTGGACCCATTTCAAAAATTGAGTATCCATCTGCAGATGTGATGATATCTCCGACCATTTTTTGCGAAGTTGTATCAGTTGCAGAAGTTGTTGTTGTCGTTTCTGAAGATTTGGAAAATTCGTAAGTTTATTTGATTCAAGGTCCTGAAGTTGCTTTATCGTGGTCTCTGGCGATTCAGACCAGAAACGTCCGGCAATTTTTTGCAGTTTTCCTTCGAGTTGTTCCTGGAATCGAGATGCCAGATGTTGGGAATGAGAAGCCGAATCCAGATCTAGAAAATTCCGACGGGCATTAAAAACACCAGATGGCGAATCAATAGCTTTCTCAGAACAGGTTTCCAGCAGATACTTCTTAATGGCTGATTTTGATCGACTCACAATAAACATCCCAAATTCTGGGAAGATGAACTTATCTCACAACCGCGCATAAGAAAACCCGCCAACATGACGGGTCGAGTGTGCGCGTGATCACGTGAGGTTGCCTAGGACAATCGCAGACCTGCTCGTTTTGCCTTGCGTGCTTTTGCACTGGCTGGACGCTTGCCGTGATTTGCTTTTTTCAATTTACGCTGAGTTTTTGCCATTTTAGGCTCCCGATATATCTTGAATTGTTAGTGAATATGCATTGATTAAGTGCAACACATTCTAACAGTCGAGCAATTTCTGGCAAGACTTAAAGGATTTCGTTCCGGCATCCATTCAAAAATTGAAGTAACCGAAACTCATCCAGTGTCATTTTATGCACGTGTATTAATATAGGAGTACATGATGCTGGAGTTTTTGAAAGTGGTTTCAAAATTGTCAAGACGTTTGTTTCGAAGGCGAAAATATCCATATCCATCTACTGTGTATTAACTTACGGCACTCTGTCATTTTGACGCAAAACCCCTCAGTATCAGGAAATTCCAGTTTCTTTGAGACCGGATTCAAATTATGCCGGTTGTCCCGCCGATAACGCTTATAGGAATTCGTGCGCGGATTCCGATGATCAGGTTATTGATCATTAAAGTTCACACAGTATCCGCGAAGTGTTGAACTTTGATGAATTCTCTGCTCGCGTATCGTGGGGATACTCGGGGCGAGTCATATCGATGGGGTGGGAAATGGTTGGAATGAATCGACTTCGAGGCTGGAAGAGTCTCCAATTAATGCTGGCATTAATAGTGCCTGTGTCATCTGGTTGTCATACCGGCTTTCCCAAGTACTATTTTCTAGGGAAACCGAAACCGCAGCTCGAGCAATATCGTGAAACGGGTCAGGAAATCGATCACCCGAATGTCGCTCAGGCTCATCCTCCCGAAATTGAAACGACCGCTCCCCCACGCACGGTCGCCAATTCCGATGCCTCTCGGGATGAAATCTGGGATCTTGGTCTCCAGGAAGCGGTCCATCTCTCACTGGCTAACAGTGACATTATTCGCTCAGCAGGCCAGTTTCTTTCGCCCGGCAACACGTTGCTGGCCAATCCAACACAGGTTGCCAGTATTTACGATCCGGCTATTCAGGATTCCGGGGTCCTCTTCGGTGGTGTCGGTACAGAAGCGGCACTGGCTGATTTCGACGCAAATTTAACAAGCAGTTTGACTTACGGACGAAACGAAACGGTTCAGAACAATCCCTTCTTCGGGGGAGCTCCCGGTGGAGTTCTTGAACAGGAAACCGGAGCGTTCAATACTGCATTGACAAAGAACTTCGCATACGGAGCGAATTTCGCACTCGCTCATGAGGTGAATTATACGTCCTCGAACGCACAGGGTTTACTCTTTCCTTCGGTCTACACGGGGAACGTGCAGGCTCGGTATCGTCAGCAATTGTTGTCGGGTTCGGGAGCAGACTTTGTGAGAGTTGCTGGTCCACTCAGCGACGGTTTTGCAGGCATTACGGGAGTTTCCAACGGGGTGTTAATCGCCCGTATCAATGCAGATATCTCGATCACTCAATTTGAAGCCAACGTCAGAAATCTTGTGAAAGATGTGGAAGATACGTACTGGGATTTGTATCTGGCCTATCGAAACTTTGATACTTCCGTCACAGCTCGAAACACCGCATTGGATACGTGGCGCGTTGCTAAAGCGAAGCGCGATCTGGGTGGTGTTCGAGGGTTTACGAACTCGGAAGAAGCACAGGCCCGTGATCGTTACTTCGAAACCCGTGCCCAGGCAGAAAATTCTCTGGGAACTTTATATGTCACCGAACAACGACTTCGCGAACTGTTAGGGTTGCCTGTCAATGATCGCAAGGTCATTCGTCCTGCTGATGATCCCATCGCCGCTCGTCTGCAGGCCGACTGGTATCAGGCGTTGGCACTCGGCTTGACCGAAC
Source organism: Planctomycetaceae bacterium UBA2671 (assembly GCA_002359185.1). Lineage (GTDB taxonomy): Bacteria > Planctomycetota > Planctomycetia > Planctomycetales > Planctomycetaceae > Rubinisphaera. The sequence continues at coordinate 28,657 of DEML01000118.1, forward strand.
GTGTGGAAGTTCGACGACAGAAGTGGAATATCAAAAGTCTGGAACTTCAGTTGGGAGCCGCTAAAAACCTGGCTCGACCTCGGCTCGATTTGATTGCTCAGTATCAAGTGAACGGATTTGGAGATCACCTGCTTGGTAATAGCGATCTCGATAAAAATGGCGGCGACCTGAATACGTTCTATCATAAAATCGCAGAAGGTGAAGAAACCGGATATACCTACGGACTCGAATTCAGTATGCCTTTCGGACTACGCCAGGCAAAATCTCAGGTCCGAAATATCGAACTGAGATTAACAAAAGCACGCAAAGTACTGGCGGCTCAGGAATTGGAAGTTGGACACGAAATTGCCGTTTCCTTCCAGCAACTGGAAACATCGTATGCGACAGCTGTCTCCAACTTCAGTCGACGCAGTGCAGCTTTGGAACGCGTTCGCATGATTGGTCAGGAACTGGAAGTCGGATCGGGTTCAAATACTCTGGATCGTTATCTGCGTGCTCAGGAATCGCTGGCGGCTGCAGAGAATTCGTATCATCAAAGTCTGGTCGATTACAACAAAGCAATCGTGAATATGTACTTCCGACAGGGAACATTATTGCAACAAGACAATATTCATCTGATGGAAGGCAAATGGGAGCCCGAGGCTTACCGACAGGCGTTTGCACGAGCAAAATCGCGTGCTCATGCGATTCCAGCCCCACACTTGCGAACTGTCCCCGAAGCGTTTGCGGCCGATGATCATGTCGACGAGGTTGGCTTTGCGGCTCCTGAAGCGAGTCAACGGCAGTGGAATCCGGAAACTGGTCTCGAACCTTATCCGGAAGAATTGCCTTTACCGATCGACTCTTTGAATCCTGAGGAAGGTGATGAAATGGAAAGTCCTGAAGTCCCGCCCGCTCCTGGTGAGATGAAAAAGGAATCGGACAAACCGAAGTATTTCGAAAATGATAAGTCGCCGCAATTGATCATGCCTAATCCGGTGGAAGGCCAGGAAGTTCGCCAGGAGACTCCCAAATTCAATCCGTCTGAAGTCAGCCTGTCTGCGATCAAGACCTCCGTCACTCCACAGGTCAGCTCTGTCAGCAATCCATCAGAGCCGAGTGAAAATCAGGGCAAAGTCCAATTACCGGAAATCATGCAGACGAACGGGCTCAGGAATGTCTTAAATCCCAAAGATCAGGAACATTCCCCTCTTGAAAATGCCAATCTGGAATGGAAGCCTGCTCCAACTCCAGAGATGTCAAACTCTCCCGTAGGTAAAACTTCGGTGAAGTCACTTGTGCCAGACAAGTCAGCACAAGGTCGGACTTCCAAGTTTCCGAAGGGAGAAGTAAAACTCCCGACATCAGCCTCGGGAATGGCACACGATCTGGGGAAAGCGATCCCTGCTTATAAGTAGATAAGACAAGAAGACCACTCGTTTTGTCGCCGCTGGATCGTTTATTCAGAGACTGGTTTAGTGATCGGCATAATCGGCGATTCCCACCCTGCCAGGTCGCTTGGAAGAACTTCGCGACGATGACCGTTGAATTTGAATGTCGTCGGATTGTAGGGGCCGACAAATTCAATATTGAGATCGGGTTGAATCTGATCTTCATCGCCGCATGCCCAGAAGCAGGCGTTGATCATCAGTCTGCGAAAATCTTCATTGAGGAGATCTTCAGAGGCACCATAAGTGGTTGTGAATACACGGCCTGCTTTTCCAGTGGCATTGGAATAAGAACGAGTCCAAACCCCTGGACAGGGAAGTTTACCTTCTGCAGGGGGTGAGTCTGGTGTCATGCCCTGCAATGGCTGAGCGTTCGCCAGAACGACACAGTCTGAAGTCGGCTCTGTCCAGTATCCACCCGCGTGGACCCACGGCTTATCAACACCTTTCAAAATGGGATGCGACTTTTGAGCAGGGATGAGATCGAGCCGTGTGCTCATCACATGATTTTTCCCATAATGACCCGCCCAGGTTTCGCCGAGGATTTGTCGTCCGAATCCATCTTTGAATTCGGGATCTTTCGAACGATAATCAAAGCGTGCGAATTCGGAATTCTCGGGAATTTTAAATGCATGAGTCGAAGTTCGCATTCCGACAACAGGTCCTGCTCGATCGAGATAGTCGACAATCGGCTGCATTTGTTCTGGGGGAAAATCCTGGAATCGCAGAAAGATGACCATCAAATCGGCATCTTCCAAAGCCTCTGTTCCTGGCATATAGCTGGAACCGGGGGCAATTTCTCCGGTTTTCTGATCGACAGAAAACAGCACGGTGCATTTGTAGCCATGATGTTTGGCAAGAATCCGGGCCATCGCTGGTAACGATTCTTCGGAGCGGTATTCGTGATCCCCAGCCAGAAACACGAGATGTTTCCCGGGCTTCTCAGAGGTTGTACCATCAAAAACCAGGGTTTGTGCCTCGCTGAGCTGAGACAGTGTGGTCAGCACGAATAAAATAATAAGTGATCGTAGGAGCATTGGGTTTCCTGAATGCTAAGGCACATTTTTAGGGAATGTTATTCAGACAAGTCACGTTGTTCTTCGTTCTTCTCCAGTGTGCTAATCAATATTGTGAGAGATCTCATTCGAAAAGTCGAACAAGCGGATCAATTTCCGGTCTCTGGAAGCAAAATTTTAATCTGCAGAATTTATGGAATTAGAACAAAAATGTTTAACAGTATACAAAATCATCATATATGGTAAGGTATAGTAATCGAGTCCGATCTCTTTGTGATGGTGCTTTCTATGACGAAAGCCGTTGTTTATCGAACTTGCATAGCATTCCTGTTATGAGGACTGCGGCATCGACAGAAGATTGATTGAAGATTTCCAACCAGGGTAACGAAGCCAGAGATGGAATTGTCCTCAACGATTAAGACTATATGATATCAACAGATATCAATTTCGTTGTGGCAATCGTTTAGAACTATGGCAAGACCAAGTCGCTGCTGTTGAAAATCGAAGTCGAAATTTTGTTCCTGTGAGTGTGATATGGATCTGCAAACTTTCCTGATTCCTCAAATTTCCGCCCTTGAAACGCCAACAGGCCTCTCTATTTTAAAGATGATGCCATTGTAAATGATTGCTTTTTTTCAAGATGTTTCCGATCAATCCAATAAAATCACGAATTGGAATTTTCACAGATCGAACTAAACTCTGATTCCTCTCGGCTCGTATCAAATTACGAGCCGAATTCACTCCTCGAACAGGGATTGTTTTATGTTTTCTTCACGGTTGCAGCGGATTTTATTTTTCTGTTTTGGCTTATTAGTAATTTCCTTATTGACCAGGGGATGGCTAACCGATGCCCCCCAGGAGACAACTGCTCACTTACTTCCCCAATATGCAAATGAAGGGCAAACAATGGCGGCTTCGGAATCAGTTGAATTGGCAACTTTTGGTGGGGGATGTTTCTGGTGTACGGAAGCCGTGTTTCTTGAGTTGGAGGGTGTGAAAAAAGTTCTGCCAGGCTATTCAGGTGGCACAGCAGAAACCGCAAACTATAAAGCTGTCTGTACCGGACTGACTAAACATGCGGAAGTTATTCAGATTGAATTCGATCCGGAAGTGATTTCATTCGCTGAATTACTTGAGGTCTTCTGGAAAACCCACGATCCAACGACTCCCAATCAACAGGGAGCCGATATCGGTCCGCAGTATCGGTCTGTTGTTTTCTATCACAATGAGGACCAGAAAAAAGTCTCAGAAGAGTACAAAAAGCAACTCGATAAATCGGGGGCATTCTCCAAACCGCTCGTCACAGAAATTTCCCCTTTTGAAAAATTTTATGAAGCGGAGGATTATCACCAGAATTACTTTGTAGAGAACTCGTTTCAACCCTACTGCAGAGCGGTGATTGCTCCTAAAATTGAAAAATTCCGCAAGAATTTCTCGGACAAATTGAAGGGAGATCGGAAAGGTGAGTAGTCCTGAAAAAGAGTTAGATAAAGTTCACAAGACCGATGAAGAGTGGAAAAATCAATTGACTGCTGAGCAATACAACGTGGCTCGTCAGGAGGGAACCGAACGCGCTTTCACTGGCAAATACTGGGACAACAAGGAAGAAGGGATTTATACCTGTGTTTGTTGTGGGACTCCGCTCTTTGACTCACGCACAAAGTACGATTCCGGGACGGGATGGCCGAGCTATTATCAGCCCATCAATGAAAATAATGTGGAACTCCATACCGACCGCAGCTTCTTTATGACCCGTACCGAAGCCAGATGCAGCCGCTGCCAAGCCCACCTCGGCCATGTTTTTGACGATGGCCCCAAGCCAACCGGAAAACGTTACTGCATCAATTCGGCTGCTCTTAATTTTAAACGTAACGATAACGATGGGGAGTCCAAAACAAGTTAGTGCATGACTAGCTTGTTTGTCGCGGTTGGTGTTGAGAAAACATCGACCTTCAATTTCATCTCTATTCAATTAACGATGGTTGAAGAAAGTGCTGAAAGAATGTGTAAATGATTTCGTTGGAATCGGCATTGGGGGAGTGATCGGGGCGATTGGTCATCGCCACACGATTTTCATAGCCGAGGAGACGGTTCACTTCAACCAGATGATTGAGAGCCGTCCAGCGTTCGAGAGGATCTTCTGCTCCTCCAGAAACAAGCACAGGTCGGGGAGCCATTAACGCATGGAGTTCATGAAGATCGTGACCACTTTTCATCAACTCGGGATATAAACCCTGAGCGGGATTTTCCTCAGTAATTAATCCCCGCTTCCTCCAGGGCTTGGGATGGTATCCCAGATACCAAGGCTCCCAGTAGTTAATGCTTGGTCGAGTATTGTCAAAAACAATTCCCGGATCGGACCAGGCGGCACAGGCAAATTTATCAAACAGACAAGCTGCAAACATCGCCCACTTGCCTCCAAAAGAATGTCCGACAATGCCGATTCGTTTTGAATCGATCTGTTCGTGACTTGCCAGCACATACCACGCATTGGCAGCCGCATAGGCCAGCATCGAAAGGGGTTGAACAGTTGCATGTTCAAGATCAGGATAATACAGGGAATAAGTCCCTGCCTGACTCGCTTCCGTTGTGCCGATGGAAAGTGAAGCGATGCCGCGGCGGGCTAATTGCAGAGAAAAATCTCGATTGGGCTTTCCTTTTCCAATGGCCGTTTCCGGCTCATAAAAAACGGAAATCACCGCCGGATGAGGACCTGCCCCCTCGGGTATTAATAGATAACCTGTTGTCATTTCAGTGGGAGTCCAGAAGAAGCGGATTCGATGCTCTGTAAAATTCTCCCGCTTTGTTGATGACAGGTATTCCACAACGGGCTCTGTGATTAATGGTGGCCACTGTCCCAGCATCTGTTCCCATTCAGACTTGATTTCCTTCCGTCGTTCCTGCCATTGCTCCGGAGTTTTGACTCGTGAACCATCAGGCCGAACCAGTGGCGATTGATACTTGCCGAATTGAGACTGGAATTTTGCAGGTGGTTGAAAATAGGGTTTGATCAATTCCCCTGCCGATTGCTTGTCTTCCTGAATTGTTTCTGAGACCAGTTGATTCGGATCTTTCCATTTCAGTTTCGCGACAAACAGACTGTTATAGCTACCATATTTTTCAACGCCAATCGGCTGCATCCACTCCGTGACCGTCACCCAGGTTTCTTCTGGCGAAACATCCACAACTCCGAAGTTTCCTAACCTGGCTCCCCGTTCGGGAACAAGAATCTGTTCGGTCGCTCGTATCACATGCAGTTTCTCAGGATCGACTTCCGTAATAAACAGCGGAGCCCGATGCCGGAACACATGATCGTTCTCTGCTCCACGACGAGTATAAACCAGAAATAATTTTTCATGATGCGTCACCCAGTGCTGCTGGGTGTTGTAATTCCCCAGATCACTGCCATCATCGTATGTCCATTTTCGTTCGGGCTCAAAATGCAATCCATCCGAACTGGTACTCACATAACCAGCTTCATCATTTCGCATGGTCAGAAAGTATTTGCCCTGAAATTTCGTCAGAGACGGCTCATAAAGCCCACGCTTGACTGGAATTGTCAGTTCGTTGCCGTGCTCAACATAATTAAGTGTTTCGCCATCAAAACGACAGCGAATGATAGTGACGGAATATTGAGTTTGCTCAGGTTCCTTGAAATAGCAGGGAATCAGAACATCTCCCCCCGGCAAATCGACTCGCTGTGCACTGCCCGAACCAGCTGACTGAAATTTCTTTTCATCAGGCAGAGAGATCACTTTCCAGGGATTCCAGCCATTCGATTTTTGATCGTAAACCGCATAAGCAATTCCCCGTGGACGAGTATGCATAACTCGCCCGTTTCGATACCACACAGTCTGACCGATTCCAAGCAATCTTTGTGTCGCCGAGTTCCACATCGGAGTGAAATCACAAACGGTGGTCTGATCGCCCGGCTGCAAAAGCTGTGGAGCGATTTCCGCTCCTTTCGGCAGCGATTGATTTTGGTCCGATGCCGGTACCGTTTGCCGTTTGAATGCCTCTTGCGGAACCGGTTCTGTCCAGGTCACTCCCAGATCATCTGTTCGCATCTCGTGCAATTCATAAAACAGATCGGATCCACTCAAAAGCAATTTCTGCAAGGTCATCACGACCAGAGGCTCAGAAGAATTCTCGCCAGCCACCTCAGCAGGAATTGCTCCGGCACGAGCATGTACCCAGCACGTCTTCCCATCAAATCCGCTAATGGCAGTGGAACGCTCAATTTGATAGAAGTCTTCTTCACCTCTGGCAATAGAAAACATTGACAGAAACAACACGCTTATCGTGAAGAATCGTTTCACGTGGCAACCTCTTGCATGATCTCATGTGTATGGGAACGATGTCGCGACATCACTTCCAGATTGTAAAGCATTTCAGACATCAATCCCAAACAATGCCATAAATATCTTGAACCTAAGAATGAAATAATTCTTCAATGAAAGCCATTAAAAAAATAAGAACCGCAGATGGACGCAGATAAACGCGGATGCAAAATATCTGCGTTTATCTGCGTCCATCCGCGGTTCATTTTCAAAATCAGGTGCAGGTCAGATATTGCCTAACTAAGTGTGCACACCACGCTGATTGCCGTCAGGCACAGCCTGACCTTCGCCACAAATATGATCGGCGGTATCACTCAATCTCAGAGATTTCATGATCGAGCGCATTGCGGAAGCGATTGAGCAGCGGTTGCATACCAGGCAGGACTGCAAGGTCGTTTTCTTCCAGAGGATCTGCTTCGAGATCGAAAAGCTGCTCTGTGGGAGGATCAGTTTCAACATAACGCACATAGGACCAGCGTATCGTGCGAAGGCCTTCAGATTCTGGAATGGTTTTGATAGGAACACGATGTTCGTAAACGAACGAATCTCTCCAGTTGGGATCGCCATGCTTCAATAGAGGCAGCAGACTTTTTCCCTGGACTTTAGCGGAGATCGGCAGGCCAGCCAGATCGAAGATTGTTGGTGAGATGTCGATATTCAGGACCATTTCCGAGCGATGCATGTTTCTTTCGCTCTCCGGAAGTCGAGGATCGAAAATGATCAACGGCAGCCGAATCGATTCCTCATGCATGTACCACTTCCCTGCCAGTCCACGATCTCCCAGATAGAACCCGTTATCGGAGGTGTAGATGATGACCGTGTTTTCAGCAAATCCCTTTTCTTCCAGTTTTTTGCGAATAGCCGCGACGGTTTCGTCCAGGCCGGCAATGAGTCGGTAATAGTCTTTGATGGACTTCTGAAATAATTCCGGATTCTCGAAACGAACATGCCAGCGTGTGCGGGCTTCCGAAGTTTTCAGGAATTCGGGAAGTCGATGGAACTGATCTTCCGAGGCCAGTGGCGGAGCCGGGATTTCAATGTCGCTGTACATGCTGTTGTATTTGGGGTCGGGCTGGAACGGCCAGGGATCTCCATCCTGACAATGAGCCGCTTTTGAATAAAGCTGCAGCATGAAGGGTTGCTCTTCGTTACATCCCTCCAGAAATTCCAGAGATTGATTTCGCATGATTTCCGTCAAATGCTGCGAAGCCCCCTGAGGGCCATTCGGAAAGTATTTGCTCTGACCGGGAAAGCCTTTCCAGTAGTCGTAACGATCAACCGGCAGTTTTCCACCAATTCCCCATTTGCCAATCATGCCTGTCCGATAGCCGCTTTCACGCAATTGCATCGGAAAGGAATTATCAAGTTGTTCGGGAGTGTAGGAGGTGCGGAAGTCATTGATGCCATGCCGTCGAGCGTATTGGCCTGTCATATAAGTCGCACGACTGACCGCACAGATGGAGGTCGTACAGAACATATTCTCGAACGTCACTCCCTCACTTGAGAGTTTGTCGATGGCGGGAGTCTGTATGATGTCGTTCCCCATGCAGCCCAGGGAATCCCAACGCTGGTCATCTGTCAGAATAAAAATGATATTCGGACGATCTGCCGCATTCACAATATTGACTGGCAGAAAATATGTAAGTAAAAACAGACAGAGACAGGCGAATTTAAATGTCGTGCTTGGCATAGAATATTCTTTTATCTGAATTTTTTAGGAAGTCGAGATTTCCTGAATTGACGGTTTCAAAAACTGACTCTATCCTACAAATCAACAGATATTTATTCAATTGTCGGTTAGATCGTGCAGGGCGAGGGTGTGCCCCGCAGCATCTTTTTTGGGGCAAAGTTCCCGGATTCAGGGAGGGTATTGATGGCTTACGATCCGCAAACAGTTCACCAGGCTTCACGGCAAATCGAGCATTCCGTGCGCCAGTTAACGGGTGGCCTCATTCGGGGCCTGCAGATCTCTTCCGATCAGGACCGCGTCATCATGACCGGGGCGACGGATCTCTACTACCACAAACAGCTGGCTACACGAGCGGCGATGGATGCCCTGGATGGCCGTCAGTTCAACAACGAAATCGTCGTCTCCCGCCAAGTAAACTAATTCGCGGACTCGAGAAAATCGTCAGGGTGGCTGGGGTCGTAGCGCAGCGAAGCCCCCAGAAGGTAGATGAAAACTGGGGAATCAGTTCGTTCGACACCAGCCACGCATCACAAATAACCTCAGTTGAAAAATATCTGCGTTAATCCGCGTTCATCTGCGGTTCTCAATTCCTGTTATGACAGTTATGACAGTTATGTCGGTGTAGGTCAGGCATTGCCTGACGGCAAACGAGGTGGTACACACATTTCGTCAGGCACAGTCTGACCTACGACTGCAAAAGTTATCGAGCACATCTCGAAGCAATTACGGGCTCTGCTCATCTGTTTTTTTTTCCCGGGGTGGTTCGCCGATGGCCTCTTCACTTCCCTGAAAAATTCGCACGATATTACTGCGATGTCGATAGATGATGAGCCCCGGGATCAGGATGCTGAACAGTGCCAGGGCGATATTATCGGTGGTGAAGGGATGCGGCTTCAGCAGGCACAGTTCCACTATGCAGAACATCGCTGCCGCCAGGATCGAACTGATGGAAACGGTTCGCCAGATGAGTGTCGCCACACCAAAGCCAACTCCGGCAATCAGGGAAGCCAGCGGAGCCAGCACAAAGACGACACCCAACCCGGTTGCGACACCTTTGCCGCCACGAAATTTCAGATAGCAGGGAAACATGTGTCCGACAATGGTCGCTGCTCCGACCAGGGTGGCTCCATGGATATGCCAGAAACCGGTCTCTTCGGCAAACATCAATTTGGCGACGAGTGTCGGCAACAGTCCTTTCAGAGCATCAAGCAGAAAAACGACAATGAACCAGCGAAATCCCATCGCACGGCCCACGTTCGTTGCCCCGATATTCCCACTGCCGAATTTGCGGATATCCATTTTCCCGAACCAGCGGGCAATCAGCAGACCAAAAGGAATGCTTCCGATCAGATAGCCAGCGATGAGTATCGCGAATTCCATCGCCTTATTTTCCTGTGATTTCGTCTTGGGGTGTTCTCATTATTTGCAGCTGGAGAAATCGACTTTTCCTGGCAACTTGTTGCGAGATGTGCAAACAGTTGACACAATAAGACATAAGTATTTCATGATGATTTAGAGACGTCTCAGTTCCGACTTCGTGCTGCAGAGTAGAGATCAGCAGGGAATCGGAAAAGGGAAGTCAGAGGAATTTCTGATGATATCAAAAAAAGACCTGGTCCTGATGTCTACACGCCTGTTGAATTCAATATTCATCGCTGTCCTGTGTTGCTTTGTACAAATCAATGAGTGTCCAGCCGAAGAACAGATCGACTTCAATCAACAGATTCGCCCGCTGTTATCGGATCGCTGTTTTGCCTGCCACGGCCCCGACGAAGAACATCGTGAAGGAGGATTTCGGCTCGATGTTCAGGAAAGCGCCTTCGGCCACGGCGATTCCGAAGAAACAATTCTCGTTCCCGGACACCCGGAAAAAAGTCTGCTGATTGAGCGAATCACTTCTGAAGATTCCTCGCTGAGAATGCCTCCGCAACATGCCAAAGCTCAGCTCTCGGATCAACAAATCGAACTGATTCGCAAATGGGTAGCTCAAGGAGCAAACTGGGAAGGTCACTGGTCCTATCAGCCGATTGTCCGACCCGAAGTGCCGGCATATCCGGATAAGAATCTCTCGCCGATTGATGCCTTTGTTCTCAAGCGACTGGAAAAAGAGAACCTGCAACCGTCTGAAAAAGCCGATCGGGTTACCCTGCTGCGACGGGTCACACTTGATTTGACAGGGCTGCCCCCGTCACTCGAAGAAGTGGATGCCTTTCTGACTGATGAATCTGCAACTGCCTATGAAAAAGTCGTTGATCGTCTTTTGAACTCTCCTCGATTTGGAGAGCATCAGGCGCATTACTGGCTCGATGCAGCTCGTTACGGCGACACGCATGGCTTACATCTGGATAACTATCGTGAGATGTGGCCGTATCGGGACTGGGTGATTCAGGCCTTCAATGAAAATATGCCTTACGATCAATTTGTGACAGAACAGCTAGCCGGGGATTTGCTGGAGAACCCCACGGAAGATCAATTGATTGCGACAGGATTCAACCGCTGCCATGTCACTACCAGTGAGGGAGGTTCGATTGCAGAAGAAGTTTATGTGCGAAATGTGGTCGATCGCGTGAACACTTTCGGCACTGTTTTTCTCGGTGCGACATTCGACTGCACTCGTTGTCACGATCATAAATTCGATGCCCTGACTCAAAAAGATTACTACTCTCTGTTTGCCTACTTCAATGGTCTGGATGGCAATCCTCTCGATGGAAACAAGAAAGACCCTCAACCGGTACTCCCTGTTCCCAATAAAGAGCAGGCACTTGAAAAACTGCAATTGGATCAACAGCTTGCGGCCTTACAGAGCCAGATAAAAACACTGGATCCTGTTTTGACTCAGGAACAGAAACTCTGGGAAGAGGAATTGGCCAGCAAACAACAGCAGCCAGAACTCTGGACAGTTCTGCAGCCAGCCTCATTCGAATCGCAGGGAGGGGCGGAGCTCAAATTACTGGAGGATACCTCCATCCTCGCTTCCGGCTCCAATCCCGCTAAGGAGCAGTATGAAGTCATCGCAAACATCGAGAGTGGCCCCAAGCAAGCCATCAAACTGGAAGGGCTGATTGATCCCTCGTTGACTAACGGTGGAGCGGGACGAAGTTCTAACAGCAATGTCGTTTTGACTGGTTTCGAAGTTTTTGTCGAAACCGCAGATCAACCCAATCACTGGCAGCCGATCAAGTTGACTGACGCCTGGGCTGATTACGAACAATCCAATGGCGATTTCAAAATCACGAATGCCATCGATGAAAACCCAACCACAGGCTGGGCCATTGCCGGTCATGAAAAGAAGGAAAACCGTCTGGCTTATTTTGCCGCCGCTGCTCCATTTGGGACAGAAGAACCCTATCGAATGAAAGTCGTTCAGAAATACGAGTCCGTTTATGCTCAACATCAATTCGGCCGCTTTCGCCTTTCCGTAGGGAATTTCAATCCGATCAATGAGACAATTCCCGAAGAAATCAGAAAATTACTTGCCGTTGAGTCAGAGTCTCGATCTCCCGAACAAAAGCAGAAAATCCAGACACACTTCCGTGAAAAAGTGACGGATAATGTCGACTATCGTTCGATCAACGAGCAGATTGCCGACCTGGAAAAGAAACGCACAGAACTTCAGTCGAAAATCCCGACGACGCTCGTATTTAAAGAGAAAAAAGACCCCAAAGAGTCGTTCATCTTGATTCGTGGAGAGTACGATCAGAAAGGCGAAAAAGTTCACCGACGAACACCAACAGCATTGCCGGAAATGCACGAAGAGTGGCCGAACGATCGACTCGGACTGGCTTACTGGCTGACAAGTGAAGAAAACCCGCTGACGGCTCGCGTGGCTGTAAATCGCTTCTGGCAAAATCTGTTTGGGGTTGGAATTGTCAAAACCTCAGAAGATTTTGGCTCCCAGGGAGAGCAGCCCAGCCATCCACAATTGCTAAACTGGCTCGCAGCTGACTTCCGCGAGAATGGCTGGGATATGAAACGACTGCTCAGGCAGATTGTGCTTTCAGAAACTTATCAGCAAACCTCACAGGTAAATCCTGAACTCTGGGTTCGCGATCCTGAAAATCGTCTCCTGTCTCGTGGTCCCCGTTTTCGACTCGATGCGGAAATTCTGCGAGATCAGGCCCTGTTTGTTTCAGGATTACTGGTCGAAGAAATTGGCGGTCCAAGCGTCAAGCCGCCACAGCCCGACGGATTGTGGTTTGCCGTCGGCTACACGCGATCCAACACCGCTAAATTCACAGCCGATACGGATCCCGAGCAGATTCATCGCCGGACACTCTATACATTTCTCAAGCGAACCGCCCCCGCTCCACAGCTTTCCATTCTCGATAGCCCGTCCCGCGAATCCAGTTGCGTCCGACGCGAGCGGACCAACACTCCATTGCAGGCGTTACTATTCTTTAACGATCCCCAATATCTCGAATGTGCCCAAGGTCTAGCTATGCGGAGCCTGAAAGAAGCTGGCGAATCACCTCAAGCAACGGTCCAACAGATGTATCGTCTCTGCACGTGCTATCCACTCGACTCCACTCAAGTGGATTTCCTTGTGCAAGGGTATCAAAACGACTTGGCTCGCTTCCAAAGCGATCCCGAAGCAGCCCAAAAACTGCTGGCCGAAACTCCCATCCCGGGACAGGATCAGTTCCCGCCAGAAGAGTTAGCCGCTTGGACACTGACTGCCAATTTGATGCTGAGCCTTGATATTACTGTCAATAAAAACTGAATTTGTAAACTTATAATGAGAATCAAATGGACTTTCATAAAATGATAAAGAACCTGACTCTCTTGTTTACAGTCCTTTTCGGAATGATATTTCTGAGTAACTATCAGTACTTAGTCAAGCCAAGAACAATTGAGTACGAACTTACGGATAACGAATCCGAAACCTCCTCTTATTTCAAATCGAACGACACCCCTTTACCAGACTCATTTGAACATGCGTGGGTCATGTCTTCCAGTTGGGAAGGATTTATGGGAGTGGCGATCGCGCTAACTTCGGATAAATATTACTACTGGATGTATTCGGACGTCGAATGGCTAGAAGAACCCAGTTTCCCTTACGCAGGAAGCTACACTTTTGAAGATGGAAAACTTACCTTGGAAGTTTCTGGTGATCATTACTACGCAACCGAATGGAATATCACTAAGAATGGTGGACGTAAATGTCTTCAGGCAAAGGACGAGTTTCGGGATCTAAGTCGTTTACTGATCCCCGATCCCAAATTTGATGCAAAGGTTCCGTTCAAAAATCAGTCCAATCTGGTTGCGGAGTTTACCTATTGGCCAAAACCTTAAACTACTGCTTTAACGAGCAAAAACATCTTACTGGATGATGCCACTGATATCACTTCGTTTAAAGAGAGTTCCCTCATGAAACGATTCTTGATGCTCTGCGTAATACTGCTAGTACAATTCTCCGTTTTGCAATCGCATGCAGCCGAGAAACCCCCCAATATCATCTTGATTCTCACAGACGATCAGGGATGGAGTCAGATGTCTCAGGTGGCGGATCCGCGTGTGCCGGAGGCGGTTTCGGTTTATCTGGAAACTCCCAATATGGTTCGACTGGCGAAATCGGGAATGCAATTTACCAGTGGATACTCCCCGGCTCCCCTTTGCACGCCGACACGTCGCAGCATTCTCTGCGGTTCGGCGACTGCTCGATGTGGCAGTGAATTTAAAAGCGACTGGGTTCCTGCCGATCACATGACGATTCCCAAAGCTCTCAAAATGGCAAACCCGAAATACCGATGTGCACACTTCGGAAAATGGGGCGAGCAGATGATCTCCACCCCGGAAGAATGTGGCTACGATGTCAGTGATGGCATGACTGGCAATGTGACTGGCGGAATGCCAAATTCACTCGGCGTCAAAGGGGGACATGACGATGGCCCGCCTCATTTTATCGACAATAAGGACCCCAAACGAACTCGAACAGTGACTGATCGAGCGATCGATTTCATGCAAACTCAAAACTCAGCAGAACATCCTTTCTATGTGCAGGTCAGCTATTATGCGCAACACCTTTCTGTGGTCTGCACTCAGGAGATGCTGGAGAAGTATCAGAATAAGGGAACGCCAGATCGTGGTTATCCTCCCGCCTGGGCAGCAATGATGGAAGACCTCGACAACGGTGTCGGGCGGCTGCTGGATACGATCAAAGAATTAAAAATCGACGACAACACCTACGTCTTTTTCACAGCCGATAACGGAGGCCGAGGCACCGTTCCCGGGGGCGATCAATCGCGACTGGAAACCAATCATCCTCTCACCGGTGCCAAACACAGTCTCTATGAAGGGGGAATTCGCGTTCCATTTCTGGCAACAGGACCTGAAATCCCAGCAGATACCGTTTGCCACACTCCTGTCGTGGGCTACGATTTCCTGCCAACATTCTATCAGTTGGCAGGAGGCGAGAACGCGGAGAGAAAACTTACGCAGGATGTTGATGGAACCAGTCTCTATCCATTGTTCAAGAATGCCGACCAGCCTCTGGCAGCTCGAAAAAATAACGCTCTCTATTTCCATCGTCCCAATCGAAGTTTCAGCGCTCTTCGTCAGGGCGATTACAAACTAATGCTCTTCTGGAAACCGGATGGCTCGGTTCGAAGTCACGAACTCTATGACCTGAGTCACAATCCGACCGAATCCGGCCGTGATCTTTCAGAATCGAATCCCGCAAAAGCAGAAGAAATGCAAGCAACACTGCTTTCGTTTCTGGAATCAGTTGATGCCGAAAAACCAACAGATTTCAAGGCCAAACGAAAACCAAAACAGCAGAAAGCCAGGCAGAATTAATGGCTCCAGTGGGGTAGCCCAGAGAATCTCGAAGAGTTCTCTGGGTGGACGAAGTCCACAAAAGGTCATCCGTTTGATGATAAATAATCTCTCAGATTTCTTGCGGCTACTCCGCCCCGAAAGGATCTTTCAGGACTATTCTAAATCAATGTTGAACCGCTATATGCTTTAAGAATCTTAAATATGGATCGTTCGTTTATCGACTGCCAGAGCCGCTTCTTTGACGGCTTCGGCCAGGGTCGGATGAGCGTGGCAGCAGCGGGCGAGGTCTTCGCTGCTGGCGTGGAATTCTATTGCGACAGCAATTTCGGCAATCAAATCGCCAGCATGCGGGCCAATGATGTGAGCTCCGAGAATGCGATCCGTTTTGGCATCAGCCAGAATTTTGACCATCCCGGCTGTATGGCCAATCGCACGGGCACGACCATTGGCGGCGAAAGGGAAGGTGCCGGAGCGATACTCGATTTTCTGTTCCTTGAGTTGCTCTTCGGTTTTCCCGACAGAAGCGACTTCCGGGCTGGTGTAGACTATGGCGGGGATGGCATCGTAATTGACATGCCCGTAACCGGTTGCCAGATATTCAACGCAGGCAATCCCCTCTTCTTCTGCTTTATGAGCCAGCATCGCTCCGCCGATCACATCGCCAACTGCATAAACACCTTCTGATTTGGTCTGGTAATGTTCATCGACAGCAATAAAGCCACGTTTGTCGGTTTCAATACCGAGAGTTTCCAGTCCTAAATTTTCAGTATTCGGTTTCCGACCAACCGCGACGAGAACTCGATTACAGCGGATGGTCTCCGCTCCTTCGATTTCGACATCACAGTTTTTCTTGTTGTGCGTGACTCCGGTGACTTTGGTACCGAGATGAAATTCCAGTCCCTGCGATTTGTAAATTTTGAGCGCCAGTTTCGCGAGTTCACCATCCATGCCGGGGAGCAGTCGGTCGAGGTATTCGAGGACGGTCACTTTGGAGCCGAGTCGTCGCCAGACGGTCCCCATTTCCAGGCCAATCGCTCCGCCACCAATGACAACCAGATGCTCGGGGACTTTTTCGAAGGTCAATGCTTCGGTGCTGGTCACAACCCGATCGCCATCCAGTTCAACTCCCGGCAAGGTCGCTGCTACGCTGCCGGTTGCAATCAGGATTTGAGGTGAAGAGAGGGAAACTTCTTCCTCCGAAGAAGTAACGGTCAGTTTGCCGGGGCCGTTGAAGCGGGCATGTCCCTGATAACGAGTGATCTTATTCTTCTTGAACAATCCCGCCACACCTTGAGTTAAGGTGCTGACGGTTTCGTCCTTCTGACCAAGCATTTTGGAGAGATTGAGCTTTAAATCTCCAACTTCAATTCCCCGTTTGGATAATGAATGCTGAGCCTCTTCGTAAAGCTCACTTGATTCCAGCAGTGCCTTACTGGGAATACAGCCGACTCGCAGGCAGGTTCCGCCTAGTGCCGGTTCTTTTTCGATACAGGCGACATTCATCCCGAGTTGAGCCGCGCGGATGGCTGCGACATATCCACCGGGACCAGCCCCGATGACGATGAGATCAAAATTAGTACTCATAAGGGGCTCGAATCGATTTTGTGGTCAGTCTTCAGATGAGTTGCTGAGTAAATTGTGGGGCAGCCGGGAGGCCGAAGTCGATCAGAGATTATCTATTTTAGAAGAATCACTTTAGCGAGCCTCTTATGGCTGCGCCGCCCCGAAAGAATCTTTCGGGACCACCCAAACAATATTCAACATATTAAATGACAAAGTCTTATTTTTTATTTCGCAAGCGCGATTAATAAAACAGTAGTAAACAATCAGATACATACTCAAGGGGCTCAGTTCATCCGACCCCAGTCACCCTGCTTAATTAAATTTCGGCGATCTGCGGGAGCAAACACAGCAATCTCTGTATTTAAAGCGTCCATGCGACCACAAGTGGTAAAGCAAATTGCTTTAGATTTCCATGAGCATGCGTGTGGGATCTTCGATCACTTCTTTGACTCGTCGCAGGAAGGTGACTGCTTCGCGTCCATCGACAACCCGGTGATCGTACGTGAGCGCAACGTACATCATCGGACGGATAACAACCTGTCCGTTCAGGGCAATCGGGCGCTCAAAGATGCCGTGCATGCCGAGAACTCCGCTTTGGGGAGGATTGACAATTGGTGTCGAAAGCAGGGAGCCGTAGACTCCGCCGTTGGTAATTGTGAAACAACCCCCTTCGAGTTGTTCCAGGCCGATTTTGTTGTCTTTGGCCTTTTTCGCAAAGTCGGCAATCGCCAGTTCGATTTCGGCAAAGCTCATGCGTTCGACATTGCGAAGTACGGGAACAACAAGACCTTTTCCGCCACCAACAGCCACACCGATATCGTAATAATTTCGATAGACGAGTTCATTCCCCCGCATCTGAGCAGCGATTTGTGGAACCTGATTCATTCCATCAAGAACTGCTTTAACGAAGAAGGACATGAATCCGAGCTTGATGCCGTATTTATTGAGGAAAGCATCCTTGTATTGATTTCGCAGATCCATCACGTTCGACATATCAATTTCGTTGAATGTCGTCAGCAAAGCAGCTTCCCGCTGAGCCGAGACAAGTCGTTCGGCGATCCTTTTACGGATCGGACTCAAAGGGACGATCTCTTCCGTTCGTAAAGGACCGGCCCCATCCGAATCGGATGTGGTCGATAATTCCCGCCCCTTAGCTGAAGTCGAAGCAGAAGCAATCACATCTTCTTTGAGCAATCGACCACCTGGCCCGGTCGCCTTAGCCTGATGAGCCTGCATGCCCCGCTGAGCAAGTTCCCGAGAGGCGGCTGGCATTACCTTGTCAGAGCTTTGTTTACTCTGACCGCCATTATCGGAGGAACCGCTTGAAGAAGCCTCTTTCGGCTCCCCCTGAGATTTCGGTTTCGATTCTTCCGCACCACTGCCGCCGGCTGGTTCGGGAGCTTCCTCGAAGTAGCCGATGACATCGCCAATGGCGGCCATTTCGCCAGCTTTTTTGACAATTCGACTGATCTTGCCACCAGCGGGAGCCGGGACATCGAATGTCGCTTTATCCGTTTCCAGACCAACAATGTCGGTATCGAGAGCGACCCACTGGCCTTCAGAGATGTACCATTCTCCGATCTGGACCTCAGAAATCGACTCACCTACCGCAGGAACAACTATCTCCATCGCCATGGATGACTCCACGAAGCTCTTTCGAGCAAAATGCCTCGTCAAAAGCATGAGCTGAGACGAGCATAAGATTTGGGATCTCGGCGCAAACGGCTCACCATCGGCCGCCGCCTGATATTGTGAGAATAAGCGAACAGAAAATTCCGTCAACAATCGCGAAACTCAAAATTCAAAAACGAGCCAATAAATATTTGTGATGGGTTCCACATAGGGAGTTTAGAGATGATTTGTGCACACCGTCTGCGAAAAACTGCAGATTTGCAAACATTGACAAGGCGCAGCAGATTATGAATTCCACATTCGCCCCTCGCTTACGCGTTTTGAAGTTGCACTGTTTCCACTTTGAACGATTCAAGCACGAAAAAAGGCTCCTATTGATGGTGCCACGGCTCTGTGAGCCGTGCATTGGGTGATCTTATTGTCTTGCAACGCTCCTGATGTAATAACACTGAAAAACACGGCTCACAGAGCCGTGGCACACGTGTATTGATCCAATAAAACGTATTATCAATACAAAACGTGCAACTTGAAAACTTACGCGTCGGGTTATAATTTCGCTGAATCAGGTAGGACAGGCATCCTGCCTGTCAATTCGCAGAATGCGAACCACAAAAAGATGTTGATCAGACAGGCAGGGTGCCTGTCCTATACGGTATTGAAGAGCTTGAAACATCGTCAGGCACAGCCTGACCTACGGACTAATTAAGAAGTTCAACCCAACTCCGACAGATCCTGCTCATAGCCCCAGGCGTCAAAACAGAATTGCCATTCTTCCCGGATACGTTTGCGGGTCGAGGCGGGGATTTCCACGTGTTTGTTCTTGCGATAATCGCCCGTATTCTCCAGATAGGCTTCTACCTTGGGACGAGCCTCTTCAAAACTGGGCAGTTGTAATGTCTGATAAGTCTGTTCGAGTTCCTGGATCGGTTTCGCAGTCAAATCTTCATAAGCAACTTCATGAAACTGGCCGGCGGGAATGAGAGATTTCTGATCGAAATACGCCTGGTATAAATTGCGATACGTTTCAATCACCATTTCTTCCAGCTGATTCATATTGAATTCCTGCAATCCCCAAACAGGAATCACCTGGCTGGCCATGTGTTGGAAGGAACGGAAAACATCGTAGGGATGCCGACGGATGTGCAGGAACTTCGCGTCGGGAAACAGCTCCAGAATCAATTTGATGCGAGCGGTATGATTGGGCGATTTGAGGATCAGTGGACGATTAAACGTCTGTTGAACTTTTGCGACAAAAAATTGAAGTGCCTGTTTGAATCGCTCCCGATCCTTCTCGTCGGCATTCTCAAAAGAGAGATGTTCGTCGTATCGTGCAGCATTATCCGGGAAGACCCAACTGAGCGAGTTTGAAGCCCGAGCCAGAATCCCCAGAGCCATTTCATCCTCTGCAGGTTCCCGCAGAGACATTTTTACATTATCCATGAAACGTTTACGCGGTGTGACCGCAGAAAGAATCGGTTCCCACCACCAGCGGGCCAGTCGATAGCTGGACGGATACATCGTCTGAAAGAGATCAGGAGCGGCGTAGCGTTCATCCTGACACATCAGATTATGCAGGTGAGTCGTTCCGCTCCGCCAGCTTCCGAGAATGAAAATCGGTGTTTCGACTTTCGTCTTTTTGATTGAAGAGCCGTAAACCAGATTTTCAGCCCAGGCAAATGGCGAGGTACACAAACTGCTGATCGTAATATGACAGGCCTTTCCCCAATACGGAAAGTCGACATGAAACGAGTTGGCAGCCATCAGCTTGCACCAGTCGCCAAAGCGAATTCCCGCCAGACAGCCGGGGCCGAAACCACGGGTGAGACGTGTGGTGAGCGGTATTGTTTTTTTCGTGATTTCTTTGGAATTATTCATGAGCGAAATAGAATCAGAGAGTTTTGAGTGGGGGGCGTTGGAGCAGTCTGCTTTCAGGTTGAATCAACTTGGGGTGGCGGGGGCGCTCCGCTTTAGCGGAAGCCCCCGAGAGTTCAAATCTCTCTTTCGGGGGCTTCTCTTCGAGAGCGCCCCCGCCACCCTCGTCGTAAAATCTAATATAATCAAATCCATATTAAATACAGTTAGGCTTCTCAGAGTAATCGAATGACCCCTGAACACATTGTCGAAGGTGAGGAGAGCAATCAATTTGTTCGAGATGCGTAACAATTCTGACGATCACAACGATTGATTCCTTCTCTGACTGCGACTTGATACGATTTCCCGCATGCAAGTTTCCATTAAAGACGTTCAAAAATCCTTCCGACGAGGTGAAACAACCGTTCCTGTATTGAGGGGATTGAGTTGCGAATTTCCGTCGGGCACCTTCAATTTCGTCGTCGGTCCCTCTGGCAGCGGAAAAAGTTCACTGCTGTATCTGATTGGAGCACTCGATCACCCGACTTCCGGCCAGATTGAAATTGACGGTCGAGAAACCTCCACCTGGAGTGAAACCGAAGCGAATCATTTCCGAGCCAGTCAGGTCGGATTTGTCTTTCAGAGTTTCAATTTGATGTCGAATCTGTCTGCTCTCGATAATGTTCTTGTGCCATTCATGCCGCAGGGGATGACTTCGGCTAAACGCAAAGAAGCAGTAGAACTGCTGAAACTTGTTGGCATGGGGCATCGACTCACCCATAAGCCGAATCACCTCTCAGGCGGCGAACAGCAACGGGTGGCCATTGCCCGAGCGTTACTGAAAAAACCTCAATTAATTTTGGCCGACGAACCCACTGGCGAACTCGACAGCCAAACAGGCCGCGAAGTCTTTGACTATCTCCGCTTATTGGCGGGTCAGAATCAATCGACCGTCATTGTCGTGACCCACGACGAATCTTACATGCAGCCTGACGACTATGTTCATCGCATCAGCGACGGGAGACTTGTGGAGACGACTCAGGTGAGTGAGAGTGGCCAGTGATGAGTGGCCAGTGGCCAGAGTCAATCTACCGAAACCCGAATACCGATTCCCGAAACCAAACACACCAGGTGAGTCATAATGAGAAACAGCGACAGTCCGGTTACTCAAGTTGATCTGCAGATTGAAAAGCAAGTCGCCACCATTACGCTTTCAGGAGTGAAGGGGATTCAGACCCTTTCCTCGCAAACCCGGCAGAACCTGCACGCAGCACTGGATCAATTGGAGAAGACTCCAGCATTACGGATCGTTCAGTTTCAGGGAACAGGTCGGACGTTTATTGCCGGTGCGGATATCCATGAATTTCAGGATCTGACGGATGCAACCGCTGGGAAGCTCGTCACTGATGGTCAACAGCTGATGACCCGGATTGCAGAACTCCCCTACATCACGATTGCTGCCATAAACGGAGCCTGCGCCGGCGGTGGTTGGGAACTGGCACTGGCCTGTGATTTCCGCATCGCGGTCGAAGAGGCTAAAATTGGATTACCCGAAACGACTCTCGGCTTACTCCCCTGCTGGGGAGGCACGGTAAGAATGACACAAAAGTTTGGTCAGGCAATCGCCAGTCAAATGATACTGACAGGAGAACTGATCAAAGCGAAAGCAGCTTTCAAGAAAGGTTTGCTGCACGAGGTTTGCGAAGTCAACGAATTCGAAGAACAACTCTCGAACCTGAAAACTACTTTACTTTCCCGCAGTCCATTCGCCCAGAAGATGGCACGGAAGGTCATCGCTAAAACAGCGGCCCGAGAGCACCAGGCCTCTCTCGGCTTCTCGGACGAACGCAATGCATTCCTGGAATGCGTCCGTTCCGGTCAAGTGGCCATTGGAGTCGAAGCCTTCCTTGGCAAGAAAATACCAGTCTGGGTTTAAACCATTATCAAATTTCAGAATAAGAATCCCAGATTCCCTGCACGATGAATCGATCGATCAGTCTGCAGATACGATTGTCGGCTTGACTATCTCTTTGCGACACTGGTTTTGACACAGATTGATCAAGATGAATTTTCAGACCGGAATCGTGAAGCAATCGAGAGTAATTTTGAATCCAGTGATTCTCAGTTTCTGAATGCAGAAATCCTCGCAGGTGATGCAAATGACGAAATTGCTTTAAAGGACAATCCTGTTTGGGATCATCTGGATTCAGAGCGATAAATCCCCAGAATGATTCTGGATGAGATAGAACCGTTTTGATTGCCAACGTTCCGCGTAGGCCATCTCCCATGACAAGAATCCGTTCGGTATGCACATTGTAGTGCCGGGTCATCTGCGAGACGGCTTTATGAATCTTCTGCATCACATCGCCTGAAGATATATTGCCTCTCTCATCCACATCGAGTTCGATTGCCAGATGATTCTGAGTGCTGATCGCTTCCATCAGAAATTGATATTGGCTTGTCGAAGCTTCCCGCCCCTGCAAATACACAATCAGAGGATAAGCATAATTCGGCTCATATTTGACGGGCATATAGACCCGGGCATCCTGAAACGAGATCGAGTATGTCATCTCGTCATCACGAGATTCGTGATGCATAAATCCTAGGTATTTATGATCAGCAGATTCAACCGGTTTTGATTGATTATTTGTAGCACTGTGATTGAAATGAATAATGCGATTCATGGTGTTCCTGTGTGGTAGCCGTGTGCAGTGAAAGCGGATGTAGAAGATAAAATTGAGAATTCAGGGAGAATCTGCTGGAGAATAGTTGGAATATTTATTCAGGGGAAACTTCTGTCCCGGACATTGGGTCGATTTGATTTGTCCGTGCCCGATGACAGAGTCTGAGGGAATGGAATACGTCCGGTCAAAATAGGCCAGTAAATGTTTCAGTGAATCCAATTGGGCCTGCGATGGTGCCTCTGTTTCAAAGTTACCGATCAGACAAACACCAATGCCAAATTTGTTGAAGATTTCGTGACCGGCATGGGCGCCATCGATCTGTCCCTGCCAGCGAAATGTTGGTTCGACCTGTCCATCTTTCATTCCCTGACCATTGCCGATCACAAAATGGTATCCGATACCACGCCATGGTCGTCCCTGACTGTCTTTGCGTTGTAAGTGCGCTCGGTGAATTTGATCGAGACTTCCAGATTCGGTAGCGGTGTGGTGGATCACCACATACTTCCAGTTCCGCGATTCAACATGAGGTTCCCAGAACGATTCCCTGACGAAAGACGTGTTGAGATGTTTCCCCGCGCTCAACTCCTGAGCAGCACAACTATTCGACAGAGAAATAATCATCACAACTAATGAAATCGTCTCAGGTCCTACGCTCCATTCTCTCGGAAATATTGCCAACAGATTGTTTCGACAGTCATACATGGGGACCGCAAGTCAACTATAGTGGAACATCTTTCTGGCGAACTCGAATTTGCAATTTACTCCTGTCTTGTGAATGTGTCAATCTGTTGTTTCGAGACACAGAGGCTTCCACGGAAACGAAGAGCAGTTTTGACGCTTGCTCCGAATCGAATTGTGACAATGGTTAAGCGGGAGGGTGTTTGAGGAGGCGTTAAAGTTCCTCCAGACTGACTATTGTGAACGAGTCACATGGTTCAGACCGGTTTTGACTGTCGCGAGATCAATTTGAAAAAGTCAGAATTATTTTCAGATGTTTCAGGAAATCAGGACTTCATGCGATGAATATTCCGTTTTGATTTCGCAATCGGAAGCAGGAATGGTTATAGCCGTTTCCGGGAATGTGTAGCGGGTGATGGATTGGAAATATGAGGCTCAAACCATCAAAAAGCCGCTACCGTAATCTGCAAACTGCAGTAGTCAATAAAGTAATCACGCGATGCGTAAACCGTCAACTTTCTTGAAAGCAGGAAGGAATCACGCAAAGTCGCAAAGACGCAAAGAGTTTTGATTCGAGGTCGTGGGTAGATCTTTGCGGCTTTGCGTGAGACAATTATTTTCAATAAAAAAAGGACCGTATAACGGTCCAGACTCATGGTTAAATATGATTCACGACATGCTATTCTGCACTCAATTTTTTCAACCGAATATTACGGAACTGGACTTTCATGGGCGGGCCAGCATGAAGTTGTAGAGCCAGAATGCCGGATTCGCGTCGTTCTTTCATGTCGTTATCAGTGCACTCTGCTGTGACAACACCGTTGATTTTATGTACAAAATGGAAATCCTTGGCAGTGATGGTATAGGTATTCCAGTCTTCATTATTAATCTGAGACTGAATCGAAGCGGAATCACCAACTGAGCCGACAACTTTCACCTCAAATTTTCCATCATTCCTCACGAGTTCGGTTTGTTGTCCCCGGTTGGCGAGAATGCCGCGAAAACGTTCGCCGTAAAGAATCCCCGAATAGGTTTTACCAGCTTCGAAGTCAGCCTGATATCCGCCCACGACCCACTTGGCATTCTCCACTTCAAAGCTGCGATACTGAATGCCGGAGTTGCCACCGATGATTTTGTATTCGAGTTGAAGTTCAAAATCGGAGACGTCGCCTCCTCGATAGATGAGGAACGTATTTCCTTTTGTCGGGTTCTCGGCTGTCGTCTGACCGGTAATGACTCCCTCTTGAACACTCCAGAAATCGGGATTGCCGTCCCAGCCTTCCAGAGTTTTTCCGTTGAACAGGGATTCAGATCGGTTGTCTTCGGCAAAAGCCTGGCTGGCAGGCAGCAGGCAGAACGTCAACAGGCAAATCATTTTCAGCAGGGGCATAGGTCTCACCATTATCGAGGGGTGTTGGAAGATTGAAATTTGTCTTCAATTTACCGACAACCGCATGAATAAGGAAGTTCCAATGCAAGTGTGAAGAGGATCATCCCCAATGTTCTGCAATTTTCTTTCGCAGGAAATCGGCACTGCGGCGTAACTGCTCAATGCCATCGACTCCATCTTCAATGCTGATCCAGCTATCAAAACCTTTGCTTTTCAATTCGCTGAAAATCGCATCGTAATCGTTGAGACCTTTGCCGATTTCGCCGTGACTCAAACGTTTCGCATATCCGACCGATCCCTCTTCTTCATTTCGCAAATCGTCAATCGTTCCGGAAATCAGATAACGATCACTCGCATGCATGGTGACGACACGATCCGATACCCGCTTGAGTAATTCGAGAGGATCATCCCCAGCCAGGAACGCATTACTGGGATCGTAATTGACGCCGAAATTCGGATGGTCGATTGCGTTTACCAGATCGCAGAAGACATCGATTTTCTGAGCAAACTCCGGATACTCCCAGAAATCATCCTTGTAATGATTTTCGAGAATCAGTGTGACGTCATGTCGCTCGGCATAAGGGAGACAGGCTTGAATGCTTTCGGCTGCGAGACGAACACCTTCCGCAGTCGATAATTCAGGGCGTCTCTGTCCACTGAGCACTCGACAGTAACTTCCGCCCAGGGCATGGATCATTTCGATCCAGCGTTTTTGCTTCGCGATTTCTATTTCGCGAAAATCCGCAGCGGGATGAGTGAAATCGGGAGAACAGCAGAGCATGGGAATGGTCATGCCCAGGTCAGCTACCTGTTGTCGAAATCGAGGCCAGTTGGCTTCGTCTGCCATTTCCAGAAAGCCGGCATAAAATTCGAGACCATCGACATCGAGAGTCGATGCCAGTTCAAACCATTCCGATAATTTCATCGACCCATCTTTGCAAAGGGCCTGCATATACGCTTTCGGAAAGGCAGCAAGATTCGGCATGGCAGGAGTGTTCTCTCAATGATCGATTCGAATTATTGAGAGTTTATGATGATAAACTTTGTCACGTAAGTCTACTCACCGAATATTCTTCACTCGACTGTTACGTGAAAGAAAAGCAGCGTAAGGATTCGGCAGTAAAATCAAGTATGAAAATCAAACGCCTGCCGTTTTGAAATGCTTTTCCAAGCGACTTTTCAAAGTGATATGATGCATCTGATCCCCGCCAAGTTCTCGGAAATCCTGATCGACTTTTTCGGCAAGTTCCTGGAGCTTGAATTCTCGCCAGACGGTTTCGAGTTGAATCAGTCGCGTCAATCCATCGGGCACCTGATTAATCACATCAGGCAAGAGAGCAGAGATCGCGACAGCTGCGACACATGAATGAGCGAATTCCGGAACGAGCAGAATCTCCAATCCTCGATGATGCTGATGAAGGCAACAGACCATTTCATCGGGGAAGTTCCACTGATGTGCAATATGAGCAGCCGCGACCGCATGATCCCACTCAAAAATAGTCTGTTCGAACTGAGTAATCAGTTGAGGTTTCGTTGCTTGATAATCGACAAATTCTGAGTATTGCTTAAACAGAGCAGAAGTGAGAGCCGGCAGAAGGAAGTCCTGAAGCATACTCGCCGCGTAGGCGGTCTCAGCATCCGCTTTCATCAAAATCGCAACTTCCCGAGCAAACAGAGCCTTTTCAAGATTGGCGGACCAGAAGTGATTCAGATTGATCAATTTGGATTCACAGCGGGACATTGTCCGCTTGACAGCCGTCGTCAAAACATAGTTTCGAGCCTTGGAAACTCCCAGCAAACTCATGGCATGCTTCACACTGGTCGCCTGACGACGGAGACCAAAAACACTGGAATTCACGAGTTGAAGAATTTCAGCAGTCAGCCCGGCATCGGTTTCGAGAATTTTCCCCAGTTCGGCCACATTAGCGTCAGGCTCGTTCGCTTTTTGCGTAAAAGTAGTCACAGCTGTCGGCAGAACCGGCAGTTTGAAATTGGGAGGAAGCTCCAGATCCTGTGAGTTTCCCAGAAGCTTTTCGCGTTGTTTTGACCAGTCCATACTCTCAGCAGTTAATTTCAAAGACTCATGGGAAGGGGGCGCTGTCTTTGAAAATTCTAGTTCAAAAACGGAGACCATGTCGGTTCAACTTTGAAAAGATTTGAACAGACATTCTGTTCAGCAATACAATGGAATCAAGGAGCCTGCTTACGAATTTTATCTCCGCGACCCGCGGCCCAGGCTTGCAGATTTTTGAGTCGCTGACGGCCATTTTCAAAATAAGCGGTATCGAGTGACCTCAAATTTCGTAAGTATTTTTTCTCGATAAGCTTTCGAGTCTCCTGATCAGGGTTTTCCTTCAAATATCCTGCTTCTGCGAATGCTTCCAATGTTTTCAATGCGACCTGTTGATGCCCGGCTATTGTGGGATGGACATGGTCGAGCAGAAGATTGTCGCCTGAGATTCCTGTCGGGGAGAGTTCCGCAAAATATTCTGCAATATCGATCAGCGGAACATCGTATTCCGTGGCAATCTCAGTGAGAACTTCCTGCATGGGACTGAGGATTCTCAGCGGGCAGAGATCTTCATCACAGGCCAACTCAAAATGCTTGAATGCCAGAGCGAGTTCCTGATTTTCCAGATACTCTTGTGCCAGCAGATAATGGAAATTCGCATCATCCGGATTAACGGATAACATTTCGGTGAGCAAAGTGATCGCTAACTCAGGGTTCAGCTGAAGTTGAGAGCGTAGAGAATCGACCTGATGGAGTTGCTCATTCGTTAAGCCAGCAGTCTGCATCGACTTGAAGGGAGGACAATCCCGCAAATTTCGGACAGGATTAAACAGGAAAAGGGGAACCTTCTCCTCAAGACACATTGTAACCATTTTACGGACATTGTCGGCAAACTGATCCTGGACACCTTGCCTCCAGATTGGATTACGCTGGTAATATTCGACACCCCGCTCATAATCGAGGATGGCATCCACTTCGCTCGGGAGTTGCTGGAGAGGCTTGACAAATTTGTCATCTCGGCTTTGAAACTGATTGAAAAACTCGACCGTTCTCATCGAAGTCATCAGCCGAGGTAAAAAATTGAAGTTCTCTCGAATCGGTTTGAGTTGCTCGAATGTCCGGGCTTCGAGAAATTCGTTGTGACCTGTGTAAAGCAATATCAGATCGGGCTCATAATCCAGCACTTCCTCAAGAATGGGTAGCAAGCGATAGCTCGCATACGAAACTCCACCACAGTTGACAACCTCCCAGTTCTGTTGTGGAGCCAACTCCTTCAGAGCAATTTGCAGCCAGGTCGTGAAGGAAGTCTCGACAGCGTAAGGCCGGCCTTGAACAGTAGAGCCTCCCAGGCAGAAGATTCGAACAGTGTCGCTCGACTTTTTTACCGGAAACGACTGAGGTCGGAAATAAATTAGGCGATTATCTGCAATGCGATAAGTTCCATGATCCTCTTCAAGAACGAACAGCGATTGCGGGTCTATAAACTCGACAACAGGACGAAATTCCGCTGGGGGGACTTGCCAGCCAGACACACGAAGTAACAATTCCAATCCCAGTAAGGGAAACAGGCCGAGCAGGATCGCCAACAAACGAAAACCGATTCTTTTACTCAGTAAACGAAATTTGGTTTTCGAACTCACTTCGTAAATCCGTTGAAATTATTGATTGATGGCCGTCTGGCAATCCGAACGGCTGAGGAAAAGAATTGCCCCTATCAGTTTATCACGTTGTGAAATACAAAAGAAACTCTCGACAATACCCCGATACGTTCAGGAAAAATGGCAATATATTTTTTGTAACCTTGACTAAAGGCTGAACCCGGAATCAATAATACAGTCCAGATAAGTTGAAGTTCAAAGATCCTCAGGAAAGCATTTTCTCAATTCTTTTGTAACACAACCCTCAAGAAAATAATTTTAGAAGAGAATGCCACCTGTTCACAGCTTTCATCGTGTCGTATAATAATAACGTCATCATATCATTGACTTCTTTAGAGAGAGCATGGCCATGAATGCAACGATGCCGCAACCTGACATTGCCAGAAGACACTTCACTCTGGAACAGGCCAACAGTTCCCTGCCACTCGTGAAAATGATTGTGCGAGACATTGTGGCTTTATACACGGAAGTCTGCAGTCGACGTGAACGTCTGGAAGACCTGAAAAATTCGCGATCCAAGTTTCTCGGCTCCGAAGGAATGTTCAGCGATGAACTCGAAGAAATGGAATCCTCACTCGATGTCGATATCATTCGTTTAAGGGAATACATCGACGAGTTGACATCTCTGGGGATTGAACTGAAAGATCCCGAAATCGGACTGGTCGATTTCCTTTCTCTGCGAGAAGGAAAAGAAGTTTGTCTCTGCTGGAAGCAGGGCGAAGAACAGGTCGAATTCTGGCATGAAACCGACGAGGGACTGGAAGATCGTAAAACGGTTTCCTGAACATTTTCCCGATCGAGTTTTTTTCGACTTTCAATATTGGAAACAGACCCTAGAATAGAGCGTGTGTACAGGAGCTGATGCTTCTGGCCACGCTTTTTTTATGAATGAATACTTGGGCTACTGGTTTTGACAGAGATGCACGGCGAATTAAATCCTGTGGGAGGGGGCGACCCGATCCCACTTTTGAAAACAAAACTCATTATTGGACGTCGTCCAACATGTGATATCTGTCTTCCTTTTCCGAATATTTCCTCTCAGCACTGTGAACTCGAACTCCAGAACGGTTACTGGCACGTTCAGGATCTGGCGAGTCGCAATGGTATTAAAGTGAATGGAGTTCGCGAGGAATCCCGATTTTTACTACCGGGAGACGAAATTTCAGTGGCCAAGCATGCCTTTGAAATCGCTTATGAGCCCACATCGGACCAACCCCCACCCGAAGAAGCCAATCCTTTTGCGAAGAGTCTGATGGAAAAGGCGGGATTGACGAGCAAAAAGAAAAAGCCATCCCAGTCCGATCAGATTGACTTAATGGGTGACGGTCAAGCTCCCGTTCCTTCTAAACGGACTCCCAAGCCTAAGGGATGTTCTCAGGACGACCAAATCCTGGGCTGGTTGGGAGACAACTAATGACTCTCCTGCTTAACGACGATTTCCGGGAAAATTCTCAGTGAGTGCACGAAAACGCAAGATTCGTGTCGACTTCAAAAAAAATCGTGGCAAACGCTCTCGTGCCGGTCACGAATGGCGGGAGGCCGTCCGCCAGGATCAAACGGATGGTCTCAATGCCGATGAACGGATTTCCGGAAAAGGAAATCTCTCCCGCAAACGGACCGTCATTGCGGAAGAGTCTGAAGATGGAGGTTTGATTGCCAGTCTCGACGTTGATGAAAAAGACTGTCTGACCGGTCGAGTCCTCTCCATCGTCGGCTCTCATCAATGTCGGGTTCAATCGGAAGATGGTCGAGTGCATGTCTGCGCGGTTCGGCAGGTATTGAGAACACTTACGAAAGAGTCTCGCAACACAGTTGTCGCTGGCGATGTCGTCCTCTTCGAACCACTCGGTGATGCTCAGGGCATGATTCATCGCGTTGAACCCAGACACGGCACGCTCGGACGAGGCAACGATCGAAATCAGCAGTTGATTGTCGTCAATGTTGATCTGGCAGTCATCGTCGTGACCGGGGTTTCCCCGCACTTCAAGCCGAGCCTGATTGATCGTTTTCTGATCAGTTGCGAAAAAGGAAATGTCTCACCCGTTATCTGCATCAATAAAAGCGATCTGTTTAATTATCGCGAACTGCTCCCCATTGTCGGCCAGTACTCCAATCTGGGATATCCGGTCGTGCTCACTTCCGCTCATACGGGATACGGAATTGATCAACTCCGGGAATTGATTGCCGGTCGGCAAACGGTTTTCAGCGGACAAAGTGGTGTCGGCAAAACTTCATTGCTGAATAAAATTCAACCCGGCCTGGCTCTCAAGACCTCACACGTTTCTAACGATTCCGGGAAAGGACGCCACACAACCCGCACCGCTACACTGCAAGCCCTGGAATTCGGAGGCTGGGTCGTCGATACTCCGGGTATTCGTCAATTGCGATTGTGGGATGTGAGTAAAGAGGAAGTCGAAGGCCACTTCATCGAATTTCATCCCCTCGTCCGCTACTGCAAATACCCCAATTGCATGCACATCCACGAACAACAGTGTGGTATTCGAGAAGCAGTAGCCGCCGGGCTGATTTCAGATCGACGTTATGAAAGCTATCTTAAAATCCTGAATGATGAGGTTTCGTAATCGGCGCACTATTCAATCGTAGGGGGCATCACGTCAGGATTCTGTTTGCGTTGATAACTACTAATCCAGTCACACAGGTGGTTGCCAATCTGCTGACCAACTTCAAGTTCGTCACCAAAAACAATATCCGCTCCTGAACTGAGGATTTCGTCGGTATCCCGTTGATATCGCGAGCGGACGATAATATGTGCCTGAGGCGCAAGCTGGCGGATGATATCGGAAATGGCAATTGTGGAGCGGACATTCGGCAGGGTGATCACAACAACTTTCACGCTACTAATATGCGAATGTTCGAGAACATCAAACTGAGAGGCATCTCCCACCTGGCCGTGCATACCTAACTGGCCCGCTTTGCGAATATTTGACCGATTAATATCGATCACCATTGTCACCAGATTTCTCTCGACCGCTGCGCGACCCGCTATCTGACCAGCGGGACCGAATCCGACAATCAGCACATCGGGTTGAGGAGTCACGATTTGTGAAGTTCGAGAAGTATTCGTGATTGCTTTAGGAAAAAGCTTCAAAATCCAGCGGGCAATTCGATTCGATTTTGCGACCAGAAACGGACTCAGAAACAACGAAACGATCGTCACTGAAACAAACAGATTCAATGTCGCTTCCGTAATCACGCCGGCATCACCTGCAATTCGCCCCAGCACAAATGCGAATTCTCCCACCTGAGAAAGACAGACCGCAGTCGCCAGCGATGTTTGCAGCAGATTTTGGAAGCAGAGAAAAATCAAAGTGATTATGACAAATTTCAATGTGAGCAAAACAGCAACCGCGATGAACAACATCAATGCGTTTTGCACAATCCAGACGGGATCAGCAATCATCCCGGCTGAGCCGAAAAACAGAGTCAACAGAAGAACTCGCAGTGGAGAAATGTCTGCTCGAACCTGCGTCGCGTAGGGAGAACTTCCCAGAAACATTCCAGCCACAAACGCTCCCAGAGCCGGAGAAATCCCTGCTTTATGAGCCGCCCAGGCTGAGCCAAGTCCCGTGACAGCTGAAAGCAGAATCGTCAGTTCACGATTTCTCGCTAACTCCAATGCATTTAAAGCGTAGTAAGCGACCACATTGAGTAGTAGATACAACCCGATAATCAAGCCGGTTGCAACTGCGAGCACACGACCAATATTGGTCAGCACGCTGCCGGTATCATCGCCACCGGTTAACAGAGAGATCAAAATCGCGAGGGGAACAACCGCAATATCCTGAATCAGTAGCACTCCGAGGGCATTGCTGCCATAAGGCGTTTCCAATTCATGTCGTTCCATCAAAGTTCGCAGCACCACCGCAGTGCTGCTTAAGGCAACCATCGCTCCAATGGCAGTCGCTTCTCCTGGACCATATCCAAACAGATACGCCATCCCAGCTGCGGCCAGCAGTGTCAGGACCACCTGCAAAACTCCGCCAACCAGCGGGACCGGCCCGAGTTTTCTCAGCCGGGAAATCGAAAACTCCAAACCAAGACTGAACAGCAGCAACGAAACGCCCAGTTCGGCAATCGCCTCAATTTCATGTTCAGACTTCACCAGATGCAAACTACCTGGCCCACCCAGAAACATCCCTGCCAGCAGATAACCAACCAGTGGAGATTGTCCCAGGCGGGAAAACACACCTCCCATCACCAGACAGGCAGATAAGAGCAGAACGACATCGGAAAGTAATGACCAGATATCGATTTCCATGAGAATCCATTCGGATTGGTAGAAGTTGGGAGCGCATGAGAAACCCCGTCACGCTAGTAACGTAACGGGGTTTCTATGAAATCAAGTAGCGGTGGAGGGATTTGAACCCCCGACCTACGGCTTATGAATCCGCCGCTCTAACCAAACTGAGCTACACCGCCATTCAAGAGACTCCGTCCTGAACGCTCCTTGGAGTCACAGTATATTTCGACAGATGCCGCTTGAAAAGTCAGCTTGTATCGCTTTCCAGGACATTTTTTCAGATGAGACCAGAAATAGGCCCCTCAGGTTCGTTGGAATCGGAGAATCCGCATGTCTTACCTGGATTTCCAGTGAATTGAGCAGATGCTCCGATTAAAACGACTCCACAGACACAGACCTGAGCGACCTGCTATCCATTTTTGAATTAGGATTTGACATATTCTCCTGCAAATGTAGCATTTAGGCAACATATGAATTTTCATTCCCTTACGATACCAGCTCCAGTTCCAGGCCAAAACTCAGGATTCCACAGATGCCAGAACGGTACTACAAGCGATATCGGATGGAATTCGATCTGAAGCAGACTCCGCTGCCTGCAGCGGAACTGCCCGACGGATTCCGGTGGACTGCCTGGGAACCCAAACTTCTCGAAAGCCATGCCCGCATCAAAGCAGAATGTTTTGCAGGTGAAGTCGACGCCCAGCTCTTTCCCTGCCTGAGTAATGTGGCTGGCTGCAGACGCCTGATGAGCGATATCTCCTCTCGCAGCAATTTTCTGCCAGAAACGACCTGGTTGATTGAACACCCCAATCCCTCCTTAACCTCAAAATACTGCGGCACCATCCAGGGCATGCGACGAGCCTTCAAACTCGGAGCCATTCAAAATGTCGGCATCACTCCCGACTGCCGTGGCTTGGGACTGGGAAAAGCCCTCGTCACAAAATCCCTGCACGGCTTTGCCGAATGCGGTATCCAACGGGTCTATCTGGATGTCACCGCTGCCAACTGCACCGCGGTCGCCTTGTATCACTCCATCGGCTTCCGCATCAAAGACCGCTCTTATCTGACTTTGCACGTCCCCGATAACGCAACACCGGTCGCGACATAATCTCCATTGTTCAATAACGGTGTAGGTCAGGCAGTGCCTGACCTACAGTCTTCTACAATCAGTTGC
The DNA here is from genome assembly GCA_002359185.1 of Planctomycetaceae bacterium UBA2671. Lineage (GTDB taxonomy): Bacteria > Planctomycetota > Planctomycetia > Planctomycetales > Planctomycetaceae > Rubinisphaera. The sequence continues at coordinate 62,809 of DEML01000118.1, forward strand.
AAATTCTGCAATTCCTGCGGAAATAATGAGAGTTTCCTTCAGGAATTCGGTCGATCTTGATCAGATCGCCAGAATGACTTACCGTTCGACTCCCCTCGAATGGAAAACTTCCGTTCTACCCCGAGTTTTCACCTCACACTGCTTATGCCTTTCTCCATGAACAATTTTCACTCAATCCGTTTCGGCTTGATGCTCCCCTGCATCGTTGCCGGTCTGTTTGCGCTGATTGGTTGTGGAACCGTGGATCACTCCGTCGCGAAATACAATCCCAAGACGTGGTTCAGTTCCGAGAATAAAGACACAATTCCGGAAAACAGTACGGAAGTCGCTGAAGCAACTGAAGAGAATCCATTTCTGTTGACCGGTGAGCCCGAAGTAAAAACGGCTTCCGCAAAAAAAACGATGGTCATCAACGAAGAAGTGCAAACTCCTAAGTTTGACGCCGCGACCATGATGCTGATCGAAACAGAATTCCGCGATGCCACCCCCGAAGAACGCAAACAGTGGTACGAAGAATTGCGTCAGGTTCCGCCCGATATGGTACCTCGAATCATCCGCATGCGTCGACTTGCCCGTCAGCATTCCGAGGATGCTTCACCGGTTGAAACTCGAAAAGTTGCTGGACATCCTTCAAGCGAAACCAGCAACGAACTCCCCGTAATTGCCGATCATTCCCAGAGCAGTGCTTCAGCAAATGAACTGCAGGCGCTGGATCCCTGGAATCGACCTGCAGTTGGCAGATCTCAGCCACAAAACCTGCAGCCCGGCGAAATGGTAACGGTCTCAAATCAGCAGCCGGAAGCAATTGATGTCGGAAAGGTTCAAACAGCTGATGGAATCAAAACCGAATCACTCTCTCCGCAAAAGAGCAATAAACCGGTTATGGAAACCGTTCAGAAGTCAGACAAAGAACGTTACGAAGAAGCATTGGCCACATTAATCAACCTGTCCGAGCAGCAGATTCAACATAATCTGCCGGCTGGCGATAATACGCAAATGCAAAAATACACCAGAGACCATGTCTTCCTGCGGATGATGTATTTGATGAGTGATCGTCACGAACGGACTCTCGAAGCGATCCCCGATCTCCCCGCAGCCGAGCAGGAATTCTGGCAGAAACTCTTTTGGGGAATGTCGAACTACTTCGACGCGACCGGCATCCCGAATTCCGGTGACCGTGCAACTCACGCCGTCTCTCAACTCTCCGATGCCACCGACCGCTTGCGGGAACGGGCCAATCTGGAAATTCGCAATGTCACATTCTCCCGCGGCATCCAGGGCTTCGGAGTTTACGATCGCTTCGAACGCGATGAATTCCGCCCCGGACAACCCGTCCTCGTCTATGGAGAAATGCGTAACTTCCTCAGCGAAATGACACCCGATGGCACCTATAAAACCGTCTTGAAATCGACTGTCGAAATTCATCGAGCAGGCAGTAATCCCGGTTTGGTCGTCGAACAGGAATATCCTCCCACAGAAGATTACTGCCGCACCCGCAGGCACGACTACTTCCACAGCTACAAGGTCAATATCCCCAGCGAACTGACCGTCGGCCCCTATCTCCTCAAACTGATCGTCGAAGACCAACTCAACCGCAAGGTCGCGACTTACTCGATCAATTTCACTGTGAAATAAAAATAGCGATTTCTTTGTACTTCATCTCTTTTTTTGAACCACAGATGGACACGGATATACACAGATAATTTAATTCCAGCTTTAAATTAAAATAGGGCGTGAATTGTAAAACACAATGAAATGAATATGTCTCATCGCGTTCTCTGTGGTTTATGAAATTATTTTGATCTGAGGGGTAGACAATAAATGGCATAATTGGAGGTTGTTCACTTAAGCAACGTCATCTCATACATCAGTGCTGATCCGTGTCCATTCGTGGTTCAAGATTTCTTTCTCAAAAAAAATGAACTTCTGATAAATCTGCGGATTCAATTTGAAATCGTGAAGGCTCACCCGCTATAACGTGGCCTGCAAAAGCGTTTTCTCATTTTCTCTTAGCCGAAAGGCAGAACCTTCGTGCAGTACGAAGCGATTATTTTTGATTGTGATGGCACCATAGCCAATTCCATGCCCGCTCATTACATTGCCTGGGTGACGACTCTCGAACGCTACGGCCTCGAGTTTTCTGAAGATCTGTTCTATGAAACCGGCGGCTGGTCGACACTCAAGGTCGCCCGGCATCTCCTCGATCTTCAAGGACACGACGGCGATGCCGCAGTGATTGCCGAAGAAAAAGAAGACGAATTCGAAAAACATCTCGATGTCATTCTGCCGATTGAACAGACGATCGAAGTCGTCAAAGTTCACTTCGATAAAATCCCCCTGGCAGTCGCAACCGGCGGCATCCCCCGCGTCTGTCATGGTATCCTCGACAATCTCGGCCTGCGACAATACTTTCAGACCATCGTCACCGCTCTCGATATTGAACACCCCAAACCCGCACCCGATACCTACCTAGAAGCCGCCCGACGTTTAGGAGTAAACCCGGCCAAATGTCTCGCATACGAAGATACCGATCCTGGTATCGAATCGGCTCGGCAGGCTGGGATGTCGACAATTGATGTACGTACATACTTTAAGCCTGAACGCGTTACAGCTGGTTAATAAAGCGTATTTCGCTAACAACTACTGCTAAAGTGAAAGTTAAGAACCGCGGATGAACACAGATAAACGCGGATGCAATATAATCTCTGCGTCAATCTGTGTCCATCTGCGGTTCAATAAAAAAGAAGCTGCGAAGATCATCAGACCTTCGCAGCTTCTTTAATTTCAATCTCTCTCAGAGACTCACGCAGCAGCTGTTACTTTTTCCGTCAGATCTTCAAGTCCCTTGCGATTGCAGAAATCGCCAAAGGATTCCTTGCCTTCTCGTTCGGCTTTGAAGTAAGCGAAAATCGGCGACAGCGTCGGAGCGACGTCTTCGAACTTGACCATGTCCTGGAAGATGAAGCCGAGTCGTGTTCCTTCGGCGTTTCCTCCTAAGAACATCGTGTACTTGTTGACTGCTTTACCAACCAAGCCGATATCGGGTGTGTAGGGTCGGGCACATCCATTTGGACATCCGGTCATATGGACACTGATCAGTTCCTCCTGCAAATCGTATTTTGCCATCTCGGCTTCAATCTGACTCATCAGATCAGGCATGACTCGTTCCGATTCCGTGACAGCCAAACCGCACATCGGCAGAGCCGGGCAGGCCATCGAGAAGCGTCGTGAGATCGTGTATTCCTCGGCTGTTTTAATGCCGTGCTCTTTGAGCATGTTGGCGATGTCATCTTTATCAGTTGGATCGATATCGCAAAGAATCATAGATTGCAGAGCCGTTAGATGGACGGGCATCTTGTATTTTTCAACGATGGCTCGCAGACCGGTTTTGATCCGCAAATCGCCCTCGTCTTTAATACGTCCATTCTCGATATTAATGCCGACGAACAGCTTCCCATCGCCCTGTTCACGCCAGCCCATGTAATCGTCAACACCTGTCACTTTGACACCACGTACTGGTGAAAGCGGTCGGCCATAATACTCAGCGACTTTCTCGCGGAACTTATCGATTCCCCAATTGTCGACGAGGTATTTCATACGGGCGACTTTACGGTCTTCCCGATTTCCGAAGTCCCGTTGAACTTTGACAACCGCTTCGGCGACCGCACAAACTTCGCCTGGTGCCAGGAACGCGAGTGGTTTTCCCAGAGCCGGATAGGTCTCTTTCTTGGCGGGGGTTCGTCCCATTCCTCCGCCGACATACATGTCGTAACCGACAACCGCATCGTTTTCGACAATCGCCAGCAGCCCAATATCCTGCGTCATGATATCGACATGATTATCTTCCGGCAGAGCGACACCAATCTTGAATTTTCGTGGCAGGTAAGTCGCCCCGTAAATTGGTTCTTCGACCGGCTGGAACTCGGCGACATTTTCCTTGTGTCCATCAGGATCCTCCACCCACAATTCGAAGTATGCCGTCGAACGGGGTTTGAGATGAGCAGCGATCATCGCCGTCATTTCCTGCATCTGCTCCAGCACGGGATTATTTTTGTAAGGAGCAGGATTGCACATCACATTACGATTCACATCGCCGCAAGCGGCGTATGTATTCAGCTTGATTTTGCTGATCTCGTGAATCGTTCGCTGCAGATTCTGCTTGAGCACTCCGTGCAACTGAATCGCCTGGCGGGTTGTCAGTCGCAAAGTTCCCTCACCATATTTGTCGGCCAGATCCATCTCGACCAGAAACTGATCGGCTGTCATTTTTCCGCCGGTCACACCGGTGCGAATCATGCAACTGTAGGCTTTATCCATCCGGTTGCCATCAGCATCCTTACGGTTTCGCAGCTCGCGATTGTCCTGCTGATAGGTGCCATGGAATTTGAGCAATTGAGCCGCATCGCCAGAAAAACTGGGCTCTTGGTTGAGCAGTTCTTCAGGAATTGGTCCTCGCAATTGACGGGAGGCTTCCTTGATGCCCTCCATTTTGGAGAGTTTGTCTGTATCGGTTGAGATTTTTGAGTCGGTTTCAGCCATCGATCCTTCGTCTTTCAATGATGGGATCCTGAGGGATCAGTTTTCGATCTTAATTTTTCCGTCACATTTCTGGAAATAAGATCACGATCAGAGGAATTACAAAACCTGACCGTTTCTAAACTGTTTAGCAGGCAACCTTAAAAACGTCGCCCTGCTTAAATTGTAGTGGTCTGAAAAAAGTTTGAGAAGGGGAAGTGGATTGGGCAAATTTTGCGGGCATTTGGGTAATATCCACTATAAAACAGGTCAATCCAAGTACTTACACCGTTATTTGCGCGGAAGATGCAACCTGATTTTGGCAGATTCCTCTGAAAAAGTGCGGCAAATTTGTTGATGGGCATTTAAGGAATTGAGGAAATCATCATTCACGAATTGCCCAAGGAGCCAATTTAGATACAATTTTAACAGTAGCACAGGTGAACCTTTCACCTTTCTACTGGTCTGGATCATAACTTGCACAAGTCAGGTTCAGATTTTGACCTGCAATCTATTGATGCAATCCATTTGCGACAGGAGTCATTTTGAATCAACCGTTGCGTGATACGCTGAAAGTCGAAGCCAAACGAGCCGTTCTGGTCGGAATGTTAACTCCCGGGCAAAAGCTGTCGAAAGAACATGCCCTAGATGAACTGGCCGGTCTTGCTGAGACCGCGGGCTGTGAAGTTGTTGGTCATTTGACACAAACACGCGACCATCCCGAACCAGCCACCTATCTTGGGAAAGGGAAAATTGAAGAACTCAATCAGCTCATGCAAGCGACCGATGCCGAGCTGGCCATTTTCGATAACAACCTCTCTCCCTCGCAAGGCAAGAATATCGAAGCGACAATCAAATCGATTGTCATTGATCGCAGCGAAGTCATTCTGGATATCTTCGCGACACACGCCCGAACTTATGAAGCAAAGTTGCAGGTGGAACTGGCTCAACTGCTCTATATGCGTCCCCGGCTGAAACGGATGTGGACTCACCTGGAGCGTATTGAGGGGGGAATTGGGAGTGGTCGTGGACCTGGGGAAAAGCAGCTTGAACTCGACCGTCGAATGCTCGATAAACGCGTCTCCGAACTTCGCCGTAAGTTGGAAAGTGTCGAAAAACGTCGCGAACGACTCGTCGCTTCCCGCAACGAATATTTCACCGTCTCCCTAGTCGGTTACACCAACGCCGGCAAAAGTACTTTGATGCACGCCCTGACGGGGGAAGACGTCTACATCGCCGATCAGCTATTCGCAACCCTCGACACCAAAACCCGCAAATGGGACATCCCCAACTGGGGCAGTATTCTGCTCAGCGATACCGTCGGTTTTGTCCGCGATCTTCCTCACCATCTTGTCGCCTCGTTCAAATCGACACTTGAAGAAGCCCTGCAGGCAGATTTACTGCTGCACGTTGTCGATGCCAGTAACCCCGAAGCGATGCAGCACATCGAAACGGTTGAAAGCGTGCTCGAAGAAATCGGAGCCGGCGAAAAGCAGACTCTCCTCGTGTTAAATAAAGTCGACCGACTTCCCGGACATCAAACTCCTGGAATAGAATCCGATGGAGATGGCCTCAACAGCATCGAAGAAAATTCGTGGTACCACATTCTGCGAAACAAACACCGCGATGCCATGAGTGTGAGTGCGGTCACCCGGGAAGGCGTTGAACAACTCCGAGAAAAAGTTGTTTCGATCCTGAGCAAAAACTTTCACGCGGTCGAAATCACCGCTGATATCGGAGACGGAAAACTGACCTCTGTTCTGACACAACTGACCGAAGTCGAGCAAACGACTTACACAAACACGAACGCCATCTACCGGTGCCGTTTGCCTCAAGGAGTGATCGAACGTCTGCAGCGCGAGTATAAAATTCAAGTCGAATTCCTTGAAGAATTCACCCCATCATCGGCGGATGCCACTTGAATTGTAGGACTGTCATTTAGCCGTAGGTCAGGCTGTGCCTGACGAAAAACAGGATGGCAAGCACATTTCGTCATGCTCAACCTGACCAACAGCTTACAAAATTATGAACTGGTCGTAGGTTGGGTTAGCGCAGCGTAACCCAACCTACTTTCTGTCTACAAACAGGAATATTTCTCCCGGAAATCAAATTTCTCCTGAATTCCCGCCTGAAATAAAGTAAAGTTGAATCTCTGTCATTCATTATCGGGATTAGATTCATGAAGAAATTTGCGTTCTGGGCATTCCAGATTGTCGTGCTGGCTGGCTTTGGAATTGCCTATGGCGTTGCCAGTCCGAATATTAAAAACGAGATCGCCGACGATCTTTCGCCTTCAAAACGTACTCCGATCATCGATATCCCACGGGAAGTGCCCTTGCGAGTGGAGTCGTTGTACGATCGACCTGATATGGTTTCCGATGAGGATCTGGCTGCTGTGCTCTGGCAGGTCCGACCAAAGTTCGAGCGTAAAGAGCTTCGTCCAAATCTGGTTGAACATGCCATCCGCGCCTGGTCTGTTCATGCCGAATTTCGCGATCCAGACGTTCTTTCCGGTAAGCAGATGGAAGATTTTCTTCTCGATCACGGCACCTTTATCCTTTCGTGGGGCGAGTCAGCTTCGCCATTGTTACAGGATCGACCAACCGGAGTCGGCGTGAACTGGGGAGAATATCGCAGTAATTCCGTCCATCACGATCACATGCTCGCCTGCATTACCGAAGCCGGGGCTCGTCTCGATTCACCGGTTCTACTACCGTCTCAACGGCAGCTGACCTTGGAAAATGTCATCCACGAAGCCCTTCGCGATTTCCAGCTCGATGAACGCGAAACCGAATGGTCGGCCATGGCCTTCGGCCTTTGGCTCCCTCCCACAAAAACCTGGCGGGCAATCAACGGACGCGAAATGTCCTTCGATCTCCTGGCTCAGCGATTAATGCGTGGCTATCTCGAAAAAGGCGTTTGCAGCGGTACCCACCGCGTCTATTCCCTGATGCTCCTCTGGCGACTCGATCAGGAATTCGACATCCTCTCTGAAGATGTGCAAAACGAAGTTTACGCCCATCTCGAACTTGTCCGCGATCTGATTACCGAATCCCAATTCGAAGATGGTCACTGGCCACCTAATTGGAACGAAGGAAGTACCGCGGTCGAGAATCCGCGCGAGAGAGAAATTCGTAGCGAAATTATTGCCACCGGCCATCATCTCGAATGGCTGTCGATTGCACCGATCGAACTTCATCCGCCACGAGAACAGATCGACAAAGCCGCTCAATGGATTATCCAAACGACCAAACAACAAACCCCGGAACTCATCCTCCAACGCTACACCTTCCTCAGCCATGTCGGCAATGCTCTAGCACTCTGGCGTGGAACAACTCCTGCCGCGTTCTGGAAACAGTGGCAGAAAGATAACCCAGAATACACATTTACCCCAATCCCAGGAGGAGACGCTCAAATCGATTCGAAGTCCGAGGATACTACTCATTAAGTCGATTAGCCTGATGAAGGGGAATAACGCTCGACATTTCTGTTATGATGTTCAGTCGAGTACAGCAATAATCGCAACTATTGGCATATTCATATCAGCCCAACTTAATCAACAAATCCTCTTTGATATTGATCTTTTCGCATCACGTCCAATGGACTTTGGTCCGTTACCGTGATTAGTGTGAGAACATTGCGTTTCGAATCCACTGGGATTCAATGCATTTCACGACCTCAATATCTTGACAGGGCTACAGACATGACACTTCAGAAAACTTTTCACCAACTTAAGCAAGCAGGCAGCTTTTCGCTCATCGCTTGTCTGCTCCTGACTTTGGCAGTTTCGGATGTCCATGCCCAAACGGTACCACAACCAGATGAAGACCCGGTTGAAGTCTCCGACTTTGCATATGGTGCCGTTGCTGATGATCCCGCGAATAACGATCCCCGCAGAGCCGCAATGGTTCTTCCCGCTCCTGAAGGATATTATTCAACTATGCTGCAGGGAACATTCCTCGCACAATACATGCAGATCTCAACTGGCGGACGACCAATTCCCTTCTGGGGTGCCCGGATTATGGAACTCGATCCCAGTTCACCACTGATCGACCTGGGCTTGCAGCCGGGCGATGTGATCACACGTCTCGATAAAATCACAATTGCCAACAACATGAAACGCAGAAACCGAAATGATCCCTGGCAGATCGTGCAGATGGAAAATCATTACGGCCCGACGAAAGTCCGCTACATTTATCACGCCACAACTCAGGTCGAAGAAGAGACTGTCGACCTGGGCCGTCACCGAAAAAGCCCCTCCGGCCCACCACGACGACCAGTGCCACTTGCACCTTAATCCAGCAAGATCAACAGTAGCCACAGGGAGCATTCGTGCTCCCTTTATTATGCGCTGTCACTCAATCAAACACCATCTTCTCTGTATTCTCACGCGACCAGCGCAGAAACGCACGAAATGGATGCGTAAACGCGGTCGGTTCCCGGTCCAGCCAGTCGTATAACGCTGCAAAATCCAGATATCGAATTTCAGAGATCTCATTTGGGTCGGGAACAGGAACCGCATCACTCTGGCAGGCGTAAAGCTCAGTATGTTCATAACCCGTTTCGGGGCCGGACATGATCTTGTGCCAGCGGGTCAGTTTCGTCTCGATACCAAGTTCTTCTGATAATTCTCTGACCGCTGAAACCTCATAAGCTTCCCCGGCACTGACATGTCCAGAAGCTGAGGAAGTCCACTTGAGCGGTTCCTCTTCTTTGCCCGCGGCTCGCAGATGGACCAGCAACTGTCCAGCAGAGTTGATCACCCAGATGTGTGTCGCTCGATGCAAATATTTTCCACCGTGCACTTGGCTGCGGGGTGCACTTCGTAGAACCTGATCATGCTCATCAACAATATCGAACCACTCTTCATTCGTTAATTCCTCTGGCATGCCTATTCTTCAACTCCGTGAGCTTCGACATTTTTCTTTTCTGTCAATGTCTTCAGGTAAGCGACCAGATCGCGGATCTGGGCTTTGGTCATCTGATTGGCGATATCAGCCGGCATCCCCGATTTTCCGGGAGCCTGATCGTCAATATCGTCCTGAGCAATCTTTACGATTTCCCCCATCGGCTTCACGAGGGTAATAAAGTCGTCGGTTTCCTCTTTGATAATGCCTGAGACAATTTTCCCTTCCACCGTAATCAGAAGCACCGTCTCAAATCCCTTGGCGATTTTGGCATTCGGATCGACAATAGATTCCAGCAGATAATGGGAGTCATTTTTCTTACCAATCTCGGAAAGATCCGGTCCGACTCCACCACCTTGTCCATTCACCAGATGACATCGTCTGCAGGAAGCAGCAGCATTGCCGAAGAAGAGTTCTTCTCCCAATGCGGTGTTACCACCTTCGAGACAAACGCGGAATTTTTCAACAGGATTCCCTGCATCAAGTCGTTCGTTATATGATTTGACCTTCCCCATTAACTGCTGATCTTGCGTAGCTTCAGCTGACTGAATCACATCCAGATGCAAACCAAGCGGCAATTGATCCGCCAGCATTTTCTGGAGCAGATCAGCGAGAATCTTCTGCGTCGTTTCTCCATCGAGCCTGGCAAGCTGATGAATCGCATCCTGCTGCTCGACCAGAGTTCCCTCCTCGATGGCAGCCTGCAAAACAGGCCCGGCTTCTGCAGGATGACGGGCAGCAAAAATCTTGCGAGCCGTTGTTCGCAGTTCAGGCAATTCAGAAGAGATCATTCGTTTGACAATCGGTTCCGCTTTCTTCGTCGCAATCTGATCGAGTGCCAGCAATGCAGAAACCCGCAAATCGACGGAAGCCATTTCATCATCGACATACTCCATCATCTGAGGAGCAATATCGGAGATTTCCAATAGTGCAGCCAGTTCAACCGCCTGCTTCTGAAGTTTCTCGGTCGCACGAAATAAGTCGGGAAGCGATCCCGAAACGATTTCTTTCAGATTAGGAGCAGACTGCCCCGTTCGTGGTCGATACTTGCCAATCACAGCATCAATATTTGAACCACTCGTCCAGTTCAACAAGGCAGTCATCGCCTGCTGTCGAACGGTTTCCGACAAACGATCGTTGGTGGCAATTTGAACTAGAGTATCCGCATTCTCCTGCTGTCCGAGCAGATAATTCGCATTCACCACACGTCGGGCCAGAGCATCCGAAAAGGTCAGATTTCCCTGATAACCGGCCAGTGCAGGCAACGCGTCTTCGATCAGTTCATCATGAATGGCCCGAGCCGCTTCGACAACGACTTTAGGCTCAGCATCATTCAAAAACTGTGCGATGCCAGGAGCACTTAATCGTCGCAAGGCAACCACAACCGCTAACCGGGAATCCAACGTCCCGGCTTTCGGATCACTCAGAAAACCGACGGTTTGTTCAGAGGACTGTTGAGCAGATCCGATTCCGGTCAAACCCATCGCCACAGCATGCCGTAACACAGGATCGTCTTTCCCACGAGTTGTTGCGAGGGAAAGTAATTCCTCTTGAGCAGATTCAATTCCCAGTTTGCCACTCGCGATTGCGGCGTAATAAACAACACGGGGATTCTCGTGCTTCAATGCAGCTTGAATATGCGAAGATGCTTTTCGATAGTGACAATCCCCGACAACGCGACAAACCTGTGCAACGATATCAGGATTCTGATCCTCAAACAGCGGCCTAATTTTCGCAAGCAGACTTTTCTTCCCCGGCTGACGAGCAATTTCCCACAGCCCCCAAATCGCATGCTGACGTGCTTTCGAATCGTCTGAATTCACGGCAACCTCAACAAGTTCCTGTTGAGCATTGCGAGTCGCCAATTCAATTTGTGCACGTTGACGGACACGACGATCCGCATGACTGAGCATTGCACACAGTTCTTCAATAGACTTTTCTGCAAAATTCTGCTGAAAGATCCGGGCAACTTCATCACCCGGTTGTTTCAGTGAATCCTCCTCTGGCTGCTGTCGATAGATGCGTCCCTTTTGAATCCCGTCCCAGCCGTTGACCCAGTCGGAAAAATAAAGGCGACCGTCGTAACCAAAATCAACATCGGTCACGAGCGTGTTCCACAGATATTCATGAGAATCGACCAGTTCAAACCCCGCTCCCTTTGGCTTGTTCGCGAAAGAACGAATTCCGCTGTTCGATGCCTGCCCGCGGAAATCGGCCAGGAAGAAGTGTCCCTGATATCGATCAGGAAGTCCGACACCGTAATAGGAGACAAGTCCCGAAGGACCATCACCAAGATTTGCAATCGGTGGCAATGTATAAGCTGGTTGAACGGCCGTTGTTTCTTCATCAGCCTGAAATGGATACCAGATTCGTTCACGATTCCACGGCCCCCTATCATTCAAATATTGATAATACATCCGCCAACCGGAATCGGAACCTTCCGCCACATACACCCAGCGAGCTTTGTCGCCGCTGTCCGAATTGTTATCGCCCGTGAAAAGATTCCCGTCATCGTCGAAAGCGAGTTCCTGAGGATTCCGCAAGCCGTAGGCAAATTCTTCCAGGTTAGATCCATCCCGTTCACATCGAAACACGGCTCCGGTATCAGGTCGTTTTAGCACGCGACCATCTTCTGTGATCAGATTGTATCCACGGTCGCCAATGCTGAAGTAGATTCGTCCATCAGGCCCGAGTGTTAAGCCATGCATGTCGTGCCCGCGAAAGGCAAAACGGACTCCGAACCCATCCTGCAGAATTTCCCGCTCATCAGCCTGACCATCGTCATTTGTATCTTCCAGTTTCCACAATCGGGGAATACAGGTGTAATAGACATCCCCATCAAACGCCAGAACACCCGCTCCGGTACCTGTGACGAGATCGTTAAAACCATCCGCATACACATGTGCGGTTTCGTATTTCCCATCCTTGTTATCATCTTCGAGAAGACGAATTCGATCGTGCTGTGCCGTCCAGACGGAGAGCATTTCCGGATGATGTTTCAGCATATACTGCCGACGGTCTGCAACCGTTTGAGCTTTCAGATCGTCTTCCAGCCAGTACATGTGCCCGCGATTATCTTCGACACCCTGCTTCTGTCGAAACGTTTCGCAAACGAAAATCTGCCCCTGCTCATCAAACGCAAAGGCGACTGGATTCGCCACATTCGGTTCCGCTGCAGCCAGTTCGACCTGCATCCCGTCCGGAATACGAAACGATTCAATCGCCTGTTTTCCTTCATCCGAACCCGGCTCGATTTTGGGCTGATATTCAGTCTCAGCTGAATAAGCCAACGCAGAACAACACAAAACGGTAGCAGTCAGAAACAGGCAATGAATCATTGGGCGCATAATGAACTCGTTTGTAGAACGATAATAAATGGATTGAACAAATCTATTTGTCGATAACCGACCGTTGTAATTTATCGAGTGTGAATCGCGAGAGCCACCAGCCGGCTAATCCGCCGGGGATCAGCATGACCAGCCCCAGAAACGTAAACCACTTCGGCATCGGGATCTGGGAAAGCATTGTGACCGCCAGCATCACCACAATGCCACTTAATACGATGCAGCAGAATGTTCCCTGCTCTGTCCCCATCACACCCGCGACAAAGCATCCGAAGAAGATTCCGCAGGTCCAGGCGGCGATGATGCAGGCCAATGCCGTTGCAGGAGCCTTCGACAGAATGACTCTCATCTGGGCATCATCTTCATAATCCAGATCTGCCAGCTCCGGGTAAATTTGATGTCCCAGCATTTCCACCGAGCCCACGGCTATCGCGCTGAACATCAAGCCAAACACGATCGCAATGATATTACGGAAATGCGGAGATTCGGGTATTGAAATTTCCATTTCTGATCCTGATTAAAATAAAACAATCCTACCTGATCATACTGGGATCATCACCCTTTGTCAGATAAGATGCAAGCTACCCATCAAGGAACAAAAACGATTTACGATCGACATTCCCACTCACTCATTAAGAAGGTTCAATCATGCATCAAATTCGTCATTTCTCCCTGAAATTCAGCCTGATTCTGCTGATGGCTGGAATTCTTATGACCTCATCAAGTTCTCTGTCTGCGGCTGAGACCTCCCTCAATGATTTACAGGATGCCAGGCCCGATCAGATCGTCGACTTCAAACAAACCGAGCAGGGCGAATTGAAACTGCACATTTTTGAGCCAGCGACATCCTCAAAAAACGAAAAACGACCAGCTATCGTCTTTTTCTTTGGTGGGGGCTGGGTCAGCGGAAGTCCGAAGCAGTTTTATCCGCATTGCCAACATCTGGCAGACAATGGAATTGTCGCGATTTCAGCCGAGTATCGTATCAAATCAAAACATGATACGACCCCCTTCGAATGCGTCGAAGATGGCAAATCGGCAATCCGCTGGGTGCGTCAACATGCCGAGCAATTTAATATCGATCCAGACCGCATCGCAGCTGGTGGAGGATCAGCTGGTGGACATGTCGCCGCGACGACTGCAACCTTGACGAAATTCGATAATCCCGAAGAAGACAATTCGATCTCCTCGGTTCCGAATGCCTTATTGCTGTTCAATCCGGTCGCCGATACGACCGACAAAGGCTGGGCAGGCGGACCGAAGAGACTCGGAGAACGAGCTGCTGAACTTTCCCCCCTCCAGCACATCAACGCCAACACTCCTCCCACGATCATTTTCCATGGAACAGGAGATACGACCGTGCGATATGAAAATGTAGAGCGATTCCAGCAGGCCATGGAAGCAAAAGGCCTGCGATGTGAATTGCATGGCTATGAAGGCCGTCCCCATGGCTTCTTCAACTACACGAAAAACAAAGACGACTTTGCAGACACCATCGAAAAGATGGATGACTTTCTGATCTCACTCGGCTGGTTGAAAAAGTGAGATAGAAACAATTCAAATTTCGTGATCAAGGGTGGCTGGGGTCGTAACGCTGCGAAGCCCCCAGAGTGTCGATTTGTAGGTTGGGTTGGCAAAGCATAACCCAAATGGAAAAGCCGGTTGGACTATAAAGTCCTTCCGGCTGGGCAAGACAGATATTCGTCTTCATTTCGATTAACGGCAACCACCACCGCGGCAGCTTCGGCAACTGTTACAGCTGCGGCATGACCGACAGCTGCGACAAGAACGGCATGAGCTGCAGCAACGTCCCTGAGGAGCGTGCTTGGCAGATCGCAATTTGCTGACTTCTTTGACCAGTTTCATTCCGGTTGTGCTTGTAAGAGTGTTCATCGTCCTGCTCGCTTTCATATTGAAAAGTTAAGTCTTTTTGACATTCATTTATGTCTCATACTCTTACAGCGAAAGCCGAGCGAATAAGGGGACATCAAAAGCAAAAGAATTTAACGGATCGTGAAAAACTACCTGAAAAATAAAAAACATTTAGATACGCTTTGGATTTGAAACAGGGGTTTGGGGTAATTTCAACCATTATTGAAAAAATATTTCACGCAAAGTCGCAAAGCCGCAAAGATTTTTTATAGCGGTATTTTGAAAAGCTTTGCGACTTTGCGTGAGTCCTTCATTTTCGGTATGAATTCTTTTTGAACTAACATCTTTACAAAACAGAGCCCTCAGAATCCTGAGGGCTCATTTCGTTTAATTTCACTCATCCCTAATCAGGATAGTGATGGCAAATTTCAATACGTTTATTCCACATCTTCTGTCCCAACTTCGCCAAACCGAATGTGGCTGCGTTGAATCCAGACATCGTCTTCATGAACTGTCGACGAAGTCACCGATTTCAATTGAGTAACAACGTCCCAGAACGCTCGAGCGAATTCTGCCCTGTCTTTATCCATTTCTCCTGCTTCAACTTTCTTTTCGACATCCTCCAGCAAACGAGGTTTGAGCAGGCTCCAGAATCTTTCCAGATCGACATAAGAAAAACAGGACATGGCCTGATCGAGCTGAGTCTCCGGAACATCAATCTCCAGTTTGTTCGATTCCAGAACTTTCATCGCAAAATTCTTGTCACTCGTGATCGCCGCCAGAGAGTCGCTCACGACACCGACGGGCAGCACAGGAATTTCATTTTCCCCTTCTGCGATCATCTTTTTCAGATCCTGATGATAGAGCGTGCCCCCTTCGACTTCTTCTGCCGTCGGCTTCGGAATCACAATCGGCTCCTCATCATCGGGAGACATCACACTCGCTTTGACGAGCAATTGATTGAGTGCTTTGCGATAACCATCACAGGCTTTGACAAGTTTGTCACGATCAGAAATCCCCCAGATGATCCCCACCTGTGGCAAGTACGGATAGGTTGGGAAATCTTCCTTGATCAATTCATTCGGCTCCTCCCGTAAATCAACCGCGTCGATCACAAGAGCCGCCTGACCATCGTTAAATGCAGGTACAAACAATTCGCGAGTGATACGATCAAACTCAATCACATGCGGACGGATCTGATCCAGAATTGCGGCATAGATAAATCGTTCGTTGGCCCCTTCCGGATAGAAAGCCAGAACGCCTTTATTGATGTACCACCAGGTACGAGTGAGCCATTTTGAGCGGAACTCGTACACTTCGGGACGATAGGCTTTGCGACCAGCGACAACGAGAAGCGGATGGCCTCCGACATGATCGAGTATGGTCAGTGGTTGAGAACCATCGCGTTCCGGATGTTCCGACCAGTTGTAACTGACCCGATCCAAACCATCAGCCGTCATCAGACTGTAGCCGAGATGAGCCCCCGGCTTTGACTGAAACTTCTGCAGATCCCGACCAAACTCAACCACATCCTCAGCGGCCTGGTCAGATATGACTTTGGCGATCCCCTCAGACTCTTCACTTTGATTGCGAATTTCCTGAGCCCAGTTTTCATAGCCTTTGAGGTTGCCATCTTTTTTCCAGCCAATCTGAGCCATACCTTCACTGTAGTAAGTGATGGAGGTCACTTTCTGATCAGCCATCTCGAGCAGCTTCGCCATATGAGGATGATCGATTAGTCGTTTCTCCTCAGTGGGACGATTCAAATGTTTGATGTCGCCACCCAGCGAAAGCAGTACCGAATGATCCCGCACTCCCAAAGCCATGATGAAGGAGCGTTTGCGGATTCCATCGAGAAAGAACTCAAGAAGGGCTTCCTGATTGCGAGTCATTTCTGAGCGATCGATCAGATAGAACGGAATCCAGCTGCCGGGAATTTTGACAGTCAGATATTCAACGCCATCGACCATCTGCACCTGAAAGGAATCGCGATAAGCCTGAACGGTTTCATCATCTGAATTCTCAAGCTGTTTTTCGATCGTCTCTTTCAGTTGTCCAAACAGTTTCTGCGCCCGCTGTGCATCTTCGACCTGACATCCAAAAACAATATTCGGCAATTGAATATTGAGATACTGCTGAATCGGCAGTGTTTTAAGTTTATCCAGAAGTTTGGCCGCTTTTTCATCATCGGTCAGATCAGAATTAGAACCAGAAAATCGTTGCATCGTGTTCATGACAAACTGAAACGACTGCGGCATCGTCACCCAGCTTGAATCGCCATACACAAAGACTTCATGAGTCGCAGCATCTTTGAGAAAGGCAACGATCTCTTCCCCATGCGGAGTCTCTTTCAGGGTTTCCAGAAATTCTTTGAAGTCGTTGGTTTCGACATCGACTTCGACTTCCACTTTGGTTTTATCCGCTTCGACCTCGATCTCCAAAGCCTCATCACCCTGGATTTTGACCCGTACTTTTTTCTTGTCGCCTTCCTTCCATTGTTTCTGGAACACTTCCAGCTGAATCAGTTTTTGAACCGCGGGATTCGATTTGATCGCCTCATACTGTTCGCGATGCAAACGACTCACCGCAACAAACGGAGTATCAATCGGTAATTGTCCAACAATGGAATCTGTCCGTAAGTCTGCCCCTTGTAAGGGTTGGCAAAACAGCAGAAAACCACACGAGAGAACCAGTAGCAAGCGATATCTTGCCGATGAGCTGAAAAAAGAGGGGAGAGTCATTTTCAATTATTCCTTCATTCACGACTTCTGTGGACGTCCATTCAATTAATTTAACAAACCAACAATGATCTGCCCTTTAAACTTAAGTCTGTTTGATTTCCAATGAGGTGCAGGTCAGGCAGTGCCTGACCTACAGTCTTTTAAAAACATCCATTCATACTAATTTAACAACCCACCAATCATGCACGAGTGCGGATCAGGCTTCATTCACAGTTTCTTTGTTATTTTTTCCCAGGCTCAGAATTGTCATGCCAAGAATCGCAGCAATCAGAGAGCCAACCAGAACTCCGACTTTAGAGGAACGCAGCAACGTCTCATCCGAATAGGCCAGCCCGGCAATAAATAACGCCATCGTAAAACCGATACCTGCCAAGAGTCCTCCACCCCAGTATTGACGCCAGTTCACACCAGTGGGAAGTTGAGCCCAGCCTGTTTTGACTGCCAGCCAGCTGGTGAGCACGATCCCGATCGCCTTACCGACGGCAAGCCCCATAATCACTGCCATTGCAACAGATGAGAGAATATCTGAGGCCTGGAATTTAACCCCGGCATTCGCCAGTGCGAAAACTGGCATAATGCCGAAAGCGACCCACGGATGCAGCACATGGATCAAATACTCCAGAGGCGAAATGGTTTCCCGGGTGACGCGACGGTATTTTTTGACTCTTTCGGCGCGATGGGTATCTTCGTCCCATTCTCCGCCGTGTAGAACTTCACTGGCTTTATGGAGAAATTCACCGCCGAGAGTCCGTTCCAGATAAGGATGAGCCGGAGTCAGCAAACCCAGGATCACACCCGCAATCGTGGCATGGATTCCAGATTCATGAAAACCAAGCCAAATGGCGGCTCCAATGAGCGTATACATTCCGATGCTGCGAACACCCAGACGCTGCAATCCAAATACGAGTCCGATCCCAATCAGACCAAAAACCAACCAGCTGATACTCAGATTTTCGGTATAACCAAACGCAATCACGAGGATGGCACCGATGTCATCGACAATCGCGATCGACAACAGAATAATCCGCAGAGCCGCAGGAACTCGACGCCCCAGCACTGCCATGCAGCCGACTACAAACGCAATATCGGTAGCCATGGGAATTCCCCAGCCGCGCTGGCCAGCCTGACCAGATTGTAATGCCAAAAAAATCCCCGCAGGAACAATCATTCCTCCAAGAGCCGCGATCACTGGTAATGCTGCACTACGCAGCGATCTTAATTCTCCCAATGCGATTTCCCGCTTGACTTCCAGTCCAATCACGAAAAAGAAAATCGCCATCAGTCCATCATTGATCCAATGTTTAAGCGAATGTTCGAGATGAAAATCTCCGCAGGTGATTCCGATCTTGATTTTCCAGAATCCGAGAAATTGATCCGAAAAAGCCGAATTGGCCAAAAAGAGTGCCATCACAGAGCACAATAACAAAACCACCCCACTGGCCGCTTCCACATGCAGAAATCGATTGATCGGCTTGGTGATCCAGTGAATCGGCTCGTTGGGAAACAGAGATTTCTGAGAAGTAACCTGTGGATCAATCATGAGGAATAATGACCTTTTGAAACTGTGCGGACTGGGAAGAAAAGATTGATTCCACACCGGAACGGATAGGGACAAAGTTGTATTGAAGGTAATCCTGAATCACTTAATTGCAAGGATTCACATTAGCATGATAACTTGAGCAGTCAAACNNCTGATTGCAGATTGAACAGCGGAATTATTCAATGTGATTGAGCACATTTTCCAGACGAAAAAAATTCGGCAGACAATCTCTCATCCCCGACAGAAATCCGCTTTCCCCTCACTTTTACCTGGAGCATTTTTATAAGTATCTGCAGCATATGGCAGGAGTAAATCCGGCGATTTTTGGTCATTTGGTGCTCATGCGACTGCAGAAACCA
>DEML01000118.1:82235-85724 GCA_002359185.1 Planctomycetaceae bacterium UBA2671
CGACTGCAGAAACCATTTGAAAATGACCTAAGTCTCCCTTGTTAAAGAACATCGGAACAGACTAAGCTTCGCGACGTATTCATTCAAATCGATGTCAGTTATTGATTTGATCTCTTTCTTACAGCACCGTTCGTGAAGTTTCAAATTCCTTCGATGAATCAGATAGCCTTACTGGGAGCGACCGGCTCGATTGGAACGAGTTGTCTGGATGTCGTCCGGGCTCATGCAGATCAGATTCAGATTCGAGCGGTTTCTGCTCATCGGAACTGGCGGAAACTGTCGAAAATCTGCCACGAATTTCAGCCGGCGGTGGCGATTCTGGCTGAGGAATCGGTTCAACACGAAGTGATTTTGAGCGATTT
This sequence comes from Planctomycetaceae bacterium UBA2671, assembly GCA_002359185.1. Classification (GTDB taxonomy): domain Bacteria; phylum Planctomycetota; class Planctomycetia; order Planctomycetales; family Planctomycetaceae; genus Rubinisphaera. The sequence goes on from DEML01000118.1 coordinate 82,598, forward strand.
CCCTGCAAAGACAGAGGTTCGATTCGGTTCCGAGGCGATCACCGAAATCGCTGCTTGCGATCAAATCAATACCGTTGTTGCGGCCATTGTCGGAGCAGCGGGTCTAGCCAGTTCTTATGCAGCCGTTAAAGCTGGCAAGCGGGTTGCGATAGCCAATAAGGAAACTCTTGTCGTCGCCGGTCCGATCATTATGGAACTGGCACACAAATCCGGGAGTGAATTGATTCCCGTCGACAGCGAACACTCAGCTATTTTTCAGGCGTTATTGGCAGGAAATCATGGCGATGTCGCGAAAATTGTGCTGACATCCAGTGGTGGGCCGTTTCGAGGGTTATCACGTAAAGAAATCGCCAGCAAAACTCCGGAACAAGCCCTGAAACATCCCACATGGGATATGGGGCCGAAAATCACAATTGATTCTGCAACTCTGATGAACAAGGCTCTCGAAGTCATTGAAGCTCGCTGGTTGTTTAATTTACAAGCCGAGCAAATTGAGGTTGTCGTACACCCACAATCAATCGTGCATTCGTTTGTCGAATATCGAGATGGATCAGTGATTGCTCAACTGTCGCCTCCAGACATGAGATTGCCAATTCAATACGCATTGTCGTATCCTCAACGCTGGGAAGCAGTTGCGCCTCGTCTTGACTTTAAAACGGCTCAGCATCTTGATTTTTCTCCTCCTGATCTCGCAACATTCCCTGCGCTTAAGCTAGGATTTGACGTAGCAAAGCAAGGAGGCACATCAGGTTCCGTCCTGAATGCCGCCAATGAGATAGCCGTTTCACGCTATCTTCAGAATGAACTTTCGTTTTATGATATTGAGCGCGTATGCCGGGAAGTCCTGTCAGCGCATGAATTTATCGCATCACCAACTTTGGATGAATTAGTCGCCCTGGATGATTGGGCGCGCAAGGAGACAACTCTGTGGCAACCCTAATCGCTGCCAGCGTCCTCGCGGTCAGTCTGAGTAGCATTCAGAATATTCTCATCGTGGCTCTTGGCCTCGGACTGGTCATTTTCTTCCACGAACTGGGACATTTCGCCGTTGCCAAATGGTGCGATGTGAATGTCGAACGTTTCAGCATCGGCTTCGGCCCAATCCTCCTCTCCTGGAAATGGGGCGAGACTGAATACGCACTTTCGCTGATCCCCTTTGGGGGTTACGTGAAGATGCTCGGTCAGGACGATGCCGACCCTTCCCAATTGACCAGCGAAGAAGTGGCCGAAGATCCTCGATCATACATTGCAAAGAGTGTCCCTCAGCGGATGGCGATCATTTCTGCCGGTGTGATCATGAATATTATCACCGGCCTGCTGTTCTTCGCCTTTGCGTTTCAGCAGGGTGTGGAAGTTCCCCCTTCTGAGTTGGGAACCGTCTTCGTCGGAAAGCCGGCATGGGAAGCTGGTTTGCGTGAAGGAGATCGTCTCACAGAAATCAACGGTCGAGATGTCAGCACCTTTGGCGATATCATTCGAGCGACAGCTCTGAGCTCCTCTGAATATCTCGATGTTAAAGGTGTCCATTATGATGGCGGAGAATTCGAAGCTCGCATCTTCCCGACGATGAATGGCACCCGGCGAGAAATTGGTGTCGAACCTGTTCGCGGACTGGCATTAGCCCCAAAAGAATTTGTCCCGAATGGCGATGCGACACTGGCTGGAACAGCTGCCAACAAAGCCTCTCCTCCTTTTAAACCAGGAGATGAAATTGTTTCTCTCGATGGAGAAAAACTCGACGGATTTGCCGGACTCCAGAATTATCTGGCTCGTCATCGGGGAGACACTGTCGAATTCAATGTCAAACGGACTGATGAAAACAACAAAAGCTCAGACGTTGAAATTACAGTGGGACCACAAGGTTTCCGCACACTCGGCTTATGGATGGATATCGGCCAGATCGAAGCCGTCCAGGTCGGTTCTCCTGCTGAAAAAGCAGGTTTGAAAACGGGCGATAAAATTGTCCGCATCGACGATCTCGATGTTGGAAAAGATATCAATCCCCTGACTCTGCCAGACTATTTCGCAGAGCGTCACGGACAGGAAATTTCGGTGGTCGTCAACCGCGAAGAAAAAGGTTCGGGAGCGAAAAGTCACGATCTGGTCATCACGCCGCTCGATATCCCCGGCTGGATTGAACGCCCCTCTTCACCAAACACGCCTCTTTCTGTGCAGTCGATTGGCATTGCCTTTCACATGATTCCGACCGTCCTGAAAGTTCAGGAAGGCAGCCCGGCTGACGGCAAAGTCAAAGCAGGCGATCAAATCCAGCAAGTCGAACTGGTCCTCCCCAAAGGGACGGAAAAGCCGGACATTATGGATAAGCTTGATCCGGTCGTCATAGAGCTGAACGAATCGAACCGCAACTGGATGTACGCCTTCTGGCAACTTCAGGTGGCCAACTCCCGCGATATCCGCCTCAAAATTGCGCGAGATGGATCGACTCCTGAACTGGTCACACTGACTCCAACACGTGCAGAAGACTGGTTCCTGCCCACACGCGGCATCATGATGAGCCTGCTTTCAGTTTCACAAAAAGCAGGTAGCTTCGGTGAAGCGATTCAAATGGGAGTCTCTCACACAAAGAATTCCGCATTCGATATCTACCTGACTCTGCGAAACCTGATCACGCAAAACTTGTCCGTGAAAGAACTTCACGGCCCGATCGGAATTGCCAAAGTCGCCTATCAGGTTTCCCAACAAGGGATCGCAGAACTCTCGATGTTCCTCGGATTCCTCAGTATTAATCTAGCCGTCCTGAACTTCCTGCCTATTCCGGTACTCGATGGCGGACACATGGTCTTCCTGATTTACGAAGGCATCACCCGCAAAAAACCAAGCGAACGCGTTCTCATCGCCGCAACCTACATCGGCATGGCTTTCGTTTTAAGCCTGATGGTGCTCGTCATCTTCCTCGATGTCTTCGTCCACGGCTTTTAGCAGTAATACTCGACCCATTAAATAACTTTAGACATGTGCCGCTGCTGGCTTGCCCAGCAGTGTTTATTTCGACTCTGAATTACAGAATCAGGCAACATTGAGTGATAGACGAAATCGTAGTGCTCTTTCGAGCTTTAAATGTCCCCCTCAAATCGCTATTCCGCAGGCAGTTTGCCTGCTCCAGATC
>DEML01000071.1:0-2352 GCA_002359185.1 Planctomycetaceae bacterium UBA2671
GAGAGTTTTTCAACGGGCTGTTAGCATTGGAGTCTGTTCTATATCCTCTGCCCAGGAATCGCCTAAATTGAAAATGACGACGGAGATTCCAGCGAAGATCACTACTCTGACGAAGATCGAATCCCGCCTCGGCACTCTCGAGTTCCTAAACGGTTTCCCGACCGAGGACACTGCCGCAAAAATTTATGAGAATCTGGACTTCATACATGGCGTGGAAGCTTTTCTCTACGCCTTACCGGGTGCATCGGTGCACGCTTTTGGCAGAGGCCTCAAGAGCCAGGGTGGAGACAACCAGACGGTTATTATCTTCGAGCAACTGATGGACTCCAGCTCGCTGTTCCTAACCGGCAACACCGATAGCATTTACAGCCTGATGTGGCTGGACCTGAAGGACGGCCCGCTGGTGATTGAGTCGCCACCCAATATCCTGGGCTTCATCGACGACCACTGGTTCCGCTATGTCGGTGATATTGGCATTGTAGGACCGGACAAGGGCAAGGGCGGCAAATATCTGCTGCTTCCACCCGGTTACGAGGGCGAGGTGCCGGAGGGTTACTTCGTGATGCACTCCCCGACTTACCAAAACCTATATTTCTTTCGTGGATTTATTGAGGATGGCAGCACCACGCCCGCGGTTGAGAACATTAAGAAGTTCGCCAAGGTCTACCCGCTAGTCGCAGCCAAAAACCCACAGCCGATGAAGTTCGTCAATGCTTCCGGCAAAGCTTTCAATACCATCGGAGGCAACGACTTCAGCTTCTTTGAGGACGTCAACGAGATCGTCCAAGCGGAGCCCAACGAGGCTTATGGCGAAGAAATACTCGGCATGCTCGCCGTCATCGGCATGGAGAAGGCAAGCCCTTCAATCCAGACGAAAAACTCAAAAAGACGCTCACCGAAGCCGTGGGGGTGGGCTATGCCATGGCTCGCACCATCACACTTCGACCTCGAATAAAGGACGTCTACTACTACCCGAACAGCGCTTGGCACACCGGTTTTGTCGGCGGCAGCTCGCCCACTATTCTTGGGGAAGTCCATGGTGCTCTGTTCAATTCTCATCAGCATCTTCAATCATTGGTGCTGGTTTGTTACGTTTAAACGGAAGGGTCAGCATGCCCGGCAAACGATCGACCTGTTTTTCTTCAGCGAACGTGGTCAATCCTATTTGCATCCGTTCATGGCCCGCCTGTGGCTGTGGCCGATATGTGCCCATCAGATAATCCCACCAGGGCAAATTGAATCCAAAGTTGCTGTGGGTTTCCCGATGGATGAGGGAGTGATGCACGCGGTGCATGTCAGGGGTGACCACAATCCAACGCATCAGCCGGTCAAGTCCGAGGGGCATCTTGATATTGCTGTGATTGAACATACTCGTGGCATTGAGCAGCACCTCAAAGACCACAACCGCAATCACCGGTGGGCCAAGCACAACGACCACAGCTAGCTTAATCAAAGCCGAGAGCAGGATTTCCAGCGTGTGAAATCGTAAGCCAGTGGTGACATCAAAATCCAGATCCGCATGATGCACCATGTGCAAACGCCAAAACAACGGCACCGCATGAAACATGATATGCTGCAAATAGATCGCCAGATCGAACGCAAGAACTCCGAGTGTTATCTCCACCCACAACGGCCACTCAACCAGATGTATCAGTCCCCAGCCACTTGATTCCGCATAGATCGCCGCAGCAACAGCAGTGATCGGAATCAGGAGTCGAGCCAGCACGCTATTCAGCACAACCAGCGAAAGATTACTGGCCCATCGCCACGGCTTGCGGACTTTGAGTACACGACGGGGCAGAAATATTTCCCAGATCGCCATGCCAGTCAGCACAGTCAGAAAACATCCCAATCGGATCATCAGTTCTGTGGATTGTTCGAATTCTCCCATTGGGATGCTTACTCGCTCTGAAGTGCAGGCTGATAGTCATCAACTTGCTATATAACTCGACCCTAGCCACCCCCGCTTTGAAGTGCCAGCTGACTGTCTTCCACTGGTTGAATGACGAGTTTAATTCTTCGCTTTACTGAAACCCGCTGCCAGCAAATCCTTATAGCCGGGTTTGAGGGCTCGGACGTTGTAGCCATGTTTGATCAGAATGTCAGCCGCTGTGCAGGAGCGAATGCCGACCGCACAGTGAGTGTAAATGATCTGGGCTTTGGGAATCCGTTTGGCAAGTTCGTCGGACTCGATTCCGCTGCGCAATTCACTGAGCGGCAGAAAAACCGCTCCTGCAACGTGTCCGCTGTTCCACTCTCGTTTTTCACGCACATCGACTAACACGGCTTCATCTTTGTCGATATTTTGCTTGACTGTGGAGAGTGTATCTTTCGTCGGTTTGGCTGCATGCA
>DEML01000071.1:2600-3849 GCA_002359185.1 Planctomycetaceae bacterium UBA2671
GCCTCCAGAACCGGGCTGATGTGCAGGCTTCCTGCATGACAAGCCGAGCCAGTGGAAGCGGCCAGCCAGGGGAGTTGTGCGAGAATATCTCCACCGATCTGACCTCGGAAACTGACATTGAGCGTATTCGGTAATCGTTGTTCGGGATGACCGTTGAGTACGATCTGTTCCCCGAAATGTGCCTGCAACTTTTGCCAGAAATCTTCTCGAAGCGTGATGAAATAAGTTTCTTCCTGCACTTTTTGTGCGAGGGCACAGGCTGCTCCGAGGCCGACAATTTCGAGGATGTTTTCGGTTCCTGCTCGTCGACCGGCTTCGTGAGCCGCTCCATGCATCAGCGGAGTAAGTTCCACTCCCTCGCGAACATACAGTGCCCCAACCCCTTTGGGGCCGTAGAGTTTGTGACCAGCAATTGAAAGCAAATCGACGCCAAGGGATTCGACATCGACAGGGATTTTTCCTGCAGACTGTGCGGCATCGGTATGACAGAGGATGCCATGCTCGTGTGCAATTTTCGAAATTTCTTCGATCGGTTGAATCGTGCCGACTTCATTGTTGGCGTGCATGATTGAAATCAGTACGGTATTCGAACGAATCGCCTGACGCACATCGTCTGGAGAAACCTGCCCATAGCGATCCACCGGCAGTCTCGTCACCTCGGCTCCCAGAGATTCCAAAAATCGACATGGTTCCAGAATCGCCGGGTGCTCGATCTGATTGATGATCAAGTGTGGTGTGGGTATCTGAGATCGCTTGGCGAAATAAATCCCCTTGAGAGCTTGATTGTTGGCTTCGGTGCCGCCTGAGGTGAAAACAATTTCGGTCGCATCGCAACATAACAAAGAGGCCACCTGCGAGCGGGCCACTTCAATAGCATCGCGAGCCGGAACCCCAGCCCAATGCAGGCTGGAGGGGTTGCCATACGCTTCGTTCAAGTAAGGCCGAATCGCCTCGACGACCTCATCCGCCAGCGGAGTGGTCGCATTGAAATCCAGATAGACCTGGTCTCTCATTGCGTCACCTTTCTGCGGCTTGCCCCTTCAGTCGGCTTCTTTTCTTTTGCAGTTGCCTGCTGCATCATTGCTTTGGCTAATCGCTCTTTGTCGGCTTGAATCTCCTCTGGAGAGCGTTTAATGATCGGTTCGTCCCGACCCACCAGTTTGAGCATGTCCTCGACCAGATTCGGACGACACAGGTAGTAACAACGCAGTGCTCCATCCTGTGCATAGTCAACAAGTTTCGCATGCCG
>DEML01000071.1:4067-4405 GCA_002359185.1 Planctomycetaceae bacterium UBA2671
GCCTGGGTTTCGATGGTCATCAATTCTGCACCTGTATTCGGATATTCGATTATTCGAATACAATAGCAATAACAGCCAAATGAGTGCAACAGCGATTTCTTGTACGCAGTATCCCCTAGGCTTTTGCCACTGCTGGGTCTGTTTCGGCTACAGAAAGTGGACAAGCAAAGAGAGCCTCCTTTCGGGTAGAATGATTGTTATCACGACAGACCCAACAGTGCCAAAAGTCGAGTTAGCAGCCCGTTTAAATCGCCATTAGCAGCTCGTCAGAACCTGATTTGAGATTTCGTTTTTGTGGATTCCAAATTTGTTTCGGAAATTTGTTTTCAGCTTGGTCT
>DEML01000071.1:4615-12556 GCA_002359185.1 Planctomycetaceae bacterium UBA2671
CCAGGTTTTGAGCAACTCCAGAAGAATTGCTCCCTGTGAATTCCAAAATTCCGCCTTCGCATTATCTCTCTCAAGACACTGCTCTATCCGAAGCCCCGCTTCAGAATATTTTTTCTGCTGCGAAGCAATCACAGCCGCCAGATGCCAACCTTCCGCGTCAAGTAGATTGCTGGCGATCATCTTCTGAATCAAAACTTCAGCTTCCTGAAGTCGACCAGCCTGAAATAACTGAAGGAGTTGCTTGTTTGAGGACATAATTTTGGACGAAGTGAAATGGACATCAGAGAAGGCTGAAACAGGTGACTCTAATGTCATACAAAAAAACGCAATGTTTGCATACCTTTCACAGCAGCGGCCCAGCAATCATTTTCAATCTTCGAACTGAAATAATTTTTTCACGTGTTGTACTTCAGCTTAATGTCACTATTTGATTGGAGAGAACTCTCCGAGTTCAGCTGCCCAAACCAAACTTGGAGAAGTTAATCAAACCGGATCTCGGACACCATCAAAAGTGATCTCAACGAATGGCACATTTCAATTGTGTCGTCAATCACAATTACTCCACTGCATCCGGCATCAGATAATATAGCCCACATTCTAAAGCGTGGGCCAGCTTTTCAACAGTGGCAATCGTGACGTTTCTTTCGCCGCGCTCGACCATGGAGATAAATGTGCGGTGTAAACCGGCCAGTTCTCCAAGCTTTTCCTGAGAGATACCAGCTTGATTGCGAACCGCTCGTAGTCGGTTTCCAAAACGGATTCGGATGTCTTCCTCTGCCACGCCGTGTCGCCTTTTGCAAGTTGAGATACTTGCAATCAGTTTCGCGACAGCGCATACTAGATATCTACATACTATGAGTTACGTGTAACGCATAGTATTCGCCATTATTGTTCACAGATTCGATCGCTGTTGAGTTTGATCGAATCAAATCACCAAGGGGCCAGGGTATGCTTCAACGACTCTGCTGTGTTCTCATGATTGGGCTTGTGGTGGGACTATGGGGCTGTCGTCCAGGTGCGGTCAAGCATGTCAAACAAGCCGCCTATTATTTACGAAATGGCAGTTCCAAAATCAAAACCGCTCCTGATGTTACCCAGGGAGTGGCTCGGCAGCTTTCTCGGAATGAGGAAGTCCTTGCTCAGGTGGCAGCCAGGGGGGCAAATCTCTTGTCTCGCTCCAAAACGCTTGGAGAACGACTGGTTTCGCTGCAATCAAAAATCCCGGCCCAGGCTTATCCGATTCTTTACCGAAGATGGCAGGATAATCAGGCCGAGTTGAGCTCCTACACCCGCCAGTTGCAGGATCCTGCACTGGACCCGCAGCGCAGGGATCGTCTGGAGCAGTCTCTGAGAGAGTCGGAGTTCGAACAGGCTGAGATTGAACGTCTGGTGGACCAATACGGTTAAGTCCACACCACTCAAGATCTTCCAGATATCCCTCATAAAGTGGTGCAATATCGATGCGATTTCGAATTGTCGTATTCATGACCGTTGGCAGCTTCCTGCTGTTTACAGGGCTGTGCTGTGGAAAATCTCAGTCCACTTCCTCAACGGATTCGGGGATAGAGGTGATTGGTCTGCCCAGTCATGTCATGAACTTTTATGCGGCCGAGCAGGAAGCGAGTAACTGGTGTTGGGCAGCCTGTATTCAGATGGTGCTGTCCGCTCAGCAGTTGGACGTTTCACAAGCAGAAATCGTAGCCAATGTTTATGCAGGTATTGTTTCTGATCGCCCCGGCTCTCCACTCGATATGCTTGTTCAAATCGATGGTTTGTCAACGCAAGACAACCAGTGGCAGTTGGAAGCTTTGTTGGGGTTGGGACCTCCGGCATTTGAACTGTTGCAGGAACAATTTGAACGCAATACCCCATTAATCGCCATGTATGAGAACCCCGGAATGGATATCGGACATGCCGTGGTGATTACTGCCATCATTTATCAGACAACTGAGAATGGTCCCGTGATTCGAAAAGTGATTGTCCGGGATCCCTGGCCAGCATTTCATAGTTCATCTGGTAAACGCGAATTGACGGCGGCAGAGTTTGAACGCATCCAGGCCTATCTGCTGGTCATTCCAGTTCGTACCCCTTCCTGACAGAGATTATATTCAGGCTATTTTCATGACCCTTTCTTTATCTCGCACTTATTTCCTACTAACCATCCTCTACCTGTGTTGTCTGCCAGGCTGTGGTGAGAAGTCTTATGATTTGCAATTAGCTGTAGAAGCGGGAGAAATCTATCGTATCGAAAGTGATTTCAGACTTGAAAATGCAGACATCGAAATCTCACAGGGAACGGACTCGACGACAGGTTCACAAACCTTAACGAGCCGGGAGGTCCTCGAATATGACATTTATGAAGCGGAGGACGGACAACCGCTGGCCATGAAGATCTCTTATCTGGAGAGCTGGCAAAAACAAAACCTTCAGAACGCAGGGAATGTGCCGGAGTATTCGGACGAAATCTCTCCGCTGCAGGCCAGAACATTGCTTTGTAAAAAATCCGGCAAAAACTGGGGATCAGAATTGGTGGGCAGCATCCCCACTCCTGAGCAAACGGAAGTGATCAATACATTGATCAATCCCTGGCCAGCCGATCTGGCTCCCGATCATGCAGTTTCCATCGGGGACTCCTGGGTGGTGACGGGTGAAGCCTTAGGGCGGCTCATCGGGAGTGAGCTGCAGAATATTGACGGTGAACTCAAAGCTTATTTCGAGCAAGTGATCGAACGGGATGGAACACTTTGTGCGGTGATTTCGGTCCAATTGGATCTCTCCGGGACTCAGACTACAGAGAACAATACGAGGACGGTTAAATTCTCAGCCGAAGGGCTCACCTATCGTTCCGTCTCAGATAAGATCGATCTGGAATCCAAACTGAGCGGCACAATGACAACCAGAATCTCGGAAGAAATCCCGAGCGAAGGAGTGCTCATTATGATTAGCCAAGGCCCATTTACCTTTCGCGAGACCACGACCAAAACCAAATACTAAAGCTGTCTCTGCGATCAAGTCACGGAAATTTGTCTGTATAATAATAAGGATTCCGAGTTGAAGGCATGGATATTTGAGGCACTCCAACACGCTGATAGCTAAAAACAAGAAGTTATCCGAATCGATCAGATAAAACTTAAAGAACCTGTCTGCGGTGACAAGTAATTTGTCAATCGCAGACAGGGATTTTCTCAGAGTCATCAGAGCTTAAAGCCTCAATCGGTACTATCAATTCATCGGGAAATACTCTGACGGATTCGATTCATCAATTCCTCTATCTCCGTGTTGTTTAATGGAACTTGCTCACCGCAGCCGACCGCTTCCAAATGGGGTCGAGCAAAGTCATCGCCATAGGGAACGATTTCTTCCGACCAGAAGTTCAGCGCAGCGAGAATATTCGCCCGCTCCTGTTCAGTGATTTGCAACACAATGACGATGTGTCTCCTTCAAAGCTGGGGATATCGTGAGTTCTGAGGCCAGCAGATTCAACGAGAGGTCCGCATCAATTGGCAACATTCTCAGCCAGCGAGTGAACTGATGCAACATCAGTCCAGCCGCCAGACTGGCGGTGTAAATCGTGCTACGCGACGTGCAGGTTCCAAGTTGCGCTTCGGCCTGCGGGAACAGGGAGTTTCCATACTGCTGATCACTGCTTGGATCAGCAGAGGTCAGGACCCGAATCACCTCTCCCTGCATTCGACCATCACACCAGAAGAGGCAGAAGGGGTGAGCGGATTTCCAGATCGCAGCGCGAGCCGAAATTGAATCTACACAACAAAAGATTACCTCACCGAGGGTATATTGTGGACGGTATCGATCTTCAATAGTGTTGACTGTGATCTTTGGATCGAGCTGCTCAATGGCAGCTTGAGTGGCCTGAACCTTGAACACTCCCAGATCACTTTCGTGATATCCCTGAGTCGTAATATTACTGGCTTCCACAGTATCAAAATCAATCAACTGCAGTTGCGGCATCCCAATCGCCGCCAGTTGCAGGGCGACTTGTCGGCCAATCGCTCCCACACCGATCACCGTGGCGGAGAGCGACGTGATTCGGGGACGGGGCACCAGTTCCTGTTGTCTGACAAATCGATCTGGAATCTCAGTCGTCATGGTCATTGAGTTTTTCCTGTCGTTGAGTTTGGGATAAAAGATCATCGGTCTCATCCCAGAGATCGAATCGAAATTCGTTCTCCAGAAAGTCAACCGCGTCCTCATCCTGATTGTTGAATAATGTTTTCGAGTTATGACTTTGAACGTGGGTGAGATATTCGCTCTCCCAGGATTCGTGGTCACAGCCAGTAAAGCTCTGTGAGTAGTCGATCTCCACCGGGATTCTCAGACTCGCTCCCGGTCCAGAGTTCATTTGCAGTCGGGCATAAGATTTTCCGCCTCGCGCCAGAATAAACATCACTGCCCACTCCGCCTGACCGAAGACCCGTGCAAAGGTTTGTTCATCCGTCGGGCTGGGTAGCGGACAATTGCCCGGATGCGTATGCATCCAGATCCGCCCGAACTGTTCCGGTCGCAAGCCCGCATCCACCTGTTCATCAAACAGGTCTGCGACCGAGTCATCTTCAAATGCGACATGCGCCCAGGAACAAACCTGTCGAACAAGCTTCAAATCTCGGACAAACAGCAGATCTTCGCTGGCCGTGATCCCAAAGCCACCGACTTCCGTTTCACCGTAATCACGCAGGAACAGCAGCTTGGCCCAGGCGGTCGGACTGAACCGTAACACTGGTTTGCGGGACTGGTGGTTCCGTTGTCGGGAACGGTTCGTACTCGTCACTCTCTTCTTGAGTTTCATGACAGTCAGGACACCTTTCGGAATCGGTTAAACAGGAGGGGCAGCAGGTTGTGTCACAGTCCACACACGTGGACAGACAACCGGAACAACAATAGTCATCGCAGCCCGGGCAGGCTTCGAGACAGCCGCGACAGGTATTCTCATCACAACCTGCACAGCGATCGATACAGTCTTCGCAGATTGCTCCGACACACTGACCACAGGAGACAATCGCATCGGAGCTCCGCAGGTCGCCGCAGTCATCACAGAGCGTCCCGAACCAGTCATCGAGACCCACATAGGGACTGCCTTCGTTGTAGGTCCGCAGCAGATTGGCGACGATCACAAAAAAGTCGTGGATTCGTCCCTGCGCCAGGGCGGCAGCAATGGCCTGCCGGCCGTCTCCTTCACAGAGTGATTCAGACTGGACATGGGGGTGAGTCACTTCGTCATTAGTCGATGAGGGATTCGGTTCCAGGGCGATCACACGGTACGGGGATGACTGGCCACTTTGCAGGTCCCGACAATGCAATTGAATCTCGAAGGGACCGAGTTCGACTGCCAGCAGCGTGATCGGTTCGGTGGTGACGGAAAGCACGTGTGACTTCGATTCAAACTTCACGTCGCTAAAATCATCGGCCAGTGCTTCCAGATCGGCAAGTAAATCTCGCAGAGTAGGGGTGATCTGCCTGGGGTGAGGACGATCAATTTCATAACGCACTGAAGTCATGGCATCATGAAATTGAATCAGCTTGCTTTGATATTCTCTCTTCAGTCGGTCAGTCGCGAGTAGCCAGTCGTGCGCAATCGCGATCTCTCGGAGATGAGGAATCTGTTCGAGTCTTTTCCAGAGACCAATGGGAAGTTCTGGAATCGGATATTGGGTTGTGGTCGCCTCAAAATACTGCTGAACTCTCCTTGCGGGACGCAGCCAGACGTTTCGAGAAGAACGCTTTTTATTCATGAATGTCTTTCATCTAAAACATCCAGAGCCCGTCAGGAGTTCGATCCCGACGGTCTCTGGAAATAGAAAATCAAAAAATTACCCGGCTCCTTCGATCTTGGTTGGTGTGATCGAAATCCGGTCTCCCTCCTGTAGAATCTGTTGGGAGGCACACGGTTGGCGGTTGACGCGGATCAGATAGTCACTGGCTGGACGGTTGCCGACTTTTTCCGTAAAGACATCCTGAACAGACGCCCCGTCCGGGACTTCGATGTAGTCGGCGAATCCGCCGCCATCGTTGTTGATTAATAAAACCTGCATAAAGTGCCTTTCAAAAAATGGGTCTCAGAAAAATAGGAGTTTGGTTGGAATCAGCGAGAGTGAATCAGATGTTGCCGGTATCGAGGCCGTGATCCGACCTTCCGGAAATTCCGTCGACCACGGCGTTGACCGCTCCGGAGCGTTATCCGTTCAGACAGGCTCGCCCCCTTCAAAGCTGAAGACACGCTGTCTTTGGCTCTCATTATCTTGGGTGATGGATTAAACATAAGCGGGCACACTCAGGGCCTGTTCAAATTCAGTGAGCCAGTCACGTCCTTCCTCTTCGTCCCAGTCAATAAACTGAGGCAGTCGAGATTCGGACTCCGCGGACTCCGAGCCGTCTCTAGAGATCAGTTCGAAGCCCAGACGTTGGATGGTGGTGAGGCTTTCGCCAGTCACCCGGGCAATGCTGCGATTCAGTTCGGATGGTTTCATGGGAGAGAATTCCTTCAAATAATTCAGGGTTAAGAAATAAAAAAATCCCGACTCAGCAGACGATGGGTCTGTCGAGTCGGGATGTGGATGTAAAAATCTGTGATGTTTACGGAATCAGCGGTCTGTTCAACCAGTGGGCCTCCAGCCAGCAGACTTCGGCCTGAAGTGCCTGGCTTCGCTGTTCGAAAGGTCCCAGTTTCGGTCCAGTGACGGGCGATAGGTCGGCCCACCACTGACCGTTGCAATCGGGTTCCACATGAGAGCCCCGAGTAATATCGAGGGAACCGAGAGTGGCCAGCGGGAACACTTCGGTATACAGGCAGCGGATGGTGCCGTCCTGCTGGATGAGCAATTGCATGGTTTACTCCTTGCAATCGAGAAGAATCTACTTGGGAGAGCGAATGATCTGTCGTCGAGGACGATCGACGAGCAGGCCATCGAGGACCGATTGCACACCAGAAAGTTTTGTCGCTACCTGCTGTCGCAAGTGGCTGCTGCTGCGAAGTTGCTGGGGCGCGATGCCCGTCACGATCTGCTGACATTGATCGACCAGGTCATCGAGCTGGTCATTGGAACGGATATTGAGCAACCGAAAACGCTCAAAGAATTCCTGCAGATTCCCGACCGCCGTATCCCGAAAGACTTTGCGTTTGCCATCCTCGTGACCACTCAGTCGTTCGGTCAGGTGAGACACCAATTGCGCAAGCTCTTCCACAAAGGCCTGCTCGGCCAGTTGCACCGCTTCATCGAAGCGGGCTTGCACCCGCCGAGCTTCCTGTTCATACAACTCGGGATTGAGTTGTCGCAGGTAGTGGGGCGGTTCGACATTCGGAAACTCCCAGCCCACATGAAACAGCCCCACCAGAGAGTCAGGATAATCGGCCTCATTATAGAGCTCCCCGAGTCGTTCCTGAGCCGCCGTCTGCAGATTGGCAAACTCCTCATCCAGCAGGCGGACGGCCTGTTGTAACTCCTCCTCAAAATATTGCATTTGATTCTGGAAAGGATCGACAGACTCGCGACGAATGAGTCGGATTCCTGGTTCTGGATAAGGAAGACTGAGCGAGGTCCAGTATTTACGGATCTGTCCTTTGAGGGCATTGACCGCCTGGAAACGGGGATGCCGGGTATCGAGCAGCTTTTTGCCAGCTGAGAGATATTCGCCCGCGGCACCGAAAGATTCGGCGGCCTGGGCTTTCTGAGACGAGGAGAGTGTTTTGCGGGTGCCGAGCCACACAAAGCTGATGCGTGTGGCACACATGGTCGCCTGCAAACGCTCCGCAGCGCGGCTTTCGTTCGGGGGTTCAACGAGGATCGTTGTCGACATCGTGGTCTCCATGTGAGTGAGTAAATTTCAATATCAATTCCAGTTGGGTTGGGGCGAGGTGGGAGATGGACTCCGCCGCTCTGAAGTGACGGAGTGCGTATACAGGCCTGACTGTTCAGCGGAGAGGCAGCG
>DEML01000085.1:0-184 GCA_002359185.1 Planctomycetaceae bacterium UBA2671
GAAATTTGTTTTCAGCTTGGTCTAAAACCTGTTAATGGTTTCCCGGGGCGTTGAGACCGATTTCTGGTGTATCTCAACTAGAAATACCGACGTAAAACGTCACCAGATTCCCATCGAACCTCGCGGGGTGCCTGTTCCGAGCAGTTTTCTGAGCACGATACCCAGGTTTTGAGCAACTCCAGAA
>DEML01000085.1:485-8101 GCA_002359185.1 Planctomycetaceae bacterium UBA2671
AACGCAATGTTTGCATACCTTTCGCAGCAGCGGCTCAGCAATCATTCTCAATCTTCGAACGGAAATGATTTTTTACTTATTGTACTTCAGCTTAATGTCACTATTTGATTGGAGAGAACTCTCCGAGTTCAGTCGCCCAAACCAAACTTGGAGAAGTTAATCAAACCGAATCTCGGACACCATCAAAAGAGATCTCAACGAACGTCGCATTTCAAGTGTGTCGTCAATCACAATTACTCCACAGAATCCGGCATCAGGTGATACAAGCCACAATCCAGGGCACGGGCCAGCTTTTCAACGGTAGCAATCGTCACGTTTCTTTCGCCGCGCTCGACCATGGAGATAAATGTGCGGTGCAGTCCTGCCAGTTCTCCAAGCTTTTCCTGAGAGATGCCAGCCTGATTACGAACTGCACGTAATCGGTTTCCAAAACGGATTCGAATGTCTTCCTCTGCCACTGCCGTGTCGCCTTTTGCAAGTTGAGATACTTGCAATCAGTTTCGCGACAGCGCATACTAGACATCTGCATACTATGTGTTACGTGTAACTCGTAGTGTTCATTGTTCTAATTCACAGATTCGATCGCTGTTGGGTTCGATCGAATCAATTCACTAAGGGGCCAGGGTATGCTTCAACGACTCTGCTGTGTTCTCGTGATTGGGCTTGTGGTGGGACTTTCGGGCTGTCGCCCCGGTGCGGTCAAACAGGTCAAACAGGCAGCCCAGTATTTCCGAAATGGCAGTTCCAAAGTCAAATCCGCTCCTGCGGTTACCCAGGGAGTGGCACGTCAGCTTACTCGGAATGAAGAGGTTGTCGTTCAGGTGGCAGCCCGAGGAACAAATCTGCTGTCTCGTTCTAAAACGATTGGAGAACGACTGGTATCGCTGCAATCAAAAATCCCACCCCAGGCTTATCCGATTCTTTATAGGAGATGGCAGGATAATCAGGCCGAGTTGAACTCCTACACCCGCCAGTTGCAGGATCCTGCACTGGACCCGCAGCGCAGGGATCGTCTGGAGCAGTCTCTGAGAGAGTCGGAGTTCGAACAGGCTGAGATTGAACGTCTGGTGGACCAATACGGTTGAGTCCACACAACTCAAGATCTTCCAGATATCCCTCATGAAATGGTGCAATATTGATGCGATTTCGAATTGTCGTATTCATGACCGTTGGCAGCTTCCTGCTGTTTGCAGGGCTGTCCTGTGGAAAATCAGAGTCGACTTCCTCAACGGATTCGGGGATTCAGGTGATTGGACTGCCAAGTCATGTCATGAACTTTTATGCGGCTGAACAGGAAGCGAGCAACTGGTGTTGGGCAGCCTGCATTCAGATGGTGCTGTCCGCTCAGCAGATGGACGTTTCTCAAGCAGAAATCGTGGCCAATGTTTATGACGGTAATGTTACTAATCGCCCTGGCTCTCAATACGACATGCTTGTCCAAATCGATGGTTTGTCAACGCATGGCAACCAGTGGCAGTTGGAAGCTTTGCTGGGGCTGGGGCCTCCCGCCTTTGAACTGTTGCAGGAACAATTTGAACGCAACACTCCATTGATCGCCATGTATGAGAATCCCGGTAGGGATATCGGACATGCCGTTGTGATTACAGCCATCATTTATCAGGCAACCGAGACTGGCCCCGTGATTCGAAAAGTGATAGTCCGGGATCCCTGGCCCGCATTTCATAGCTCATCTGGCAAACGCGAATTGACGGCGGCAGAGTTTGAACGCATCCAGGCCTATCTGCTGGTCATTCCAGTTCGTACCCCTTCCTGACAGAGATTTTATTCAGGCTATTTTCCATGACCCTTTTTCTATCTCGCACGTATTTCTTACTGTTCGTCCTCTACCTGTGTTGTCTGCCAGGATGTGGTGAGAAGTCTTATGATTTGCAATTAGCCGTGGAGGCGGGAGAAATCTATCGTGTCGAAAGTGACTTCAGACTTGAAAATGCAGACATCGAAATCTCACAGGGAACAGAGTCGGCGACAGGTTCACAAACCTTAACGAGCCGGGAGGTCTTCGAATATGACATTTATGAGGCGCAAAACAGCCAGCCGAACTCTATGAAGATCTCTTTCCTGGAGAGTTGGCAAAAACAAAACCTGCAAATTTCAGGCAATGAACCGGAGATGACGGACGAGATTTCTCCGCTGCAGGCCAGAACATTGCTTTGTAAAAAATCCGGCAAATACTGGAAATCGGAACTCGTAGGGAATAATCCAACGGCTGAGCAAACAGAGGTCCTCAATGCATTCCTCGATCCCTGGCCAGCCGACCTGGCTCCCGATCATGCTGTTTCCGTCGGAGACTCCTGGGTGGTGACCGGCGATGCCTTAGGCCGACTAGCCGGAGGTGGCTTACAGAATATTGACGGTGAACTCAAAGCCTACTTCGAGCAAGTGATCGAAAGAAATGGAACGTTATGTGCGGTGATTTCGGTCCAATTGGATCTCTCCGGGACTCAGACTACAGAGAACAATACGAGGACGGTTAAAATCTCAGCTGAAGGGCTCACCTATCGTTCCGTCTCAGATAAGATCGATCTGGAATCCAAACTGAGCGGCACAATGACAACCAGAATCTCGGAAGAAATCCCGAGCGAAGGATTGCTCATTATGATCAGTCAAGGCCCATTTACCTTTCGCGAAACCACGACCAAAACCAAATATTAATACAGGGACTGTGATCAAGAAACTGGAAGTCGTCTGTGAGTTGGCGGTTTCCGAGTGAAGTTCACGAACTATTGAGGCACTCCAACACGCTGATAGCTAAAAATAAGAAGTTATCCGAATCGATCGGATCAAACTCAAAGAACCTGTCTGCGGTGACAAGTGATTTGTCAATCGCAGACAGGGATTTTCTCAGAGCCATCCAGGCTTAAAGCCTCATTCGTTACTATCAATTCATCGGGAAATACTCTGACGAATCCGCCTCATCAATTCCTGTACCTCCGGCTTGGCTAACGGCATTTGCTCACCGCAGCCGACCGCTTCCAAATGGGGTCGAACAAAGTCATCGCCATAGGGAACGATTTCTTCCGACCAGAAGTTTAGCGCGGCCAGAATATTGGCCCGCTCCTGATCAGTGATTTGCGACGGAATGACGATGTGCCTCCTTCAAAGCTGGGGATATCGTGAGTTCTGACGCCAGCAGATTCAAAGAAAGGTTTGCATCCGTCGGCAATTTTCTCAGCCAGCGAGTGAACTGATGCAGCATCAGACCAGCCGCCAGGCTGGCGGTGTAAATCGTGCTGCGGGACGTGCAGGTTCCCAGTTGTGCTTCCGCCTGTGGGAACAGCGAGTTTGCATAACATTTATCGCTGCTCGGCTCCGCCGAGGTCAGGACCCGGATCACTTCCCCCTGCATTCGGCCATCACACCAGAAGAGGCAGAAGGGGTGAGCTGATTTCCAGATCGCAGCGCGAGCCGAGATTGAATCGACACAACAGAACACCGCCTTGCCGAGGGTGTACTTTGTGCGGAAGCGATCCTCAATGGTGCTGACCGTGATGGTCGGATCAATCCGCTCAATCGCATTTTTGGTGGCTTCAACTTTAGATACCCCCAGATCACTTTCGAGATACCCCTGAGTGGTGATATTACTGGCTTCCACAGCATCAAAATCGATTAACTGCAGTTGCGGCATCCCAATCGCCGCCAGTTGCAGAGCGACTTGTCGGCCAATCGCTCCCACGCCGATCACTGTAGCGGAGAGTGACGTGATTCGGGGACGGGGCACCAGTTCCTGTTGTCTGACAAATCGATCCGGTATCTCAGTCGTCATGGTCATTGCGTTCTTCCTGTCGTTGAGTTTGGGATAAAAAATCATCAGTCTCATCCCAGAGATCGAATCGGAATTCGTTCTCCAGAAAGTCAATCGCGTCCTCATCCTGATTGTTGAATAGTGTTTTCGAGTTATGACTTTGAACGTGGGTCAGATATTCGCTTTCCCAGGATTCGTGGTCACAGCCAGTAAAGCTCTGTGAGTAGTCAATCTCCACCGGGATTCTCAGGCTCGCTCCCGGTCCGGTGTTCATTTGCAATCGGGCATAGGATTTTCCGCCTCGCGCCAGAATAAACATCACTGCCCACTCCGACTGACCGAACACGCGGGCAAAGGTTTGTTCATCCGTCTGGCTGGGTAGCGGACAATTCCCCGGATGGGTATGCATCCAGATCCGCCCGAACTGTTCCGGTCGCAAGCCCGCATCCACCTGTTCATCAAACAGGTCCGCGACTGACTCATCCTCAAATGCGACATGCGCCCAGGAACAAACCTGTCGGACAAGTTTTAGATCTCGGACAAACAAAAGATCTTCGCTGGCCGTGATTGCAAAGCCGCCGACTTCCGTCTCACCGTAATCACGCAGGAACAGCAGTTTGGCCCAGGCAGTCGGACTGAACCGTAACACTGGTTTGCGGGATTTGTGGTTCCGTTGTCGGGAACGGTTCGTACTCATCACTCTCTTCTTGAGCTTCATGGCAATCAGGACACCTTTCGGAATCGGTTAAACAGGAGGGGCAGCAGGGTGTGTCACAGTCCACACACGTGGACAGACACCCGGAACAACAATAGTCATCGCAGCCCGGGCAGGCTTCGAGACAACCGCGGCAGGTATTCTCATCGCAGCCTGCACAGCGATCGATGCAGTCTTCGCAGATTGCTCCGATACACTGACCGCAGGAGACAATCGCATCAGAACTTCGCAAGTCGCCGCAGTCATCACAGAGCGTCCCGAACCAGTCGTCGAGTCCCACATAAGGACTTCCCTCGTTGTAGGTCCGCAGCAGATTGGCGACGATCACAATAAAGTCGTGGATTCTTCCCTGCGAAAGGGCAGCCGCAATGGCCTGCCGGCCGTCTCCTTCACAGAGTGATTCAGACTGGACATGGGGGTGAGTCACCTCGTCATTAGTCGATGAGGGATTGGGTTCCAGTGCCACCACACGGTACGGGGAGCACTGGCCACTTTGCAGTTCCCGGCAATGCAATTGAATCTCAAAGGGGCCGAGTTCGACTCCCAGCAGCGTGATCGGTTCGGTGGTGACGGAAAGCACGTGTGTCGACGAATCAAACTTCACGTCGGTAAAGTCATCGGCCAGTGCTTCCAGATCGGCAAGCAGATCTCGCAAAGTGGGTGTGACCTGCCTGGGTTGAGGACGATCAAATTCATCACGCAGTGAAGTCATCGCGTCATGAAACTGATTCAGCTGACTACGAAATTCTCGTTTCAGCCGCTCAGCCGCGAGCAGCCAGTCGTGTGCCATCGCAGTTTCTTGTAGATGGGGAATCTGTTCGAGTCTCTTCCAGAGCTCAACGGGAAGTTCTGGAATCGGCTCTTGGGTTGTGGTCGCCTCAAAATGCTTCTGGAGGATCCTTGCAGGACGCAGCCAGACGTTTCGAGAAGCACGCTTTTTATTCATGGATGCCTTTCATGTATAAAACTTCAGAGACCATCGGGAGTTCGATCCCGACAGTCTCTGGAAATAGAAAATCAAAAAATTACCCGGCTCCTTCGATCTTGGTTGGTGTGATCGAAATCCGATCTCCCTCCTGCAGAATCTGTTGGGAGGCACAGGGTTGCCTGTTGACGCGGATCAGATAGTCGCTGGCTGGCCGGTTGCCGACTTTTTCCGTAAAGACATCCTGAACAGACGCCCCGTCCGGAACTTCGATATAGTCGGCGAATCCGCCGCCATCGTTGTTGATTAATAAAACCTGCATAAAGTGCCTTTCAAAATGGGTCAGAGAAAAATATGAGCTTGGTTTGAATCAGCGAGAGTGAATCAGATGTTGCCGGTATCGAGAACGCGAGCCGACCTTGCGGAAAGTGCGTCGACCACGACGTTGACCGCTCCGGAGCGTTTGCCGTCCAGGCTGGCTCGTCCCCTTCGAAGCTGAGCACGTAAACTTATTGGCTCTCACTGACTTTGGTGATGGATTAAACATAAGCCGGCACACTCATGGCCTGTTCAAATTCAGTGAGCCAGTCACGTCCTTCCTCTTCGTCCCAGTCAATAAACTGGGGCAGTCGGGATTCGGTTTCTACAGACTCCGAGTCTTCTCTTGAGATCAGTTCAAAGCCCAGTCGTTGGATGGTGATGAGGCTTTCGCCAGTCACACGGGCAATGCTGCGATTCAGTTCAGATGGTTTCATGGGGGAGAATTCCTTCAAATGATTTAGGGTTAGGAAAATAAAAAATCCCGACTCAGCAGGCGGTGGGTCTGTCGAGTCGGGATGTGGATGTAAAAATCTGTGATGTTTACGGAATCAGCGGTTCATTCAGCCAGTGGGTCTCCAGCCAGTGCGCTTCAGCCTGGAGTGCCTGGCTTCGCTGTTCGAAAGGCCCCAGTTTCGGTCCAGTAACGGGCGATAGGTCGGCCCACCACTGACCGTTGCAATCGGGTTCCACGTGAGAGCCCCGAGTAATATCGAGAGAACCAAGCATGGCCAGCGGAATCGCTTCTGAATACAGGCAGCGGATGGTGCCGTCCTGCTGGATGAGCAATTGCATGGTTTGCTCCTTACCATGGATAAAGAACTACTTGGGGGCGCGAATGATCTGGCGTCGAGGACGATCGACGAGCAGGCCGTCAAGGACTGATTGCACACCAGAGAGTTTTGTGGCTACCTGCTGTCGCAAGTGACTGCTGCTGCGAAGTTGCTGGGGCGCGATGCCCGTCACGATCTGCTGACATTGATCGACCAGGTCATCGAGCTGGTCATTGGAACGGATATTGAGCAACCGAAAACGCTCAAAGAATTCCTGCAGATTCCCGACCGCCGTATCCCGAAAACTTTGCGTTTGCCATCCTCGTGACCACTCAGCCGTTCGGTCAGGTGAGACACCAATTGCGCAAGTTCTTCGACAAAAGCCTGCTCGGCCAGTTGCACCGCTTCATCGAAGCGTGCCTGCACGCGCCGAGCTTCCTGTTCGTACAACTCGGGATTGAGTTGTCGCAGGTAGTGGGGCGGTTCGACATTCGGAAACTCCCAGCCCACATGGAACAGCCCCACCAGAGAGTCGGGATAATCGGCCTCATTATAGAGCTCCCCGAGTCGTTCCTGAGCCGCCGCCTGCAGACTGGCAAACTCCTCATCCAACAGTCGGACGGCCTGCTGCAACTCCTCTTCAAAATATTGCATTTGATTCTGAAAGGGGTCGAGAGATTCGCGACGAATGAGTCGGATCCCCGGTTCTGGATAAGGAAGACTGAGCGAGGTCCAGTATTTACGGATCTGTCCCCTGAGGGCATTGACCGCCTGGAAGCGAGGATGTCGGGTATCGAGCAGCTTTTTGCCAGCCGAGAGATATTCGCCCGCGGCACCGAAAGATTCGGCGGCCTGGGCTTTCTGTGACGAGGAGAGTGTTTTGCGGGTGCCGAGCCACACAAAGCTAATGCGTGTGGCGCACATGGTCACCTGCAAACGCTCCGCCGCTCGGCTTTCGTTTGGGGGTTCAACGAGGATCGTTGTCGACATCGTGGTCTCCTTATGATTGAGTAAATTTCAATATCAATTCCAGTTGGGTTGGGGAGAAGTGGGAGATGGATTCCGCCGCTCTGAAGTGACGGAGTGTGAATACAGGCCAGACTGTTCAGCGGAGAGGCAGCG
>DEML01000013.1 GCA_002359185.1 Planctomycetaceae bacterium UBA2671
TCGCAAAACTGGGGATGAGTCAGGACCTTACCAGTATTCCTACTCAGTTATCAACTCGCAAATAGATGAACAACAACTGCATTACTTTTTTGGCGACTTTTCTTCAGCAGCTTTTATTTCTGACTCAGATGCATCATCAAGTTTACTTCTGATCCAGTCGGTAAGCGTACGTCGATCATTTGAAGCAGAGGCTTCCCACCCCTGCCGTTGAACGCTGGTGCAATGGATTAGACAACAAGGCGAAGTAGTTCCAGAGTCTCCCATACTGCGAAGGGCAAGCACGATTGGTTGAAAAAAAATGAATGAATTCTGGCCAGTGAATTTCGTACATTGAAAACAATTCTCAGCTTGCTTAATTAATGGCAACAAAAGTATATCACTACTCCAAACTTCCAATTTTTCAAATCAAAGGAAGGAATTAAAATTAAATAAACATTTTCCGTTTTAACCACTTGGAAAATTATGAATTGATTAGTCTTTGCATCAGTACTCTGGCTGATTCAGACATTGTATTGATTGGATCTGAAAGCCGGTATGGGTTGGAGTGGCTGCTGGTCATCATTTTGGGAATGAAGCGTACACAGTCCAATCTGTGTGATCTGAGTGTGCACGGAATTGTGCACGGAATGCATGGAATTCTTTTGATTTTGAGGGTAGAATGCCGATAGTCAATTTGGATGAGAATAATTTTCAGTCTTTAAAACAGGCATCTTAGTACGCTCATATCACCCTGCGGCTGTGGTGTAGTGGCAACACGAAAGCTTCCCAAGCTTTAAATGAGGGTTCGATTCCCTTCAGCCGCTTTTGAAATGGATTGATTGCCTGTTTTTTTGCGAGTGGTTCTCTTCAACGTTTATTGTGTGTTCGACTTCCATTCATGCTTGCCCTGCTACGCGATGCAAGCATGGCACCAAGCCAGCTCTTCTCGCTGCATTGGTAGAGATTACAACGAAGCGTCTCGCATTGCCCGCATCGTACTTTTTGACGATTATATGCTCCCCCTCCCTGCCCTCCCGTAAACTCTCCTCTCGCGATTTTCATTATTATGTCGCTTTATTACCGAACACTCTATGCCTGGAAGTGCAAAGGTACACATCATAAGCTGGCCATGGAAGCGCTTCGTTTGTTGTCGGGAGAGAATTCTGAGAACTGGCGAAATCTGTTTCTGAAAAGTATTGAGCCTTATTTGACAGGCTCCAAAGATCCTGACAAGAAGTTCAAAGACTTTCGCAATCATGTCTTGCATGTTCAGGAGAATTACTGGGGGGGAGCTGTTAAGGCGACTCAGGAATGGTATGCGAAAGCACGTCAACAGTTTGCGGATCGGCAATGGTCAGCCGGGGTTTATTCGGCTGGGGTGATGAGTCATTATCTCACTGATATTTTTTGTCCTTTACATACCGGGCAGTCCAAAGCCGAAACGATCATTCATCGGGCCTGCGAATGGAGTGTGAGTTGCAGCTACGATGAATTGATAGACATCCTCGAAGAAGACCTCGGAGGCTTTCCGAAGATCACAATACCCCAAGGCGATAACTGGATTGAGCAACTCATCCAGACAGAAGCCGGACTGGCCAATCAAAATTATGAGAGCATCGTCAAGAATTATAATTTTGATCGTGGTGCCAAAGATCCCCCTGCCGGGCTCGACGAAGAGTTAGCAAAAGATTTTGCGAAAATTCTCGGTCGGGCTGCGGTCACACTGTCTTTGGTGCTGGAACGATGCCTGAAAGAAAGTGGACAGCACCCCCCTGCCGTTTCGCTTTCTTTACACTCAGCGTTGTCTCAGGCGACGATTCCCGTCTTCTGGATCACGAAGAACATGTCCGACAGTGCCGAGCAAAAAATTGTGACTCGGATTTACAACGAACTCAAACAGACGGGAGATGTGGTCGAGAATCTTCCCGAAGAGAATCGTGTGATTGCGACGCTGATCGAAAAATATCGTCGAGGAGAACCTGAGGTTTCAGACGAGAAGTCCGTCGTAAAGAAACCAAAAATCAAAATCAGTGGCAACTCGGAGAAGATCAAATCGCATCCGAAAATACATCCTGCTGACCAGGAAGAGACGATTATCGATCCGTTTATTCAGGATGCCGAGCCTTTTGGAGCCAGGCCAGTTCAATCAGAAGTTTCGGAGACATCAGCCAGTGACGATGACGATCAGAATGAAGACACACCAAATCATTCCGAAGTGACTCATCTCGATCCTGATTCGCCAATTGTCGATGCCCCTTCCATTGGTCCGAAAACCGCTTCTCGCTTTAAGAAAATCGGCATCAAGACTGTCGGTGAATTTTTGGAATCTGAACCGGAATCGATCGTTCAGAAATTGAATACACGCTGGATCAATCTGGAACTGGTCATCTCCTGGCAACAGCAAACCCAACTGATGTGTATGGTGCCTGGATTGCGGGCTCACGATGTTCAACTTCTGACTGGCGTCGGTGTGGAATCATATCAAGATTTATGTGCCTCCACCGTCGATGATTTGCACCCACTCATTTCAGAGTATGCAGCTTCCCCAGAAGGACAACGTGTGATTCGCAGTGGAAAAATTCCGGATCGCCTCGAAATTGAAGACTGGATTCAGAACGCACAATGGTGCGAACAGGAACGGGCGGCGTAAGAGGCTACGAATTCTTAGAGGACTCGCATGTCCCCATCGAAACCAGGTCAGGACCACAGCAGCCCGAACTGGCATAAAGTTCATCTTTCGCATCCGTCTGAAGTACAACAAACACTTCCCATTTGTGGCCATCGGGATCAATCGCCCAGACTTTATCCTGCACGGCATAACAGCAGGTCGTTGCTTCCTCCGTAATCGTTTTCACTCCCGCATTCTGAAAACGTTCAATGGCAGCGTGAACTTCTTTCACGGATTTGACCTGAATTCCGAAATGGGCAGAACCCTTGGAAGTTGTAAAATCCTCATCGACTTCATTAAGTGAAAGATTGACGGAAGGATCCGTCGGCTCAAATTTCGCATAACGAGGACGTTCCTTACTAGGGGCAACTCCAAACAGCAATTCATAAAATGCTTTGGATTTTTCGACAGCAGAAACGTTCAAAGCGACATGGAGACGATATTGTCCCGGAAAATCGACGGCAGATTCGCTTGACATGCAACTTCTCCTTAAGAGATTGAGGTGAGATAAGTGCTGATTTTATTCTGAATTTCGTCACGGACACGGCGAAAGAAAACCATCTGTTCCTCTTCAGTTCCTGTGGCATCAGCAGGGTCATCAAAAGGCCAGTGAAAGGTTTGCTGAGCACCGGTGAATACAGGACACGATTCTTTCGCATTGTCGCAAACAGTGACGACCAGATCAAAATTCTGATCCCTAAACTGCTCAACTGATTTACTCTGGTGACTGGAAATATCGATGTTCAATTCCTGCATAGCTTTAATCGCCAACGGATGAACATAACCGGAAGGTTTGGAGCCAGCCGATTCCGACTCCCAGGCTCCATTTCCGAGCGATTCCCAGAGAGCTTCTGCCATTTGTGAGCGACAGGAGTTTCCAGTACAAAGGATTAATACGCGTTTCATGGGGTGACTTTATTTTTGAGAATGATGGAAACATGGCAATATCGCCATGTTGTGACCAAATAGAAAATTACTTCAGGGCATTCTGACGACAAGTGAGATCCGAGACCAGAACCGACTCCATACAGGAAAAGAATCCATCAAGGCAATTACACTTGAGTTGATAGAAACTCATTGCCCCCTCTTTCCGCACAGACACTAGACCCACTTCTTTCAAGATGGCCAGATGCTTGGAAACGGTCGACTGATCTGCTCCAACTTCCTGTGTCAACTGGCCCACGCTCAATTCCTGTTTTTGCAATAAATCGAGCATCAGCAGACGACTCGGATGAGACATCGCTTTAGCAATTTTTGCACGGGCTTCGTATTTTTGAAGGTTGTTATTCATGGCGATGTGGCCATGATTGCATGAACTGAGTCTGTAATCAAGTCTCTGAGAAGTTAATCGATTAAACGGCCCTGATTCTGTTTTGCTGGCGAGCATCGTGAACCCAGAGCAGGATGAACACCGGGATCAGAACCAGACAGCCCCATTGATAAGCGGTCAGACTTCCATACCAGATCGGTTCTGGTCGAATCCATTCTGTCAAAAATCGATAACCCAGATAGCTGATAATATACAGTTTCATCAGTTGCCCACGAAACAGTCCTTTTGACTGGAGCACAAACAACACAATTGCGGCGATCAGATGGAAACTGAATTCATATATCTGTGTCGGATGCCGAGGCAAAATTGGCCCAGAAGCAGTCGGAAATGGTATTCCCCAAGGCAAATCCGTGGGAGTTCCATAACAGCATCCCGCTTGAAAACAGGCCAGCCTCCCGATCGCAATTCCAACGGCGACCGGCACCGCAAACGAATCGCCGGTTTTCACTTTGACATCGGTCATCGATTTGGCAAGTTCAACTCCGAAATATCCTCCGACCAGTCCACAGACGATTGTCTTGCCGTGTGATATCCAGGATGTTAATGCCCAAACCCCCTCTGCATGAGCAATCGCGAACGGCAATTTTGCACCGATCATTGCGCCACAGAACGCTCCCAGTCCAACAGCGAATTTCTGCTGACGAGTCAACGGAAGTTGGCTTTGAGATCGTCTCAATAAAAGCGAAGTGCAGACAATCGCTGCCAGCATAATGACAGGATAAAGCCACGTCATATGGTAACCGGGCTTTCTGAAAGAGATAAGGCGGCCGTCAACTCCGGTAGAGGCACATGCCCTTCACGATACAACACATTATAGGCGCAAAACGGAATAATATGGCCGCTCGGCAAAACATGGTGCGTACAGCATTTCATCAGTCTGCGGACATCAAAATTATAAGCATCCAGAAACGAAGTGATCGTAATACGAAACGCCTGCTGAGCCCCGACTTTCTCTCCCATCACTCCCGCAAAGAATTCTTCAGCCGCCTTCATCAACTCTGGTTTCTCACTAAAAGAGGTCTCCAGTTCAATCAGTCCGGTATCGCAGCCGCAGCCAGAACCACAACTCGAAGTCAGTCGATTCAAATAGGTACTGACTAACTGCTTCGCCTTTTCGCGAGTCAGGCATATTCCATTGGCGAGCAAGTCCATATGCTCATCGATATTGATCAGACGATTGATCGGCAAAAAGTCGCCTCCAAAGCGAAACGCGTAGGCCAGACTGTGGCAATTCGGGTGAGCACACGGCAGCGGACGGAAATCGTCTTCCGTAAACATCCCTTCAGTCTGCCTGGCAATGCCCTTGATGACATCGGGAAATGTCATCCGATTTTCCAGCGTTTCCGGAAGTTCGTGCCTGCCGGAGTAAGTCGCAGGCTGAAAATTGATCCCCCCAATCCAGGGACGTTCTTTAGCAAACTGTATGAGTGGCCCCAGCTGATCATCATTCACGCCTCCCTGCAATGTCACACCCAACGTCACATTCAGATTCGCTTTCCCCAATGCCTCAATCGCTTTTAGTTTCAATGGGAGCAGATCTTCGCCACGTAGCTTTTGAGTCACTTCAGGTCGGAGCCCATCTAACTGAAAGAAAATCTCGACTCGTTCACGATGCCTGGACACTGTTTCAATCAATTTTGGATCGTGACCAAATCGGACCCCATTCGTATTAATCTGCACGAAGTCAATCGGTTGAGAGACCGCGTAATCGAGGATTTCCAGAAACTGAGGATGCAACGTCGGCTCCCCTCCCGACAGCTGCATCAACTCCGGTTGACCTTCCGTTTCCACCAGACGATCAATCGCTTTCTTGCAATCCTCCAGAGACAAATGCTTACCTTTGGGCGAACTGGAGGCAAAGCACATCGGACAGGTCAAGTTGCAAGAGGATGTGACTTCGACCAGACCAACACAGGTATGTTGTTCGTGTTCTGTACAAAGACCGCAATCGTACGGACAACCTTTCTTAGGCTCGACCCCCACCTGTCGTGGCAATTTCGCAGGCACGGAATGTTCGAGCTTGTCAAAATAGGCCACATCCGAACAAACAAAATCCTCCCGCTCCCCACACTCCCCGCAGGATTTACGAAAGTAAACCCGTTGATTCCGCACGATAATCTTCGCCGGCAGCAACTTCAGACAAGTCGGACAAAGACTCTGGGTTGTGCCGATAAACGTATAATCTCGCAGGGGGAGAGCCATGAGAATCCTTTAGACCATTTTCAAATGGTTTCTGCAGTCGCTTGGACACCAAATGACCTGAAAACGCTGTGTTTGCTTCTGCTGAACGCTGCAGGTGATTTTTAAACATGCTTTAGAAGTTTACTCTTACGATTCGGATGAATTTTTCTTTATGAACATCATAAGAGCTACAAACACCACGATGGCAACCACGAGCCCTAACAAGAGACTCAATTCCAAATAGATGCTCTGATTCTGAGCATTAATATGGAAGTCTGAAATCATTAAACCAGCCGTGCAGGACAGTCCCCCTGCAATTACCGCCGATATCAAGGACGCGATTACTCCAAAGATTGTAATCAGAACTTTTGAAAAGCTAAATTCAACATGAGTCTCCACCCTGCGCGATGCCTCTACTCGTTTCTCAGGTTTCGTAGTTTCATTGTCATTCATAATTGATTTATTCAGTATCAAAACTCAAGAACACTGGAGTAACCTGTTTTTATCTCTCAGATAGCGTTTTTCATAGATAGTCGTGAAAACAATTCCGCAAACCACCACGCCGCAGACGATTGAACAACACAGACATATTGGATTGACATACATTTGCGGTTCCATAATTTTGAGTTCAATAGCCACAAAGTAACTCATCGTACAGGTAATCCCTCCTGCGATGATCGTAGCCAACAGGGGGGGATCTAGCCGCCGAAAATGTAAAAACCACTTTCGCAACTTTGTGGGTGAAGGGAACGTCCGATTCCTGCATCACAACTTTATCAGATGTCCTCGGCATGTTCTGTTTCATGTTTAATTTGCTCAGTTTGATGATCGGCCTGTGAATGCCTCATAACTTTCAAAAACACGTAAACACCAGGGAATATGCTCACCTATAAAGAGAAAGTTCCTATACCTGAAAAAGAAAACAATGTTGATATCACTGCGAGGAATACACAGGCAAAGATCATCATTGCCAGCGAAGCGATGAATACCGCATACATTATCAGTGCGATCTTTTTGATCAATTTTTCGACAGAATCCATCAGTTCACTCAAATTCAATGCATGCTTTGAAATGCCATCGAGCAGGTGATGTATAACGCGAATACTCCAGCTGCAATGACGAGTACGGCAACGAACAAGGTTACTGCAGTCGCCATGACAACCTGCCACAGTAACATCAAAAGGACTGCGAAATACTCCCCATATCGCTGAGGGAAGTCTTTTTTCTGCTTGTCATGATTATGCTCTGAATGATCATTCATCACGCCTCCATGAAGAGTGGAGCGGTAACGGTGGTAGTCAGTATAGTAGCCTGACGGACGTGAAAATAATACGGATCCTGGTTTCAGGTCGCGAGCCAAAACAGGCGTGAAATCGAAAAGTTCGATCTCGGCGACTACCAAATCACTTTTGAGCCTCAATCGGCAGGAATACCACGAACCTGAACGATACAGTCTGGCTCAAATAGAACGATTCCCGTTCCAGAGCGTCTAGTGAATCGATTAGATCGATCAGATCTCAAGAGCTCAAAATATTGCGAAATTGGAATGGTATTCGAACTGGAAATCCCACAAAAATCTGTTAAACTTTCATTCAGGCACCCATAGCTCAATTGGATAGAGCATCGGTCTTCGGAACCGAAGGTTGTAGGTTCGAATCCTACTGGGTGTAATCACAAGCCCTTGCAATGCAAGGGCTTGTGTCATTTAGCAGAAAGAGACAATGTATAAGCTCGGACTTATTTCACAGGATTTCACAGAATTAGCCTGGATGCAGCTTGGTTTTCTTCTTGGAGCTCTCCCAACTGTTGAGCAATCTTACTCACCCTGCTCCAGTCCGATTGAGATCGTGCCATTTCCAACTGCTCATGAAGTTTAGCCATTCGGCTCACATCCACTCCAAATCTGATGGCTGTCTCAGAATCCAACATCTTCTTAATCCGCTCAAAAGTCGCATTGCTGCGAAAACGAAACACATCGTCTCCCTCGCTGGCATAATTCCCCATCATCACTCCCGATGTTACACTCGCGTCTTGAGCAACGGCTTGCTGGGCATGTTCCCCTGAGTATGCAAACTGCAGAGTAGTTTTTCGAAACGTATGCAAATAGGCATGTTCGTATCCCGATTCTTTCGCCCACCTAACGATTTGCCGGTACATCCATTCTCCTAAATTCTCAGGGTTGTAATCATTTCTGATTTGTTTTGCGTAGCGTTTTTGCTTTCCTTGACTGAATGCTTTCTTCATTTCCTCTGGGTAACAGGCAAATAC
>DEML01000111.1 GCA_002359185.1 Planctomycetaceae bacterium UBA2671
AATTCCTTGGGCTGACAGAGCACCAGGAACTTGTCAAGCCTGCTTTTATTACATTCTGGCTACGGGCAGCCTAGCATCAACGCCTGAGGCAACGTCCAGATCATTTCTTGCGGTGTCGGACAACACGGCCTGGCTTGTTGTACGGCCAATTTGATGAGCAATTGATTACCCAAGTTCACGCTCTTCTTATCTATCTCGACCACACCGCTCACTTTCAGGGCGATCGGAGGCTGTTGAGCGAAGAGTCGCGGTTCGCCCTGCATGAATCCGGACAGCGTTTCCGCTTTGATCTGAACGGTCCCCTGTGTGAAGTCATAATTTTCAATCAACAAGGTGTCTTGGTTCGTATCTGAATACTTCAGTCCTCGCTCGGTTCCATCACCAAACAGGGCAACCATTTTTAGTTTGACATTTACCGTTTTTCCCGGAATTCCAGGGCCTTTAATGACCAGATCGTCTTGCACCAGCGTCAGGCATTCTGACACGCAGCAAGCGCTGTAATTCACGCAGCCGAAAACTTCTCCAAAACTGAAGGCGTATCCCGGCGGGCTGGTAGGCTTTTTGATGATTGGTACAAATAAATGCCCCGACACGCCGTACGGAGTGGCTACATGAATATCAACGTGGTCTTCTTCTTTCTTTTTGCCATCCTCCCCTGGCACATTAACTGAGACGGTGTAGGATCCTGGGGGTATTTTGACCAGCATCACATCACGACTCAACAGATCAAAGTCACAGTCCTGCCCTCCCACAATCACCCTGGTCGCGTTGACATTAAATCCACGGCCTACAAGAAACAAATTTGTATTCCCTTGCAGGTTGATCCCCGGCTCGCCATAAAAACCGATCAGCTCAGGCCCCAGATTTCGCTTGCCCAGCGCGAACAGGCGATAGCCTCCCAAGTCATTTTCGTAGGGAATCTGGGCTAAGGTATCCTGTAGTGGCAGACGATTTTCCAGCTGGTTGACCGCCTGCATCACCCGCATGACATCGCCGGGACGGTACATGTGATTTTCATGCAGGCAGGTTTCCTTGCAGTTGTGGATGTACTGAATCATGTGCCCCATTCGCACCGAGTCTTCGGTGGTGAATTCTTTGCATTTGGGGTCAGTTAATTTGAACCAGTTGCTGCGGGAATCGACTCGCAAATATGGAACAAACGAAGGCATCACCACAATGGCCAGCAGTTCTCGCGGGCCCGCTTCCAGCTGCCGGCATTTCAAATCGTCATCCCGCGACGGCGAACCCGTAACCCAGTTCTGCCAGCTGGCCTTGAAATTTCCGGGCGTCGGCGGAGCCTGCACGCGGGGAAAGAATCGCCAGCCGAAGGTGTCGTTTCCGTGGGAGAACCCGACAACGGTGCGGTTCAGCGAAATCGTTTCCAGCTGAAAGTCGGTCTGCCGGGCAAACCGGCTGAATGTGTTGGCTCCGATCTCACCGTTGGCAAACGCCATTGCCAGGGCTAACTGGGTTTCCCGCCTACGGGCATACGCATCGGCCACATTCTGTTCCTGCACTTCGGGATCGAGTGCGAACACATGAATCGGCCAGCGGGCCTGCACGTACTGGTTGAAGATCTCCTTCGACTCAGGCGACGGATTCGGACCGTAAAACCCCGGATTGTAATCAGGAGCAAAGTAAACATGTTTTGCCTTCTGAATCCTCTGCATGTCATCAAAGAGTTGATCATTCAGCAAAGCGGAATCGACCAGAATCGCCCACGCGAGGGCTTTCGTAGTGCAAACTTCACAGTGTTTGCAAACAACCGCTGTAGGGCAATCCGGACAAGGGGGGCACAGACGTGGTCCACTGGGCGGACAATTTCCCTGCGACTGAAGCTGCAGTGTCTCCAGACATTTGTCAAATTGTGCTCGCAAATTACACAGAGCCTCTTCCCCCGCTGTCGCGTCAAATTTCAGCAGTCGGATCGCTTGGCTGATTTGCGGGCACAGTGTCTGCCAGGCGCTGTAGCCTGTTCGTTCTTCTAGCGCACGCAGATGCTGGTATGCTGCCTCCAGTTCCTCGCCAAGAAATCCCTGCACATCAAAAATTTGCAGTCGCTCATGCCCCAAGCCTATTCGCAGCCGCTTCAGAGAAGTCGCTAAATTGTTGAGATAGGTCTCTCCAAACACACATTGAATTTGTGTGGGAGCAATTGCGTATCTGGCATTTGAAGTATTTGTTGTAGCAACAATTTGATTGCCTGATGAAATAATTGCTGATGTTATATCTAGTGGGGCATAAACACAATTTATAAGTTTGTTGCAAGTCGCATTGGAATTCTCACACATCTCGTATTTAGTCTTGTTAGGGTTTAACTCCGATAGTTTCAGCAGCGGTAAACTCAACTGATCCACCAGATCATTAAACACCAGATCCTTAAACGTCTCCGGCAGCAGGTCTTCAGAGAGTTCTGGCGTGACGGTGACTGTCAGTTCGGCACCATATCCCGTGCGGGTTTTGCTGCCGGGGAGAATGGAGGCGGGGATGCGCATCAGGTTGAGGGCATAACCGGAGGCGTCGGCGGTGTCGTCCCCTTCGTTGATTCGCCGGAGTTGATGCAAGTGTTTGATGTACCGGGCCATCTGGTCCAGATAAACCGTCGGCTCAATCGTGATCCCCTTGATTTCTTCACCATGGGGTGAGTAAACGTCTGGCTGCTGGACCGGAATCGGGGAGATGGATTGCGTGGCTAAACCATCAAACTCCTGTGCCTGCACGACTGTTGTTCCAGATGAGGCGCTCAAGCTGGCTGCCATGACCGCAAAACTGGTATCCGCTTCGGTGATCTGAGCATTTAAAGTAAACTTAAACCTCTTAAGCTCATCTGCCATCGTCTTTTCAAATTCCTGGCGATGACTCGTCCAGCGGGCTTCCCCCCAGATATCCGGCTGCTTGATGACAATGCTTCCGTAGCAGTCGATCTCCTGCTCCAGCTTGTCCACGGATTCGGCCAGCTGTTCCAGTTGGGTTTTGGGGCGCGTATGCTTTTTACCCCATCCTCCGAACAGAGAATCCCCGGCAAAAGCCTGCGGAGGGCAACCAAGTGTGACAATTAGCAACCATGCCAAACAGATACGAAACTTCAGAGCCAATTTCAGCATGGGAACGTCCTTGTTCACTTGGAGAACTCTGCTGAAAAATTGGTTCAGGGTTCACGACCATATACCATATGTCAGCAATTGCACTTTAGCTATTCGGATTATCGCCGGACTGCGTGTAACATGTTCAGCACTGAACTGGCAAAAGCATCAAATTAATCGAAAGAATGCAAATCCATATCACAGATTTCCCAAATTAACATTCAATCCCTTATTATTCGCTCGGGCCGCTACATAAAGCTGTTAACGCGGATTTCTCATCATTATTTACTAAGTCAAGTTTTAGGATTGTATGGGGCTTTTACAGGAGGGTTGAATTGGATTTCGACCGGGGTGTTAATCGGGTTAAGACTCACATCATATCCACCAAGGACTTGAGTAAGTCATACCGAATTTTCAAAATCGCGTTCCGTTGCTGCGCGACGGAAAATGGGACTCGCCCAAGTTCACTTCCGCTCCTTCTCCGCCCGTACCCTGCGACTGCGTTTCGGCTTCTCGCCTCTCAGCTTCTCCGGGCACTGGCTCCGACTCCGCTCCAGCCGAATCTTGCTCTTCAGCATATCCGACGAGGAACAAACAAACGCGGAATCCGTGATCCCTGCTACGAAATTCGGGCCTCGCCCAGTTGCGGGACGAAGCGTTGCATCCACTTGCTGAAATGAACCAGGAGCCGCCGCGGAGCACACGGTAAGCGAACTCTTCACTTTCTAGAATTTCCGATGACTTCACAACAGGGTCCTGCACACCATCCACACGCTTACTATATGCAAATTCATCCCACACATCACCGCACCATTCCCACACATTACCGTGCATGTCGCACAGGCCAAACATGTTTGCCTCCTTTTTTCCTGCGGGATGGGTTTTGTTTTCCGAATTATTTCCGAACCAACCAGCTGCTGATAAAGCGGCCTCACCGTCACCCGAGTAATATTCAGTCTCTGTTCCCGCACGGCATGCGTATTCCCATTGGGCCTCACTCGGGAGACCGGCTAAATAGCCTTGAGTCTGAAGGGATTGACGCTCACGAGTCAACCACTCGCAGTAATCACAGGCAGTTTCCCAGTTGATGTTTTCCGCTGGATGATCTGCATGGCCCGGAAATTCATTCTTGTGATCAATACACGCAGACTTCGTCCACACCGCGAACTGTTCCTGAGTAACCGGGTAAATTCCCATGTAATAAGGACGTGGCATTTCTACCCAGTGCACTGGTTGCTCATCAGTACTACTGTAGCACGAACCCATTCGGAAACGCCCTGGAGGAATCAACCGGAATTCCATGAATACCTCCGGCGAGAGGGGCAATGTCAGCTGTTCGGGAAGCGTCTGGGTCGTTTCTTTATTGAAGTTGCTCATGTCCGGCTAATCCCCCTTACCGCGCGACGGAAAATGGGACTCGCTCTGGTTCACTTCCACTGCATCTCCGGGCTCTGGCTCCGACTCCGCTCCAGTCGAATCTGGCTCGCCGGGGCATGGTCCGAGGTACAGACAAACCCGGAAACCCTGAAACTCGTCACTGTCGCCAGGCCCCCTTACGAAGCGAAACGCTGCACGGCACCACTCCGCTGAATCGACCCAAGAACCGCCGCGGATGACTCGGATCGCGATTAACTCACTTCTCCCTAGCTCGGACGATTTCACTATTGGATCTCGTACGCCATCCACTCGCTTTCGATAAGAAAACTCATCCCATGTATCGCTACACCATTCGTAGATATTACCGTGCATATCATATAAACCAAAGTCGTTCGCAACCTTTCCTCCAACGGGATGAGTTTTATCTCCCGAATTCTCACCGAACCAACCAACTGCAGACAAAGCTACTGTACCATCGCCAGAATAATATTCCTTTACTACTCCCGCACGGCATGCATGCTCCCACTGGGCCTCACTTGGTAAACCAGATACATAACCCTCTGGAATTTTCGATTGTTGCCGACACATCAACCACTCACAAAAATAACACGCCTTATTCCAGTCCACGTTCTCCGCAGGATGAAGAGGATTGCCGGGGAAACGATTCTCGTGCTCTATCCCCTCAAACTCTGTCCATACCGCAAACTGTTCCTGAGTGACCGGGAATATTCCCATATAATATGATCGAGTGATTTCCACCCAATGCACAGGTTGCTCACTTGAGTGACCATCTCTTGATCCCATCCGGAATCGCCCAGGCGGGATCAACCGGAATTCCATGGATACCTCTGGCGAGAGGGGCAATATCAGATGTTCGGGAAGCGTGCTGGCGGTTTCTTTATTGAACGTTCTCATAACTAGCTAATTCCTCCGCTTACGCGACGGAAAATGAGACTCGCTCAGGTTCACTTCCGCTTCATCTCGGCCCGTCCGCTGCGACTGCGTTTCGGCTTCACGCCTCACTGCGTCTCCGGGTACCGGCTCCGATTTCGCTCCAGTCGAAACTGGCTCTTCGGGGCACGGACCTAGGAACAAACAAACCCGAAAACCGAGACTCCATATACGGTTACGGGGCCTCCACCTATTGCGAAACGAAGCACGGCACCATCTCACGGAACAGTCCCAAGAGCCGCCACGGATGACACGGCAAGCGTTTTCTTCAACTTTGCCATCTTTTGGTAGCTTCACCACTGGATCTTGCACATTATCCACGCGTATTCGATAGGCATTTTCGTCCCAAGAGTTGCTGCACCACTCCCTAATGTTACCGTGCATATCGTACAAACCAAAATCGTTCGGCAGTTTCTCTCCCACAAGATGAGTTTTATTTGCCGAATTCTCATCGAACCAGCCCGCTATTGCCAACGCTGCGGCACCATCCCCCGTATGATATTCCGTCTCTGTTCCTGCACGGCATGCGTATTCCCACTGAGCTTCACTGGGAAGTCCCAAAGACACATCCGTCAAGTTCACAGCATTTCCCCCCTCGTCGAATATTCGAGAAGACAACGCATTGCCCTGCAACAAATCGCACCACTGCATTACATCATGCCAGTTAACTTGCTCCACAGGAAGACGGTCACCATCAAAATTACTCGGGATCGGATTCAGATCACAACTAGGATATGAATCCACCAATGCACGCCATTCCGACTGCAACATCGGATATCTTCCCATATAAAATGGGCGAGTAATTTCTACCCAATGGACTGGGTGCTCCCAAAGACCACCATATCGCGATCCCATTCGGAAACGTCCCGGTGGAATTAGGCAAAGTTCCAATAATACACTGGAATCCAACTGTATATATAAGGGGTTAGGTAAGTCGCTATTCACTAATTTCTCAATCTTGCCAAGGTCAGTCTGTCTCAGGTGTTTGCGGAGCATCATCGGAAGTCGGTTGTGTGTCGTCCTCCTTGAGTCTCATGTAATCCAGATAATGCAGATTCGCCTGAATGTTGTCCGTATTGGAGTAGATGTAGGCGAGGAAGAACTGCGTGATGGTGGCTGAACGCCGAGTAAGTTCTTCAATAAGCCGCAGAATGAGTGGTGGTCGATGTTTGTTTTCTGACTCGAATTTTTCCCACCAGGTTTTCGCACTTCCAGACGATTCTTCCCAGTCGAGTTTGTCTCGCTTGAGGGTTTCAATCCGATTCCAGATCCGTTCATCACTCCAGCCGCGGATATCAGAAATTCCATTCGATTGAACGCGAGGAGTCGCTTCGCCCAGGACCGGACGTGGAGAGCGGGGAATACCGTTGAACGCATCACTTCGCAATTCCATATCACTGCGGGGGATATTCGAGATTCCCTTGATCAACTGAGGTTCTCCGGTCCCAAGTGCACATTCCCGGCCAACAATCACCTGTGTGACTCCGCTTTCGGCCAGTTCACTCCAGCGATGATC
Organism: Planctomycetaceae bacterium UBA2671; assembly: GCA_002359185.1. Classification (GTDB taxonomy): domain Bacteria; phylum Planctomycetota; class Planctomycetia; order Planctomycetales; family Planctomycetaceae; genus Rubinisphaera. The sequence continues at coordinate 6,928 of DEML01000111.1, forward strand.
GACGGCATCGACAGCCCTGCCTATCAGTCGGTGCAGACCTCGGGCTCCCGTTCCGAGTGACGCGGCTTCCCCGGCAATGGCGTCTAAGGCATCCTCAGTCAACTGCAGTTCAATCCCATGGATGCGGGCAAGTTCCTGCTGCAATTGCAATGGAGAACGATCGACACCTTCCCGGACAATCTCGCGCATGTCCTTATGTGACAGTTCATGCAGCACAGAGATCGTGGCAAACCGGCCGATGAATTCCGGGATCATTCCGAAGGAGACCAGATCAGATGTTTGTGTCTGGCAGAGAGAAGTGTAAATGGGCAGTTCGGGAATGGTCTGAATCTCTTCCTGCGGGCGGGCAGCAAACCCAATCTGTGACTTGCCGGTCCCCAGTCGTTGATCAACAATGTCCCGCAAGCCCACAAACGCTCCCGTACAGATGAAGAGCATGCGACCGGTATCAATGGCGACATGCCCCATCCCTTCCATCCCGGTCGAGCGGCGACCATCCAGAAGTGTCAGTAAGGCATTTTGAACCCCTTCTCCACTGACATCGCGACCTCCTGTTTCACCACGCCGGATTTTGTCAATTTCATCAATGAAGATGATTCCCTGTTCGGCCTTGCGAGGATTCCCCCCGGCTCGATCCAACAGACTCCGGACAACGCTTTCTACCGAGTTCCCCTTATAACCAGCTTCCACCAGTCCCGCAGCACTGGTAAACCCCACCGGAACATTCAGAAACTCAGCCAGCGTTTTGACAAGATATGTTTTCCCGACTCCGGTCGGGCCAATCAGCAGAATATGGTGCCGTCCCAAATCGCGACCTGATCGCAACTGGTACGCCTGCGAAAGATAGTGATTATAGACAGCAACCGCCAAATCCTGCTTCGCCCGCGCCTGACCACGAACAAACTGATTCAGATGGGCGATCATTTCGGCTGGTGTGGGGAGGGAATAATTACTAATGGGACTGCCCTCCTTTCAAGGTTTTCTTGATCAAATTTGCCATCTCTGAGAAATCGAGACTTTCATCGGCTTCTATTTTATAAAATGAGTATGTTCCGTCAGATGAAAATTCTTGGGCAAATTGGTTCAAACCTGATAGTGCTTCATGAAAATGATCTGCACGATCTCGATACTCTAATGCGGTATTTCTGTCATGTTGTGCAATAAGCTTGTCGTATTTTGAATCAAAGTGTTTTGCCATAGAGCTTAAAGCTTCCGAGGCAACCTCGCGGAGATTATCGCTCGTCAGGTTTTGGTTATTTCGATAAGTAACAATGAGACGCTCACGAGTTACCTGCTCATCGGCCAGACGACGGACGGCGTCGGCAAATTCCCAGACACAGAACCAGTTACTGGGATCTGGATTCAGATAGGAGTCAGAGAGGACAAGAACCAGACAGGGAGGATTTCTCAGACTTTCCATAAATGGAAGGACTTTAATCAACTCTTCGTACCTGCATTGGGGGTCCCGATATTCATGAATACGACGAATTCCCAATTTGCGGAAGCCAGCGACCATGCTCTTCACCAGATCAGCATCTCCTCCGCTATAGGAAATAGCAACGTCCAGATCTGCAGTCGTAATTTCCCGGAAGTATAAATGTGAAAAATCGTCGAGTGGTTGGTATTCTCTTTTCAGAGATTTGGACCACCGTGCAAGAGGACTTCCATCCTGATGAAAAACCTCTTCGACCATTTCAGTAAGTTGAGCAACCTGACGCTGGGAAGTGGCGAGTCTGGCGTCAACATTGCCATAATAAGTATCGACACCCTCCGACTTCCATCTCAATTGGAAACACCAACTTGGGTCTAACGGATTATCTGTTGCTTGTAGCCCTTCTCTAAAGAAGACTGCACGAGTTCGAAGAATATTTCCGAGATGGACGATCAGGGCTCGGAAATCAAACTCACTTATCCGCATCTGCTCAAAGGAGAATTCCTCCATGACCGCACCATCTTGATGATCGCGGACAAGATTGAACACAGTTTCACAATTCTTGGCCAGCTCGCCGCTATATGCAGGCAAGAGCCATTTCTCGGTGGCCAGGTATAAAGTCGACTCATCACGACGTTCTTCTTGTGACTGGATGGGAATGATCATGCCACATTGCTGCATATACTGCAGAATGTGGTGACGCTCGGCATCAGTCCGCAATGTTTGCCAATTCTGGTCAATCCCGAGTGCCGCCTCCCTGAAGTAGCCCTTGTTCTCACGAATAATATTGAACAGGCAGTGATCGCCTTTCAATGCCGGTCGTAACATCTTGTAGATGATATCTGTTGCCCAGCTTTGATCGATAAGTATTGATTTCGTTTGGGAATCACGAATTTCAAAGATCTGGCCCGCGCTGTGTAAATATCCTGTGATGGCATCAATGTCCTGAAGTTCCAATTGATGTCGACTTGCGTGAGACTTCGCATGGTTTTCGATTAAGCAGTTACTCCACTCTTGATGGTCAAGAATGAGATGTTCCGGCTGTCTATTCGGATCTTGCCATGCTGCGTCGTTTTCATCCAGCAGATGATCTACGTAGTCTGCAACCTCGGAATAGAACGCGGGTTGAACCAGACCGATCCTTGTTGCTTCGCTTCCCGACGCTTCGCGTATGAATTTCAGAAGTCTAATATATTCGGGATTGTTCGGGCATTCCTCTTCCACACTATCGATATAAAAACATTCTATCTCTCGATCTTTATGTGTCTCCGATCGTTTCGTCCAGGGGAAGTGAGGTGCCTCCATCGCTGTATTTGTACAAACCAGTGCCACCTGGGCATTGGTTTTCAGCGAATCGACATAATCAAGCCAGTAGTCCAGAGACCGTTGACGGTTCCATTCTCGCCATTCCTCCTGAGTGGCACCTGTTACTTCTTCATATTCCTGCATGAGCCGCTTCTCTTCGGGAGGGTTAGGACTCCAGACAATCAGATAGACAGACCCCTCAGCAGCAAAGATACGATGTGTCTGATGGTAGATCTCCTGTCCTCCGAAGTCCCAGATACGAATCGTGCCGTCAATCTTTCCCGATTCATCGCAACGTGTTGCCAGTCTATTCGCCACCGCCCTCAAATTGACTTCCGAGGCGGTCGATTCTGCAAGCTGTAACGGCGTTTCCCATTTGCTGAACCGAACCTTATGACTGTATTTTTCACCCACTTTGGGTTTCAGGTGCTCCCATTCCGGACTTTGCTGCTGTTCTTTGGTCAGGCAATCCCACTGAAGTCGTTTTGCCAACGTACTCTTGCCGACACGTCCATCCCCTAAAAGGAGTAATTTTGCATGAGCGGCAATGGACAACTCGTCTCCAAACTTTCGGCGTGTATACAGGACATCTGCGACATTCGGCTGATCTTTCGTACCGCGGTCATACACACCAATATGTTGTCCGAGAAAATCCTGGAGTTGCTCACTGCCATATAATTGGACGTATTGCAGATGATCTGGAATATTGGGCAGCTTCTTTAAATTTGGACAATCTGAAAGATTCAGGTGTTGAAGATTCTCGAATTCAGGTAATGAAGAAACATCTGTCAGTGAGGTGCATCCTTCGAGTACGAGTCGCCTGAGTGTTCGAGGTAAGCGTTTGATTGAGGTAAGCTGAACTTGACGACCATCGAATTCGACCAATTGAGAATTGGTCACTCGTGATAATTCCAGAAAAAAAACGGCGAGAATATCCTCTTCCAATGAGGTACAGCCATCCAGATAGAGCCGTTCCAGAGCAACGGGCACATTGGGAAGCTCCCGCAAACCAGTACACATTGAAAAGCTGAGTGTTTCGACTGTATCAGGGAGACGACTCACACTTTCTAATGCCTTGCATCCCTGGATATCCAGACATTTAAGCCCAGGTGGGAGTTTTGGTAGGGCTGTCAGGTTTTCGATTTGCCAGAGATGCAGATGGGTCAAATTTGGAAAACGGATCGCGAGATCTGACGGCAAAGATTCCGTAACAGAGACCGTTTTTTCTTCTCGATCAGAGCCGAGCGGTGTTCCGATGACGAACTTACTGATCGATTCATCGGGCTCCCAGTTCACAGGAGTGCCATCGTGCCATGCTTGACCGTCCTCGGAAAACAGGGCGCGGAGTATTGGAGTTGTGATCGTTGTCATGGGTTGCTCCTCGATCGGTTGATAAATCAATGAGTTGTGTATTGAATCCAACCATAAAGTGATTGGATTCATTTCAAAATTGCGTTCCGTCGCTGCGCGACGGAAAATGGGACTCGCTCAGATTCACTTCCGCTGCATCTCCGCCTGTCCCCTGCGACTGCGTTTCGGCTTCTCGCCTTACTCCGTCTCCGGGCACTGGCTCCGACTCCGCTTCAGTCGAATCTGGCTCGTCGGGGCACGGACCGAGGAACAGACAAACCCGAAAACCCCGATCCCAGTAGCGGATGACAGGCTTCCTCCAGTTGCGATACGCAGCACGGCACCACCACTCAGAAAAGTTCCAAGAGCCGCCGCGGAGGACGCGGTAAGCGTCTTCTTCACTTTTTCCGATGTCCGATGCCTTTACACCTGGATCGCGTGCACCAGCCACGCGTTTTCGATAAGCATTAGCATCTATCGCGTCGCTGCACCATTCCCATACGTTACCGTGCATGTCATATAGCCCGAAATCGTTCGGCAGTTTCTCTCCTACAGGATGAGTTTTGCTTTCCGAATTCTCAGCGAACCAACCAACTGCTGACAACGCTGCGGCACCATCACCCGTATGATACTCTGTCTCAGTTCCCGCACGGCATGCGTATTCCCATTCCGCTTCGCTTGGAAGTCCGGCTATGAGGCCTGGAGGCAGATGGGATTGATGCTCACGAGCCCACCACTCGCAAAAATCACGTGCCTCATTCCAGCGTATGTTCTCCGCAGGATGATGAGGGTTGCCTGGAAATTCATTTTCGTGATCAAACCCCTCTGACTCCGTCCACACCGTGAACTGTTCCTGAGTGACCGGGTATATTCCCATGTAATACCGATGAGTGATTTCTACCAAGTGCACCGGTTGCTCATTGGAGTCACCATCGCGTGAACCCATCCGAAAACGCCCCGGCTGGATCAATCGGAATTCCATGGAGACCTCCGACGAGAGGGGCAATGTCAGCTGTTCTGGAAGCGTAACTGCAGATTCTCTAATGAACTTGCTCATAACTGGCTATTTCTCATTCTTACGCGACGGAAAACGAAACTCGCTCAGGTTCACTTCCGCAGCATCTCTGGGTAAATGGACTGATTCCACTTCAGTCGAATCTGGCTCTACGGGGCATGGACCGAGAAACAAACAAACCCGAAACCCCCAAAACCTGTCGTAGTCATCGGGGGCCTCGCCGAAGCGAGACGCAGCACGGCACCACCCGGCGGGAAAGAGCCAAGAACCACCACGGATGGTGCGGAAAGCGTCATATTCACTAAGTCCATTTTCCCAGGCTTTCACAACAGGATTTCGTAAACCATCCAAACGCTTGCGATAGGAAAGTTTATTCCATGCGTCGCGGCACCATTCCAATACATTACCGTGCATGTCGTACAGTCCAAAACCGTTCGATAGTTTCTCTCCCACAGGATGAGTTTTTTCTCCCGAATTCCCATCAAACCAGCCTGCTTCTGACAACGCCGCGACACCATCACCCGTATAATACTCTGTCTCAGTTCCTGCACGGCAAGCGTATTCCCATTCCGCTTCGCTTGGTAATCCAGCCAGGTAACCTGGAGGCAGATGTGCTTGATTCTCACGTGTCAACCACTCGCAGTAAACTCGAGCAATTTTCCAGTTCATGTTTTCTGCAGGATGATGAGGATTACCAGGAAAGCCATTTTCATGACCAATCCGTACAGACTTCGTCCACACCGTGAACTGTTCCTGCGTGACCGGGTATATTCCCAGATAGTAAGGGCGTGTGATTGCTACCCAATGTTCTGGCTGTTCACGGGGATTACCATATCTTGAACCCATCCGAAAACGGCCTGGCGGGATCAACCGGAATTCCATAGATACCTCCGGCGAGAGAGGCAATGTTAAATGTTCGGGAATCGTAACCGAAGCTTCTCTATTGAATTTGCCCATATCCGACTAATCCCCTTGCTCCCAAGACGGAAAATGGGACTTGCTCAGATTTACTTCCTCTTCATCTTTACCTGTTCCCAGCAACGGTGTTTCTGTTTGTTGCCTCACTAGGTCTTTAGAAACAGGCTCGTCGTGATGCGGACTCAGGAACAAACAAGCTCGGAAACCCGTAAAGCCGAGACTGATGCTAGGTCTTCCTCCATTGCGATACGCCGCATGGCACCGATCTGCGAAATCGAACCATGAGCCGCCGCGGAGAACGCGAGACACATTTTCATCGCGATAACCAAGATCTGTCGGCTTCACAACTGGATCTTGCACGCAGTTCACTCGTTTTCTGTACGCTGATTTATCCCAGGCGTCTAAGCACCATTCTTCGACGTTACCGTGCATATCGTACAAACCTAGATTGTTTGCAAGTTTCTCTCCAACAGGATGTGTAGTGTTTCCCGAATTCTCACTGAACCAGCCTGCTGTCAATAATGCTGCATAACCATCGCCTGAGTGATAGTCCGTCTCAGTTCCCGCACGGCAGGCATACTCCCATTCCGCCTCACTCGGAAGCCCTAACCAAACATCCTTCAACTTCACGACATTCCCCACTTTGTCAAATAACCTGGACAACAATGCGTTTCCTGATAACAAGTTGCACCAGCGCGTTACTTCATTCCAGCCTACTTGATCCACAGGATGGCAGTCTCCCTCGAATCGACTCAGGGTGGGGGGCAGGTCACATTCTTTAAGAGAATCTACCAACGCACGCCATTGTGACTGCAAGACTGGATATTTTCCCATATAAAACGGACGTGTGATTTCTACCCAGTGCACAGGTTGCTCAGATGAGAAACCATTTCGCGAACCCATCCGAAAACGTCCAGGCGGGATCAACCGCAATTCCATGGAAACTTTGGAATCCAATTGCAGAATTAAAGGATTGGGTAATTCAACGGCCACAAGATTTCCTCAACATGTTGAAAAACTTTTATGTTTATACTGGGCATTTGAACAAAATCATTTCATCCTAGGGATTCAAAGTCTGATTGTCACGACTTCGGCTACTGAAAATTAAGTTCATTTTCAGCGAATGGAATTGAACTCATATTGAGAATTACTTTGGATTTTTATTCAGACCATATGAAAAGGGTGATATGACTCCCAATGCAATTCCCGGCTATTTGTTGCACACACCCAAACCGATTGATGAGCTCGGCAATCTCTACAACGTCTTTATAAGTTACAAGAGTCAGGACTCGGATCTGGTACGATCAGTTGTGGAATGGCTCATGTCGGCTGGGCTCAAGGTCTGGTTTGCAGAATATCAGATTCTGCTTCATGATCGTGAGCTGTTTCAAGATCAAATCGACTTAGGCGTTAGCAAGTCACAATGGGCGATCGCCTTTACGAATCGAGCGTATATCGAATCAGATCATTGCCAGGACGAATTAAAAGCTCTGGCTTCGGTTTCTGGATGCAAACCAGATCATTTGTTGGAAATTGTATTAGGTGATCGTCCTGAAGCGAAACCATTCTTGGAGCGAAAAGGTCTCCCGTGGATCACGACACCGCATCAGTATTCGGATCTGCCGGAGCTATTCCAGTGGCTCAAAAACCAACTCGAATTACCGAGAGTTCCGATCCCAACTTCTAAGCCGGACATACCTGCCAACAACTATCAGGGCATGGAAGGTAGCTACTCGATGGACCTGACTGATTGGGAACAGATTTCTCAGGAACAAGGGTGGCAAACGGACAGGACTTTTGAAGGACCTCGCTTTAACCTGCGGGATAACAGCTTGGCGAGTGGGAGCCTGACAATCGCATCCGTTCGAGGGGTTGATCGCAAATCGATACAATACGGAAAGGAAGTTTCGTTTCAGCGAAATTATTTTGATGCACTGATCGAGTTTGCAATACTCGAATTTTCAATTGATGCGAGGGATTGCGTTGGCGTTCACCTGATTCACAAAAACGATCAGATTCATTTTGCGACAACCTCATGGTGCTCAGAAGAATGGTTTCGCGACTATTATATTGAGATGCCGGATGCTTACGGAAACGGACTTGAATTTGCAATGAAGTTTCGATTTTCTGGGACGTTTCAGGAATTCTGTCGCTTTCTACCTGCTACGGATGCACTTGCACAATCTCTCTGGTTCGATTCGACTCTTCGGTATATCACTTTGATCGACCTTGCAGCCCGAACTACGATCTCCGAACAAAATTTCCAGTTCTCATGGGCTTTACCAATCGGCTGGCGCAGGTCGAATCAGAAGGTCGGAAGTACAAAATGTGACATTAATTTTCACCCAACGAGGCGTGGTCTATTCAGGAGACTGTATGACATCCTCTTGGGAAGACCCAAAGAGGCATCTCGCCAAAGAATTCGCCGAAGCTTGTTCAACAGTAAAGACTTGTTGAATCTACAAGTGCATCCACTTCCTAGAGGATTCGAACTCGAACAGTTGGAGCAAAGTGCCAGGCACACAATTTCCAAGAATGGCGGTACACTGACGTTTCATATCAACGGCACTCGTCATGGAGTCAGAACCTACGAGTGCCTTTATCGCTGGCGAAGACTTGGACACATAGAGTACGGTTTTCAGGTCCATTTCATACTCGGTGAGCAAATTTTCTCTCTGCAGATCAACTCACGTTCCGAGATCGTCAAGGGAGATGAACGACTGATTCTCGCCAGCGCGTTTGCTGACAGCATTAGAGTCCCTGACCAGCACCATGAACCGGAGCGCAATGCGGCGACTCAGAGAATTGAAGACGGCGAGTCTGTAGCCGCCAGCCACTACCGTGCAGTTCGTATGTCTGTTGGGCCGCCGAATTGTCATTTAACGCTCGCTGCGGCTGAACCAGAAGGTTCGAATGTCTATCTTGCGTATCGCTGGAGCGAACAGCTCTCTCAAGAACAGGCAGATCAAGTCGACACATGCGTTCGAGCACTGATTAACAGTAAAATCGGTGACATCGCAACGCCGAACGATATTTCAGTTCGTCTGAATTGGGGAGAAGAAAGTTTAAATGGAGCTCCAATTCCGTTGTGGTTTCTGGATCATCGAAACCAACCGACTTACGTTGTCAATTCTCAGTTTGATATGGAACAGAAAATCATTTCATTAACTGTAGGCAGTCGCTTTGTCCCTACCGGCCTTGACGAAGACATGCACGACCCAACGTCAATCGGCCTTTATAAGGGATTCATGAGCTTGCTGACAGAAATTGAAATTACCGCACTGACCTAAAATGGATCGAAATTCGAAGCGAGCGATACTTGTAAACAACCAGAACAGTCTTGTCTTCGAAACGCTGCACTTTATTCATGATACCGAATACCTTCTCAGAGCTGCAAAAGACTGCAGCTAAAGAGTAAACAATTCACACCATTTTATAGTGACACGATTTTACCGATAGTTTAGTTCAATCCCAAAATGGCTTCAGCAACATAATTATCCAGAGCATTTCTAACTGTAATGTGCTGTCTTTATCCAGGCAGAACACGGATCGTTAGATTTGGAACTGCTCGTAAAACTAAGGACCTTGGATTGACTCGTGTCGGTCACTCAAAAACCTGATTGATGTGCCGTCCAGACCGAAAGAAGCAGTCATGCTGATGCCAGGCTCATACTTACAATTCCGCTCGCAGAGCTGGGAGATCGGACAGGGTTAAGATTCCCATCGGTTTTTCAGTCGGTTTTCCATGCTCTGTCACTAGGATGGCCTGAAGTAAGTTTCCTTTTTTGTATTCCTTCTCGATCAGGCTGAGTGCATCAATAATGTTCGCATTGCGATTGATGAAGATAAAGGAGTGTTTGTCTTCTGAAAAAGGGAGCACGTCAGCGACTGGCTGTTCTGCATTGAACTCGATTTCTTTAGAGAGCGTAGCCGCCAGCCACATTGCAATGGTATGCGCTGTCAGTAAATCAATGATGATCCCCTCTCTGACTACCGGGACTTGCGAATATTTTTTCTCACGCATCAATTGGGCGATCTTGCCGATGGGATCCGTTGCAGCACACATCACGACATTGTCGGAATATTTCGGAATCAGTTTTTCAGGGCTTGCCAGAGAATTGGCCAGCTTTTCCATCCGTTCTACGGACTGAGAAGTTGGACTGGCGAGGATAAGTTTCTGATCGTAGCGATGGACCAGAAAATTTCTGAGCTTGGAAAATTCCAGAAGTGCAAATTTATGTTTCTTAATCAGCCGATTCGATTTTGCACCCGTTCGCACCAGATTGGAAAACGTAATGTTATCGGCAGCATTTTGCTGGGAACGCAGGAGTTCATCAATCTGGTTGTAAGCAGAAAGGAACCGGGATGTCAAATTGTCCATAAGGTCGGTTTGCTTATAGGTCTTTAGAAGACAAGTCGGATAAAAATATACTCATCGAGGAGTGTAAACTCCAGTCAGTTTCTGCGATTACAGGACAGAAAGATTTTTGTCATGGTATGGCATCTCGACTGAGGTTATTTACTAATCCTCGCTGCAAGTAATGAATTCTACAGCTGTTTGAAACCAAAGTGGAGTCAGACAATCTTATTGGCAGGCTGCAGTGATCAAGCCGGAAGTATTCAAAGTGGTTTCATTATGTTAGTCTGAATTATGATTGGGAAAGTCCCTGCACACAACGAGACCCTCGTGGCCTCAAACACCGAGACTGGTAAGATGCATTTCCAGTGCCATTCTCATGCGATTGTCCTGGTCGACTAGTTGAGAGTTTTTTCCAGTTTGATGATGCCAATATGTTTACCAAAATGACCAATCCAGCAGAAGTCATTAGCAGTTGTGGTGCAGTAGCGTAGTCTCTGAGGAAAGTACGCCACCGGCTTACCTGTGCAAGCAATTTCAATTATTGATTCCAGAAATTGTTCACGAATTACGTACATTTCACCTACCTCGTCTTTTAATCGCTGTCTTATATTGACTGCGACGCCGCCTAGTCCTCGTATCACGTCTAGGCAGTCCTTACTACCTGCGTCCCATACCCGCACTGTTTCGTCATCTGAACCGCTGGCAATTAGCATGCCATCTGACGAAAATGCCACACTGGATACATGACCTTGATGCCCTTCTAAGTGGGCTAGTTTCGTACCGCTGGCAGTTTCCCATATACTAACGATCCTATCGAAGCAACCAGAGGCGATATGAGCTCCATTTGGCGAGAATGCCACGCAGTCGACCATACTCGTACCTCCTCGGAGACTCAGCAATTCCGCGCCACTAGTAGCATCCCATACCCGCACTGTCCGGTCGTCTGATCCGCTGACTATCCGTGTCCCGTCTGAAGAAAAGGCTACGCTTGTAACCTCCCCTTTATGCCCCTCTAAGCAGTACAACTGCAAACCACTTGTGGCGTCCCATAGCCGCACTGTCCGGTCGTCTGATCCACTGACGATCAGTGTCCCGTTTGGAGAAAAGACTACGCTTGTAACCCCACCTTTATGCCCCTCTAAGCAGGTCAACTGCAAGCCACTTGTGGCGTCCCAAACTCGTATGGTCTGGTCCTGAGAACCGCTGACAATTCGCATCCCGTTTGGAGAGAAATTGACGCACAGAACTCCACCATTATGGCCGACAAGACTATTCGGCTCCGGGGACGTAACCTTCTTCAGCCAATAAATTACATTCTTGAACATTCTTGGTAATCTACTCATATGTACATCCCAGATACGTACAGTTTGGTCAAGTGATCCGCTGATGATCCGGTTTCCATCTGGGGAATATGCTATACTGGTGACACAGTCCTGATGACCCCGTAAAATAATTTGTTGTGCACTACTGACCACGTTCCAAACTCGCACGGATTGATCAGATGATCCACTCGCAATCCAATTTCCGTCTGGCGAAAAAACAACTTGGGTTACCTTCTCCTCATGACCTCTTAGACAAGCACGTTCCGTCAGGCTGGTGACATCTTGGTCATTTTTTCGTAGAGAAGCCAGCTCTTTTCCGCTTACTGAATCCCAGACCCATTCGGTACAGTGGTAGTAATATCCGCCAACAATTCGCGTTCCGTCTGGGGAGAAAACAACACTCTCGACACGTGACGGAGCGCGAATACAACATCTCTCAGCTCCACTTACAGCGTCCCATACCCGAACGGTCTTGTCTTCCGATCCGCTTACAATCTGCTTACCGTCTTGTGAGTATGCCACACAATGGACCTGCTTTGCATGTCCCTTTAGACAGATTATCTCGGTATGATCAATTGGGTTCCAAATCCGCAAGGTCTGGTCCCATGATCCGCTGGCGATCCGAGTACCGTCTTGTGATAAGGCTACGCTCGTCACCTCTCCTTGGTGTCCCCGCAGACAGACCAACTCCTTGCCGCTGTACGCATCCCAGACTCGAACGGTATGGTCGTCTGATCCGCTTACGATCTGCGTACCGTCGGACGAATAAACAATACTCGTAATTCCCTTTTCATGCCCAACGAGACGAACGATTTCCACTCCATTAGCTGAATCCCAGACACGCACAGTTTTGTCGTTAGAACCGCTTGCAACACGCTTTCCGTCTGGAGACAAAGTCATTTTGCTTATAAAACGATTATGACCTCTTAGACGACACAATTGTGTTCCGAAATCAGCAAGGTCCCAAGCCCGTACGGTGCGGTCCAACAAGCCACCGGCAATCAGTGTCCCATCTGACGAGAATGCCACACTAGTGACCGGTACATCTTCCGCCTGCAGGCATGCCAGTTCTTCGCCGCTGAATCTATCCCAGTACCTCAAAGTCCCATCGTCCGATCCACTAACAACATGCGTGCCATCTGGCGAAAAGGCTACGCTAGTGATTTTACGTTCATGACCTTGCATTCTGATTACCTGTGCGCCATTTGCCACTTCCCATACCCGTAAAATATTATCATCCGAATCCGACCCAGTTACTAAATGTGTGCTTTCTTCCGAAAAGGCCATGCAAGTAACACGCCCCTCAAAACCTTGGAACCGAGCCACTTCTGTATAGTTGACTGCATCCCACACTCGTATTAACTTTTCGGATCCACTTGCGATACGCATCCCGTCTAAGGAAAAGGCTACATTTAGAACCCAATTTTCATGCCCTCGCAAACAGTTAAGCTGCGTACCATCCACAACATCCCAGACTCGTACGGTCGAATCATTCGATCCGCTGACAATCCGTGTCCCAGTCCATAGTCGCCCGCCCAGACACTCACCGCATGCAAAGCCTTCACTCCTTTGGCCTGATCGTGGCTGCGACGGGACGTTTTTCCATCAACGCTGAAAACCGGACGCCCCACTCCAGTGGACTGCCGGGCGTCTTCTGCAAGTCCTGAAATCCAGGCGTGAAAACAACGCTGAAACAGTTCGGGATTCAGAGCGATCAGCACTCGACGAAAAACATCCTTGCGAGGAATTCCGTGCGGAAGATCGAGGATGGAGTGCAACCATTCGGTTTTGTAGTTTGCCCATGCAGCAATTCTGGTCGGGCCACCATTGCCCGCCAAAACACCCATCACGGCGATCATCAAGACACTCGGCAACGGATGTTTGCGATTCGTCTGCGAGCGAGGATCTTCCAGTTCTTCAAACGATTCCAACAGATCGTCGACATCCAATTCATACTTATCGATTACACGATCATCTCTCAAACTTAATTCCCGTTTTATAATATCCTAACGGATGCGGCAATAGAATGGTTCATGACATTCATTGAAATATATAAGCTGCCGATATCTTTCGCCATAATAGAAACTCCCACGCTGTTGACGAGTAAGAGAGCGACGAATACCTGAATTGCGGTACGGTCAAATATTGGTCAGCTGAGTAATAGAAAGTGGCTCGGTAATTTGTAGCAAACCAATATGCGTATGGGTGTCCCTCGACAGAAAGGAAGGGAGAAGCGGAACCTGCCTACCATTTGCAACTTTCCATGTCTTACCAGAACCACCATTAGGAACGCGATGAGTGGGATCCATCTGACTCATCCCCAGTTTTGCGA
>DEML01000025.1 GCA_002359185.1 Planctomycetaceae bacterium UBA2671
GCGTAAAAGTGCGAAAGTCGAACAAAGTCGCCATCGATCAACGCAGCGCCGAACAAAAACAAAAGCTGACCGACTGGTACAAAGGATTCGATACCGAATGGCTTAAGCTCAATTCGACTGTTGCAGCTCATGCCACTGACGAACCCAAACCCGACCTGAATAACATATTCTCAGCTCGAGTCCGAGGCACAACCTACCAATTCGGTGAAGACACCTATAAAGTTTTTCACTTGCGTCGCGGTAATGTAGAGAACAAAGAACAGGAAGCTGCTCCTGGCTTTCTGCGTGTCCTCATCGATCGTGAAAGTGAGAAAAACACCTGGCTGGTGAGCTCCGAAAAACCGGATACTCAGCGAGCGGGTCGCGAAGGCCTGGCGGATTGGCTGACAGACATCGATCAAGGTGCTGGCCAGTTACTGGCTCGCGTGATCGTGAACCGACTTTGGTATCACCATTTCGGTCGGGGTATCGTAGCCACACCCAGTGACTTCGGCACCCGTGGAGAAGCTCCTTCGCATCCTGAATTACTTGACTGGCTGGCGGTTGAATTGATTCGCAACGACTGGCATTTGAAACCGATTCATCAAATCATCATGACCAGTTCTGTCTACATGCAGGATGACGAAGTTTCCGAAAATAATTTGCGGATTGATCCAGAAAACATGTTGTTTTGGAGACGATCTTCCCAACGACTGGAAGCAGAAATTATCCGGGATTCATTACTCTCGGTGAGTGGTGAACTTGATCAGTCATTATACGGCAAGGGAACTCTTGATGTCCGCAGTAAGCGTCGCAGCCTGTATTTCACGGTCAAACGAAGTAATCTCATTCCTCTTCTGAAACTATTTGATGCTCCCGACGCGATGCAGGGGATTGGATCACGTGAACAGAGTACCGTAGCTCCACAGGCGCTCGCTTTACTGAACTCGCCTTTCATTCGCGAACTCTCCACGAAGCTGGCAACCCGCGTTCGCCCCACAGCCGAGACACCCATCGATCAGGTAATTACGGACGCTTACAAAGTTGCATTTTCCCGAATGGCTTCGACTTCTGAACTGGCAACAATGCGGCAATTCATTGAAGAGCAAAAAGAGTTGCGTGGGGGAGATTCGAGTGCGGAAATGCTCGCGGTGCGCGACTTCTGTCACCTGCTGCTCTGTATGAATGAGTTTGTTTACGTCGACTGATTGGACCGACAATACTTTATAAATTATTTTCTACCGAGACAGACCATGCACCATCACATGACCGACAAAGCAACTGCTCGCCGCGACTTTCTGAAACGCGCCGGGCTCGGTTGCGGCTCACTGGCTTTAACGAGCCTGCTCCATCAGGAAGGAGTCCTGGCTGAGACCATTGCGAACGGCATCCCTGCAAATACAAATCCACTCGCTGTGCGTCAAAGCCATCACGCTCCGAAAGCAAAATCGATCATCTGGCTGTTTCAAACAGGCAGCCCCTCACAAGTCGATACGTTCGACTACAAGCCAGAACTTCAAAAACGAGATGGCACGATCTTGGCGGGAGCCGACCCTAAGACAGGTTTCTTCACCACCAGCGGAAAATGCCTGAAATCACCATTCATGTTCTCACAACATGGAGAATCGGGGGCGTGGACGTCGGAAATTTTCCCGCACATCTCCAAACATGTCGACGATATCGCCTTTGTCTATTCGTGTTATTCTCAATCGAACAATCACACGCCTGCAATGCTGGAGTTCAATTCCGGCATGATCCGACAGGGATTTCCGAGTATGGGGTCCTGGCTGACTTATGGTCTGGGCAGCGAAAACGAAAACCTGCCTGCTTACGTAGTGATGCACGGGACAAAACCGCGGGGAGCCGATCCAATCTGGTCCTCCGGATTTCTGCCATCAGTGTATCAGGCGACTGCACTCGATCCTCGCGGAGAGAAGCCTATCGACAACTTACAGCCACCTTCTGAATTGAGCGGGACGATTCAACGATCACTTCTCGACACATTGAATTCTGCAAATCGCAAACACTCTTCCGAGCGTCCATTCGATCGGGATCTTAACGCGCGACTGGAATCCTTTGAACTAGCCTACCGCATGCAAACCTCTGCACCGGAGGCCTTTGATTTATCACAGGAGACTCCCGAAACACAGGAAAGTTATGGCCTGAACCGCGCTGAATCCAAAGACTATGGCCGTCAATGTTTGATCGCGCGACGTTTGGTGGAACGTGGTGTCCGCTTTATTCAAATTTTTGCTGCCTGTCCGAATACTCCCGGCGGTGCAGTAAGCGATGTTCCCTGGGATGCCCATAACGATATCAATGGCAACCATCGAGCCTGCGCATCGACAGTCGATCAGCCGACAGGTGCGTTACTGGCTGACCTTAAACAACGCGGCTTGTTAGACGATACGATTGTGATCTACGGCGGAGAATTTGGTCGAACCTCCGATTCTCAGGATGTCGGCGGACGAGATCACAATCCCCATGCGTTTACAACTTGGTTCGCAGGCGGAGGGTTCAAAGGAGGAACACAGTACGGAGCCTCTGATGAGTTTGGGTACAAGTCTGTCGAACAGCGAGTGAACGTGCATGACATCCACGCAACGATCCTGAATCAAATGGGAATCGATCACACACAACTGACGTATCGATTCAATGGACGCGATTTCCGTTTAACTGATGTTGCCGGAGATGTCCTCCAGGACATTCTCAGTTAACTGAATCCCCATGCTACTTATTGTCACAACATCCTGATATTTTCTGTCCAAGTTCCCGACACGCAGTGAGCATAACATTGTTGTCGTAACTGGTCACTCAATCGTTTGAAGTGTGCGTGGGATCGGTCCCGAATTTCGGTCCGAGATGGTTAATTGGCGCGCATTTTGATCAGTACCGAGAAAGAGCACCGCCGTCCTCCTGTGAGAATAGTGAGTGTGATTTCCCAGCCATGGGAAAGTCGTAATTCTTATTCAGGGCAACTCTTTCATCGATATCAAAGGGCAAGGTCAAGCCAGTTCTTCATTCTAGTTAGCTTTATTGGGGTTCCTTCACTTCAGTTCTTCTGGCAACTTATCGATTCGAAGGAGTTCGGTAATTTCGCTGACATACCAGAGCTTTCCAGTATTCTGTTTATTCCCCATGCAACGAGCTGGATACCAGATCTTTGTCCTGTTGCTTCCAATCACTGAAACGGTGAATGTCACTCCGCCAGTCAATTCGAACGAGCCTGGGCGTTCCCTTGTCGAAATAGACATCCATCACTGCTGAGATCGACCCACTGAGTCTTAGTCCCGCCAGGGATTTACCGTTTTCCTCGATGTCTGCAATTGGTTCGACACTTGTTTGAGGTTCAGTGAAAGCTTCAAGTGTCCATATCCAAACCAATTTTGTGGCCGGCTCGTTTTTCTTTTACTTCCAAGCTCCTTTTCCGCTGCGAAACCACCAGTCTTCGTGTCCATCAAAGACAGATTCGCGAGAATCCCGGGTTTTCCCGGGTCGTCACTCACGTTCAGCCGTTCCTGAATGGTAAACCGATGTAGTAGATTGTCCTGACCACCTGCTGCTTCCACGACCTGTTGGACCAATGGAATTGTCTTTTGTGCAACTGCAACTCCACTGAATGATATTATGGAAAAGACAGCAATAATTAACAGTCGACTCATCAAAATTCTCTCTATTGAAAATAGAACCTGCTGTCAGAGTGAAAGCGTTACTTGCATGTCTCTTGAAAATACCATTGTCACTGTTTGTTACAACATTCTGGACTATTCCGCGCGAGTTCTCATCCCTGAGTAGGTAGATCGAGTGGTATCACATTCGCTCCTGATATCCGTTGGACTGCCTTTCTCTCAATCAAGCTGTCTTCCGCTCAAACGACTTGATCAATCCTCCGACGTATTTTCTGACCTCAATCTGATTGATGAAAATGGCGCCACTTCATCAGGCTCCGCTCGAATCGGCAGCAGGTGGTCCCGTTCCATATGCGATCTCTTCGTATTGTAATACTGCGGCTTCTGACGTTCGCCTGCGGTTGTGTGAATCTGAACCGGGAATTCGAGCCCCCAGAATCTGATTCTCGGATTTCAGATATTCCAAATATTTGGCGAACTCCCGATCCGTCGCAATGCGAACAGTGGGTGGAAATTCCTGACCATTTCGGTATTGTCCTTACATCGTATTCTGCACTGTGGAACATATTCGTTGGACAGCGTTTGGGATACCTGTTGACCAACGTGCCGAGTCGGCTGTCATCGCTTGGCTACGGCATCAAACGACAGTCTACGTAAACATGAAGATCCCTCGCGTCAAAGGCAAGCTGCGCAAAGTTCGCCGTATTTTGGCAGAAGAATCGCGACAATTACTGGAGACATACCGTAAAGGACGGCCATCGGATGCGGCATGCTGCCCGCTTCAACTCGCTTTGCCGCAGTCCGGCCTCAAGGAGAACTCAACATGACGGAACGTACTCGCTGGATCGGCCTCGTAGTTTTTATCATTGTCTGTCTCAGTGCAGGCGGTCTCGGAGCGATTGCGACCACTCCCGAGATAGAAGGCTGGTACAAGATGATCGCCAAGCCCTCTTGGAATCCGCCTGGCTGGATCTTTGGTCCCGTGTGGACGACACTCTATATTATGATGGCAATCGCGGTCTGGCTTGTTTGGAAACAGGCAGGATTCAAGGCTGCCAAGTTGCCTCTGAATTCATTTGGCGTTCAACTACTTCTGAATGTTGCCTGGTCGTGGATCTTCTTTGGAATGCATCGACCGGGCTGGGCGTTTGCAGAGATTATCGTGTTGTGGCTGGCGATTTTGGCGACTACGATTCTCTTCTTTAAAAAGTCGAAGATTGCCGGAGGCTTAATGGTGCCATATCTGGCGTGGGTCAGTTTTGCGAGCGTGCTGAACTTCACGATTTGGCGATTGAATACCTAATGATCACCTGGAAGATTTCGTTTTGAGAGAATGATAATAATGAATCAACACGTCCTATGGATCAAACTGCCGACCTCAATGCTGGTGTTTACGTTTTTGCTCATCACCCAAGTGCAGGGACAGACTGCGGATGGACAGTTACCAAGTTCATCTGAAACGATTCGGCTTGATACCACGGCTAACTCTCCCACCTGGAAACGATCTCATATTATTGAGCAAGCTCAACACGAAATCAAAACGTTTGTTGTTCAGGTTTCCATCGATCCAACAGAAAATCCTGCGGGCGACCATCAGGCGATTGCGGGCATTTCGATCAATCTTGGTAACGCTGTCGATGAGGCACTTCACATACCGGGCCAACAAGGTATCAGTTTTGAGTTGCGTGAAGGCAAGAACGCGGGTTTCTGGGATATTTGGATCGATGGTGTCAACGAGAGCCGTCGCGAACCGAATCCAAAACCAGCGGGCTGGGTTGACAATCGACAGTTTCAAAAACCCTGGGAGTTCATACCTCGTGCAGGAGGTTATCAACTACGCATGATTGGGACTCCCGCCCAGGACGGAACTCATTTGCGGTTCTACTTCGAGCATATGGATCGTCCTGTGTTTGAACATTTCGTCAGGCGTCAAGTGACGCCTGTGCAGATCGGTTTCTACGCAGTGACTGGTGGCCAGCAAAACGGTACGAACATAGCAACTTTTTCTGATTTGGCAGTCCAGCCAATCACTGATCTGGAGACCCTCGTTTCTCCCTCGGCCCGAGATGTAGTACTGGATGCACTAGACCTGAATCATCCCGGTTTACAGAAGGTGGTCACAGCTTTGGAGGAGGGGCATCGTGAACGAGCGGGACAACTTCTATTGAGTCATTTTCGTAACCGCACATCACCGATTGGTCCCGGCTACAAACTCAGATATCATGGAAACAACTATCTCGAAGTGGCCAACGCTGTATTGGAAAATCGTTACGGCACGATGGGACCGTTTGCGCATCTTGATACGACATTTGTGGATGGTGCCAAAGTCCGACGATCATTCGTCGAAGAGGACGGAACGATTCGCTGGGACCTCTGCAACGGTCATCTCACACGGCACTTCCACTGGGTTTCTCTCGCAAAGGCCTATGGGGAAACCAAAGACAAACGATATGCCGAGCGTTTTTCCCGAGAGGTTCAGGATTGGGTGGCACGCGAACCCTTTTTTCATCCGCAGAATCCAGATATTGGCGGGCTGAACATGATGGACGGGACGACGTTTCGGCTCGGCTACATGAACACAAGCAATATCGGCCGCCGTTGTGAAATGACTTGGTGGCCCGCCTACGATGAGTTCCGCAAAACTCCAGAGTTCACTGACGAGGCCCATTATCACATGTTGTTGGGTTTTTTACGACAATCTCGGTTGATTATGAATCCGAGCAGCTTCGCCGTCCACGATGATGGTGGGGCTCATATCAGTGTTGCATTGCTTCAGAATGCGTTGATGCTGCCCGAGTTCGCTGAATCAAAACGCTGGGAATCTGAGGCATTACGTCGTTGGGAAGAAGTGCTGGATGTGCAGTTCTACGAGGATGGTAGCCATGTCAGTCTGAGTACGGGTTACAACTGGGCCTCGCTAATGGCTCTGGAAAATATGATTGCCTTGCATCGCCGCGTCGATCGAGAGATCCCTTCAAGATTTCTGAAGACTCTGGAAAAGGCATACGATCACCCTGTGGCGTTGTCGCGGCCCGATCAGGGACAGATCGATATGAATGATGGCGGATGGGGGATGATTGATGATCTCATGCAGCAATCTGTCAAACTCTTTCCAGAACGTCAGGACTATTTATGGATGGCGACCAAAGGCCAACAAGGCCATCCTCCTGATTATCACTCCAGGTATTTTCCCAACGCAGGGCATGTGGTGATGCGAACCGGTTGGGGACCAAATGAAAAATACCTCTTCATGGACGCTGGTCCTGTCGGGGCCAGTCACGGGAAAGAAGACAAGCTCAATATTTATCTTGATTACGGCGGGCACCAACTGATCGCCAGTGGTGGGCGTGGTTCGTACTCCGGGGGACCATACGCAGCGTATACCGGATCAACACGGGGGTACAACACGATTCTCGTTGATGGAGGTGTGCAGGCTCGTATTCCTTATCGAGCCGAGACTTATGATGAGGGAACGGCGCGGCGGTTCATTGTGAATGATCGCTTTGAATATGCGGAAGGCTTTCATACACACGGATGGTATGCTCCAGGCAAACAGATCGCAGGCAAGCAGACTCGGCAAATCGTTTTTGTTAAAGGCGATCGTGCACCAGAATCCTCGTATTGGGTCATCTTCGATACGGTCGAACCCAACGATAATGCAGAGCATCAATACGAAGCTCCGTTTCACATCCGACGCAATCATGCACAACTCGTCGATGAGTCCTCCTTGATCGTTCACGCCTGGGATGCCGAGGCTTCACTAAGAATCATGCCCGCCGTGACGGAGGGGCTGAGTGTCGAAATGGTGCATGGTCAAACCGAGCCGCATATTCAAGGTTGGCATGTTGTCGGTGATGCTCACGCACCGATGTGGACCCCCATTTTCCGCTGGAATGCTCAGGGGACAACCACGCGGGCCTGGGTCCTTGCTCCGGCAGGCCCCGATCAAAACTGGTGTGTTGATCGCGTGGAGTTGAAGCGAAATGTAACTGGCAGTCTCGTTCTTCGCTGCATCCGACCGGATGGTCGCAGTGATCTGATTTATCGCTGCGATCCGAACATTGCTTTGCCTACGATTGATGGAATCCAACTGAAAGGAGATGCGGGAGCGATTTCGATCGACGAAACAGGAAAGCCAGTAAACCAGTTCATTGTGACACAATCAGGGGAGTGATTCGGTCTACGAAGAATGATTGGAAGATGCTACCAGTGGATCTGCAAATACAAAACCACGATTGAGAACGCTGGATTCAATCCTGGCAAACTCTACCAGGCGCCGCTTATTTTGGTCCATTATCAATGCTTGTCACGCAACAACTTAAAGCCGTCCCCGCTCCTCTGGCTTCGTATGAATCTGGCCGGGTATACGTGCCCTGATAATCTTGTTTTCCACTTTGAGATATTCGAAATATTTAGCCAGTTCGTTGTTCGTCGAGGAGGCGATCATTGCCAGCAGTGGATGGATAATCCTGGTCGTCATGGTATGTTGTATCCATTTATCTGGAATCGTGTGACACATTCGTCGCACTGCGCTTTGTGGTCGAGAAAACAGGCAATAGGGGTCTCGAAAATGGTTACTTTGAGAATCGTTCTGATGCCCCAGTAACATCCGTCGAAGTTTGTCTGATCGGGCAACTGAGTGGATAGGATATTGAGTAGTCTTCCCCACCCGACTTGTGTAACCACCTGGCTGACAAACTTGCCGAGTATCTGAGGTCAGTTGAAGCTCAAATGCCGATCATAAAGGCAACTGGAAAAGCTGTCCCCTACCCTGGCTCTCAATCGAATCAATGCAAAGAACGTTGATTCATCTAATCGCCAGACCAGGTCGCAAATCAAGAATATTGAGAGAAGCCCGTTCTATTCACTTCCAAGGTAGACATGTTCGAAAGTTTCGAACCCTTCGATCATGCTTTATCAGCTTTTCATCCCCCCCACTAATCCCCCCACAAATGAATGAAATCAAAGAGAAGTGAAAGCGTTGTTGAAGTGAATTGAAAGTTTGGACGCAACAAAACAGGCACTTGTGAAGCGTTGTCAAAGCCAGGTTAAAGTGAGTTTAGCCTACGGAACCGACGAAGCAATTTCGCATTAGGAATATCAATTCTTGAAGTATAATGATTTGACTGGAATGGATAGCCCTGCTTCAAAATGAGTCTCTGAAAACAACGACCACTTTCAACGGTGACGGTTGGGGCAACTCGCTGTTGTTGGACTGGTTCTATTCTCTCATTCGATCCAAAAGGTTTTTTGTCATCTGCTGGACTCGAACATCGGGACCGGATGGGCGACTGCCGTGCGACCAGGGCAGGATATGTCCCGGCGGTGAAGAGAGCCCCTGTGCCCAGAAAATTGTGGCGGCATTGAAAACGAAGTTTCCTTTGGGGCCGGGGAAAATCGTTGCAGCGTAACGTCCTTCTCGTACCCCGCCTGACCAGATCGATCCCTCCGCCAGGACTTCGAGCCCATCTCGTTCCAGATCTGGTTCTCCATGATGTTCCCAGCCGACCAAACCTGGAATGGAATCCCCCTGTTTCATTCCGGTATTTGCGAATAACCAATGTTGGGGATTGACGCAGGTCCAGTCTCCGCCTCCATTAAACGGAACCACGCTGCGTGCTCCAATGATCTTGCGTTCGTCTGGAGCTTTGTCCGTCAGCCCTGCGAACAACGAGGCATATGATTGAATTTCATCATCGCGGAGCTGTCCATAGCAACCGGCTCTTGAAATGATCCTCTGCGGGACACCCCGCGAGCTTGCTTCAAAAGGCGAAACGATAAAGACCGAATTGCCGCACAGCCAAAGATAATTCACACCTGCATCAATGGCCTGTTCTGCAGCATGGTATTGAGCAATATCCCAATATTCATCATGTCCGACGCTGATGAAATTCTGGCAACGGGTAATGAAGGCGGGATCGACAGTATCGCGATTTGATCCATAGGTCACATCGTAACCGTGTTGTTCCAACCAGTAACAGAGCGGATATTCCCAGAGCAGGAACTCGCCGGAACCGACCGAAAGAGGGTGATCGAATATTTGGTTGTATTTTCCATACGGACGATCAAAACTGACCGCAACGTCCGGCGCGTGGGCTCCGTCAGGATGTGTATACAGCGATTCATTAACTGGCCAGCGATTATACGCCTGCCAGGTGTTATCGCTGCATTGAAACAGAATTTGGGCAGGTCGCTGATCACGAACGATAAAAATCACATAGCTTTGCCAGTACGGATCCGATTTCGATTCCGGAATCGTTGTCAGTTTCCCGAGATATACTCCACTCAACCAGTCTGACGGAATTGAGAACTCGACACTCGGTGCCCATTGACATTCACGTAGCCGAGCGGGAGCCTCGCCCATTTCGGGGACTGGTTGCGGAGCACCACGTAACGGTCCATAGCTGGCCATTTTTCGCGCCCCGGCTCCGTTGTAATACCCCATACGATAGATATCGAGAGTAAACATTCGCGCGGGATCGGTGCTGACGAAAATCGAAAGTTTCTCCCCCGTAGAAATCGACTGATCAGAGCAATACCCTTCGATGAGCGAAGTCCGATATTGTCCCGAATTGATGCGAACTCGAGTTAACTGCCAGTCACGGTCTCCCGGTTTGCTGTTCTCTTGAGCGACCGGAGAATCACTCACTCCAGACGCTGCCTTTGCAGTCGCAGCTGAGGCAATAAATGACGCAGCCAGCGAGCCCTTTAAAATTTGACGACGGCTATAGAAAGAATCATCGAGTGGCATGGGCTGGCTCTCCTGATTTCAAACTTTGCAAGTAGGCGATAAGATCTGCCAGTTCTGTCTGACTTAATACTCGATCAAGTCCATTTGGCATTATTGAAACCGTCGAAGGGGACAGCAATTCAATTTCATCCCGCTGGACTGCAACTGGCTCTCCCTCTTTCTGCTGGATATAAATCGTGTCAACGGTTTCCCGGACAACGATTCCATTCAATACTTTCCCATCCTCTATAAGAATACTGAATGGTTCGTAGTCGCGGACTAGCGTCGCGGAGGGAAACACGATCGACTCCAGCAAATCGCGCGACGTACGGCTGGCTCCGATCGTCGTTAAATCGGGACCTATTTTTTTCCCCTGACCTCCAACCTGATGGCAGGTCGCGCAGTTGGACTTTTTTCCGAAAAAGACATCCTTCCCTCGTTCAGCAGAACCTTCGTTGAGATAAGGCAGGAAAGCCTCGACCTTTTCGACATGCATCGCCTCTCGCTGCTTGAGTTTTGCCAGCAAGGCATTTGCGTTGGGGAGCGTTTCTGAAGGGTAGCTTTTGATAACTTCCGAAAACTGGACAGCAGAAATCGTATCCAGACTTGAAGCAGAGTTCATCGCCTGCAGAAATGCCGTGGCCACATCGACATCTTTCAATCGAGCGAACGCACGAATCAACTCTGGCAGAGCCGTTGGGCTTGCTCTTTGAATCAATTTCGCAACACGCAGTAACTGCTCACTGGTTAATGCCGCAGAGCCGATACGCTGAGCCGCCAGATAGGCATCTTTCGGACTCTCCTGAACGACGTCGAGCAATAAGTCGAACGAGTGATCCGACAGTTGACTCTGACTATTGGTCGCCGCCTCCAAGGCCGAGACCCGGACCAGAATCGGAAGCGAAACATCTTCGCCAATCTCAGTCAAACGCTGTTGGAATTGTTTCTCATTCAAACGTGCCACTGCCGAAATCGTCGCTGTTAAGACCGTTGCGTCGGAGCTGGCCAGGAGTCTTTCAAGCGGGGAAATCCAGGTTTCATGGATGCGTACATTTTGTCCTGATGCAATAACTTCCAACAACAGCGATTGCAATTTTGCAGAGATGAGCGGGGCAGAGAGTCGATTGCCAACAAGCACTGCAACATCTGGCTGATTAATCGATCTCACCAGCAATTCGCGGAGTACAGAGGATGATTCTGTAGCTTCCCCCTGTTGATCGAGCAGGTGTTCAATCACAGAAAGAGATTGACTGGTCCACGAGGCATGACGTACATAAATTTGGATTGCTGCTCGTTGCAAGTCTTCATTGTTGGAAGCGATTTCACGGACCACCTCATCACTCGTCAGATCCCCAGCATCCATTTGATCCAATGCAATTAACGCGACTTTGCGAATCTGTGGCGAGTCTGCTTCCAGTCCCGTTCGTGTCGCAGTCTGATCGTTGATTTCAATGAGAGCGTAAATGACAGCATGTTCAAAAGCGCGATCCATTTCCGGAGTCAAAGCTTGAAACAAATAATCGACCGCCTTAATATTTTTCATTGCACCCAGTGCGCGGGCTGCGACTCTGCGGACATGTGGCTGATCATCTTTGAGTCGTTCCGTGAGTTGCTCCAAGGCCGCCTCATCTGGGTAGATGGCCAAGGCACGACAGGCGGAATGCCGAATTGAGGCATCGCGATCTTGAAGAGCCGCTCGAATTGCCGGATACGCTTGAGGATGATCGGGAACAAGAGCCGTCAACGCCTGGATCGCGCATTGACGCGGCCAGATATCCCCAGATTGCAGCACTCGGGCGAGTGAGTCCAGACTGGATTCCCCGAGTTTGACACATTCCGCGATTGCACGCTCCCGTACGGAATAACGTGTATCAGCAAACAGCTTGATTACTTCTGCCAGAGAGAGACGATCCCATGCAATCAGCAATCCCCGCGGGTCTACTTGAGTGGTCATGCCTGTCCGTTTGATACGATAGATTCCTCCTAGAATGTCTGGCTTGGGAAATTGTGAGGTTGGGCATCCCCGATAAAACCAACCACCAGTATCGACAACTAACAAACTTCCATCGGCATCCTCGGCGACATCGGTCGGGTGGAATTCCATATCGGTCGATGTGAGAAACTCACGTTGCTCCGCTCGAAACGTCGAGCCTTCGCGTTCCAGTGCAATACGAACGACTTTGCCAACATTGAATTGTGCGGCAAAAAACTGATCGCGCCAGCGGTAGTCCATCGTTCCTGATCGATAGCGAGTCAGCCCTGAAATGGCTACATGACCAAACCGATGAACGGGTCCCAGGAAATCCCCGGTCGATTTCAGTTCCTGCAGGACCTGTTCACGATGTGGATAGGCTCCCCCATGCAACCAATGAACGAGACAATCGACTCGCGGACGAGTATACATAATATTGACCGTCCCCAGCATCTCCCCCTCGGTGGTGAAGTCGACTTCGACGGGGTTATCCATTCCTCCACCGCAGTGGATACGCACGTCCGAACCATCCGGCCGACACGAAAAAATGTAAGATCCTTTGCGTTCACTGACGACTTTGCCAGTTTCATCTTTGAATTGATGTCCGTGGTAGCCATCACACCAATACAAACGCCCATCAGGGCCAGAGACACAACCATGAATGCTGGCGGCATTGCCATTATAGCCGAATTGACTGACGAGTTGGTCACGACGATCCGCAACGCCGTCGTTGTCAGTGTCTTCCAATCTCCAGATGTAGGGAGGAGAAGCGACATACAAGGCACCATCATGCCATGCTCCACCCATCGGAAAGGTCATCTTGTCCGCGAAGACTGTGCTGCGGTCGAATTTTCCATCCTGGTCGAGATCTTCGAGCAGTCGGATCGAGTTCGGTAATTTGTCTTCTAACTCTTCAGCCGTCATATTGACGCCAGCATTTTCGCAAACAAACAGCCGTCCCTGATCATCGAAAGTTGCAAATGTCGGATGCTGAACCAGTGGCGGACCTGCCGCGAGTTCGACGGTAAATCCCGAGGGAACCTGCAACTTCTGCGGCTCGAATCCCTCTGTTAGTGGAGGTGGTTGGATTGCTTCAACTTGAGCGGTTTCTTCATCAATGCCCACATAGACACGGGCCTGAGAAGTCCCTCCCTGCCACATATTGTATTTGGGGATCGAATATTTCTGAAAATAGGAATCGAGTTGCTGCTCAAGAAATCGTTTAATTTCAGCGGTTTTTGGATCACTGACCAGATTCGTAAATTCATCGGGATCATTCACCATGTCATACAACTCATGCGGCCCATTAGGATGCCGATGCACATACTTCCATTTTTTCGTCCGCACCGAACGCAAACTTTCAAATTCATAGTAAACGGCTTCTTCGCCCGCGGTCTGTGAATTCGCAACTTTCAATTCCGCTGAAAAATCTTTGCCAGGGAGTTTATGCTCGACCGGGGATTGATCCGACAGGTTCAGATAGGAGAGCAGTGTTGGGAGGAAGTCGTAATTCGTCACCATCACGTTGGAAACAGCGGAGGAAGTGATGCTTCCCGGATGACGCCAGATCATCGGAATCCTCATCATTTCATCGTCAGCAGTGACGGGCCGCGTGTGATCGCCCATGCCAAAGTAGCCGCCCTGTCCGCCTGCCCAACCCTGGTCAGCAACAAAGATGACAACAGTGTTCTCATCAATTCCATGATCTTTGAGTGACTGCAGGACAGTGCCGACACCATCATCAACACCACTCACTTCCGTTGCGACACGCCGAATGGAAATGGGATTATTATGATAGTCCAGATTGTACTTTTGCCAGGGATGCGCGGGTAAACGAGGGAATGATTCCAAAGGCTTGTCGGCGTAATAGTCGGCATGTCGATTCTTGCCCTCTCTCAACAGCAGTCGACTCAAAGCATAGGGACCGTTGTACGAAAGGAACAGAAAAAAGGGCTTTTCCGTTTTGGCATTTTGATCGATAAATTTCACTGCATGGCGAGTCCAGAAGTCTGTCAGATACTCTGGTTCTTTTCGAATCTGACCGTTTTCAATGATGTCTGCATCATAAAAAGTACTCGTGCCTCCATGGGGCATCGTGATCCAGTAATCCTCAAAGCCTTCTTGAGGATGAAGATTTCCGCCAAGATGCCATTTTCCAACCAGTCCACAGGAATAACCATTCTTTTTGAGAATCTCCGGCAACGAAGTCAATTCATCAAGAGTGCAACGGGCATCCGGTCCTGTCTGCAATCCACCTCCGGTCAAAAAACAATGTACGCCATGTTGCGATGGCATCAATCCCGTGAGGTAAGTCGCTCTTGTCGGCGAACAAACGGGATTCGAAGAATACGCCTGTGTGAACAGTGTTCCCTCTTCAGCCATGCGATCGATATGCGGTGTGCGAATATCAGGATTGCCATAGCAACCGAGTGTCCAGGCTCCATGATTATCCGTCATGACGAACACGACATTCGGACGACTCTGTGGCGATTTGGCTGCGGCAGCCGGTTCGCTCAAAAACAAAGAGCCCAAAGCGAGTATCATTCCAATGGAAGATCGAAGCCAGGCCGAACTGTGAATCTCAAAGTGATCAGGAGTGCTGAGGAGAGCAGTTATAATTCTCACGGTGATATTTCCATGGAATGAGGATAAGCACAATGGAGCGAGCAAAGGTGGGATTGATCGATTTGTCGTGAATTCCGATATTTGAAAATCGATTCGATCCTTCTGCACAACGAATGTAAACTGTGACCCAAAATACGATAACCAGACAATACCAAAGTCAGTGAGATTTACCAGTCCAAGGTTGAAGGCTAAGGCTCCGAATATTTCGCTTACATGAAGCGATGAGCGAGCGTTGAAGTGTGAGGGAATTGGAAGATCAGAATTTGGCGAATGTTATGGACTGACTTCTTAGGCCACCTTCCGCTCAAACAATTTAATCATTCCCCAACGTATTTCTAGACTTTAACCTGATCAATCGAAATTGTGGCCACTTCTTCAGGAGCCTCTCGAATCGGTGGCATGTGGTCCCGTTCCATAAGTGATCGCTTTATATTATAACACTGCTGAATTCTTCCGTCAGATAATCAATATGCTTCTTTCCGAACACGATAAACTAATTCTGTCACTCAAGCTTGATCATCTCAATTAGCCGCTCATAGAGACCATTCAGGTTTGGCGAGGCCTTCGGTAACAGATTTGTTTTCATGCTCGCTGATTCAACGGTTTACGAGTGTGCTGAACTTCACGATCTGGCGATTGAATCTTTGATAGACAAGGTTTGCCCAGCTTGTTGCTGAGTTGTCATCATTCTCTTGTTACAATGTCTTCTGTTCGGTGTATTTTCTTCACTAGGCCCCCTGTTAAACAAATCATTCCGAAAGATGTCATCATGTCGACGATACGAAGTTCTTTCGTATTTACGCTTTCGTTTGTTTTGACACTGTCGTTACTGACGTTGCCAACCCCAGCTGCGGACAAGCCGGTCAAGGTCTACATTCTCTCCGGTCAATCGAACATGGTCGGCATTGGCCAAGTCACTGGCGGTGGCAGTCGTTGGGGCTCTGAGTTCTCCAATCCGATCTTGTCTGTGTATTCCGGAAAGTACGATTCAAATACCGACTACGACAAGATCGAGCCAATGAACACAGTCCAACTGGAAGTCTTCGGCGGCAACAAACCTTCGCCCTACCCCGGTGGTGGAACACAGATTGTGCGTGGATTCATTCAGATTAAGACAACGGGCGTCTACGAGTTTCGCCCCGGCTATGGAGAATCAACTCACAACATGATGGAGGTCGATGGGCAGGAAGTCTATCGTCGAGAACCAGGCAAAGATGCCGTTCACAAGCATATCAAGCTCGTTGAGGGCAAGAAGGTTCCGTTCAAGATCACTTATTTCACAGATCATGCAAATGGGCTGGGCTGGATCGCTCGCGTCGACATTCCAGGAACTCTCGAGACCGTAGTGAAGCAGGATGGCAAGTTTCCGTACTTGGTCGACAAGCCAGGCAACTGGATTGCACGTGATGACGTATGGTACAAAGGCGTGGTGACCGCGACCGCAAACAAGTCGCTCAGCATTGGCTGCGGTGCAAGCAATAACAACATCGGCCCGGAACTCGGTTTTGGGCACATCGTCGGCGATCACCACGATGAGCCAGTCCTAATCCTCAAGGCCTCACAGGGAAATCGATCGTTGGGCTGGGATTATCTTCCGCCAGACAGCGAGCGTTTCGAGCACGAAGGATACATTTACGCCGGATACAAGGATTCGCCAGCTAGATGGGAGATAGGCACAAAACCTGAGCCAATCAACTGGTATGCTGGAAAACAGTATGATGACTGCTTCACCGCAACTCACGATGTACTCAATAACTTCGATAAAGAGTTCCCGCACTGGAAGAGCCGAGGCTACGAGATCGCCGGATTCGTCTGGTGGCAAGGTCATAAAGATGGCGGAGAGCCTTACGCGAGACGGTATGAGCAGAACCTGGTGCACTTTATCAAGACGCTGAGAAAAGGGTTCGATACACCAAACGCCCCATTTGTCATTGCAACAATCGGATTCGACGGGTGGAATATGGAGGGACCACACAAAAAAGTAGCCGAAGCCCAACTCGCAGTCAGCGGCGATAGAGGCAAATATCCGGAGTTCAAAGGAAATGTATTGAGTGTCGAGACCCGCGACTTCTGGCGTGAACCGGACGTGTCGCCAAAAAATCAAGGCTTTCATTACAATCAAAACGCAGAGACTTATATGCTCGTCGGCGAAGCTCTAGGCAACGGAATGATCCAACTGCTCAAAGCCAACAGATAGCCTGCTCTCTGTAGACGTCATATTAAATACTCGTGGTGGCATTGATTTCATATTGGATTTCTACCATCCCTGAGTTCCGGGTTCACCCTTGAACGGACCGACTATCTTGCTGGTAATCCAGCCGCCATAGAATCCTCCAGCCTGTGATTGCACCTGTTCATCGCCAACGAAACAGGCATCCATCAGATGAGGATAAAATGCGAGGTGGTCACGAATAGCCTCAAAGATTGGCGTCGGAGTTGGATACGACCAGGCCGCTTTTTCAATCCTCCGCTCTCTCAATACGACATCAAAGTATCGGGCTTTCCCTTTCCATTCGCACCAGGATTGTCCCTGCGTCGGCTCGAGAAAATCCATGCAGATATCTTCGGTCGGAATGTAGTAAACCGGAGGATGGCTCGTTTCCAGGACGCGCTTTGTCTGTTCGCTTTCAGCGATGACCTCGCCATCAAGAATAATTTTGATGAGATGAGAGCAGGCTTCAGACTTTGGTGGTCGAGGATAGTCCCAGACTGATTCCTGACCTGGGTCAGGCGTAATACGTTCAATCGTCATTTAAGCTCTCCTGTAACGAAACCAGAAGATTTTAGTACTTCAGACGATTTCGACGACTGCTGCGGTTCTCGTGACCCAAATAATAGTAGAAACCGTATCTGCACTCACCGCTGGCGTTACACTGTGTGGGGTGACGAACCACGGTGAATGGTCTACCATTAAGAAAATAATAATCTTTGCAAAAACTGGAAAATAAAATGCAGAGTGTGATACAGGTTTTGATTCCGCTCAGCCAACTGATTGGATTGATTTTCTGCTCAAACATCATGGCTGCCGAGGGGGATCGCCCAAATATTGTGCTGGTGATGGTTCACAATTAAAATGCACTATTGAGAATATCTCATTCAATCCGCCCGACATTGTTTCAAATCATTGGGATTGAAAGACTATGTGATCGAATAAGACGACATAGAGAATGGTTCCGTGAAACTTTCAAATCCGGCTGAAACCTTATCGTTGTTTTAAAAGGCTTCTCGCTGTCCGTTGAGGAGTTTTTGCAAAAAATTAAGGGAGCCGATAGAATCGAGTTTGACCCAAAACCTATGATTGATCTTCGCCCGCAAACAGGTTTGGCTAAGACTTTCGACAACGCGGGCGAAACTTGAAAAATCAGCTTGGCTCACAGGCACTCACTCCAAAACCGGAATCATTCCTATGAAAATACTATTGATGTTTCTAGTTCTGATTTCATGCACTACCGTGCAAGCTGAACCAACGAATGCGAAGGCAGCCGCCGCTCAGGAAGCCGCTGCTGCTCTGCAAGTGAATGAAGAGTACGATGCCCTCATTAAGACCCTTTCTCCAGCTGAGCAGGACTGGGAAGGCGTGCTCCAGGAAAATCTGGGGAGCTTCTACCTGCCGATTCACAAACGACAGAAAGTCGCTGGTCATTCCAATGCCTGGGACTACATCAATGATGCCCCCGACCTTCCCCGCGTCCTGCTGATTGGCGATTCTGTCTCGCGTGGATATACCCAAAGTGTGCGAAAGGCATTGGCTGGCAAAGCCAACGTGCATCGTGCCCCAGCCAATTGCGGCCCCACATCACTGGGCTTAAAAAAGATCGACGTCTGGCTGGGCAATGGGGACTGGGACGTTATTCACTTCAACTTTGGTATCCACGATCGAAACACCTCGGTCGATGATTACAGCAAGCGGCTCGAACAGCTTGTCAATCGGCTTAAAAACACAAAGGCCAAGCTGATCTGGGCGAGCACGACACCGATACCGGATGACAAAACGAAAAATCAGAAAGCGATTTCAATCGTCGAGCGAAATGAAGCAGCCGCCCGGATTATGGAGCAAAATGCTGTGGCTACAGATGATCTGTTTTCGGCAGTCACACCTCATCTCAAGCAGATGCAGAATCCGAATGATGTTCATTTCAATGCTGAAGGCTATGAGTTTCTTGGTCAACAGGTCGCCGAATCGATTCTCAAGGCGATCAATCCCTAATCAAAAGCGAGTCTGATATGAAATATCACGCGTTCGGATTTATCCTGG
Organism: Planctomycetaceae bacterium UBA2671; assembly: GCA_002359185.1. Lineage (GTDB taxonomy): Bacteria > Planctomycetota > Planctomycetia > Planctomycetales > Planctomycetaceae > Rubinisphaera. The sequence goes on from DEML01000025.1 coordinate 19,191, forward strand.
TGGGATTACTATGCTTGCCATTTTCATGCTTAATGGCCGACGAATCCATTGCCTCTGCCAGACCCAACATTGTTCTGTTCTTAGTGGATGATATGGGCTGGATGGATAGCTCCCCTTATGGCTCGCAATATTACGATACACCGAACATGCAGCGGCTCGCGATGCAATCGATGCGTTTTACGGATGCGTATGCAGTTCCGCTCTGCTCACCGACGCGGGCGTCAATCTTGAGTGGACAGTATTCGTCTCGTCACGGAGTGACGTCCGCCAGTGGACATCAGCCAGCCGAACCTCCAGAAAGCTCCCCCTACCCGGCCATCGCGCCGCCCAGCAAACGATTCATCTATGCAGCCAGTAAAAACTATCTCGACCTCGATCTTGTCACTCTACCTGAAGTGCTACATGACGCCGGTTATCGCACGGCACACATCGGGAAATGGCATTTGGGATTGAGTCAGGAGCATTGGCCAGAGCGGCATGGATTCGATGTCGCCTTTCACGCCCAACCCAGTCCCGGCCCACCCAGTTATTTTTCGCCCTATGGTGTTCATGCCAATGGCAAGGCTTCCGGGCGGCATCATGTGGGCACCATCACGGATGGTCCACAGGGTGAATACATCACCGATCGGTTGACGGACGAAGCGATTAAGTTCGTCGAAGCCAATCGAAATGAGCCATTTTTTCTCAACTTCTGGCACTATGGAGTCCACGGTCCCTGGGGGCATAAGGAAGAATACACACGACGCTTTGCCGAGAAAGATGATCCACGGGACGAGCAGCGGAATCCAATCATGGCCTCGATGCTCAAAAGCGTCGACGAAAGCCTCGGGCGGTTACTGGATCGACTCGATGAGTTGGGTCTTGCGAAGAACACGTTGTTCATTTTTTACTCAGACAACGGTGGCAACGTACATAGCCGGACGTATGACGATGCAAAAATCGACAAAGTCAAACCGGGACATCCTCAGTATGAGTCCATTCAGGATTGGCGAAAGTGGGCTGGGGGAGAACCGCCGACCAATAACTCACCATTGCGTGAAGGAAAGGGACGGATTTACGAAGGAGGGCAACGTGTTCCGTTGATGGTGCGGTGGCCGGGGCGTATTGAACCGGGAACGATCAGCGATGCGATTGTGGGCCCGATAGACCTGTATCCCACCATTCTGGATGCGACCGGCCTGAATGCGCCAGCAGCCCACATTATTGATGGGGAATCGCTGCTGCCTGTTCTGGAACAAACGGGCAGAATCAACCGCGAAGCCTATTTCACCTGGTTTCCACACCTGATTCCGGCCGTCTCGGTTCGTCAGGGGGACTGGAAGCTGATCCGTCGTTTTGAACCGCATCCGAGCTACCCGGACGTACGGGAGTTATACAATCTGAAAGCGGACATCGGTGAGACAAAAAATCTGGCCAGACAGATGCCGGAGCGTGTACAGGCGCTCGACAGACTCATTGATCAGTTCGTAGTAGAGACTGGTGCGCTCTCCCCTCAGCCGAACCCGGCGTATCGAAAAGCTCTGGACCCGACTGCCGGATTGGTTCCACGCGACTGTGACGTGGTTAACCTGGACGGAGCGATTCGCATAGTCAGCACAGGTCGGCAGCCATTCCTGGGCACCAGCCAGGTGAAGTTGAGCGGTCCTGTGAAGCTGCTGATCACCGCGCGCACCCCTGCAGGTGGTGAAGGCCGGGTAATGTGGAAACGAAAAGACGACGACAACTTCTCTGAAGCAGAACGGAGCACAACTTTCAACCTGCCTGCCAACAGTATCTGGAGCACGATTCAAGTCGACCTGCCGATTAAAGGTCAGCCCCAAATCGTCAGACTTTACTTACCTGCTCAACAAACCCCGGTGGATGTGCAATCGCTACAGTTTCAAGATACGGAAGGCGGAAGCAAGAACTGGGATTTTTCTAACGTAACGCCTTCCTCAAACTGATTGATTGAATCGCTGTCACAGACCATGAAGCATGTCTTGATTGGAGAACACAAGATTGGGCATCTTATCTCAAACAACACAAATCGTATTGCTCTTGATTGCGAGCCTGAACCTTCCAAAGCCCGATCAGACCTGGCCGCTCGATACCGCTTCCCCAGTTCAACTTAGGCAGAAAGGTGGCTCGGTGAGTGAAGCGACTGGAGTTCACAAACAATGCCTCGTTCTCAAGGGCAAATCGTTGCTTGAAGTGAAGGACTCCGCAGCAGTTCCCAATAGCCAGAAGCAGTTCACCTTGACTGTTTGGTTCAATCCCTACAACCTCAATCGTGGTCAACAGATGATCGCGGCTAAGAACCGTTACGCCTTAAACGAACGCGAGTGGGGCGTGATGGTTGATCGCGATCAGAAGTTGCGACTCTATGTCCATCAAGACGGTTGGAAAACGGCGCATGCGGATGCGAAATTGAAACCGGGGCACTGGCATCAGGTGGGCGTTGTGATCGGGGCCGACAAAGCTGAACTGTGGTTGAACGGCAAGCTCATGGGCACCGTTGAACTCACTCGCCCAATCCCTCAGACCAAAGCCCCTCTGACTTTTGGCGGCGTGGATGACAACGGCCGCATCCGGCAAACCTTTCAAGGCGCATTGGATGACGTGAGGCTCTTTCATCGCGCATTGAAATCGCTGGACATGGAGGCGCTCTACACGCCAGTAGAGGCAATGCAACCGATCCCTGGTTACGCCAAACCGTTTCCGCTTTGGGACAAAGCTCAGAATCTTCCTCTTGCTACCGAAATTCCCACATTGGAAGATGTCACGTTTCGCGTGATTAAGAAATGGGACCAGCAAGCCGATGGTTACACGTTTCTGCACGGCGTCGGACTCGGCTGGCACAAAGGCAAGCTCTATGCGTCGATCGGGCACAACAAGGGGGCTGAGAATACGGTCACTGAAGAAGCCCATTACCGGGTCAGTGACGATCATGGCCAAACCTGGAGCGAATTGCGTGTGATTGATGAAGGCGGAGATGAGAATCTTGCTGTGAGCCATGGCGTCTTTCTTTCGCACGCTGGCAATCTGTGGGCCTTCCATGGTGCCTACTACGACAAAATGAAAAATATCCATACGCGGGCTTACTCACTCGATGAACACACGGGCGAATGGATCAAGCACGGCATTGTCGTCGAGAATGGATTCTGGCCAATGAACCAGCCGGTGCTGATGGACAATGGCAACTGGGTATTGCCCGGCATTTCAGCGGGACCATATTCCAATGAGAGTGTGTTTCCAGCCGCGGTCGCGATCAGCCACGGAGACGATTTCACGAAGTGGGATTACGTCGAGATTCCGACCGGTGAAGGCATCGAACGGATGTGGGGCGAATCGGCAATCTTCACTGAGGGAGCACGCATTTTTAATATCGCCCGCTACGGAGGCGAGGCGTCGGCATTACTCGCTGAGAGTCAGGACTACGGGCGGACATGGACTCCGTCACGTATCAGTAATCTCCCCATGGCCACCTCCAAGCCAGCCGCTAGCACTCTCAGCAATGGGCAACACTTTCTGATCTGCACCACGGCCAATAACAACGGCGGGAAACGGACTCCTTTGACGATCGCCGTGACGGCTCCCGGTGAAAACATTTTTCGCAAAGTGTTCGTGATCCGCCGCTCTCGGCATCCCGAAAAACCTGGGGAGTCGGCAGACAACCTCAGTCTTTCTTATCCGTGCGCGATCGAGCATGCAAGTCATCTCTATGTGGGATACTCGAATAATGGAGGCCGACGCGGTAACCTCAACAGTGCCGAAATGGCGATTATCCCGCTGGCTGGGTTACAGGTCAAGGAGTGAAATCTCTCGAATCATAAGAATCGACACTCAACAGCAATGACAATGAAATACACACTGACTGTTGCAGATGCACTGATGATTCCTCAGGACATTGCCGCTACAGAACCAGACCACATTGCCGAACTGGAGAAGATCGCCGAGTATGCGTTGGAGTTGCCCACGCTCAACACTACGTCGCTGCAGGAATACGATAACTACAGGCTCGATTATAGAATGACGATCAGGATAGTCTCAGACGGTCAATCTCGCGAATAGTGAGCGGTATCGCGTCGAGGAACTGGGTCGACATTTTGAGGCATTGGCAACAGCATGTGGGGATAATCAATAAATACTCGCTCCCCCAATGATTCCTGGATTCTAACTAAGAGGAGATGTGGGAGCGATATAGATGGATGATACAGAAGCATCAGATCGCGTGCAGTTGAATGTTAACCTGGTTAATATGCTGACTTACTCCTTTCATCCTGGAGATCGCCATGATTTGTCACTTCCTGATTTTGGTCGTATGTATTATCCCAACGGCAGCCTTTGCCGCTGAGAATCAGTCTCCTAATGTCCTTTTCATCGCCATGGATGATCTCAATGACTGGGTCGGCTGCCTGGGAGGTCACCCTCAGTCACTGACACCAAATCTGAATCGCCTGGCCAAAACAGGCGTATTGTTTTCAAACGCCCATTGCGCAGCTCCAGCCTGCAACCCGTCTCGAACAGCTATCCTCACGGGGCGTTCGCCGCATCGTAGCGGCTTGTATGATAACCGTCAGAAGATGCGAGAAGTCCTTCCCGATGCGGAGATCATGCCCCGAACGTTCTCTCGTCACGGGTATCATTCTGCCGGATCCGGTAAGCTGTTACACTACTTCATCGATGCACCGTCCTGGGACGATTATTTTCCCGAAGCGAAGTTGGAGAACCCCTTTCCACGTACCCTTTACCCAGAAAATCGCCCGTTAAACCTCCCGCGGGGCGGACCGTGGCAATATGTGGAGACCGACTGGGGACCGCTCGATGCAACTGACGAAGAATACGGGGGCGACTATCTCGTCGCAGAATGGGTCTCCAGGCAACTTGCCGATCAGCGAAATGAGCCTTTCTTCCTGGCATGTGGTATCTACCGCCCGCATGAGCCCTGGTTCGTACCCAAGAAGTATTTTGAACCTTTTCCGTTGGATTCAATCCAACTTCCCAAGGGTTACAAGGAAGACGATTTAGAAGACCTTCCTCCTGAAGGCAAACGCCGAGGTCCAAACCGTTACTTTGCTCACATACAGAACCATGGCCAGTGGAATCAGGCGATCCAGAGTTACCTGGCTTCGATTCACTTTGCAGACGCGATGCTTGGAAAGGTGCTCCAGGCTCTCGATGAGAGCCCACATGCCAACAACACGATAGTCGTGCTCTGGTCGGATCACGGATGGCATCTGGGCGAGAAACAACACTGGCAAAAGTTCACAGGCTGGCGCGTGTGCACACGGGTCCCTCTCATCATCACTGTTCCCAGGGGATGTCCAGGGCTTCCTGCTGGCACTATGCCTGCAATCTGTTCGCGGCCCGTCAACTTGCTAAGCCTGTTTCCGACGTTGCTGGAGCTTTGTGGCCTACCCGCGGAGTCTGAGCATGACGGTCCCACTCTGGTTCCCTTGTTGCGCGATCCCAAGTCCGAATGGCCTCACGTTTCCATCACATACCTCGCAGATCCTGGCAGTTACGCCGTCAGTGGAGATCGTTGGCGACTCATCCATTATGCCAACGGTGATGAGGAACTCTATGACATTCAATCTGACCCACATGAGTGGAAGAATCTTGCTCAAGACACTAATCATGCTGAGACGCTAGCGGAGTTGCGAGCATATGCCCCCCGAACTTTCACTCCCAAACGCACTCCTACTGAAAACTAAAGGCTTATCGCCACAGAGTTGATCACTTTCAATGCCCATAAATCAATAAAGATTCGATAAAGGTCGCGGTCGAGGATGATGCTTTGAGTTTCGTGTAGTTGGTAGTTGCCCTGTTAATCACTGCGATCACTTACGTTCGAGACATTGCTTGATCGATGCCTGCTATAATAATCCTCAAACTAATCATACAGATGATCCAGATTACTGCTTTCCAAACACAATAAACTTTTCCAAGCACTCGTATTTTATCTTCTGGAAAAAACGATCGTGCCGACTTCTCCTGAAGAGTAGCAAGAGTACAGTGGTCTACTTGTAAAGGCTGCCTAGACTATTTTGTTACGCTACAGTCTCGCACCTTAGTTGATTACGATGTGAAGTAATGCGAGGGCTATGTCACGTATGGTTACCTGCAATTCCTTGCAATATTTTTATAAAGTCGCGTCAACTCCATGCAATCTCACTTCAATTCCGAATATCCTTCTGTCGAACATTTGCGAGCAAGAGCCAGATCGCGGATGCCAGCTTTTGCCTACGATTATCTCACAGCCGGGTGTTTTACGGAGATCAACTTGGCGCGGAACATTAGCGATATTCGAAAAGTGCAGCTCAAACCTTGGTATCTGCGCGATTTCGACGGAGCCATTCAAAGAACCGAGCTGTTCGGAGAAACGTATGACGCGCCATTTGGGGTCGCGCCCGTGGGGTTACAAGGGCTGATGTGGCCCAAGGCTTGCGAGTATCTGGCGCAGGCTGCTGTCGATCACAATATCCCATTCACGCTGTCCACTGTCAGTACCGCCAGCATTGAAGAAATCGGAAAGATCACCAACGGCAAGTTCTGGTTCCAGCTGTACCATCCAGCAGAGGACATACTGCGCGACAAACTGCTGGAAAGAGCATGGGAGGCGGGCTGCCGCACACTGGTGATTCTAGCAGATACACCAACCTTCGCTTATCGTCCCAAAGAGATCCGAAATGGCCTTTCGATTCCTCCGAGGATGACTCCTCGTAATATCGTCCAGATGTTCATGAGTCCAACTTGGGCAACGGGGCAATTAATCGCCGGCAAGCCTGAGTTTCAAACGATGAAACCCTATATTCCCAAAGGTCTAAACATGAAGCACCTGGGCTTGTTTATGAACAAGACCTTTTCGGGGCGACTAACTGAAGCCAAGATCGCACAAATCCGTGAAAAGTGGCAGGGCAATTTAATCGTGAAAGGAATCGTCAATCCAGATGACGCCGAGATCGCCGTCAAACATGGATTGGAGGGATTGATCGTTTCCAATCACGGTGGTCGACAGCTTGATCGAGGGCAATCAACCATCGTTCCTTTGTATAAGCTCGCATCGGAGTTCGGCAGCAAGTTGAAAATGATGATCGATGGTGGAATGTACTCGGGAGCTGATATCGCAGCGAGCCTGGCATGTGGGGCTGACTTTGCGTTCATGGGACGCACTCCAATGTTTGGCGTGTGTGCCCTCGGCAGATACGGTGGTCATCACACTTTTGAAATGCTCAAGAAGCAACTGCAACAGGTAATGGAACAGGTTGGTTGTGCAAGAGTAGGTGACTTATGTGACCATCTGATTCCTGAAAGCGTCCCCATCTGACTCTCCACGTCCTGGCCAATAACATTATGGGCGAACTGAGCGTCGTGTCGGGTGTTAATAGAGCACCAACTTATCAGGCAACTCATCGAACACAGATCTTCGTGAAGGAAATACGTGCATTGGTTTTGAGGTTAATGTATTGTCTATGCCATCAGTCTTGAAAGCCAGCAACTGTTGTGCGTGACTTTCCGTTGAGAAAGCGGAACGAGGAATGAACAACATCGACATAACAATCCGCTTGATATTTCTTGCACACGTCGCAGCCACGCTCTACATGACGGGTCTGATTTGGTTTGTCCAGATCGTGCATTACCCATTGCTGGCTGCCACTGGCCGTGCAGAGTTTTCGGCATACGAGAAACGGCACATGTCGCTGACAACTTGGGTTGTGATGCCTCCAATGCTTGTTGAGATCGCCACAGCCGTGCTTCTGTTCTGGTTTCGTCCGGCTGATGTGGCGAGTTGGCAAGTGTGGTCCGGGGTCATTCTGCTCGCGATAATCTGGCTTTCGACAGCGTTTCTTCAAGTCCCCTGCCATGAAAAGCTAGCAAATGGCTTCGATGCCGACATCCAGCAGCGTTTGGTTTCAACGAACTGGATAAGGACCATCGCGTGGACTCTACGTGGACTATTGGTATTGGGGATGATATGGAACATCTGGGCGGTGACTTGAATGCTAAATACCTCTTATTTGCCATAGAGCACCGCACCTGCCAAGTTCTCCTTACAATCTCAAATCCACTTTCTAAAACTTCTAGATCATATTCAATATTTTACTGCAGCGATCAGCAGGAGCAAACACAGCGATATTAGGTCATTTGGTGTCCAAGCGACTGCAGAAACCATCTAAAAATGGTCTAGTGGTTTGTCATGTTCAAAAATTAGGGTGGCACTGGCTTTGCCAGTGCATCGTAACTCAAGACTTAGTCTCGACTTGCTCTGGCGAAGCCAGTGCCACACAACCCTAAAATTAAACTGTGACAGACCACTAGTGAGTCATTTATCATGTACCGCTTGAGCCCTCGACACATGATACGGATCTTGATGCTCGAACTGTCTTTTTCATCGTCGCGATGCAGACTTCATATGACTCTGATCCATTTTCAGTATTTCATCGGCGATTCCCAACCGACTGAGCTATTGCTTGAGCGACCTTTCGATTGCCTTCTGAAACTCGGGATTAGTCAGTCCGTTCTCACCAGATGCGTTCACCCCCGCTTCGGGATACGGCTTTGGACTAATAAGCAGTTTACCTCCCTCCCAGCGGAGACTGGCAAACTTTGGTACTTCTCCTTGCCATTGGCCGAGCGTATTATCTATGGGAAGCGTTTTGTCTGCTGGCCGGAAGGCGAGTTCAGTAATCCCATACCAATCCGAGAGCGTGGCACCGTCTTCTGCAACGAAATCACTCGCCCTAAGTTGAACGCTATGTTTGCCTGCCCTCTCCAAGGGCACGATGGCGGTGTAGGTGACCCGCTTGAAGCCAGAGTATCCCCGCCACGCATTGGTATCGATTTGAACTCCGAGCATGTTTTCAGGCTTGGTAGTGGTCAACTCAAATATAAGTCGTCCGCCATCTGGTCCAGACCAGCGAGGATCGGTCAGTTTGCGAGTGGCATAATACCAATGGTGCTGATTGTTCAGCTGAAGTGTATACCAGTCGTGGAACCCGCGGTGGAAATCGTCAATCATACGATTCTGCGTTTCCGTGACTTTGACGTTCGCCTTCTTCAAATCGTTTGGGTACGCGGCATCCGTTACGCTTAAAATGAAGGTCTTTGGATCACCCTCGTGTCGTTCCCCTGAGGTTAGGCGGTACGACACGTTTGCCAGGACGAAGAGCGGCTCCAGGTTGTCGAAGACAGGGCATTTCGCTACCCACACGTTATCGATTTGTTGTGCATTGGCATCTGCCCAGAAGCGATTTCGCGGATCACGTTCGTAACCATAGTAGATGTCGACGCGTTCAATGGGACGCGAAGCATCAGGCTTGACTCGATAGATAGGGATTCCATCTTCTTGCTGGAGAAGTAACTCAGTCTCTGGAGTCTGAGGCAACTCAAGACGGCTATTGAGGTGCGCATCAAACCAGAGTTGCCGACTGACGTCAGCCTCGGGTGTAAAACGATGATTCAGGTGCACAGCGTAGACGGTCCGCTTCTGATCGTGAGGAACCAAAGCCATGCCACGTTCAACGAAGTCCAGCGGAGCGTTGAAGTCATTAGTAGCACTCAGAAAAAGGATTGGGCACTCGATACGCGATAAATATGCCTGCCCTGCCAATGTCTTCTGAAACAGCTTTAGATCTCCGGACACTCGCCGAGCCGAGCCCGGTAATCCCCATAGGTCAGTCTGAAGAAATCCGCTGCCTCCAACGGATGGTGATGCTGCCTTGACGCGTTTGTCCGTGCCTGCGACCAGGCAGGTCAATCGTCCCCCCATTGAGTGTCCCAGGATACCGATCCTCTCCGCATCGACTTCCGCCTGTTGTTCCAGAAACGTAATCCCGCGCCGGCAACCGATAGTTAGTCGTCCCTGCATAACC